>NZ_LS974202.1:0-741415 GCF_900157305.1 Mesotoga infera
ACAAAGATACATGCATTGGTTGCGGTGTGTGTGAAGGGATTTGCCCAGATGTTTTCAAGATGGCCGACGACGGTAAGGCCGAGGCAATTCTTCCCGAAACCGAAGCTGCCTGTGCGCAGGACGCAGCCGATTCCTGTCCAGTTCAGGCAATAACAGTAGAATAGTCGCATATTCTTAACTGTCACATCTAGGGGCGGACTTTTTGTCTGCCCCTTTCTATAGTGGCACACAAAATTTGTCTATTTTTTCTAGGGTTCGATTCTGGTATAGTAGTAATTACTTCAGCGAGATCATTTGGGGTTCTTTTTTCGATTGTGCGGTTTGCTTCGGGGTTACAGTAACTGATCCGTGGAGGTAGTTGTGTCTAGCCAAATTATAAACGTCCTCAAAAAGAAGGTTGCCAAAAAGACCTGGGACAACTGGTTCTCCACTTTTGAATTGAAATCTGTAGAGGATGACAGGGTTGTCTTTTCCGTCGCGAATCTCTTTATAAAAGACTGGCTTCAAACCAAGTACGGTGGAGTCATAAACAGGTCCATTCACGAAGCCACCGGGAAGGAGCTACCTTTCGAGATAGTCTTCAAGGACGGAGAGCTTTCGAAAGAAGAGACTGCGGTACATCAACAGGCCGGCTCTCTTCTGAAGAGAAAACCACTGATGATTTCCAATCTCAATCCCGAATACACTTTCGAAAACTTCGTGGTCGGCGAAGAAAACAGGGCGCTATACGAAGTGGCGCGTGACGTCGCACGCAATCCCGGGAAGTACAATCCCTTCTTTGTGTACGGAGGCGTAGGACTCGGAAAGACCCACCTTCTACAGGCCATCGCACAGGAGACGATGACGAATTTCCCCGACAAGAAGGTTCTCTATATCACCAGTGAGCAGTTCATGAACGATATGATCCAGTCGATAAAAGAGAACAACATCCAGAAGTTCAGGGATCATTATCGGAAGAGGTCGGACGTTCTTCTCATAGACGACATCCAGTTTCTAATTGGAAAAAAGGGCGTCCAGACCGAATTTTTCCATTCCTTCAACGAGCTTCACGACGCCGGTAAACAACTCATAATATGTTCCGATAGAAATCCCGAGGAGCTGGACAACTTTCACAGCAGGCTTATATCCAGGTTTCAGATGGGTATGTTGATGACCATACAGCAGCCGGAGGCCGAAACAAGGTTCCATATCGCAAAAAAGCTTGCACAGCGTGAATCGGTGAGCCTTCCCGACGATGTCGCGATGATACTGGCAAGCAACATCGACGGGAACCTCAGAAGACTGAGAGGAGCCATAATCAAGCTAATAGTTCACAGCAGCGTTTACAACGCCAGAATCGATATATCATTGGCCAGCAGGATCTTACAATCCTTTGCAAGTTCGCCGGGCATTCCTTCCAGCCAGAAACCGATCGACCAGATCTACGATGCGATCGAACGCATAATGAAGATATCCAGAGAGGATATAAAGGGAAATAGCCGGAACAAAGAGATAGTTCTCGCCAGGCAGCTCGTGATGTACATACTCAAACAGCATTTTGGCAAGCAGGTCGTGGAGATAGCCCGCGAGACCGGAAAACAACATCCTACCGTCATACACTCGATCAAGAAGATAGACAAAAGCGTTATGATGGGTAAGGGCAGCACCAAGATACTGTACGACGATCTGATAGGTCTGCTTTCATCCAGGTCGGCAGCCGTTTGATAGAGCTTCGCCCAAGTTTTCCCCATCTCCGGCAAAAGGCGCTAGATCACTTTCTGTAAATGATCCTGACCACATCTTCGATCGAGGGATCGGTTATCCTGAAGTCTTCTATCTCCATCACCTGCATAAATTCGCGCGCCACGTTCGCCGGCCTGAAGGCGCCCGAAAGCTCCACGTCTATAATTCCAATCTTAGGGTCGTACCTGGCCGCGTATCTCTCGATGAATTCAGCACCTCTCCCGTCCAGCGAAAAGGCGCCTTCCCTCAACTGGATTCTCAAAACCCTTGGAAGCTTCACCATGACTTTCAGTCCCTCGAGAGTACCCTTATAGACCAGACTGCCGTGGTTGATGATCAGGATCTCCTGGCAGAGCGCCTCGATGTCTTTCAGATCGTGTGTCGTCAGGAAGATGGTCTTGCCTCTCGAATGAAGCTCCCTGAGGAACTGGAGGACTCTGTGCTTTGAAACGATGTCCAGTCCTATCGTCGGCTCGTCCAGGAATAGGAGTTCGGGATCGTGAACTAGAGCGGCCGCCAGTTCGGCCCTCATCCTCTGGCCTAGGCTTAGCTGTCTGACAGGCCTGTCCATTATCTCCTCAAGCTCAAGGTGGTCTGAAAGATAATTGATCTGTTCTTTGAACCGCGACTCGGGAACTCCGTAGATCGCCTTGAGAAGCGTGTAGGTGTCTCTTACGGGGAGGTCCCACCAGAGCTGCGTTTTCTGGCCGAAGACGACTCCTATCTTTTTGACGTAACGCTTCCTCTCTCGGTAAGGAACCATACCGTCTACGATGGCCGAGCCACCGTCGGGGGTCATGATTCCCGTCAGTATTTTGATGGTCGTAGATTTACCGGCGCCGTTGGGGCCTATATAGCCAAGAAACTCTCCGCGGTTCACGGTGAAGGAGATGTTCTGCAGCGCTCTTATTATGCGCTTCTCTCTCAGCAGACCCTTTCTCTGATAAACTGTGTAATTCTTTTGAAGATTCTCGACGTTGACTATTTTCATAAGACTCCTTTCGGTTATCACGTTCCCGTGCTTGCGTAGTGTTTTAGACCGAGCTTCCATATCAAGACCGTCACTGGCAGCAGGGCGGTCACCCCTAAAACCGGTGAGATTAGGGCTATGATACTAGTTATCCTTCCGGTAAGATATCCCACAGGAAAGTAGGCCACGGTCGCCAGAGGCACGATGAAGGTCAGGACATTCTTCAGGACCGGCCCGTAGATGTGTGCCGGGTACATAGCCGCCGTTCTCGTCGAATAGAATGCCAGAACTATTATGTCGGAGTTCCTGACTGTCCAGAAAGCTATGGCGGCCAGAATTATATTTATCTCGAATGTCATGACAGTCGAAAAGAAGACCAGAACAATATAAGCGAGCCACATATCTCCAAAATCGATGCGACTGGCCGTAAAACCGAAAATGGCAACGGCCAGGGCCTCTATCACGACTCCAAGCCGTCTGAAGTCTATCCTCTCTAGTAACAGCTGTTTCACCGTGTTCATGGGCCTGATGAGGAGAAGGTCGAATCTTCCGGTCACCATGAGCTCTTCGAACCTGTGGAGTCCCTCGCCGAAAAGCCTGAAGATTCCCCATCCCATCTCGACGATCGAATATATAACCGCGATCTCTCCGAGACTCCAACCGCCGATCTCCTTGAAGCTCAACATCAAGAAGGCCATCAGCAAAAAGTCGCTGAAAAGGTTGGCCCCGTTTATCAACGTATCAAGCCAAAAATTCAGCCTGTACTCGTACTGCGCCTTGAGACTGGCCATGAAAAGTGCGATTACGCTCCTCATCTCAGCCCCCCTGAACCTGGATCGATCTCGTGAGTTTTTCCGTCATGTACAGCGCCAGAAGAAAAAGCACGACTATCCAGAAGCACTGCAAAACCAGGGCCCTGACCAGGCTCACCGTGCCCAGATAAACGCTCGAAGGGTAGTAGTTGGCACAGGCGAACGGCAGGAGCGGCATCAGGAAACGGAGAAATCCCGGGTAGTATTCGGCCGGAAGAAAGGCGCCTCCCAGCAGGTTCATGGTCATGTATAGAAGTCCCTGTGCCGCGGTTGGGCTGAGAAATTTGATCGACCACAGTCCAACGAAATAGTTGAAGAGGAACGATATCAAAAAACCGTTGAAGAGAGTCAGCATAAAGGGAAGCAAACTCCCTATCTCCGGAGGAGATACGCCGAGCAGAAGATAGCCCAGAAGGAATATCGGAGTCGCCCTGAAAATCAAACTGTATAGACCGTGACCGGCTACTTCGAAGAAACTGCAAAAAAGCAATCCATAAGGTCTCAGAAGATCGAAAACGATAGTCCCTTCTCTTATCTTCTGCGGAAGATAGGCTCCGCGCGAAAGAAACATCGTGACCCAGAGAATCGATTGATTCACCATGATATAGGTCACCATCGACGGCGTTTCCGGAGAATCCCCCAACGCTGCCTTCCATATACTCACGTAGATGTAGCCAAAGATGAAACTGCCGAGGTTATTAACCAGATGGTTCAAAAGATATGCCCGGCTCCTGTTGAAAGAAGTCATGGCGATGGCCAGACCAGACAAACGCAACACCTCCTTCGGGGCTGATTTACCGGGTTGGAGATTAGAGACTGGATCGACTGAAAAAAGGCATAAAAAAACTGCAGGAGGGTATTCCTGCGATAAATAGGAGTAAATAGAATATTACTACACTACCGGAGAGATTGCAACAGTCATTCCACTTCCGACGACCGGTCAGCTTTCTTTTCTTCTCGTTTCTAAGCAAGAACCCGGACACGAAGTGCCGAAACGGAAAAACCCATGCGCAAAGCACCAGAACTATGATTTTCGAGTTATTTCCGGTAGTCGTCCTCGAACTCCTCGATCGTTGCATACCGTTTTACATCGATGCCGTTTTTATCGTACAGCAATTTATACTTTTCCATCGCTTCGTCAAATGCCTTCGCCGATGCTGACAGATCATCGATGTCAAAGTGTTTCATCAGATCCACGGAAACGCCTTCGTACTCTTCGCCCATTTGATCGTAGAAAAACTGGCAGCTGGCTGCCGTCATAAGCGATAGATACTTGCTACCGATTTTCTCGGCCAGCCCCATCTTGTTCTTCCAGTTGGAATAAATTTCCTCGTAAGATCCCTCAAGAGCTTGCCGGTCGAGTTTTTTCTTACTCTGTACTTTGTTTTTGATCGATTCAATTTCATCCTTGATACATTGAATCAGCGATGTTGCCTGCTTCTTGATAGATCGCAGCGAGTCAGCTTCAACGAGTAGATGGTAGTAGATTAGAAAACCGGATGGTAATCTCTGCATCTTTTCGATCTCTTCGGGCCTCCGTTTTACCCCGAGCCTCACATACGATTTATTCATGAGATATACGATCATTTCGCAGTAGTAGATCAGTCTGGCCGACGCATACTTGGCTCTTTCAGGCTTTTCACTCATCATTACGTCTGCGTATGATTTTTTAGCCTCCTCGAAGTGTATTTTAATGTTCTGCAGATCGGACTCGTTCAAAGAGGACGATAGACGTTTGCAGGCAGCGTCGTGAAGCTCCATGAATCTTTGAAGATACCTGTCGTCTGGACAGTAAATGATCTTGAGATCCACCAACCTAGAGATATACGGGTTCGAGTATAGGGCCATTTCTTCAAGTTGCTTCCATGTCGTGCAATAGATATCGTGTGCGACATCGCCCAGAATGAAGCATGAACTGATCTTGTAGCCGTCGGGATCGTTTATCAATATGAACAGATCGAGATCGGACTTTTCATAAATATCGTCCGAGACAAATGAGCCGTAGATACCTATCAGTGCGACCGAACTGGGACAAACGCGCCCTGATTTCTCGATTACGGCCTTGATGATCCTCTCGTTACGAACCAAAAGGTCCTCTTTGATCTTTTTATCCATGAGCAGCCTCCATTTCATAGATTGATGGGAAAGACCGTCCATTACTTGACGGCTAATACGCGCCTCCGGTGGATCGGCGAGTTCGACACAGAGTAATTCTATCAAAATCACCCACAGGAGGAGTGCGAGATGCTAAAACATATAACATCCGGATGTTTATATCGTTGAGTTTCTGGCTTTGCGAGAAGTAAATCCATTAGCCAATAGCGAAGATCTAGCGGACGGGGAATCTGGTTATTCTTACCCGGTCGGTACAATCTATCTTTTTTACTGTACAGTCTGGCTGGGACTACATCTGTACGCGTTCGAATGGAAGAGTTTCGCCGCAGCGTGTATAAGTCATAAATATCTCGCGAAGATCCGGAACAGAATCTTCGAATGCAGGTATGTCGAGGGCGTTGCAAACCTTATCGACTGTCGCAATGTGGGAATAACCAGGTTTTTTTGCTGAGAGATATTGAGAAAGCCAACCGGAAGGGAGTTTACATCAATATGCTCGACTCATTCAAGCATGATTTCTACGTGAAGTTAGAATTCAGCTTGGTTGCACGAGCTTCGAATACACTTTCGACTATTCTCTCCTGTCCGGTGATATGGAAGAGGACAACCTCAAGCTTGTTTCCGGGAGGCTTCTTGAGAAAGGTGAGATGAGAGAATTGATTTTGCAAACCCGCAAAACTCTCTGAGAGACCTTTCGCTATAGCGAAGCTATCGAGATCGACGCTTGTAGTCAGGAGATATTTGACAGGAAGGATCTCTTCAGTACCGCGGCTATTGACAACAGAGGACTGTCCCGCGGAATGATGCTATATGGAAAAAAAGATGATGATCGAGAGTTTCGCCTTCATCGATCTTGCCAGCTTCTAAGCACTGAAGAGATTTCTGCTGGATCACTGAGATCAGATCGCAACTTTTGAAATGCGAAAGATACCGCCAGATTCTCCGGTGGAACTCTTTTTCTCAACTTATGCACTTTGACTTAACCAAAAGAAGGAAATAGGACAGGATCATTGAAAAAGGCATGAAATCATCGTATATTCGTGGTGATCAAACCATACGAAAGGATGATTTCATGCCCACAACGAATATATCACAGATTATCTCGGATGTCATCGATTCAGTTCGCTTCCTACGTATAGAGCAGAGAAGGTTTGTTGAAGGGTGTTCCTGTGCCCTCTTCCTGTCCGCTCATAAGAACACCAGCAGACTGGCCCCCTTCTGTTCTTCTTCTCAGTCATCCATATCGGTAGATAAACTACATCCCACTATGGTACTCGCTCAGAAGAGCCGTCCTTCGGAATAGCGGTTTTTCGTAGCGGAGCTAATAGCTTTGTTCTTCATTTGCAAGAGCAAAAAGCCGTCCTTGGAAGAGTGAAAGAGCAGTTCCTCGTTCTTGGTTCAAGACAGAGGAAAGAGCGGAGATGCCGGATCGATGTCCGGCATGACGGGAAGGGAAGAAAGACCGCGAAAATGGGGACTGACGGGCTCCAGACGTCTGTCCCCGTTTTTCGTGAAGACCGGGATCCTGACTAGGAACATGCCAGGATGACCTGAAGGGGCTGTCATCCTGGACCCCGATCCGGGACCACTCCTTAGAAAACCATGATTCTGAGTCAAGCTCAGAATGACGGGAAGGGAGTAAGACTGTCATCCCGTGGAACCCGCCCTGATGAGCCTGCCCTGAAATGATCTTATTCAGGGATCAAATTCAGGATTCCTATACGGGACCCCGCTCTTTATATACGGGATCTCGCTCTTACCGACGATTTTCGCACTGTTGCTCTTTACCACTCATTACCCATCACACACCACTCACAACCGCTCTTATCATCCCACTATGGTTTTCACTCAACGAGATCGTTTTTTTGAGGATACTTGCGGGAGAGGATCAAACATCAGATCGGATGAATGAAATGGCCTGTTTTGGGCTGTCCGTCAGGAGCTGGACAATTGCGAATTAAGAAGGTCAGAATAAAGATAGTAGCGATAGACCTTCCGTCAAAGGCTCAGAAAGATACTCTCGGAAGTTGCTCTCCGAGAGTATCGTGTGATCGAGCTGTCTTTTCGGAACTTATGTTATATTGATAGTCTAGAAATCGAAGCTCCTCCCATTATTGGGAGTAACGCCATCCCATAGGTATCCGGCCGCTTCGAGAGTTTGGACGACTGTTTTGTAGAACCCCTCTTCAAGCGGGGGAGAGATATAGAATTCGGTTGAGAGTCCGACATACCCAAGCAGATCCCTGTAATAGCTTTTATCACGGTAAATAGTGGCCGTTACGTATGTTCCGGGTACGGGATAGCCATCGTAATCCTGGACACTCATTCTCACAATAAGCTGATGCTGCCAACCGATGCCGGGAAACCATCTATACGCTCTGTCATAATCTATATAGTTTATCTTCATCAGAATCGCCGAGGGGATTTCTATATAGGTCATCTTCACTTTTCCATCGGCACCGTCACCACCATTTTAAGTTCCTCCATTACTGGTTCTATTAGCTCCGCTTCCTCCTCCGCCAGTTATTTGTCCGCTGTTTGAACCGTTATAAACCGGTACCCAGCCGCCGTCGCCTCCGCTTTCGTATCCTCCGGCTCCCTTAGCGTTACCGTTAGAGTCTCCTCCACTGGCAGTTGAGCCTGCACCTCCGCCTCCGCCGTTATCGCCATTTCCGCCCGAATACTTTATATCACCAACGGAGTCATCTATCGATCCACCGGCACCCGGATAGGAGCCTTCATTACCTTTGGGAATATAGGAGCCACCCTTTCCGCCCGCGGCGACTACGAGGTTTTCTCCAAAGATACTGGGTTGACCATCGTTTCCATTATTGTTTCCGATGCCACCGTTTCCACCGCCACCGACTACGATGTTATAGGATGGATCTGTAATGGTCACAACGCTTCTGGCGTAGGCTCCACCGCCTCCGCCGCCCCAGGTTTCAATGAAGACCTTTGTTTGACCTTTATTGCGGAAGAAGTATGTTCCGGGAGAGTCGTATATATCAGTCTTCATCTGCATATTGATCTCGAGTCCATCTTCGACTTTGAATCTGCCTTCAGATGAGATGGTTACGGCCGTACCAAAGTAGTCGTACATGAAGTTGATTCTGTACTTGTAGATATCGTCCGGTAAGGCAAGATCGTTCTCCAGATAATATTCGAGATTGGTGTCGTCTTTCACTTCGAAAGTGCCCGAGAAGGAAAAATCTACGTTTCTTCCTGTATAGGCCGAACGGTGCTTCAACCTGAACCAGTATCTTCCCGACAGAAGGTTTGCCGTCCCCGTCTCGGCGTTATCGTGGTTCAGTGTCGCCACTAGATCTCCTTCTTCCATGTTCGCTTTCGAGTATATTTTGATCTCGAACAGCCCCGTGAGAACCTTCGCGGTAGTTTTGAAATTAACCGCATACTTCTTCGCTTCCATGACGATATCCTGTTCAAGGTTTTTATCAATAACATCAAAATAAACTGCCCAGACTTCATATCCCTGCTTTGAAGCTTCGAAGTAGTAGTAGCCACTCTCAAGATTGATGGACGCTTCGCCATTGATATCCGTAACCAGTGGATCGCCCATTGGAACGTAATCGTAAGATGGCTCGCCCGAGTTCTTATAGAGCTGTATCGATACACCCGCAAGATTGTTTTTCTCTTTGAAGAGGACCCTGTAACCGGTACGCGCGAAGTTCGCGGTAACGGTCGCGTCTTCGGAGGGCATGGTGTAGTTGGTTTCCGCTTCGTCTGGAGATTCAAGAGTGCCGGCCGTCGCCGTCCAGTTTACGAATTCGAAGTTCTCGGCCGGAAGAGCCGTCAGGTAAACCTTCTGACCCGCTTCGTAAGTACCGGCTCCCTCGACCGTTCCACCTGTATCCGGGTTGGACTGCGTGAACAGATGGTGACTTGAATCCCAGCCCTCCCAGGCCGGTTGAGGTACATCCAACTCGACAACACAGCTCAACGCTTCATTAACCCTTATATATAGCTTTTCAGGATAATCGTTCAGCGTCTCGCCTTCGCCATAGGTTAGGGTTATCTCATGGGGCCAATCGGCGGAAGCAAGCTCTGCGCCGGTCAGCGCATATGGGTTTCCCGATGAGAAAGGGCCTTCTTCTCCTCCATAACCTCCGACGAACATGACTCCCGTGTCGGACCAGATTTCGAGTTTCTCTACCTCTGGCGGCAGTTCCGATGCGTTGCCGCTCAAAACAATGTTGTAAGAGGCCATACCCAATCCGTGATACACAATGACGGTATCCAGCGAATCGAAGAGGTCGTTCCAGCTGAGAAAGTTCGTCTTTATTGTTCTATCGCCGCTCACTAAAATCTCATATGTCCTCTCCGTGCTTAGTTCCTGACCATTCTCGGTCCAGTTGCGAAAGTAGTGGCACTCTCCCGGCACCGCTTCTGCCTCCAGAAGGCTTCCGCATAGGTGAGTCGCTTCGTATGTTTCAACGGCCGCTGCTCCGTCGACTTTGATTTTTCCGGCGTCTTGAGGATCGGGATCGATCTTGACCGTATGCTGGCTTGTAGTGAATCTGGCAGTCAAAGTTCGAGACTGGTAGACTACGAAAGCGTAAGGGTTGCTTATACTGACTTCCGTCCCGTTTTCATACCAGCCGACAAAGTCGTAGCAGTTTGCCGGGAAGGCTTCCAACCTGACTTCTTCTGCGTAACGGTGGTCTCCCGCATAAGGTATTGTCACTTCATGATTGTCAACGGTTATCGTCCCCGAATCGGTTGGATCGATATCGACAGCTATCTCGAAATAAGCCAGCCCGTAATTGGCGTAGATGTCGAACTTATGGGGAAACTGCGGGACCTCGCCGGCTGTCAGATGATAGAGCAATGGATCGGCCTCTCCTAGATTGTGTGCTTCTTCCAATCCCGGGTCGTCGTACCAGGCGAGAAAGACGCAATCTACGCCGGGAAAGGCGTCTGCGACAAGGTTGTCAGCCACTCCTTCTGCGCAAAAGCTTCCATGATAGATAACCGAACCGGCGTTGATCTCGGGATTTCCGCAATCCTCTGGAACAGCGTGAAAAATAACCGCGTATAAATAAACGCGGTCCTTAATATCGAATCTTCTGCGAGACTGAACATCAACCGCGGTCGGGCTTATGAGACCACCTCCGATCGCGACTTCATAGTCCATCTTTTTGGCGGCCTCGGGAAATTCGAAATACTTCCAGATGTCCTCTACTCTTAAAAGAAAGGCCGCCTCTTCAACATTTGTCGGATCTTCCGCCCTGAGTATCACCCTGCTTATCTTGTATCTATCCATGGGCGATAGCCCTTCCAGGTAATCCGCGGAGTAAAAGACAAAAAGCCTTTCTCCACCGATATCTGCCGGGCCGAACCATTCAGCATAAGGATAGACGAGAAAGAAACCTTCATCTACCGGAAATGAGCTCGCGGTTATATAGATGCCCGTGCGGCTATCGACAGAACCTGCTACAAATTCATCTTCTTTAGCGGAAATAGAGAACATCTTTCTTGCGAGCTCTTTGCCCTTCGAATCTCTTGCAATGATCGTCAGCTCTTTTATACCACTCTCGACTACGAGATCCTCGATAACTGCCTGCCCCTTTTCAAGCTTAAAATCACCTTGAGATACGAAGCCATCAGCGATGATCTCCAGGCTGACCGCAGCGCCTGTCTTCGAGACAGACAACTCCGCCTTGAATTCATTCTGACTCAACAGCGGCCATTCCGTGACCGGAGTGAATCTGGCATCTATCTCAACCTCTCCCCGGAGCTTTAGACAACCGGATAGCAAAAACAATCCAAAAACAACAGACACGAAGAAAGCCAGAG
Organism: Mesotoga infera; assembly: GCF_900157305.1. Lineage (NCBI taxonomy): Bacteria > Thermotogati > Thermotogota > Thermotogae > Kosmotogales > Kosmotogaceae > Mesotoga > Mesotoga infera. The sequence continues at coordinate 11,434 of NZ_LS974202.1, forward strand.
TGAGCGTTCTTTTCTTCATGGCATACCTACCTCCCCGTTTATAGATCATTACACTCTCGGTACGATCCCAAATCTACTCAATATCCATAACTATCTTTTGTTCATCTAAAAGTGTTTTCTCGAGTACAATGAAGAGAACTGCTAAAAATCCTGATGTTTTTGTTCAATGCTAAAAGTGCAATATGAGACCCTGGTGTCCTCCGTATAGGCGAGAATTGTCGTCTTCTTGACGCCAGGATTAGTGTAGAACTCGGAGAATTGTATCCATCCGGTTTCATCTGGAAAGACTTCGTTCTTTGGGAAAGAGATTTCGTCTCTATCTTTGAAGTCTATTTTTGTTACCCTTTCATTCACTTTGATTCTCACATCGTATTTGCAGCCGGCTATATTTGAGCCCAGCAAAAGAAAATTGACTTCTAGGAAGGCCTTTTCAAATTTCGCCATCAGGTTCTGGCTTTTCTGAATGGTAAAAGTATACTCCCGATCTGCGCTGACTAAGAATCATTCTCTCTGTCATACCAGCCGATAAACATGAAGCATTCAGTTGCATCCGCCGTTATAGTTACATATTCACCCTTCAGATATACACCCGTCCCCGAAAATGTTCCGCTGCTCTGAGGGATAATCGATAACGACAACACAACTGGCTTTATTAAGCAGGAAGTCAGCAAGAATAAGACATACAGCAATAAGATCGCAATCAGTATTTTTCGCATCTATTTTCCCTCCACTCAACAATCTTTCAGAAGCGGAGATTCCAATTCGGCGATGCTTATAGCTGCGAAAATGAACGGCTAGAAAGACATTTCTGGTTCTCGAAAATATAAAGTATTCAAACTAACGACTATATATTTAAACATGATATTATACCATCTCAGCTGTCGAATACAAAGCTACTTCTAAATTTGACATATACGGGGATAGCACGAAGGGATTACAATCCCTTATTCGACACTGGATCGGGTTTTTCTCGGGTTTGTGGTCTCCTATCTGTCTTTATTGCCGATGCCACTGAGCGCCTCGCGCCCAACGTTATCGGCAGATTTAGTAGAATTCCGGCGAGGTGGTATTGCGCGAGTTCTGGAAAGTGTTATCCAGGTACTGCGTAAAAAACTTTCCCGAATTGAAAGATCGTTTTTCGTTTCTAAGATAGAGATCTTTGACTCGTTCACGAAGGGAAATCGCAGGGACGACAGAGATTTGGACATCCGCATAGATAGGGTACCGGGTTTGAAATTCATATGGATCTCACAGAGCGCCCTGAACGCATTTGTACGACGGAATAAGGGTTTTAATCTCTCTTTAATGGACGTTCTTCTATACTGATTTCATATATCTCAGGAGGTCGATAATATGAAGCGAATAATCACTCTTACCCTTCTTCTATTGGTGGCTTTTGGTTTGGTGTTTGCTAACAACGGAAACGGTCCGGGCGATGGCATTTCCGATGGACCGGACGATGGTGCTGGCTATGGTTCTCCGGGAAACGGTCAGGGGGACGGTCCGGGTGGCGGAAAACTCGATTCCAATGAGCGGACGGCGGTATTACCCGCCGTTCGCTCGATTTCCGGAAAGAGTGAACCATTGTTTTTCACGCTATTCAAAGAGTTCATATTTATGATGCAGAATGCGTTCAAAAGCTTCAATTTCTCAGGAGCTGCAATTTTTCATATCGGAGGTCACTAAATATCATCGTGAGGTCTATCGGGGAATTTTTACAATCAGCGTGATTAAAAAATCATTTTAGCCACCTCTCGTTTTTCGCCTTTTCATAGTGAACAGACAAGTCGATTTGCCCCCCTGTCTTTTTAGCAGCCAATCACAAACTACTGCTCATATAAAACAAGCCGCACATCGCGAGTCGATAGCGGCGACTTGACAAATAGCGTGAGGAAATCCTCAACTTCCTGGTCGATTCGCTTATGAAGGACGCAACTACCATCGCAATGGATTTCGTTCACACTGGCATAGTTCAGATGATCAGAGACGGGAAACTAGACATCGAAACCGACAGGCTCCGTTTCATCGACGGCGGAGCGGTCCGTGATTTCTTCAGAAAGGTCATGAATTACTACGAGCGTTCGCTGGATTTCGTGCTGGAAAAAAGAGCCGTCATACGCATACTCATGCTTGAATCTCTCAAGGACAGCAAGCACCACAACGATCTTTTCAGATTTATGGAACTTACGGGCGACGGGGAAGACAACCCCGTATTCAAAACTATCTACGAGGCCGACAGGGATTTCACATATTCGGGAGATATGTCGGTGTTCAAATTTTTCTTCTCTATAATACCGCTGATCAATTTCGCCGCTCATTACGAAGAGTACAAAGCCATTAGCTCGATGAGCGATAGTGAATTGAAAGAATCTTTTCTACGCTCTTTCAAGATAATCTTCGCCTCGCTCATATCGGGAAGCGAGATACTCTTGCGCAACGACAAAACCAGAGATATTTAGAGCTAGATCTGAACCATCGCCTAATGTTTGTGAGTTTTAATTTTGACTGAACGTTCAGTCAATTACGATCGACACCGAGTTAATTTCACACGAGAGGAAGGAGTAAAAGAATATGATACCGCATCATGATAGTCTGACAGAGGTATTGAAACAGCATGAAGTCGATCCAGAAGTGGGGCTTTCATCCGAAGAAGCGGCGCTTCGTCTAAAAAGCCACGGCGAAAACAGATTGAGGGGAGAAAAAAAGAAAGGGAACTTTCGACGTTTTCTCGGGCAGTTCAAAGATATCATGATAATCATACTGATGGTGGCGGCCGTTGTATCTTTCTCTGTCTCATTCTACGAAGGAGAAAGCTGTATAGAACCTGTGTTGATAATTCTCATAGTTGTTTTGAACGCGATAATAGGGGTGATTCAGGAAAGCAAGGCTGAGAAAGCGCTGGAAGCTCTAAAACGCCTCTCAGTAACGCGCGCCAGAGTTTTGCGAAACGGCGAAGAAAGCATTATAGAGTCCGCCGGCCTCGTTCCGGGAGATATAGTAATCGTAGAGGCCGGAGATTTAGTACCGGCCGATTGTCGGATCATATCTTGCGCGAGCTTGAAAGTAGAGGAATCGGCACTCACCGGTGAATCCGTCCCGTCGGAAAAAAACGCAGAGACGCCCGTATCTGAAGATGCTCCCCTCGGAGATCGTCATAACATGATCTTCTCCGGTTGTGGCATCTCTTACGGTCGTGCGAAGGCTGTGGTAACGGCCACAGGCATGGACACGGAGATGGGAAAGATCGCCGGTCTTCTGGCCGGTGAAGAAGAGCGTTCTACTCCACTTCAGAGAAAGCTGGCGACTCTCGGCAAGTACCTGGGAATAGCCGCGCTTCTGGTCTGCGCGGTAATTTTATTATCGGGCTGATCGATAAAATTCCATTGATGGAAATCTTTATGATTTCCGTATCGCTAGCGGTTTCGGCCATTCCCGAGGGCCTCCCTGCTATTGTAACAATAGTGCTTGCCATAGGTGTGCAGAGAATGGTGAAGCGCAACGCAATCATCCGCAAATTGCCGGCCGTAGAGACTCTTGGAAGCGCATCGGTGATCTGCTCCGATAAGACCGGTACGCTCACACAGAATCGAATGACTCTCGTTAAAGCCTTTGATGGATCGACGTCGATACTGGAAGACATCGGAAGCGACAACTCTCCTTCTATAAAGAAGCTTTTGTGTTACGCCACACTCTGCTGCGATGGCAAAATTATGTTCGAGGATGGGGTTGAAAAACATATAGGCGATCCCACCGAAACGGCCATAATACTTGCAGCACACAAGAATGGAATGATGAAGGAAGAACTGGACGCAAGTTATCCGAGGTTGGCAGAAATCCCGTTCGATTCCGAGCGAAAAATGATGACCACGGTGAATCTCATAGACGGAAAAAAGATCGTGATAGTCAAGGGTGCCTTCGATGTTCTCTCAAGTTACTGCATAGAAGATAACATGAGGCAGGCACGTGAATATGTAGATCGGATGGGCCGCGATGCCCTAAGGGTTCTTGCAGTGACCTTCAAAGAGATCGATACTTTACCGGCCGAACCGGCTCCCGAAATTTTTGAGAGCAATTTGACCTTCATGGGACTGGTGGGTATGATCGACCCCGCTAGACCCGAAGCGAAAGAAGCCGTCGCGCTTTGCAGAAAGGCCAGTATAAAACCGATTATGATTACCGGTGACTACTCGCTCACGGCATCTGCCATAGCTAGGGAACTGGGAATTCTCAGCGAAGGCGAAGAGACAGTAACCGGAAGGGAGCTGTCAGCGATGAGTGAAAGTGACCTGAAAGAGAGAATCGGGAAGATCTCGGTGTATTCCAGAGTTTCACCTTACGATAAAATTCGTATAGTTCGAGCCTGGCAAGAGCGAGGAGAGATTGTCGCAATGACCGGCGACGGAGTGAACGACGCTCCGGCTCTGAAGGCCGCCGATATAGGTTGCGCCATGGGGATCACCGGTACAGATGTGGCCAAGGGGGCGGCCGATATGATCCTGACGGACGATAACTTTGCAACAATAGTCGAAGCGGTGAAAGAAGGGCGGGGTATTTACGACAATATCAGAAAAGTGGTCGGCTTTCTTCTTGGAACGAATATCGGGGAGATACTCACCGTCTTCTTCGCCATGTTGTTGTGGAGAGAAGCGCCTCTACAATCTATGCAACTTCTCTGGATCAACCTGGTAACCGACAGTCTTCCGGCCATAGCACTGGGTATGGAACCCGTGGAGAGCGACGTGATGAATCGAAAACCCAGACGAAAAGGAGAAAGCATATTCGCGAACGGGCTGGGCTTACAGGTCTTACTCCAGGGATTATTGTTTTCAACCCTTACTCTTGCCGGATTCATGATTGGGCGGACTACTGGCAATTTAGTGACTGGACGTACCATGGCTTTCCTTGTGCTTTCGCTGACCCAGGTGATACATTCATTCAACATGCGCTCCAGTCGTTCCCTGTTCAAAATCGGGCCGTTCACCAATAGAACCCTCAACCTGGCCGCGGTTGCATCGTTCGTGATGATAGCGCTTGTTTCACTTGTGCCGCCCCTTGCGACCGTTTTCGATATGACGACTCTTAGCAACGGTCAGTATCTAATCGCCGTTTTACTGGCTTTTGTCCCGCTGCCAGTCCTTGAACTGGCAAAGATTATCGGTCTGGTAAGACACAGAAAGTGAACCCGAAAGTGATGTTACCGGTTGCTGAATATTTTGCACCTGATCCGGCTTTTTACATAGCAGAGGCGAGAAATCGCCTCCTTTCTCTTTTGCACAGGAATTTTACGGTATTCCTCCCCATCGCGGCACATCCGTAGAGATTCGTCCCACCGACTGAGTGGCCGATCACATAGAAGTTCTTCAAGCTCTCGAGGGTCAAGGGCCTGTTTAAAAAACCCCTGAGTGCGTCTTTGAGGCGGAAATCTTCTTTCCGGCCAAAGCCCTGACCGTTGGAGGTATATCTTTTAGTGGTCGTCGGAGTGGCCACGTCGATGATCTCCACCGTGTCGCCAAGACCGGGAAAGATTTTTTCGAGAACCTGTATAGTGTTTCCAGCTATCTTTCTCTTTTCGTCTTCGTAGGCCTGCCTGTCTTTGTAGAGCCCTTCCCAGTAAGAGTAACTGGTGTCGTACATGACCTTCAAGACTGTTTTCCCTTTCGGAGCCATTGAAGGATCATAGCCATAATTAAGGATGCTGAGCATTTCACGTTTCTCCCCGGCTATTTCAGGAGGCCTGTCCGGAAAGAACGCTATCGAGTTCGGCATCTGAGAAAGGTCCATGCCCACCCCCAATGACACATGAATCGCCATCATCATTCTATCTATCGGTTTGGAGTACATCAAACGCAACCGGTCGGTCAGATATCTGTCGTCCAGGAGCTTCATGAAAGTGTCGTAGCCGTAGATGTCTGAGATAACGTAATCGGCCGTGACTTTCTCTCCGCTCTCGAGTCGTACTCCCGTTGTCACGCCGTTATCGGTGAGCACCTTCTCGACACGCGTTCTGTACCTGAGCTCGCCTCCCAGTGAGAGGAAACGCTTCTCGACGGCCTTGGAAAACTCGTAAGACCCTCCTGGATAACGTCCGTACATCTTTCGATCGGAACCGGCCATGACCGCCAGATGAAGAGTGAGTGGGATGTTTTTCCAGCCGTACTGAATAACCGGAAAAAACTTTCTGAGAATTGGGCTGGAGAATCTTTCAGCGAATTTATCCACACTCTCTCTAGAATACCTGCCACTTTTCACGAGTGTGGGAATATTTTTCAGCCAGTCGCCGAATTTCCAGAAACCAACTTCCATAAGTTCGATCCTGGAAAGAAGTTTTATGGCCTTTATGTACTCTTCGATGGTATCCGAGTCCTCAGGGGCAAGGCTCTTCATCTCTTCTTCTAGCCTATCTGTATCGTAATATACTGTGAACGTCCTTCCCGATTCATCGATCACCTTAACCAGCTCTTCCGGAAAGAAGGCCTCTTCAGGCGTCGCTCCCAGATCACTCCACATTTTGTATAGAGCGCTTTCCGGCTTCAAGCCTGCAAAATGACGGATACAGCCGTCAAAAGTAAAACCGCCACGATTCCAGGAAGTACATAATCCACCGGCCCTTTCGCCGCTTTCAAATATCGTTGTCTGAAAACCGTTCATTCTAGCATAACATCCGGCGGCCAGGCCGCCTATTCCTGCACCAATAACGATTATTTTCGACATTTCAATCCCCCATGGTCTTGCGATTCTTAAGACCCGGCGCGTCAATGCTGCTGGTGTACGTAAACTCCGTTACGGCCCTTGCTTTTGGCCCTGTACATGGCTACATCGGCAAGCTGATTCAACTCTCTGGCGCTCATACCCTCCCGCCACTGTGCGACGCCGATACTCAAAGTAATTTCCGGATCGCAATCTTTTTTCGTTGCCGATAGATCGCTTCGAAATCTATCTACTATCCTCTCACCGATAAGCCTGGCCCTTTCAAGATCTGTCTCCGGCAGTATTATAGCAAACTCATCTCCACCCACGCGAGAACAGATATCGGTATTTCTCGTATAGAGCTTGATCTTTCTGGCCACCATCTTGAGGGTTTCGTCACCCACGTCGTGACCGAACTCGTCATTGATTTCTTTGAATGAATCTACGTCTATTATCATCAACGAGAGAGGTCTTCCATAAAAGCGTTGCTTTCTGATCAATGAGCTCAATCTGACATCGTGATACCTCTTGTTGTGAAGACCGGTGAGGTAGTCGATGTTGAGGGCAGTTGATCTATCGATGGCCAGCCTGCTTAAGATGTAAGTCCCTAGCAGTAAGATCAGAAGAAATGGGAAGATTATTAGCCGTCTGATTTTGCTTAACAAATTCTCTATATAATCGAAGGAGAAATCCACTCCAACAACTCCGACCACTTCGCCCATCGATCGATTCACAATCGGCGCGTACCCGGTCACGAATTTCCCCCAGAATTCCCAGTTTACGATATCCGTAGCCCCCGTTATACCCTCTTTGAAGACCCTCAGCTCCAGCTCGCCCATGTTATCTGCCGTTCCAATTGGAGAGAAGAGTTCGCTACTAGGATCTTCACCGTCTATTAAGTAAGCAATTTTCAAATCTGATAGCTTCTTTTCGGCGAAAACGAAGGTCGCACCGGTTTTTTTCTTCAATTCCCGGAATAGAGTTTGCATTCTGTTGTAGTAATCGGTATCGTATTCCTGTCGATCATAATCTTCGACTTTCGCTAGCGCGATGAAAGGTTCAATATCCTGCTCTATAAATTTAGCGGCGGTGAAGGCCACATTCACGGCATTGTTTCCCAGTTCGTTAACAATGAGATTGCGGATGCTGTCGTAAAGAAAGTAACCGGATAAAGACAAAAAGATCGATATTAAAAAGAAGAAAAAAAACCACGTTTGAAACAGCCTAATTTTAAAGTTTTTGGCACACAGGTTCACCATTGTTTTTTCTTTCTCGTCAGGCGTTCTTGTTGAAGCACCCATCGCTTAATCATCTCCCGCAAGTTTTGGGTTTGTTACTTAAAACATACATATCGATCACATCGCAATAAATATACTACCGATAGGCTCAGGTGTCTATGAATACATTTACTAAACTTAAGATACTTCAAAATTAATGAATCAAATGTATCAATCATATTTATGATCCTAAGAATAAAATATAGCAACATCACCACCAAACTCAATTTGCGTATTTCAAGCCGGAGGAACGGGGGGAACTTAAAACCAATATCCAGTTAGGAGCTGTGGGGGTGAACACGCGTTGTGCATTGTGAGTAAAAGAATCGAGATGCCGGATCGGAGTCCGGCATGACGGAAAGGAAGAGCCTGTCTTAAGGAGCCTACCCTAAAATGCTCCTATTCAGGGCTCAAATTCAGGACTCTTATACGGGATCCCGCTATTCCACTCTTCCCGGTGGGCGTTTCTCTGTTAATTCAAAATGTATTGTTTGAGACTTGAGTTTTTTCAACGATTTATAGTATCATTACTTATTAACTCGCGAGGGAGTTGTCTGGCGAATTGCTTATACGAGTATCTTTAAGACCAATTTCACCTAAATCCTCCTTATAGTTAGTGATCAATGCAGTGGTACCTCCAAGATTCTATTTTCCTGTTTTTTATCTAATTCCCTCGCGTTTCTTCTCTTTCTTCTCGTTTTGATCCAAACGATACTGTCTCTGGTGTGGTTGTCAATATTCACAGTCAAGAGCAGGTTCACAATAAATCATACGGAAAGGATAGTATATCTCTTAAAACTACTGGCGGAGAAGGCTCATCTGGGAGAGGAGAGAATGATGGAAGTCCTTTTCACCTCGAAGATTCACGACCCAGGAAAGATGGCGACACCGATTTCCATTCTTGAGAAGCCCGGTAAGCTTTCCAGTGAGGAGCAATACATAATGCAGAAACATGTCTTCGACTATTTTCTCATTGTAGGAGGCTGGGAAGCTCTCGAGAAGCACAGGCTGCTCGAATGGGGTGTCGATCATCACGAGAGATTCGACGGAAGTGGTCACCCTTGGGAAAAGAGATAGGCTCGGAATAGAATCCAGAATCATAATGCTTGCAGATGTCTTCATAGCCTTGATCGAAGTTAGGCCTTACAGAAAAGGCATGTCTTTAAGAGAAGCTCTAGATGTTATAGCCAGACAGGTCGCCCAGGGCATTCTGGATGACTTTGTGTTTGCGATGCTCAAGAATCTTATCGATGAAGGTCTTGACTTCTCAAAGGTCGAGAAAACGAAAAATCCCTTCTTCGAGAGAGCTCCTATACCCTATGATAAACCAAGTATTTAGCGATTCATTTGACTAACTCATCTGCATCGCTTTCCAACTTTACCCAGGTATCTCCGCTAGCTCCTCTATCACTCAATACCTCTTCAAGCTCTGGAAGCGCCTTGAATAGCTCGGACACTATCTTCTGGTCCAGCGGCATCTCCGTCATCATCTCGGCCGCTTCTGCAAAGGTATAGGCATCCCGGTAAGGTCTATCTGCTGTGAGGGCTTCAAAGACATCTGCGACTGCGAGAATCCTCACTTCAAAGGGGATCTCCTTGCCCTTCAGCCCCCGAGGATATCCGGACCCGTCTTCCCGTTCATGGTGCATGTATGCGTAAGGTACATATTTGCCGAGATATTTGAACTGTTCAAGCAGATTCTTCCCGCGCTCAGGGTGGTTTAACATCACTTCCCATTCGATTTCGTTCAAAGGACCACGCTTTCTTAGAATACTTGTCGAGATTCCCATCTTTCCTATATCGTGAAGCTTGGCACCGTTGACAAGCTCGACAAGCTTCTTCTTCTTGAGTTTAAGTCTCTTTCCAAGGATCTCCGCTATCTTTGCCACGTTCTTTGAATGGTAGGTTGTGTAAGGATCCTGTAGCTCCCACATATAGACTGTAGTCTGCAGACCCTGGGTCTGATGATACCTGGAAAAGGCGATCGCAAGAACTTCCATCATCAGGAGAACTCCAATCAACCCGGAGATAAAGGCGTGAAACACCAGCCAGTTGTACAGGTCGTAACCCTTTATATCGACATGAAGACCATACGCAAACAATTCGTCCCCTTTATTTGAAAAGCTTATTCTATCGGCCATGGAAAGGCTTTCAAGAATTCGATGTTTGTCTATTGAAACCATTACAACAAACCCTTCGGCGGTATTGTTTGCCAGGCTGTCCCTCACGTTCATATAGGCATAAAGCTCTTCATTTGCCACGAACAACTCATAGTCCTCAGCGATCGAGAATTCTTTCGGTCTCTCAATTACATCTATGGATCTCACAGGAGAAATATCGTTGAGTATTTCTTCAAACATGCTGTCAATGAACTCCATGTTCTCAGTTTCAAACGCATTGAACATAGCATTCCACTGAAAATAACCGATGGACAGAGTCGTTAGAAGAGCGTCAACGGCTTTCTGGTAGATTTCCGAGTAAACCCTTTGGGTGTATGCAACTGTTTCGGACTGGAAAACATGAAACGGCAAGAACATGAGCGAGAACATAATGAGAAAGACAACGAAGACCAACTTGGGTCCGGCGAACCTCAGTTCCGAAAATCCTTTCACAAGAAATTCCCCCTATTTTCCACATCCCCGGATCATTTTTGTTTAATTCTATTGATTAGATCAATAAAATTATAATAATTACTATATCATGCGGATATTCAATTCTGATGTTTCCTGTAAGATTTATGTTTTCATTTGGAATGTAAAAAGTGGACTGTCAAGGAAAAGAAGATTTTTACATCGCTTTCCTGTTGGAGGGTAGATAATGCGATACATGGTAAAGCTGCACCATTTTTTACGGTACCCAATAAACAAATCGGCAACAATTGAGGTAATCCGGAAAAGTATCGTTGAACACAAACTTCGAGAAAGCAAGAAAAAAACGTTAGAAATAGTGCCGTTACTCTGGACAAGAGATCATCTCTGTCACCCTTTTTAGGAGTTTCCACACTGAACACCTCTTTTATTTCCCGGAAGAGCCTCTTTCTCGGTCCTCAATAACAACTCACACCCTTTACCCGTACCCACCATTGTTCTCAGCAGAAGCTTTTCAGTGCATACAAAAGGCGTGATATTATCTTTTATATCAAAAGATGCAACCGAGGCACTGGTTCGAACGAAGCTTGAAGGGAAGTGAAGGAATGGAAATGCAACAGGACAGGTTCTACAGGCTGTCGGATAACCCCAAGAATATTCATATTTTGCGCAAAATCGTCGATGCAGCCAGAGAAGACGAGAGAATCGTCTCGGTTGTTTCTTACGGTTCATACACGCGAGAGGACTTCGACAGGTTTTCCGACATAGAGTTTTACTTTTTCATAAGAGACGACTCGGCGTCCGATTTCGATGACGAGCTATGGTTGAGGGAGGTCGCTCCTGTGGAGTTTTATTTCACCAACTCCCATGGAGTAAAGACTGCGGTTTTCACCAAGTTTTTCGTCAGAGGGGAGTTCCACTTTCACTTCGAAAGTGAAATTACCATACTCGATAGCTGGAAGGGGGTTGTACTCCCCGGCGACCCGGAGAGAACCGTGCTCGTTGATAAATCCGGGGCATTCAGAAAGAAGATCGAGCAGTTATGCCAGATCAAACCTGTACTGGATAAAAAGGCCTCGTTCAAGCAGAATTTCCTCGAACTGGCCAACGGAATCATCATGGAGTGGAACGTTCTCAGTAGAAAGGATCTTTTCAGGGCGAGCACGCTGCACAGCATGAATTTACACTATCTCGCCAGGCTTTTTTCGCTGGTGCACGGGAAAACCGACCATCTGTATTCGCCGAGGCTTCTAGAGAAATTCATGAACGAGGATGAGTACAGGAGTTTCTCCGAATGCTTCGCGGGACTGAATTTCGACTCGCTGAGAGAAGCTCTGCAGAAGATGGCACTACTCTCGGCAAAACTCCCGCAGGAGAATGGAGACGCTGACACGGCCAGAGCCAGAAGAGCGATCCTTGAAAGAGTAGTAGAGAGGTCTTACAGGGTGGAAGGTGTAATCACGGATGGAGAGAAGGTGCTTATTATAAAGCATAGTGGAAACGACGGCCGGCCCGACGAATGGCTGCTTCCTGGCGGTGGAAAGGTTGCCGGGGAATCCGACGAAGCGGCGGTGAAGAGAGAGGTTCTCGAAGAAACCTGCCTGGATATCGAGCCTGCGGGTATGATTGCAGAAATCGAGCTGCCGGAGGATGGATTGTATTACTCGGCTAAGATGTTCCACTTCATATATGACGGTTCGGATCCATCACCCGGCTCGGAACCGGAAGACGTGAACGGAAACTACTACACCATCTCGGAGTTAAAGTGGATCGACCTCAGCGATCTATCTTCGATCGCAGCGCGGTACAAAACCTTTCCCCGCATGTCCGAAAGGCTTGAAGCGATAAGAAGTCACCTGCTCAGGATGAATCGCCAGGGTAGAGAAGAGACGGTGTGAAAACCATGTTGGGGGCGATCGTTGGCGATATCGTGGGATCTAGATTCGAGTTCGATAACTACCGAGACAGGGATTTCGAACTGTTCGCCAGGGGCTGCTTTGCCACCGACGACAGCGTGATGACACTCGCAGTTGCAAAGGCTTTGATAGAAACGGAAAGGAGCGTCGATACGTCGATAAACGACTACAGACTGGACGACAATTACCACCGGCTGCTGGGTGAATTGACGATCAGATACATGCGGGAAATTGGGCGAAAATATCCCGATTGCGGTTACGGCGGAATGTTTGCACGCTGGATGTTCAGCGACAACCCAAAGCCGTACAACAGCTTCGGCAATGGAGCGGCCATGCGTATCAGCCCGGCCGGATTTATCGCCCGAACGGAAGCCGAAGCGGTGAGCCTTTCCGAAACGATAACCTCCGTTACGCACAACCACAGGGAAGGCATCAAAGGGGCGGAGGCGACCGTCATCGCCATCTTTTTGGCGCGTCAGGGTTTTTCGAAAGGAGAAATACGCGACAGGATCTCGAAAAGTTACTACCCACTCGATTTCACAATCGACGGGATTAGATCTTCGTACAGGTTCAACGAGATCTGCCAAGAAACAGTGCCTCAGGCCATTGAATGTTTTCTTGAATCTGATTCGTTCGAGGATGCTATTCGCACTTCGATATCTCTCGGTGGCGATAGCGATACGATCGGCGCAATAACCGGTGCGATCGCACATGCGTACTACGGCGTGCCAGCTTATATCGGTGCGAAGGCGCTGACTTTCCTTGATGAAGAACTGAGGGCCATCTACGATGAATGGGAAGTTTTTTTCGGTAGAGATGGCGACCGCGAATACCGGAACGGCCAACCCCGCTAGACTGTTATCTTCGGTCTGGTGACTGCCGTACAGTCGGCTCAAGCGCTCTTGTCAATTGTCTGAACAAAAAGCCCTGCGAGATTCGGGTCGAATTGCTTTCCGGCGCTTTCCTTTATGACCTTAACGGCCATTTTCTTTCTTTCGTCGAAGGGACCGTCTCCCCGGTTAAGTACACGATCATAGGTCTCCGCTATCGATATGATCCTCGCTATCAACGGAATCTGCTCGCCTTCAAGTCCTCTCGGATAGCCTTTACCATCCCATCTTTCGTGGTGGCTGTAGGCGTATTCGGCGAGATCCAGCGTTTCATCGAAGAGATTCAAGATACGGTATCCTACAATAGGATGCTGCCTAACTTTTTCCCGCTCTTCCTCGGTCAAAGACTTCAAATTATCTTTTGACAGCAGACTTTCTTCGAGTACTATTTTACCTATATCGTGCAAATAACCGGCCCGCTTGAGCACGTTGATCTCAGTCTTTGAGAGATTCAGTGTAATTCCTAGCTCTCCGCATAATTGGCTGACGGACAGTGAATGCTGCTTTTCCCTTGGGTACTTTGAATGCAAAGTCTCGATAATCGTGTCGATGATATCTCTGTTAGCCGATTTACGATTGATGGTCTTGTCCTTGTACATCATATTTTCCGCGTTGGCCATCATTTCTTCCAGCGACTGATGGCTGCTCGTTTTCGTGTCTACGCCGAGCGAAACACTACATTTTATCGCTTCAATACGGGCGTTCGAAAAACCGGTCTTGATTAGCGAGAGAACTTTTTCGACCTCTCCTTTATCTGTTTTCGGCAGAAGTATCACGAATTCATCGCCGCCGACGCGTGCTATTACATCGCCATTTCTGCAGGATTGCCTGAGAATATCGGCCGACTTTTTTATAAGTTCGTCTCCAGCGACATGACCGAACACATCGTTTGTCATCTTCAGACCATTTATATCTGCGAAGATCACAGAAAGCGGTAGATTGTCGGGAATGTCTATTTTATCGCGGTTGCTCTCGAAACAACTTCTGTTGTAAAGACCTGTCAACGCGTCATGACAGCTAAGGTATTCGATTTCCGCCTCTCTCTTTTTACGGTCGGTTATATCCGTAAAAGTGATGACTCCACCGACGACCTCGCCGTTTTTTATTTGAGGATACGAACGGTACTCCACATCGAAACAGGTACCGTCGGCCCTCCAGAAAACCTCGTTGGCGGCTTCGAACCCTTTGCCCTGTCCGATCGACATGAAAATCCTGCACTCGTCGATTGGAAAGGGTCTTCCGTCACGATGGCTGTGATGAATCTGCAGGTGCATATTCTTTCCCAACAATTCCTCCTGACTGTTGTATCCCAGCATTCTGATACTGCTGATATTACAGAAGGTGCATTTTCCATCCATATCGATTCCGTAGATCCCTTCTGCGGTTGAGTTCAGAATTAGCTGGAGCTGATTTTTATTTTCTTCCAGCGCCGCGTTTGCGCTGTGGAGTTGCTCTGTTCTCTCCTTTACACTGTCTTCCAGGTTGTTTATGAGAAACTGCATCTTGTCCGCAACCCTGTTCAGGCTTTCCGATATGCTTCCTATTTCGTCGTTTCTTACTATTTCTACACGCCTCGATAAATCCCCCGAAGACAGCGCAGCGGAGACATCGAAGAGCTCCTCTATGGGCCTGATTAGCCTGCCAATGATCATATGATAAGCGACAAACGATACAGCCAGGGCAAAGGCCACGAGAAGGGCTGTCAGATAAACGCTTGCGACCACACTGTTCATGTAAAGCCCTTCGGGGACCGCAGATAACAATATCCAGTCGATGCCAGGCATCTGAATCTCGCGCGCGTTGACAAAAAACTTCTCCTTCCCGCCGCGGTAAGCAAAGACGGATTCCCTGCTCGTTGAGTATTGAGCGTACTCTTGTTGAATATCCCGGTCTTCCATTTCACTTATGGTAGTTCTTTTCAATACACCGTCGGGAAGGACGGAAAAGTTGTCGATCCCCATCGAATTGGCGATTAGCGCGCCCGTGTCTTTTTCGAAAAGAATCGCGTAACCGTTATAATCGTCCATGGTATCCCTGAGAAAGGCTCCGACGCTTGAAAGGAGCATATGCGTTCCCATTACGCCGCGCAGGTTGCCATCTCTGTCGTAAACGGGCCATGCGGCAGAAATGGTGAGATCGTTCATCACGAAATGTTTGTAGATGGGTGAGAAGGCGGGGCCTGCCTCTTTCTGCGCGGCTTTGTACCACGCGCGCGTCCGCGGGTCGAATTTTCCGGCCACGACGACTCGCTCGCCCGCCGTCAGGTCTTCGTTCACCGAATAGTACCAGGAATTGCCCCCGGTAGAAGTGTTGTTCCTCATTATTTCGATAACGCCGTTCTCGTTTCTGCGGGCTCCGTAGTATTCCCCGTTTTCCGTGCCGTAGCTGAAGCTGTATATCTCCTCTCGCTGAGAGCTCAAAACTCCGACGAAAAACTTGTCCCTGAGCTCTTCATCGGACAGGTCGAGAATTCCGTTCTCAATGATCTTTCGATTGACATCGTTGATATGGACAGGCTCTTGCATGAAAGAGACGACTCTGCTGTAGATGCCTTCTCCAACAGTCTCTACAATATTCTCAGCCATTTTTTCTGCCGAGGATAACCATCTATTGAAAATCAGGTATCCGATGCCGCCTATCGATAAAACCAGCGTCAGTATGAACATGATCCTAATTGAATTTTTGATAGAAACATCTTTTCTACTCTTCATAGATCCCATCTTCTCTCATCGACACTTGAAGTGATGCCAATCTCTTTTGAAAACATAACTCAACTTATGCATTTTGACTTAACCAAAAGAAGGAAATAGGACAGGGTCATTGAAAAAGGCATGAAATCATCGTATATTCGTGGTGACGAAACCTTACGAAAGGATGATTTCATGCCCACAACGAATATATCACAGATTATCTCGGATGTCATCGGTTCAGTTCGCTTCCTACGTATAGAGCAGAGAAGGTTTGTTGAAGGGTATTCCTGTGCCCTCTTCCTGTCCGCTCATAAGAACACCAGCAGACTGGCCCCCTTCTGTTCTTCTTCTCAGTCATCCATCTCGAGAATGTTGAGCTCTCAGTCACTCTCCACAAGAGACCTTTCATACGCGAGAGTAGATTACATCTCTAGATTCCTCCAGGAGAATTTTCTCGAGTTCAAGTACATCATTCTGGACGAGACTGTCATGAAGAGGAGAGGAAAGAGAATCGAGAATCTCGGGAGCTTCTACTCAACCATAGAGAATAGAATCGTGAGTGGAGTCTCTCTCTTGAGCGCTATAGGCTGGGTGAAAGATAAACTCTACTTCCCTCTCTTCTCCTCTTTGAGAGACGAAGAGAATCTCACAGACCAGTTCATTCGAATGCTCGAGAGAATCCCCTTCAAAGATACTATCCTCATGATGGATGGAGGAATACTCTGCTCGGAGATATTTCTGAAGGCTATGGAAATGGGTTTCACAGTAATCGGAAGACTCAATCCTGTACTGAATGTTATCTTTCAGGGGCGCAAGCTCCATCTGTCCAAATTGAGAGACAAAACTCGCGGTCTCTCTTCTATCATTGTGAAGATACCCAAATACAACAATGCCACTGTCAAGCTTGTCTTTCATAACACAGACCAAGAGAACAGAATCATCCTCTCAAGCGATACTTCTCTGACCGATTGGGAGATCCTTGAGCATTATAGGAAGAGAAACTACATCGAGACCTACTTCAAAGCAGTCAAGCAGAACTTCGGTCTCAAGGCTCAGGTCTTCTCCTCTACCAGTTTTCAGAAGCATGTAGAGCTTGTCCAGCTTGCCTTCACTACATGGATGATCGCCAACTTCTATCGCTCTGTCAAAGACCAGGTCTCTCTCAGGGATTTCCTTGAACTGATCAAATTCGATTACTTCTTCCAATTAGCTCGAAGCTCTTCCGCTAGCGACTCTTCTATCCACTTCCTTCTTCCTCGCTTTGTTAACTCGAAGTGCATAAGTTGAGATAAGGAGCCTCTCTTGAAACACTGCACGCGCCTAGCTTCTTGATTGAAAAGAGCGTCGGCGACTATTTTTAATTTTTCTCTTCACAATTTTAGCAAAACTATGCCAGCGTTACCGTCGCGTCTACCTTATCGATAAAACTTCGAAGCGGCGTGTCTTATATTTTGCCGCATGGCATAGTTCAAAATGCGGGCAAGTGTTGACACCAACTTTCACAGGGTTTTGAACGGCGGTCATAACGTAATGTGAAGACCAGAGAACCAGCCGGACAAAAACGTACAAAGTCTGGATAAGGAATAAGGGACATCTCCTAACGCTCCTTCCGTAATCTTATCGGTATTTTTGCACCGTATCCAATGAACAAATCGGCAACAATTGAGGTAATCTAGAATAGGGTCATTAAGCACGAACTTCGAGAAGGCAAGAGTAACAACCGTTAGAAATAGTGCCGTTACTCTGGACAGGAGATCATCTCTGCCACCCTTTTTGGGAATCTCCACACTGAACACCTCCTTCATTTTCTGGAAGAGCCTCTCTATCTTCCATCGCTTTTAATATGTCTGCGATGCTTCTCCTTGAAGCTCGAATCCTTCTTTCTCGATCTTCGGGTATTCTCTGAGTGGTCTGCTCCCCTAAAACGAGACAAAGTAAATGATAGACTTACTAAGGGAGGCGAACCAAAATGAAAGGGAAAAAGTACTCAATCGAGAAAATAATCCAGATCCTCTCGGAAGCAAAGATGACCTCAGTGACTGCCGTTTGCAGAAAGTACAACATATGCACAAGCACATACTATCGCTGGCAAGACAACTACAGCGGTCTATCTTCAAATCAGGCAAAAGAAATGGCTGTCCTCAAGGAGGAGAACGAATCCCTAAGAAAGCTTGTAGTTGAGAAGGAGCTGGAAAACCAGGCTCTCAGGGAGTTCATTAAAAAAAACGAGTCTTGAGAGATGCGGTGATGTTCTTGAAGGAGTTCGGTTTGCCAGCCAGGATCATCTGTGAAGGCTTCTCAATATCCAGGGCTAAGCTCTACAGGTTGCTGGCCCCTTCAAAGATAGATCCATTATCATCCACAATGGCGGCGATCGCTTACGAACACCCGGAATATGGTTACAGAAGGATTCACGTTCTCCTCAAGAGAGAAGGCATTAAGGTCAATCACAAGAAGGTCTACAGGATCTACTCACAGCTCTCTCTGCAGAAACCAGTCAAAGCCTCGAGAAAGCTCAAGTGCAGCAAACCTATACATCTCGCCACTCCAGAGTATCCGGCTCATGTATGGTCCGCTGACTTCCTTGAGTTGTACCTGAGAGGTAGAAAGCTCAGAATCCTTATTGTGATCGACGATTTCACAAGGCTCGTCGTTGGAACACTGGTAGATTTCTCCATCCCCGCATCCAGAGTGTTGCTGGTCATTGAAAAGTCAATAGCCCTCTATTCAAGACCAAGAATCTTCAGAACTGACAATGGCTCCGAGTTCAAAGAGTGGAGACTTAACAGGTTCCTCTCCAATGCCAGGATAAGGCATGAATTCATAGAGAAGGGCAAGCCACAACAGAATGGCTTCAGCGAGTCATTCAACGCCAGATTCGAGGATGAATGCCTCAGAATGCTCGATCTCAACCTAATGCCCTTGAAAGAGATTAAGCAGGCTATCTATGGCTGGATCAAAGAGTATAATTGTCAAAGACCACATTCGAGCATCGCTTATGAAACACCGATCAGATTCCATATTCTCAGTTACTGATTCGCGAGTGATGATTCACAGTGAATCATCACTATTGAGACACTCTTTATGCAACTCTTTCTCTTTATACTTGTCTCACTTTTGGGGGCATATCATGAGCCTTCCCTTAACCCGTTTATACGCAGGTATTGTCTCTCTCACCGCTTCTTTCACTTTTCTTATGTCCTTTGGTGTTATCATTTCTTCGGGACTCTCTCCTTTCGTTTTGTTTTTCACACAAAAAACATTCTATATGGAGTTGAGTCCCTTTTCTTTCGCCTTATTCCTTTCTTCGCTTATTTATTGGATACGGTGTCTTTATTACCGATGTTAGATCGGTTACAAAAGCGTCTATCTGCCGAAGCATAATCACTTCTTCTTCACTGCTAGAATCGTTGCAAGGGAGGCAGCCATGGAGAAGAGTTTACCCATTCACGAGCATGATTATGAAAGGCCCGCAATCATAGAACCGACGAAGGTCATCTCGCCGATCCCCGACATGCCCGAAAGGGCGGTAGTCATCTTCTATCAGGATGTAATCGACAGCCTGAACGAGAGAGGGCTTCTCGAGAAGATCGTGAACAGAAGAAGCGAAGTGGGTCTGTTTCCGGTCTACGGGATTGAGTACAAAGGAGAACGGGTGGCGCTTTTGAATCCGGGGCTCGGGGCTCCCTCTGCGGCGGGCTTTTATGACGAGCTGATAGCACTGGGTGTTAAGAAGACGTTAGCCTGCGGCTCGTGCGGGGTGTTGAAGAGAGAGATTCCAAGAGGCGAGATCATCGTGGTGGAATCAGCCATCAGGGACGAGGGGACCTCCTTCCATTACGTGGCGCCCTCTAGAGAGATATACGCCGATCCTTATGTGATCGAGATCATCGAATCAACATTGAGAGGGTTATCCATACCATACATAAAGGGAAAGACCTGGACAACCGACGCCTTTTACAGAGAGACGAAGAAGATAGTTAAAAGAAGAATCGATGAAGGTTGCATAACGGTCGAAATGGAGGCTTCGGCGCTCATGGCCGTCTCCCGGTTCAGAGATGTCGTCTTTGGCCAGCTGCTCTCCTCGGGAGACGATGTGAGCGGTGACGAGTGGGACAGAAGATTTCATCCGGAAGCTTCCAGTCACAAAGAGCGTGTATTCTGGGCGGCGCTCGAGTGTTGCCTGAGATTATAAATCTATTTATTGACAATCCAACCTTTTGCCGTGCATAGTGGCAAGTAGGAAAGGGTGAGAGCATTATAGAACCGATAAAGATTTCCCCAGGAGAACACCCAAGAGCAATAGAAATTCTGGCCGAAGCGTTCACCGCCGACCCGATGGTCAAATACGTAGCAAGCGAGAAGGCAAAGCAATACGTGAGTAAGATCTACGGAGTCATGTTCAAGGTCTATTCGACTAAAGGACAGGTTTACTTCGATTCGCCCGGGAAGAACGGAATGATTCTGTGGATCGACTCTGAAGAGGACCCGGGAATGAGCGCCTGGATCAGAGGCGGGGCGTTGAAAATGCTCACGTTTCCGGCGTGTTCGCTCGGCCGCCTTATGAAGGTCGGCAGGGGGGTCTCGAAGGTTCACAAAGAATGCATCAAAGAACATCACCTTCACCTGATCTTTATCGCCGTTTCGCCCGCTTCTCAGGGAAAGGGCGTCGGCGGGCGACTCATGGGCCTTTTTACGCATGAAGCAGACTCGAAAGCCCTCCCCTGTTATCTCGAAACCCAGAACCCTTCAAACCTGGGCTTCTACGAATCCTTCGGCTTCACCGTCGTAAAGGAAATCGAAATCTCGCCCGAACTTCGATCCTGGAGCATGGTAAGGCCGGTCGCAAAACACAAAACTGAGCCCAAGGGGCAGAGGCGAGAAGTTTAATGTCTACATTAACCGGAAATGGTTCTTCCTCAGAATATACTAGAGAACAAAGAAAAGAGCGTAAGATAAGGATAGGGAGACGTTCCTGATCAATATCTTGATGGAAGAAACTCTCTGGAGAAGCTAAAGGTGGTCGAACACTCATAATGAACCCCTATGAGGTAAGAGCTTTGTCAATTCTACACGCAAATAATCTCGCGGGCTTACCGCTGAAATTGTCCCAAACAATTGGGAGCGATCGATCCCAATGATTTTTGTTAACCTCACCGCTGTCAGCTAAAACCTTTATTTAAGCGAACTTCCTAGAAGTCTTCCGTGTCCGGTGGCATATGTAATCGATCTGGTGTGCCCACTGCAGTCGCCGATGAATTTGAGATTTCCATAACGATCGTTATCGATCTTGTTGGAGTAGAACTTCACTTCGACCGCATACATCAAGTTATCTGGGTATGCTACTCCCGGGATAACTTCACTGAGCTTTTCTATAAACTCCGTGATGGAGACAGAAATTCTCCTCGGAAGTACAAGGTTTATATCTCCGAGTATGAAATCGCTTTCCGGGAGGGTCGGCTTTACCCTTCCCAGTCTTTTGGTCCGCTTGGTTTGCATGAAATCTTCGTAAGTCTGTAGAATCACCTTACGACCACCGGCGAGAATGTTACTCAGCCGGCTGATATACGAGCCGTATCCAATAGGATCGTGAAAGGGTTCAGTGAATCTAGTAGTGCAAAGAATTGCGAAGTTCGTGTTTACTGAGCTTCCATCGGAATTAGAATGGCCGTTCACAGTGACGAAATCGTCATAGTTCTCCAGTACCACTTTTCCCGAAGGGTTGTTGCAGAAAGTTCGAACCGTATAACCCGTTCTGGTTTTCAGCCGGACTTTGAACTCGTACATCTCTTTGTTTATCTCCTCTACTAGATGGTCTGGCAATTCAAACCTCACGCCGATGTCCACGGTGTTGCTTGAGGCAACGATTTCCGGGTATTTCGAGGTTACTCCTTTGATCAGGCTGTGGCCGCTCCTGCCGACAGCCACGACTACATAATCGAAATCCGCCTCGAAATCTCTTCCCCTAAGTATAACTCTGTTGTCGGAAAAGTCTATATCTTCGACTCTGGAGTTGAAATGGAAGTGTATGTTCCTCTTTTGCGAGAACTCATCATATATTCTCGTAAGGACCGAGCCGAGCTTGTCAGTTCCGATATGCCAGAACATGGAATTCACGGGTTCGAAACCCTTCGCGTAAAAATTCTCGAAGAACTCGGATTTGCTGTCGAAGGACACTCCGGTTCTTACACTCTTCTTGTCCTCCTCATTCAGCTTGCCAATGTAAAAATCGACAACCTCCCTCTGTATAGATATGGGAATCTCAAGTTCACCACCCATTGTGCTCGATACAAAGATCTTTCCATCCGAGCGAATGCCGCTAATACTTGAACTATAGATATCCTTCGATCTCTCCAGAATATGTATTTCGTGATTGCTGTTCATTACCTCGCTAACGAAGCCTATGGCCGCGGCTCCAAAACCAACAACTCCAATCTTCATATATAAGAGTCTCTTTTGAGACTCCATCACCTCCACTTCTATTCCCAGACGAACTTGTAATTGTCCAACTTCAATTCATTTCTGAGCTGAACCAGTTGCTTCCTCAGAACATCGTTGAGGGGAGCTCCGCGGTCCTTTCTTTCGAGCCAGGCAAGATACTCTTTCTCGCCAGCCGTGTATATTCTCTCCTGCCCGAATGCTTTCCTGGAGGCTCTCAATTCTCTCAGTATGTCGCCCGTAGTCTTTTTGAATTCTTCGAGCGATGTAAAGACTTCAATGTTTATAGCTATGAAGAAATGACCTATCCTAATCGGTTTCTTCTCACCCCTATCACCTATACCAGTAAGCATTTTGAGGAAACTCCCTCCTTGAAGGGCCGCCGACAGGATCTCGACCACTGTTGCGTATCCATAGCCTTTGTAACCAGCTGTCTCTTCGCCTATGCCGCCCAATGGAACCAGAGCCGCTCCACCCGTGTTGAGATCGATAAGTATCTGTTGTGTATCCGTCCTAGTCTTTCCATCTGAACCTATCACCCAGCCTTCAGGTATCTCCTTACCGGCCCTCCCGTAAACCTCTATCTTTCCCCTCTGTGCAACTGATGTGGCGCAGTCGAGCAAGAAGGGGAATTCTTCATCAGTGGGCATTCCAAATGTCAGTGGATTGGTACCGAGCATATTTTCCACACCGAACGTCGGGGCGATGGAGGGCCGGGCGTTAGTGCCGGTTATACCGATCATGCCCTCTTCGATCGCCATGAGTGGGTAGTAACCGGCTATACCATAATGGGTCGAATTTCTGACTGCCACCATACCCATCCCGAATTTTCTGGCTTTTTCTATGGCTATTTTCATCGATCTATAAGCGATCACATGGCCCATACCATCATGACCGTCCACAACAGCCGTTGTTGGACTTTCTTTGACTATCTCAAATTCCGTAACCGGTTTCTGTATGCCTTCACGAATTCTATCTATGTAGATCGGTTTTAGCCTGCCGATTCCGTGAGAATCTATCCCTCTTTTATCGGAGGTTATGAGAACGTTAGCGCAGATTTTCGCATCTTCCTCGGGCACACCAACGCCTTTAAAGACATCTACCATGAAGTGTTCCAGCAGATCGAAATCAACCCATACAACATCTTCGTAAACACTCGACAAATCATTCCCTCCCTTTCATTTCATCACAGTGGAATTATACAATGGATCTGGCCGATAAGCCGGGCTACTACTTTGAAGGTTAGAGTTGTATTTACTGGAAATAATCGTGTAGAATTATTTATCAGAGAAGTATAGTTTCATGGGAGATGGGTGATTGCTTTGAAGGACAGAATAGGTGCCGGAATCTACATATATCCAATGCCTTTGGTAGTAGTGGGAAGTATGACAGAAGACAGGCCCAACTATACAACGGTAGCTTTCTGTGGAGTTGTTGAAGTTCAGCCTCCAATGATACAGATCACTCTTGCTAAAACACGTTTCAGCTGCAAAAATATAAGGGAATTCGAATCGTTCAGTATAAATGTTCCTTCCATGGATATGCTCAGAGGCGTCGATTTTATGGGTATCTATTCGGGTAAGACTACCGATAAGTCGGAACTTTTCAAAACCTTTTATGGGGAACTTAAGAACGCCCCCATGATCGAAGAGGCACCATTAAATATGGAATGTAAGCTTGTAGATGTCTTCGATTTTGGAGGTACACATGAGACTTTCATAGGGGAAGTTGTACAGAGCTATTGCTCGGAATTCTGCATAGTCAATGGTCTACCCGACATAAAGAAGATAAATCCCGCAACCTTCTCAGTTTACGATAATTCTTACTGGTCGTTGGGAATTCACCTCGGAAAGGCCTGGAACATCGGGATGAAATACACGCCTCCAAAGACGATCCACGACTGATCGGATTACAGAGTCTTTAACCTTCTATATAGACGACTCTTATGTCGGTTATGGGTGTCTAGTGGTTCCAAAAATACTTTTGTTGCACATTAAAAGTCTCTTGCAAACCTGATTGTTCTTAACAGGTTTAGCTGTTCGCTTGGATTTGAAGGCTACCCTGTCTCCGAACACGTATGTGACCTCTTAAATATGTATAGCTTCGGTATCACTTGTCGAGCAGAGAGTGTCGAAATAGTCATCTACCTTTGCTTTCCTCTTATAAGTTCGTAAATATACCGATATAACATCTACTAAGAGGGAACGGCTTTACCAAGTCCGCTGAACCTCGAGTTCTTTACACACAATAGCGTGCTAAACTTGGGTTATAGTAGATAACAAGGGAGGGTTTGAATGTTCACAAGAGATCAGGGAAGATACTTCATAAGCAACAGAATATGGGACGAGGAATCTGGCAATTCCCGGATATCCGATCAGCAGCTGGGAAAACCTCAACCGGCTCTTGAAAAACCTTTCATTGAAGAAGGCCTGTTACCCCTTCCAGAACCGTTTTCGGTAACTTTCAAGAAAAAAGATATTACATCGATAATATATGATAGAAGAAGTCGCAGGGTCTTCACGGATGAAGCAATGACTCCCGGAGAACTTTCGTATCTTTTGTGGGCCAGTCAGGGGATTAAGGAGATAATGGCAAACAATTACGCGACTCTGAGAACGGTACCTTCGGCCGGAGCCCGGCATCCTTTCGAAACATATCTTTATATCAATAGAGTCTCGGAAATGGAAAAGGGAATCTACCGTTACGTAGCATCGAAGCACTCGTTGAACCTATTGAAAGCGGGAAATTTCACCGATGAGATGGACGAGGCCAGTCTCAAACAACACTTCGTCGGCAATTCTGCCGTGACGTTCATCTGGTCTGTGGTTCCGTATAGAACTGAATGGAGATACAACCTTCACTCCTATAAAGTGATCCTTATTGATGCGGGTCATGTGTGCCAGAATCTTTACATCGCCTGTGAGGCTTTAGGTTTAGGAACGTGTGCAATTGGTGCTTACAATCAAGATAAGATAGACAAGCTTTTAAACCTTGACGGAGAGGACGAATTTGTGGTCTATTTAGCTCCGGTCGGCCGCTACAATGAAAGAGGGAATCAAAAGTGATCTTGAATGACTTAGAAAGAAGGTTGCTTAATCAGATATACGCGAAGGTTTCAGGGCGAGAAAAGAGGTATCTGCCCGTGGATGTCCTGGCCACCGAAAGTGGTCTTTGTCCCGAAGAGTTCAGCAAGGTTTTGGCATTTCTAAATGAAGAGGATTACGTAGAAGTAAAACCCTTCAGAATGCTAAGAATAACCCACAAGGGAATATTAACTTGTGAAGAGTGTGAAGTCCCCGAAAAGAGAGAAATACGGAATAGAGTTATGGAGAAAATCAAAGAGCTCTCACAAGGAGATACAGAAGCTTTCGTCATCATCGACGCGCTTGCCGGTGAACTGAACTTAATGAGATACGAGTTGTTCGATATTCTTAATTACCTTCAGGGCGAGGGGCTGGTAAAGATTCACTCGAGGATCTCCGTCTCTATTTGCGAAAAGGCACTGGGATGACACCTTGTTCGTTTTTGAAGCTTAAGTCCTGTCCTCTCAAAAAAGATCTAGGCAGCCACTATCTTCACTACAAGAGAAACGGTGTCAATCGAAGATACAAAGAAAATGAACAATTTACTGTATATTTTCATTATCAAATTCCAGTCAGAAAAGCACGTGCTATAATCAAGCGAAAGTAACCCAACGGAGGAGCACCCGTGAAGAGTAGACGTCCATCAGGGAATCGGGGCGGATCGAAAGGCTAGGGTGCCGAAGGGGATGGGAGCCCCAGATCCTGTCGCCCTGGGCATACGGAGAATATCCGTATGACTGTCACGGAGGAGTCCGTGGAGAGCCGGTGGGTTTGGAATAAGCGATTATTTCAAACCATTAGGTGTTCCCGGTCTCATTCGGGAACACTTTTTATTTTGGAGGTGAGGCTATGAAACTCGCAGTCGTTGGAGCCACCGGCGAAGTTGGCCGGATGATGCTTAAAAAGCTTGAAGAAGAATCGATTGAGCCTGATGGGATAGACCTTTTCTCCTCTAGCCGAAGTGCCGGGAGTCTTATGAAATTTACCGGAAAGAGTGTAGAGGTTAGAGAGCTTAGAGAGGATTCTCTACGAACGTATTACGATTATGTCCTTTTCTCAGCGGGGGCTTCCGTTTCAAAAGTTTTCGCTCCTATTGCCGCATCTTACGGAGCGGTTGTTATAGACAATTCTTCAGCCTTCAGGCAGAGTGAAGGTATCCCCCTTGTGGTTCCGGAAATCAATGGTTTTCTTTTAAAAGACTACAGAGGAATAGTAGCTAATCCTAACTGCTCGACTATACAGATGGTTTTGTCACTGTATAAAATACACAGGAAATTCGGCTTGAGAATCGTTGTTGTATCCACCTACCAGGCCGTGTCGGGTGCCGGGAACAGGGGGATTGTCGAGCTGGAGAAACAGGAAGCCGGATCACAGGATCATGCGGTATTTGTAAGAAAAATCCACAGGAACGTGGTTCCTGTTATAGGCGATATACTCGAAAACTCCTTTTCTGTTGAGGAGATGAAGATGGTCAACGAAACCAGAAAGATACTGGGCGACTCTAAAATATCCATCTGGCCGACCACAGTGAGAGTCCCGGTTATGCATGGCCATTCCGAAGCGATTTTCTGCGAAACCGAAAAACCCTTCGACCTTGAAGACCTCAGGGTAGAGCTTCGGGCGAGCGAAGATGTCGTTTTGACCGATGAAAAGTTCACACCGGCAGAGATAGCCGGATCGGATCTTGTTTATGTTTCAAGAATAAGATCATTTGACAGTCATCGTTTTCTGTTGTGGAACGTGGCCGACAACATCAGGGTGGGTGCTGCCACAAACGCCGTGAGAATTCTGAAGATGCATGCGGGAGGTGTATAGAATGAAAGGAGCCAATTATTCGGCCACTGGTAATACCTTTCTAGTTGTCGATTCAAGAGAGGAAAGACTTGATGATGTGACCAAACACAGCATCGTGATTAAGAACGTTGGAAATAATGACGGCGTCATTTTCGTCGAAAAGGGCTTCATGGATTTCTACAACCGCGATGGTCTGAGAGCAAGCTTCTGTGGTAACGGCGCAAGGACTTACGCATTTTTCATACATGAAAAAGAGGGAAGGGATAGGATCAGTTTCAAAAGTATGGCCGGCGAGATCGAAGGAGTAGTCTCGCAAGGAATTGTTAGCATTAGAATGCCTGACCCGATCCTAACCGGAAGTTTCGAGGAGGAGGGGTTCTCAGGAGAGATAATAACCGTGGGAGTCCCCCATATAGTAATAGAAGGCAACACGGAGAAGATTGACTGGGAGCTCCTTGTACCTCTAAGACATCTCTACGATGCCAACGTGAACGTTTATTCGGTCATCGAAAGGGGAAAGTTGCGTATAAGGACATACGAACGCGGAGTAGAAGCCGAAACCGGTGCCTGTGGAAGCGGTGCCACTTCTGTGAGCTGGATATATGCGAAAAGGACAGGTCTAAGGAGAGTGGAATTGAAGGCAAACGGGGGCTGGCTTACAGTTGCTTTCAAAGATGGAAAGGCCTATCTCGGAGGAGGTGTAGAGAAATGTTCAGAGGAACTGGAACTGCTCTGGTAACACCATTCAAGAACGGAAAGGTCGATTACGATTCCTTCAGGAGGTTTTTGAGATTTCAGCTCGATGGTGGGGTTGAAGCCCTTATCGTTCTAGGCACAACTGGTGAATCACCCTGCGTAAAGGACAGCGAGCGAAAAGAACTTATCAGGATTGCCATAGAGGAATCAGGTGGGAAAGTTCCCGTGATAGTTGGAACGGGTACCAATTCAACGCAAAAGACAAGAGAACTAAGTTCGAGAGTCTTCGATGACGGTGCCGATGGTGTACTGGTGGTAACGCCCTATTATAACAAACCAACTCAGGAAGGCCTTTACAGACATTACGGTGAACTGGCAACACGTGTGGGTGGTCCGATCATCATTTATAACGTCCCCGGAAGAACAGGGGTCAATATGCTTCCGGAGACGGTTCTAAGATGTGCAGAGTTTGATAACATAGTCGGTATAAAGGAAGCAAGCGGAAACCAGTATCAGGTCGATTATCTCATCTCGAACGTCAGAACCAGAGGGTTGGCTTTAAAAATCTGGTCAGGCAACGACGATCAAGCCTTTCATCTCTGCTGCAGCGGAGGAGACGGTGTTATATCGGTACTCTCCAATGTTGCTCCTGCCGATACAGTAGCCATGATAAAGGCTGTTCTGGCCGGAGATCTAGAAAAGGCGCGAGAACTTCATCTGAGACTCTTGCCACTTATGAACGCACTCTTCGTCGAAACGAATCCCATACCCGTCAAATACGCCGTGCATCTTCTTGGATATTGTGAAAACGAGCTGAGGTTGCCTCTTGTGGAATTGAGTGAAAAAGGCATAAAGGCAGTTGAAGAAGCGATGAAGGCGAGTGGGGTGTTATGAGATACGGACTTGTGGGATCTTCCGGGAGAATGGGACACGAGATCAAAGAAGTCTTTTCGGCTCATGAACTGGTTCTCGAAGTAGATGAAAGCGGTATTTTCAGACGTGGGGAGCCGAACGTTTTCGTAGATTTTTCCAATAGGTCTGTACTTGCAACAACTCTCCAGCTATGTTCTCAATACGGTGCCGGCTTAGTGATAGGCACAACAGCCCTTGCAGAAGAAGATATGAAGGCTATCAAAGAGTTATCAAACCATGTTCCGGTAGTTCAGAGCTATAACTTCTCGACCGGAATCAACATATTGAAAATACTGCTCAGAGAATCGGCTTCTCTTTTCGAGGGAATGGATGTGGAGATAATTGAGACCCACCACAATAAAAAGAAGGATGTCCCATCCGGTACAGCCATAATACTTAAAGAAGCTCTCGGAAGAGAAGTGCCTGTACATTCTCTGCGTATCGGGGGCGTACCTGGTGATCACACGATATTTTTTGCCAACGAAGGAGAGGTTTTACAGATATCTCATCATGCGATTTCACGAAGAGTTTTCGCGATTGGTGCCCTCAGAGCTGCCGAGTTTTGTGTGAGCGCGAAAAATGGCTTCTATTCATTCGAGGAGGTATTAAGATGGACGCAGAAACGATAATAAAACTCATCAGTCAGTCGAAGAAGAAGACACCGGCGGTTTGTTACATCAGTGGAAAGCTCCATGGAATCGGATCTGATGAACTGACATACGTCGGTGGAGAGGACTTCGGGATAGTTATCGGAGACCTGAAAGAGATAAAAGCCTTTCTCGAGAGAAACAAAGAAGTCATTTCAAACTACCATCTTGAAGTGAAGGCAAGGAACTCCGCCCTTCCTCTTGCCGACCTCACGAAATACGAGGCCAGGATAGAACCAGGTGCCATCATTCGCGATCTAGTTGAGATCGGAAAGAACGCGATAATCATGATGGGGGCAGTGTTAAATGTCGGTTCAGTCATAGGAGAAGGAACGATGATAGATATGAACGTCGTGGTTGGGGGACGTGCCCTAGTCGGTAAGAACTGTCATATCGGCGCTGGAGCGGTTCTCGCAGGAGTAATCGAGCCTCCAAGTGCGAAGCCGGTAGTTATAGGCAACGGGGTTCTTATCGGTGCCAATGCCGTCGTTCTCGAGGGCGTGACGGTGGGTGAACACTCGGTTGTGGCCGCTGGCGCGGTTGTTACCAAGGATGTTCCCCCATTTTCAGTTGCTGCTGGCATACCCGCGCGGGTTATAAAGCAGTTCGACGAAAAAACGGCGAGTAAAACACAACTCGTTAAGGAACTGAGGGAGATTCAACAATGATGGTAGTTCAGAAGTACGGTGGTTCATCTGTGGCCGATATAGAGAGAATAAAAAATGTCGCTGCTAGAATAGAGAAGAGAGTGAAGAATGGTGATAAACTGATCGTGGTAGTTTCAGCCATGGGTAAAACTACCAACGAGTTGATCGCTCTCGCTGGGAAAATATCGTCTCAACCCAGCCCACGTGAGCTCGATATGCTTCTAGCGACCGGCGAGCAAGTTTCAGCGGCTCTCCTTAGTATCGCCCTGATGGAACTTGGTGTCAGATCTATCTCCTACAATGCTTTTCAACTCAATATAAACACATTCGGTGAGTTCAGCAATGCCAGGATCGCCGACATAAATCTCAATAAAATCTATTCTGAACTCGAAGCCAGAGACGTTCTCGTGGTCACAGGTTTTCAGGGCATAAATCCGGAAGGCGATCTGACGACACTTGGAAGAGGTGGATCCGACACATCTGCCGTGGCGATTGCGGCGAAAGCCTGTGTGCCATGCGAGATATACAGCGATGTTGCCGGAATATATACGTGCGATCCCAAAGTGCATGAGAAAGCAAGAAAACTGGAATATATAACATACGATGATATGCTCGAACTCGCAGCTCTGGGTGCGAAAGTGCTTCATTCACGTTCTGTGGAAATAGCCAAGAAATACAACGTAGAGCTTATTTGTCTCTCATCTTTCAGTGAAGAAGGAGGTACCAGAGTGGTGGCGAAATTGCCAGAATGGCTCGAACAGCCTGTGGTAACGGGTGCTACAATAGATACCAACCAACTAAAAGTGACCGTCAATTATCTCCCCGGCGATACAGATATACTCAGCAGAATATTCAACGCCGTTGCGAAGGCCAGCTTCAATGTTGATATGATTTCGGTAGTCAATGAGAACGGTCACTCCCACCTCACCTTTACCGTTCTATCGGCCAACCCGGCGGCTATTCGAAGGACCATTGAGAGTGTCTTGAAAGATATCGATGGTTGGGAACTCACACTCGACGACAATGTGGCGAAGGTATCTACTGTGGGGGTCGGTATGAGATCGAGTGCAGGGGTTGCTGCCAGGTTTTTCTCCTCGCTCCAGAAGGCCGGTGTTAGAATAATTGCAACAACGACTTCGGAGATTAAGATATCTGTGCTAGTTCCCCGAACCGATGCGAGCAAAGCTTTAAGAGTATTGCTCGACGAATTCGATCTATAGGGTGAGTTGCATGCTTTCGAGAGTGTACGACGCCCTTCCACTTAAAGTGGAAAGAGCTCACGGTGTAAGGATATCGACTGATAAGGGTGAGTTTCTTGACACCTTCGCCGGTATAGGAGTTCTCGCCTTCGGCCATACTGACGAAAAAACGATTGAAGCCATAAAAGAAAAGATCGGAAGATTCTCTCACACTTCCAACTATTTTCTCGATGAAGATGCCATATCACTTAGCCAAATGTTGCTTAATATGAGCTGTGGAGAAGGGGAGGTCTTCTTCACCAACTCGGGTACAGAGGCGACGGAGGCGGCGATCAAAGCGATCAGGAAGTTGAGAAGGGGAAAACTCGTTTCTTTCGAAGGTAACTTTCACGGCAGGACAATGGGGGCCCTTTCGCTTACCCACAGCCCGAAGCTTCGAACACCTTTTGAACCTTTGCTTCCAGATAGTATTTTTCTACCGCTTTCTGGAAGGGTTTTTGAGGAGTTCGCCAGGAACAACGAAATCGCGGGCGTTTTCGTTGAACCTGTACAGGGAAACAGCGGTGTTTATCCTCTACCTGAAGAACTAATCGAAGCTATTTCCAGCATGAAGGAAAAGTACGGTTTTTTGATAGTCGCCGATGAAATACAGAGTGGTCTTTGCAGGACCGGGGACTTTTTCGCCTACCAACATCACGATCTGCGAGCCGATATAATTACCGTGGGTAAGGCCGTCGGCGGTGGACTTCCTCTCGGCGCTGCTATCTTTTGTGGTGTGAGACCCTTCGCTATAGGAGACCATGGTTCAACCTTTGCACCAAATCCCGTGAGCCTGGCTGCCGGAAAGTCCGTGGTGGAGAGAATGGATACCACTCTTCTCGAAGGTGTTAAAATAAAAGGAAAGCACCTGCGCCTCGGAATAGAAAAGCTTGCATGGGTGAAGGAGATAAGGGGAAGAGGCCTTATGTTGGGACTTTCAACTCACGATCCGGCCCGAATAAAGGAGAAGGCCTTCGATAGAGGTGTCCTGCTCAACGTCACCGGAGGTAGCATAAGATTGCTCCCTGCACTAAATATCTCCATTGATGAAATAGATGAAATACTTGAAAGATTAGATTTTGGAGGTTGAGATGATCGATTTTCAGAAACTGGCGAACGACTACGGTACACCGCTCTACGTGTACGACGCTGTGGAGATAAGGGAGAGAATACGTAGGGCCAGGGAGGTCTTCAAAGGGTTCAACGCTGGTATAGTTTTTGCCCTCAAGGCCAATGGAAATCCTGCCCTTCTAAAGATAATGGCACAGGAAGGTGTTGGAGCGGATGTCGTTTCCAAAGGAGAACTCCTGGCGGCTAAAATGGCCGGAATGAAAACGATCGTATGGAACGGGAACGGGAAATGCTCCTCCGAGAGAGAGCATTTCACAAACAAGGGAATAAACTATGTATCTATCGATTCCTTTGAAGAGCTTCCTCTATGGGATGGAGTAGAAATAATAAAGCTTCTCAGGGTCAATCCCGACGTCGATGCCAGAACCCATCCACACATATCTACCGGTCTGAAATCACATAAATTCGGTGTTCCCATTGAAAAAATCGACAGGGTGGCAGACAGGATAGATGGTCTGCATGTACATATCGGTTCTCAAATCACCGAAGTAGCTCCATTTTTAGATGCTTACTCGAAAGTTCTCGACTGCGCGAAGAAGTACGGTTTCAAATACATTAACCTTGGTGGGGGCTGGGGAATAGATTATTCAGGTGATTCACTCGATATTGAAGCTCTGAAATCGGGAATTACAGCACTTTTTTCCGATTACGACGGTAAATTAATCAGCGAATTGGGACGTTTTATAGTAGGGCCGGCCGGATACCTCGTTGCCGGCGTGGTGAGTGTGAAACACTCAGATAAGGTCTTTGTAGTCACCGATGCAGGTATGAACACTCTCATTAGACCGGTGCTTTACGATGCACATCACAGGATACGCGTTCTAAATGGAACTGGAAAGACTGTTACCGCTGATGTTGTCGGGCCGTTATGCGAAAGCGGAGATATACTGGCCCGCGACAGGAGATTGGAGATACCTATACCGGGCAGTGCAATAGTCTTCGAAAACGCCGGGGCATATGGTTTTTCAATGGCCAGCAATTACAATGGGATGCCTCTTCCGGCAGAAATTCTCGTAGATGGTAAAGAAGTAAAACTTATAAGGAAACGTCAGAGCATAGAGGAGCTTTTCGTAAACGTAAAAATATGATCTCTTAAGTTGCAAGAGAGCGTTTGCAAAACAGTGAAGTCGAACCTCTTCAACCTCCAACTTTTTATATTGTCTTAGAAGGCATAGCCAATACCTATTAATCCTCCATCTGGAATTGTCGTACCTCCAACCAGTGGAAAATCGATATCGAAATAAACCCGGCCGTTGTTCACCGAGATACCTGGAATAAAACCGACTTCACTTGCCACGAAGAGCTGGAGTTTTGCCGCTATCATCCAGTCCATAATCTTGAGTCCTACGATCGGCGCTATCCTTATATAAGGTTCGAACAGAGTCTCGTTGTTGCCAGACTTAGATAAAAAGAAGAAGCCACCGCTCGCCAGAAGGGCTATGTTTGAAAATCCAGGAATTCCGAACTTGGCACCTCCTTCGAGAGTTATCGAAGGAGAGTTTATGAAGATACTAGGTAAAGCCGCTCTAAAAGAGGCCTCTACGTAATCAGTCAAGCCCATTCTTGCCAGGTACTGAAAAGTCCACGGGACGACGATAGCTTCGTTGAAGCCGACGAGCAAGTCCATTCCGATGGCGTGTTTCACGGTTCCTTTGGGCTGGATCTCCGGTCCCATAAGTAGGGACATCGGAACACAACCTGAAAAAATCAAAAGTATTACTATGATTGGGAATATCCATTTCATAGCGATCACTCCTTTACGTCACTCAAAGTGTCGAAAGAGGATTTGAATAAAGAAAACTTCTCTGGGAGTTCCGGCAACTGGGCATTCTCGTAAAGATATAGTACAAACTCGAGAGCCTTGCTGTACGGAACCAAAGATTCCTTGGATGGTTTTATCCCGTCTCTCTCGTGAGCGGCTTTAATCTCTTTAAGTATCTCGCCGGTACTGTATAGCATCAAATTGTTAATTTTCAGCTGACGGGCGAGGTTATCCAGTAGAACCAGAGTTGGCATTGGCAGTTTGTAGATCTTTTCAAGCGACTCAACGAAATCCCGGTAAAAACTTTCGGGGGAAGGCCATCTCACAGGATCACCTATAAACTCGATCGCCTCAAGTTGCTTTTCTATAGGAAGCGAGCCGAACATTATCTCCAGAACATCACGATCTTCGAATATGTAGGTATATTCACCTATTACTAGGCCGAAAGCGGCTAGCGTATCTAGATAACCTTCTTCGATCTGAAGTTGTATCTTTTCGGGATCAAAGTCGAGAGTACTACCGTACATGATGCGCGGAATTACGTGTGTGACTTTTGCTCCTTGTACGAAGGCCTGAAATCTGGCTACCCTATCCCTCAATGCAACTCGCCCTATATCGACAAGTACGATGTTTCTGAATCCTCTCTGAAGAGCCATCTCCACCGGTTGATTCGAATAGATCCCCCCGTCTATGAAAGCCTTTCCATCTACTTTAACAGTTTGAAAGCCTGGGAAATCAGCGCTGGCCATTATGTAATCGATAAGCTTTCCATCAGGAATATCTTCTATGAAAAGCATTTCCGGTCGCAGATCCGTCAGATCGAAAGTTACAAGTCCAAAATCTACCCCAGAGTCCCTGATTGTCTTTTCTGAAATCAATTCCTCAAGTAATTCTCTCAGAGGTGAAACGTCTATACCCTTTCTTATTATATCGATAGCTCCCTGGAAAAGTTCACCGACACTCCAGTCATTTGAACCACCGTAAGCATCTATCAACGCTTTTTGCCCCTGCGTTGGCCTCATCACTTTGCTTTCGGAGATATCTCTCCATACCTCCAGAGCCTTTTCAAAATCCCCCTGGGCAACTGCCGCAGCGTTCAGAGAGCCAACAGAAGTGCCATAGACTCCACCTATCTCTATGCCCAGATCTATCAGAGCCTTCCAGGCGCCAATTTCGTAACCACCTTTGGCACCGCCACCGGAAAGAACCAGCCCTACACTAGACAAAGCCAGAGATACTATCATCAAAAACAACAAGACTAGAACGGAATTCTTCATCTTCTCACCTCTCTTTCGAATAGCTAAATGATACCATCACAGCTTTTATCTGAGAAAGGTGGAGCGAATATCTTCACGGTCAAGCGAACAACGAAATTATTACAGGAATACTCACCAGTGAGAAGAAGGTAGAAGCTGCGATCAATCTCGATGCGAGATCGTAATCGGAATCGTACATCCTGGCAAATATGGAAGTATTGGCCGCCGCCGGCATGGCGCTCATGATTATAAGGATTTTCTCTACAACATCGGGCAATTCTACCAGTTGCAGGAAGAGAAAAACAGTGAAAGGAACGGCAAGAAGTTTGAAAAGACTATACACTATAACTCTTTGGTCTCCAAGCACACTCTTTATGTTGGTTTCGGCTAGAGTAATACCGGTTACAACCATGGCCAGGGGAACCGTGCACTTTCCTAGCAAATTCAATGACTCTTCTAGAAAACCCGGTAAAGGAATCGAAAAAAGGAACAGGATCAAACCTATTAGAAGAGAGATTATCCCTGGATTGAGCAAACATTTTCTCCTGTCACCAGATTCTTTTCCGGCTATGATTCTCAGACCGGCTGTCCATGTAAGAACATTGAACCAGATATTGAACACACCTGTATAGAAGACACCTTCTCTACCGAGAACCATCTCCACCACAGGGTACCCCATATAGACCACATTCCCCAGCAGCAAAGCGTAAAGAACAACGGCCCCGGCTTTCCCTTCGAGTTTGAGCAGCCTGACTGTAACGAGTCCCAAGATCCATAGAAAAACGTATAGAATCCCCCCGCTTAAGAGCAAAATGAAAGAGCTGGAAAGCATTTCGAATGAAAATTGGAATTGCATAGAGTCGATCACAAGCGCTGGAAGAGTCACATAAAGAACAAAAGAAGAAAGTCCTTTCGTGAAGGAATCTTCTACGAGTCTTGCCTTTTTTATTGCGAAGCCTACCCCGATTAAAACGAAAAAAGTCAATACTTTACCTACTATTGGATTCATCACGATAATTATAAGCCAGTATATTCAAGAAAGACCGTGATGACGAAAGAATAGAGGTATTGCGGGAGGCTTTGTACCCAAAGCGTTCTTAATCTGGATTTCTCAAAGGATATTCTATTGTGATAAACTTGTAAATGAGGTTCGATCCTTTCCTTTTTTTTCTGTCCGGTATCACCGGTTTCTATTTGGTCGTGAGAGTGGAGTTGATATTATTCAGGATGCCATATCGGCAGCCCATACACCTTAACAGAAAAAGGGGGTTTTTGAATGCGCAAAGTACTTCTAGTTCTTGTGACAGTTCTTTTGAGCGCCGCGCTCCTTGTTGCGGTAGACTTTCACATCGGTGTCGTAACAGGTACAGTATCACAGTCCGAGGATGATCTCAGAGGGGCCGAAGCTTTGATCAAAAAATACGGAGACGCCGCCTCCGGAGGAATGATCGTCCATCTTACCTACCCGGACAATTTCATGTCGGAACAGGAAACGGTTATCGCTCAGATCACCGGTCTCGCCGATGATCCTCTTATGAAAGCTATCATCGTCAACCAGGCCATCCCGGGAACGGTTGAAAGTTTCAGAAGAGTGAGAGAAGTAAGGCCGGATATTCTTCTCCTGGCGGGACTTCCCCATGAAGATCCTCCAATGTTGGCCGACGCTGCCGACCTATCGGTTAATGCCGACTCTATCGCCCGTGGCTACCTCATTATCTACACTGCCAAGCAGCT
This sequence comes from Mesotoga infera, assembly GCF_900157305.1. Classification (NCBI taxonomy): domain Bacteria; kingdom Thermotogati; phylum Thermotogota; class Thermotogae; order Kosmotogales; family Kosmotogaceae; genus Mesotoga; species Mesotoga infera. The sequence continues at coordinate 48,820 of NZ_LS974202.1, forward strand.
GGGTGCCGAGAAGTTCATGCACATCTCGTTCCCCAGGCACATGTCTTACGAACTACTATCCAAGAGAAGAGACATCATGAGAGCAGCCTGTGAAGAATTGGGTCTCGAATTTATCGATATGGGCTCTCCAGACCCGGTTAGCGATGTTGGCGTGGCTGGTGCGCAGCAGTTCATACTTGAGAAGGTTCCAGCATGGCTTCAGGAGTACGGTAACAAGACTGCCTTCTTCTGTACCAATGATGCGCACACAGAACCTCTTCTGAGAAGGGTCGCAGAACTCGGTGGGTATTTCATCGAAGCCGACCTCCCGTCACCATTGATGGGTTACCCTGGTGCTCTCGGAGTAGCCTTTACGGAAGAAGAGGCCGGTAATTGGCCAGCAATTCTTGCCAAGGTTGAAGAAGCCGTTGTTTCCAAAGGTGGAGCTGGTAGAATGGGAACTTGGGCTTACTCTCTCGGTTACACCACGACCGCCGCTCTTGCCGAGCACGCGAAGAATGTAATAGAAGGCAAATGCGCTGTTGACGATTTCGATGCAGTTATGTCCGTTTTCGCCGAGTACACACCGGGAGCCGGTTGGAATGGAAGCTATTACATCGATGCCGATGGTATCGAGAGAGAGAACTTCATCATGATCTACCAGGATACCTATATCTTCGGCAAGGGTTACATGGGAATCACAGAAGTCGAAGTTCCACAGAAGTATCTTGAATTTTAATTGAAATAGCACAAAAAAAGGGGGGGCAACCCCCCTTTTCTTGACGCTTCTCAACTTACGGAGTTTGGGGTGAAGTCATGGATGAAAAAAACTATATGTTGAGAATGGAAGGTATTAGCAAGGATTTTTTCGGCAACCAGGTTTTGAAAGACGTAACCTTAAGAGTCGGCAAGGGAGAGATAGTGGGACTGGTAGGCGAAAACGGTGCCGGCAAGTCCACCCTGATGAATATACTATTCGGATTGCCCGTCATTAATCAGACGGGTGGTTACCAGGGAAAGATATATCTCGAAGATAAAGAAGTGAATTTCGCAAGTCCTTTTGAGGCAATTGAAGCCGGAATTGGAATGGTACACCAGGAGTTCATTTTGATACCTGGATTTACGGCAACGGAAAATATCCTTCTCAATAGGGAATCGACTAAATACAACATTTTCGTGGAAGTCTTTGGAGAGAGATTAAAAACTCTGAATAGAGAAGAGATGCATAAAAGAGCCATTTCAGCTATCGAGAAGTTAGAAGTTCAGCTTAATCCCGACATGTTGGTCAGCGAAATGCCTGTCGGGCATAGGCAGTTCACTGAAATTGCCAGAGAAATGGACAGAAAATCCACAAAGTTGCTAGTTCTAGACGAACCGACCGCCGTATTAACTGAATCGGAGGCAGAAACGATGCTGAAAGCTGCCAGAAAACTCGCAAACCTCGGTTTGTCCGTCATCTTTATTAGTCATAGATTGAGCGAGGTTCTGGCTATATCTGATAGACTGATCATTCTCAGGGATGGACAAGTGGTCCGCGAACTCGAATCTTCCAGCACCACCCCTAGGGAAGTCGCTTCGTTGATGGTTGGTCGTGAGATTAAGGAAGATCTGTCAAAAAAATCGATAGAATTCAAAAAGCCAGAAATTGTTCTGGAGATAAAGGATCTGTGGGTCGATATGCCCGGCGAGCAGGTGAACGGGGTCGATCTACAGGTTAGCAAGGGTGAAATTTTGGGAATTGGTGGACTCGCCGGTCAGGGCAAACTGGGAATTGCCAACGGGATAATGGGACTCTTTCCAGCCGAGGGAGAGGTATTTTATAAAGGCGAAAGACTGCCCTTGAACAACCCTGTGGGAGTGTTGAGCAAGGGTATAGCATTCGTATCCGAGGACAGGAGAGGAGTCGGCCTCTTACTGGATGAGCCCATAGATCTCAACATAGTCTTCACCGCTATGCAGATACAGGGAAGGTTTATCAAAAAGCTGATGGGCGGGTTAATTAAATGGCGTGATGATAAAGAAATCGCCAGGGTAGCCCGAGAGTATGTTGACTCTTTGCAGATTAAGTGTGTGAGCGAGAAGCAAAATGCTAAAGAGCTTTCGGGAGGAAATCAGCAGAAAGTCTGTCTTGCCAAAGCCTTTGTTCTGGAGCCAGATTTCCTTTTTGTTTCTGAACCTACAAGAGGTATAGATGTTGGCGCTAAAAGTGTCGTCCTGGAGACTCTAAAAAGACAGAACAGGGAACACGGAACAACAATCGTAATGACCTCTTCAGAGCTTGAAGAATTGCGATCGATCTGCGACAGGATAGCCATCGTCAGCGAAGGGAAAATAGTCGGTATTCTACCTCCAACAGCCGATCCAGCCGATTTTGGGCTACTGATGCTCGGAGAACAGAAAGAGGTGAAAGCCGGTGTTTGAGAAAATCAAAAAGTTCATCGAAAAGGCTGGCTGGCCTAGAGTTATCATCGGATTGTTCCTATTGTCTCTGTTTTTTGTAGCACCTTTCGTAGGAATAAAGGTGAGCACTTCTATAAGCGACACGATCGTCAGATTCGCAATGAACGCGGTTCTGGTACTTTCGTTGGTTCCAATGGTCCAATCTGGGTGCGGACTGAACTTTGGAATGCAACTAGGAGTTATCGCCGGACTGATCGGAGCCATAACCAGTATAGAGTTAGGGATGACTGGTCTGGCAGGTTTCCTGACCGCGATCGTTATCGCCATTCCCTTTGCGGCAATTCTCGGATTTCTGTACGGGTTACTGCTTAACAGGGTTAAGGGTGATGAAATGGTCGTTGCTACTTATGTCGGATTCTCTTCTGTTGCTTTCATGAGTATGATGTGGCTTCTACTGCCCTACAAGAGTCCTAATATGATCTGGGGTTATGGCGGCGAAGGTTTGAGAACGACCATAAGCGTTGAGGGCTACTGGCTAGGCGTTTTGAACGACTTTCTAAGTATCAAGGTTGGAAATTTCTTTTTCCCGACCGGCACGATAGTCTTTTTTGGGCTTATGGCTTTGATTGTTTGGGCCTTCTTTAAAACGAAACTCGGTACCGCTATGACTGCCGCGGGGTCAAATCCAGTATACGCCAGGGCGGCCGGTGTGAATGTTGACAGGATGAGGGTGCTTTCAGTCGTTATTTCTACGATAATAGCCGCGGTCGGGATACTCGTTTACGAACAGAGTTTCGGTTTTATACAGCTCTACATGGCGCCTCTGCTCATGGCATTTCCCGCAGTCGCCGCGCTCCTGCTAGGTGGCGCTTCGGTTTCCAAAGCGTCGATGGGAAACGTTATAGTCGGAACGTTCCTATTTCAGGGTATCCTTACAATGACGCCCTCTGTCATGAACAACATCATAAAGAGCGATATGTCGGAGGTAATAAGGATAATCGTTTCCAACGGTATGATTGTTTATGCTCTGACAAGAAGAATGAAGGTGAGAACATGAAAGATCAGAGCCTTACCCGTGCGAAAAGTCCGTTAGCCAGATTTGTTATTTCCAACGCAGTTCCCATTCTTTTTATAGTACTGCTAATATTTGCCATACCACTTTCAGGTTTTTCTATCGATTATCTGATCAACGAAATAATAACCAGATTGGGTAGAAACTCCTTTCTGGTCATTTCTCTCTTGATACCTGTAATGGCTGGAATGGGATTAAACTTCGGTATCGTACTTGGAGCCATGGCCGGTCAAATAGGGCTCATCTTCATGCTTGACTGGGGTGTCGTGGGTATCCCCGGCATCTTGCTGGCGATGCTCATAGGTACGCCGATTGCGATTCTTTTGGGATTGCTGGCAGGTACGATCCTGAACAGGGCCAAGGGTAGAGAAATGGTAACGTCTATGATTCTAGGTTTTTTCATTAACGGTATTTATCAGTTGACGATTCTGTACGGTATGGGAAGCTTAATACCGATTACCAGCAATAAAATACTTCTTCCGAGAGGTTACGGTGTGAGGAACGCTCTCGATCTTATCAGCGTGAGAAAGGTACTCGACAATATGTGGTCGATCAATATCGGCAACATCTCTATACCGCTCGGTGTATTCTCGATAATAATCGGTCTGTGTGTCTTCGTTTACTGGTTCACCAAGACCAAACTCGGGCAGGATATGAGGGCCGTCGGGCAGGATATGCAAGTTGCGGCCACGGCAGGTATAAACGTTGACCGGACCAGGACGCTTTCGATAATAATATCTACCGTGCTCGCTTGTTTCGGTCAGATAATCTTCCTGCAAAATATAGGAACGATAAACACTTACAATTCTCACGACCAGGTTGGAACCTTCGCAATTGCGGCTTTACTAATAGGTGGGGCGTCGGTAGTGAAGGCTACAATACCGAATGTATTCATCGGTATAACACTTTTTCATTTGACTTTTATAGTCGCTCCGAGAGCCGGCAAAGAACTTCTTGGCCAGGCACAGATAGGTGAATTCTTCAGAGTCTTCGTCTCCTACGGAATCATCGCGATATCGCTTGCACTTTACGCCTGGAGAAGACAGGTAGAAAAAGAAACGGAAAGAAGGCAGGCGAAAGCAGCTATCAAGGCGGCCATAGAAGATAGGGCGGAGGGATGATGATGAAGAGGAATATAATCAGACTGATTCTTGTGGTCGTACTAATAGCCCTGGGATTTGGTCTGTATGTTCTGGGAAAAGAGCACAAGATATTCGTGGACAACAGGGATATCGTGATAGATGGAACCGAGTTGAAATCAACCAATCCTTTTATTGTGAGTGTTGACAATGTCGATCTTCAAGAGGTTGGTAAGGGAAAGAGAAAAGTCGCTTATTCGCCAGGACCATGGCATACGGTAAAAGCGATCGAGAAGCTCCCGGATGGAACCACGCGAGAATTCGTCAAAAAATTCACTTTGTCACCAAAAGACACAGCTACCATTAACTTACCTGCACTGATATCTGGAAAGGATGGGTGGCTTATTATAGAGGGCGAGTAATCGCCCTCTTTTCTATAACTCCCGCCGTATTTCAATAGCTATTCTGTTATCATCTTTAAGAACAGTAAGACTGCTTCCCGGAGGAAATAGAGATGGAGGAATTTACCCTCGAATTCAAAGACATCGAAAATTTGCTCGAACATATCAAGAGCGTATTGGTTCGTGTCGGTCTAAACAATCTCAGAGTAAGATTTCCGGCTGATGTCACAAACGTCGGGTCTAAGGGAAACTATGTCTATATAAACGTTTCACAGGACTACACAGAACGTGGTATCAAGAGAAAGATCGATCTGAACATGATCGCGGAGTTGGCGGCTTTCGGTAGAATGGGAAGACAGCTCGGATTGAAATCATCGAGCGAGCTCAAGGGCAAAAAGTGGCAATTTCAGGGTACTATCAGTTTTTACAAACCGCGAGCCAGTTTCTCTATATGGATAGATACTATCGCACCGCTGGGCGAATCGGATATTACGGTACGGCGACGAGAGATCTACAACGCCTTGAAATCGAGAAACGCACTCAGAACCGAGGAACACGAATTAAGCGAGCTCCAGCCTATACGAAAAATTGCAGTCATCTCATCGCCTACGGCTGCGGGGTTGGGAGATTTCTACTCCAATTTGAATCTGAAAGAGCCGTACAAACCCGTGATCCATCTATACGAGTCTTTCATGCAGGGTAGCGAGACCGTTCCGGGTATCTTGAAGGCTCTCAACATGATCAAGACCTCTCCTATCGAGTATGACGTGGTAGTTATCACACGCGGGGGCGGTTCGGCGATCGACCTTATGTATTTCGACGATCTCGACCTGGGGATGGCTATATCGGTTTTCAGCAGAGAATACTGCCCGATCCTGAGCGCCATAGGTCACGAACGCGATTTTACCATACCGGATTTCGTCTCTTGGAAGCGTTTCGATACACCCACCGCCGCTGCGAAAGCCATAACTGAACAGGTAAATAATTACATCGAAAGCCTGAATCAAGCGGAAGCAACGTTGAAAAAAGAGATTGAATGGCTCTTCGAGAGGGCTCTCTCTTTAACTGAGTTCGAGAAACTCAGAGATTTTTCCACTAGAGTCGAAACACTTATTGAAAGATCCGAAGAGCAGTTCGAAACAGTTGCCGAAAGAGCTTCGAGACGGCTGCTGTCAGAAATCGAAAGAGCTGCTTCCTTCATAGACTCCCTTGATAGAGATAGTTACGGTATCATAATTGAAAGGGCCCTTGAGAGAGTTTCAATACTTACGGACAATCTTTTCGAAAGGGCCTGTGTAATTCTGGACAGGCATCTTGAAGAATCCACGAGTGCACTCGAAAAGGTAACTATTGATGTGTCTTTGGACAATCTTTTATTCCGGGCAGATACTTCTCTGGATCTTTTCGAGAAAGGTGTGGCGAGATCGCTTGAAAGGATCCTATCTAGCGCGTCTAGTTATCTCGATGAGCTTTCTTCTGGGTTGGTGGAGCACGGTGGTTATGCGGCATCTCTAATTCTAGGCGGAGTTGTTTTGAAAAGAGGTTCTCAAGTTGTCAAAAGCGTCATAGATGTTGCCCGGGGCGACAGATTGGAATGCTATCTCGCCGATGGGCGGGCGACAATCATTATTGATGAAGTTATGGAGGTGTGAGATGGAAGAAAAGACTATAGAGGGAATATTGAAGCTCAAGGAAGAACAGATAAACTCCATGGATTTCAAGAAGCTCCTCGCATACATCAGATCGATCGACGAATACTTCAGGAGCAATACTCAACCTGATGTTGAAACGGCTCTCAAAACCTATCAGAAAGCGATTCAACTCCTGACGGCCGCCAGAATGAGGCTTATGACGTTGAAAAAAGAGAAGGAGGAACTGGACAGAAAATACTCTCAATTCCTCGCATCTATTTCCGAGGGTGCGAGCGTGGACTCAAACTACGGTGAAACAGAAACGGAGGTTGAAGAGGAACCGACCGATACAGAAAAGAACGGTAGGCTTCCTTTTTAATATGAACGTGACAGAGAGACCTTTCAGAGGCATAGAAAGTTTAGAGATTAGACCGGTCTGCGAAGAAGATGCGCAGAAAGTAATTGAATATATCAATCTGGTAAGTGGTGAGAGCGATTACTTGAGTTTCGGCGAGAACGAGTTCAAAATTACCGTCGAAGAGGAGAGAGAAATTATCAGATCTTTCAGAGAACGAGATAACTGCCTGATGATCGCTGCACGGCTTGAGGAGAAAATTGTGGGATTGCTTACTTTTGAAGGTGGACACAGAGAAAGACTGAAGCACAGAGGCGAGTTCGGCCTCACAGTTGCTAAAGAATACTGGGGAATGGGGATAGGGAAAAGACTTATCGAATACATGATCGAAACAGTAAAAAAGAATGGTATTACAAGAATCGGCCTTCAAGTTAGAGCCGATAATGAGCGGGCCATAAAGCTTTATTCTAATTTTGGTTTCGTGAAAGAAGGCCACCTCAAGAGATTCATGAAAATAAGAGAAAAGTACTTCGATTTTCTTCAGATGGGTAAAGACCTTTGATTACTTCTTTTTGAGAAGAATCAACACTCCAAAACCAATAAGAAGTGCACCTACGGTTATTATCGCCCATTTTGAAAGCACCGAAGGTATAAGCGATATCACTGCGACAAGGGTGAGCACAAATATCGGTGTTAATAGTGCTCTAGGTTTTCTTCCACCGGCCAGGTACAGCTGTAATAGTCCGACTGCCGGAGCAAGTATGAAAAGAGCCCAGCCTCCACTCTCGTAGAAACCGTCGAAGGCCACCCCAAGAGTGAGTGCAAGAGCGACGGTCAGCAACACACCTCCTGCAACGAAAAGACCCTTTTCCGCTCTGATGGCGTTGTATTCCATTATCAGTCCTGGAACCCATATGAATAGCAACCAGAAATTCTCCAGCAACGAAGGGACAAAAATAATCGACAGTCCCAGGGCAATAACTATGACGCCCATTAAGACCTGAGCGATACTGCTTTTTGGTGAAACTCTTTCTTCAGGCATGATTACACCTCCCCCATTCACTCTCTTTATATAATACCCGAAAAGGGTTGTAGTAACGAAATTGTAATTGAATCTCTGCAGTCTATCATCTCCCATACCACCGCAGGTCAATAATTCTTGAATGCTATAATTGGCCTGTTGGCAATGAACTCTTTGAGGGGGGGCTGACTTGAACAATAGGGTACTGGAAGTGAGAGACCTCAAGATGCATTACATAATAAAAGGCGGTTCCGTAAAGGCCGTGGATGGAGTTACTTTCACTCTTGATAAGGGGGAAGCGCTTGGTGTAGTAGGTGAATCGGGATGTGGAAAGACCTCGCTTGCAATGGCAATTCTCAAGTTGCTCACGGAAAACGCCAGCTTCGTCAGCGGAAACATCTTCTTTTCGAAGGACGGCAATAAAACAGATTTGGTAAGACTGGGAGAAGAAGAGATGCGCCGATACAGGTGGAAAGAAATCTCGATGATCTTTCAGGCTGCTATGAACTCCCTGAATCCAGTTTACAGGGTCGGAGACCAGATCTCTGAGGCCATGAAGACGCATTTTCCCAGCATTTCAAAAGAAGAGATATCCGAAAGGATTTCACACCTTTTCCGTCTGGTAGGTCTTGACCCTGCGAGAATGAATTGCTATCCACACGAATACAGCGGAGGCATGAAGCAACGGGCGATAATAGCCATGGCGTTGGTCTGCGATCCTGCAATCGTTATTGCGGATGAACCGACCACAGCACTAGATGTGATAGTTCAGGGCAGAATACTGAAAAGACTGAGAAACATTCAGGAAGAGTCGAAAACATCGATTATCTACATCTCTCACGATATCGCGGCTATAGCTCAAGTCTGTGACAGAATAGCCATAATGTACGCCGGCAAGATAGTGGAACTGGCAGGAACCGCTGCAATATTCAATAGACCGGCTCACCATTACACTGCAGCTTTGATGGCAGCCTTCCCGTCGATAACCGGACAAAAGAAAAGACTTGTAGCTATAGAGGGAGAACCACCGGATCTGGTAAATCCTCCAGTCGGTTGTCGTTTCGCTTCCAGATGTAGTTCGGCCGAAAGAATCTGCTTTGAGAGTGAACCAAAAAGCATGGAAATTGCGGAAAATCATCTGACTGCCTGCCATTTCCCGCTGGGGGTGGGGGTCCATGCCTGAAGTTCTTTCTGTTAAAAATCTAACAAAGTTCTTCCCACTGCCTGGAAGGTTTTTCAGAATCTCAAAATCAGCCCTGAGCAACGTGCATGCTGTTGAAGATGTCACCTTCGAAATCTCCGACAACGACTCCCTGGCTCTAGTGGGAGAATCCGGGTGTGGGAAGACAACTACAGGCAGATTAATAGTCGGTTTGGAAAAACCTACCGGTGGGAGGATATTTTTTGGAAGAAGGGATATAACCGATCGGCTCATCGACGGAAAATATGTCCACAATGGAGACGGATCTGATATCGGAGAAATAAGGCGCAAGATACAGATGATTTTCCAAGATCCATACGATTCGCTAAATCCAAGAATGACTATCGACGAGATAGTGTCAGAACCTCTATTGGTGAACCAGCTAGGCACGTCCAAAGACAGGGCATTGAAAGTGAAAGAAACACTGGAGGCTGTTGGGCTTTCTCCAGCTTCATTATACACGCAGCGATACCCTCACGAGCTTTCAGGAGGTCAACGCCAGAGAATAGCGATAGCACGTGCCATAATACTAAACCCATCTTTCATTGTGGCTGATGAGCCTACATCTATGCTTGATGTCTCGGTTAGAGCAGGAATTATGGAGCTTTTCAAAGATCTCACCAAAAGAATAGGGGCAGCCTATCTTTACATTACACACGATCTGGCCGTTGCCAGGTATATGGTTCAGAGAATCGCGGTGATGTATCTGGGAAAGATCGTTGAGATCGGGCCAACCGAGGAGATACTCGCAAACCCCCTTCACCCATACACCCGAGCCCTCTTACAGGCTGTACCCGTTCCGGATCCGGAAGCTCGAAGAGATGAACCGGACATACTGGGGCAGATATCGAAGCCGATTGATCCCCCTGATTATTGCAGGTTTTACGACCGATGCCCCCTGAGAACCGACAAATGCGCCAGAGAAAAACACCCGCCGCTCAGCGATTACGATAATGGACACTTTGCAGCTTGCTACGTGATCGACTGAATACTGCCAGATACCGGCGGAAAAATTATGGAGGTGGTTTCTTTGTTCTACAGATCTAGGAATATGGGAATTTTCAACCTTGAGCTCTTTGTGAACCACGGTGCCAGGGGTAAAAGTTATATAGCTACCCTTAGCCAGAAAGAGGAAATAGTGATCGAAAGTCTTCGGAGCGAGGAAGATGCACTTCTCTTCGAAGAGTTCATCTGGGCTTCTCTTCAGCGGGTGCGAGATTATATAGAATTCAAGGATTTCGAAAGCTTCTCCCATGGTCGAAGACAACAATAAAAATTCATTGTCGGCAGTAATCCGTAACTATACGGAATACGAACAAAAATGTAAATAAGTCCGCACGGCGTTCAAAAACCAAAGGATGCGATGTATAATGCCAATAATAACCGGTGAATCGAATAAACCGGTGAAGAGGGGGTAAGGCAGATGGAATTGTCAGGTGTTTTAAAGATTTTTCTTTCACCAGAAGCTCTTACTGATGCTGCTAAAGGCGTGCACTTCTTCGTTTCGCGCAGAGAATCCTCTCTTCGTCTTCGTTGACACTATCCGATAATCTATTAGTACTTCCAGCATTCTGATTCATTTAAGTTTTTCATTCATCATTCACAAATTCCGTAATTTTTGCACAGCTCTTGCGATCGAAGAGTTCTTCGATCGAAGGTATGAGCCAGTTGTATGTCAGCTACATGGAGGTGGAAAATGGCAGGGAAAAAGCTCCTTATCGTTGCAATAATGGTTACTTTTTTTAGCGTGATGGCTTTGTCCATCAGCTTTGAAATTTCAATCGATGAAGCTACAGTTAGTGAAATCGCCGCTCTTGGACTCGAAACGCCTATCAACGGTAGAGTTTTCGTTATTGTCACCAAAGACTCATCTAGCGAGCCGATGTACCAGACAGACGTTAGAGGTGTTCCATTCTGGGGAAAGGATGTCTTCGAATTCACCAGTGACGATCTTGTCAGTATATCTTCCGATGATCTCGAAGTAATAGGCTATCCGATAAAGATCGAAGAACTGCCGGCCGGCGATTACTACGTTCAGGCCTTTTTGAACGTATATACAACCTTCAACAGGGCCGATGGTCATACGGTGCTGATGCACGACGATACAGGTGATGGACAGTGGTTCTGGGAATCCATTGGAAACGCTTACAGTGTCGCGAAAAAGACCTATATCGATCCTACGAACTGGGGAACGATAAAACTTACACTCTCTAAGGTAATTAAACCCGATTATGAACTGGAACCGGGAATGGTACTTCAGCAGGGTAATTACAAAGATACGGAATGGGTCAAATACGTAAAGATCAAGAGTGAAGTGGTTTCGGAGTTCTGGGGAAAGGATATGTACATCGGCGCCAATGTGCTGCTTCCAAAAGGCTACTACGACAACCCCGATGTCTACTATCCTGTTATCTATTACCAGGGACACTTCCCCGGATCGAGCGCCCCGGTCGGATTTAGGGTTAACAACAATGTTTACAAGTTTTGGACCTCAGAAGGGATTGCCAATTTCATAGCCGTTTCCTTTAGGGACGCGACACCTTATTACGATACCTCTTATTCTGTGGACTCTGTTAACTCCGGGCCTTATGGAACGGCTATAACTGAAGAACTGATCCCATATCTCGAAAGCCAATTCCGAATGATACCGGAAAAATGGGCTAGAATACTGGCCGGTGGCTCTACCGGAGGCTGGGAAGCTCTTGCAATGAAAGTCTTCTACCCCGACATTTTCGGTAGAACGTATGTGTGGTATCCCGATAGCGTTGACTTCAACTACTATCAGCTAATAAACATCTACAATGACGATAACGCCTATTATAGCGACTTTGGATGGATAAAAACCGAAAGACCAAGCGCTAGAGACACCCACGGTAATATTCGATTCACCGTTAAGCAGGAAAACTATTTTGAAATGGCTGCTGGCCCGAGCAACAGGTCAGGAGGTCAGTGGTCTGTTTGGGAAGCGACCTACGGTCCGGTGGGAGTCGATGGGTTCCCTCAGCCAATCTGGGATCAAGTGACCGGCGAGATCAACAAAGATGTCGCCGAATACTGGAAAGAAAACTACGACTTGAACTACATACTTCAAAAGAATTGGGAAGAGCTGGGACCTAAGATAGCCGGAGATGTTCACGTGGCGGTCGGTGATATGGACAACTACTATCTGAACGAAGCGGTATATCTTCTCAAGAATGCAATGAAAAAGATGGAGAATCCCGTGTCAGATATGACTTTCGACTTCGGACCCAACCAAGGCCACGGCTGGAAGGGTTGGAGTCCAACCAAACCGAATGTTGCGCTGGCAAACGAAGAGTGGTTGGAACAACTATCTAATTACATGATCGAACACGCCCCGGAGAACGCAAACAAGAACTGGATCTACTGATAAACCGATTCAGAATGCTGGAACGACCGGACGGGGAAACCCTTCCGGTCTTTTTCATTAATTCTTTAAAAGCTCCTGCGGAACAAGTCTGGCGATCTTTGCCACTAGTGCATCCGGAATCCTTTCGATTCTGGTGTTGTAGAAAGTGACTATGTCGTTATAATACGATCTTGAGAGCTCTATCCTGTTTTCGGTATCGATAAGTTCCTTCTGGAGCTTCAAAACGGCCTCGCTGGATTTGAGAGAAGGGTGCTCCTCTATCAGGGCAAGCAACCTACCGCTAACACCTTCAAGGCCATCATACGATTCACTCCTCAAAGAAGCCAGCGTCTCTTGTACTCCTTGTTCATACCGCATCAAACCCGAGACGGTCGAGACAAGCGTGGGAATCAAATCCTTCCTCCGTTTCAACTGAATTTCGATCTGGGACTTACCCTGTCTGGTCCTTTCTCTCAGAGATTTGAGAGAATTGAAAACTGTCCAGAACCATCCGATCGTCCAAACAACCAGGTACAGGCCTACGGCAACGATAGGATTCCTGTAGGGAAAATGTATCCAACCGTATCCTGTCCGGTTAGATATGAAGGCCGTAAAGAAGGCTACAGCCAACCCTCCAAAAGCCAGGCGCCAGTAATCGAAACCATAGGAACGACTCACCCTTTTTTCATCATCCATAGAAATCAGAAAGAGGGGAGCTTCTCGATCATAGGCTATCTCAGCGGCTACTTTATCCTCCCTCTCGCGTGCCTGCCCCATAAAATACAGCGTAGAGCCGTTGGGTATTATTGTCTCTGCGAAACACCTCCTGTAGTCGGAATTCGTTATTGAGCCGGCCGGACCCTTTCCGTAATACATAGGATCAAAAGGACCACAGTAGTGGTTTAGGATACACTCGCCATGCAGCACTTTTGCACCTTCCGGTCTCACCTGTATTTCACCACTCTCGTCTCTGAGCATGAAGCAGGACATCTGCTCGTCGGAGGCGACTGTCTTCCAGCCACTCTCGGTTCTTGTTCTAGTCTTTGTCTTACCCTGTGAATCGGTGTAGGTTTCAGTTACGGTTTTGCTCCAGTGCTCGGATATGTTCCATCTGTAATATACGCATTCGCTTTCGGTCAAATAACTGCGAAGAGGTGAGGAGCATTCGACTTTTCCCGAAACTTCAACAAGTCCAATGAAAACTCCGTGGGTTTTCGAAGTGGGAGTGTCGTCCACCAGCCGCTTCTTTTTCAAAGCCTTTAAAGCGAAAAAAAGCAGAATCAATGATATGGCGGTGCCGACCAAGAGAACCACTGTATTGAAGGCCATGACACTACTCCCGACTATTCCGGTATGGGAAGTGACTCTATATATTCAACGACAGGGTCACGCATGTAATAATAATCTTCGAAACTCCTCTCTATAAGGATATCAGGCATCATCGCCTCGGAAGTATCGGAAGTAGTCCTCCAAAAAGTCGTCGAACAGTGAACTGTGATTCCACTGTTTGGGAGAGTAAAACTTCTGGGAGCTCCATAGTGACGCGGACTGCCGCCCGTAGGTTCTCCCAGGAAAATCGCTCTGGTACGCTTTTTCATAGATATTGCATTCAGGATTGCCGAGGAAAACGTCTCCCTGCCGATCGCAACGAAGAGCCTGCCTTCTCTGTTGTATTTGCAATCTAGCATCATCCTTAATATGAAAAACTCCAGAATCAGCGAATTACCGCCCCCATTGTATCGGAGATCAAGTAAAAGCCTTTCGGCATCCTGTCTTCTCATATACGAAAACATTTCGCAGATGAAGAATATGAAAGGCTTTCCCTCCTGGCTTTTGCAGCTGTCGTAGTGAAAGTGGAGCAGTTTAGAATCGGGATAGAGTTCGTACCAATAGTTGTCGTTTGTTTGGCCTATATATGTTTTCTGTGCGCGCTCCTGAACCCATTGAAAATCCCCTTCGGCTGGTAGGACGATTCTTTCGAAAATTTCTCCGTCCTTATCCAATTTCAACTTCAGGCCATCTCCCTCTCCCGTCAAGTTTAGAGCTTTCATTATCTCGACTCTGGTAAAGTAATTTGGTAATGCCGATATGAAACCCCATTCGTTATCGTGTGAAACAACAGGCCTGAGCACGTCTAGAAGCTCTTTCATATCTAGTCCATTTACACCAACGAGCCGTGTGTTCAATAATTCGCGGTTATTCTCGTCGGTAGCGATTATGTATATCCCGTCCTTGAAGGAATAGGGATATACTGGAAAGCCTCTCAGCACGGTGTATGGATATATTACAGTATGACCGTCCCCAATCATAGCAACCAGTGCCGTAAGAGAAGTATATATCTCGTACCACTGTAGATTCTCAATGTCGGTCTGAAGTTTCTGAAAGGCCCGGGTAAATTCCTCCTGACTGACTTTGTTAAAAGCATCGGGATGTTGCTTGACCAAAGTTCTTTCTAGAAAAGCTATATCCTCTCTCCACTCATTCGCTGTTAGGTCTCTCAAATTAACATTCCCGGCGACGGTCAGCGAGATAATAAGCAACACAATAAAAAACAGAAATTTTCTGCGCATTTGCAACCTCCTTTCATATCAATGGATATTTTAACACTATTGGTTTCTAAAACAACCCGGTTAGCTTTGAGAGCGACTTTTGGTTGTTTTGCCATACTGATTGATTGCAAGACTCAATTATTTAGCATTAAGAGGTTTGTGTCTTCACGGAGGTTTTTGATATACAATTGAGTAGAATGTTTCTGTGAAATGGGGATTGTTCATTTGAAGCACTGGAAGCTCTGTTTATTATTATTTGTGCTCTTGATTTATGCTTTTGTTCTGGAGCCAAATATTCTGATGGTCGAAAGGTTGAAACTCAGCGATACGCCCTCGTTGAAAATAGCCTTCTTTGCCGATATTCATATTTGGATACAGAAGCCCCTCCACTCGCTTTTCCTTAACGAGCTCAGGCAGGAAAAGGTCGATCTCATACTCTTCGGGGGAGATGTGCTCTCGCCTTACACAGACATGAAATATTTCGCCGAGTTTTTTACGGAGCTTGCTTCTATCGCTCCCATCTACGCTGTCTATGGCAATTGGGAAGAATCAGAGACGGCAGTCGTTGACCGTATTTTCAAACAGGCCGGTGTGCAGGTTCTTCACACACGTTCGACCGTGGTCGAAATTCACGGCAAAAAGATAGGAATAACCGGTGCCCCATCTCACCATTATTTCTCGTGGACACGTTTTTTGCCTGAAGAGGAATTCGATCTCAAGATATTAATGGTTCACGCACCCAACATGTTGGAAGGTTCGGCCGATATTCTAAAGAAGTACGACCTTGTCCTGGCAGGCCACACGCATGGAGGTCAGTTCTATTTTCCATGGATAACCGAATGGGTTTTGAAAAGCACCAGAGGTTTCAGCGGCAGGTATTTCAGGGGTATGTACAAACTGGACGAAACAAAAATATACGTAACCAGAGGACTTGGTGGCTGGTTCCCGGGAAGATTCGCCAGTCTTCCCGAATTGGTCATAATCGAGCTATGATTACTGGTAGATGTAGAAATTGATCTTGTAATAAATAATACTGTCGCTTTCCTCCAGAGAGCTATCTTCAAGATAGACGGGCGTGTAGGTGCTCCACCGACTTTTCAGATCGGACCATGTCGTAGATGAAGCATCACTCAATACCTCTCTGACCTTATCAAAAAGATTATTACCCTTATGCACGATGTAGGCATCGAATGTTTTTACCTGGTCGGTTACGTAGTAGATTATGTGATAGGTAGATCCATTGACGTCTCTGGCAACATCGGAAAGAGAGTCGATGCCCTTTATCTTTTCGTTGTTGTCAACACCATCAGTCAGAGCGATCCTTTCGATAGAATCCGCCAGGGTTTTCATGTTTTTTGCGATCTCGGTTGCTCTTGCTTTCTGAGAGGCATTCATGGCTATCGGTACGATCAAGGCGATCAGTGCCGCAATTATAGATAGCACGATAAGTAGCTCAATCATCGAGAACCCTTTTTTCTTTGAATGAATCTGTACGCTTTTCAAAACAGGTCCCCTCCCGGCTTTTGTATAGTTTATGCAATTTCATGCCAGATATTTTCAAAGCGTAAATTCATTCAAACGATTTTGCATGCTCTATACATGAACTTTCCTGGAAAAAGACAGAAGTAGGTTTCCCGGTTTAGGCGATTTTCGTGAAATCAATTTCGTGAAAAAACGATGGAAAGTATAGTTTCATTTGATTGTTGCTTCAGATTCTCAAGAATACAACTCTAGGCCTAATACAGGCAAAAAATTAGCGAAGTTGATATCCGTTACACATTACAGATCCTGAATGTTTTTAGAGGTTAAAAGGCTATACTCTTCGCTTCAGAACAATTATCTCCATCATGTCAGAACAGTCCTCGGAGAGGTTTGCGATGTTGCCTATAGAAATAACAAGTTCTCTGAGCTGTCGCTTTTCTGCCAGAGAGATGTCTTTTTCGAAGATCTTTTTCACGAGTGCTCTCTCATGACTGTCTTCGATGTTCTCAAGTTTTTCAGTTTCTTTAATTTTCTCCTCGGCGACGTCCAATTCCTGGAAAAGGTTGACAGCGGCTTCGCGGCAGACTCTATAAGTTTCCACCGAAAGCTGTACCTGTTTCAACAGGTCTTCTTTGAGATCGTCAGAGATCACGAGATTCTGCAAAACGATCTGATCGACAACGTTCTCGGCTTCGTTGGCAACTTTGTCGAAAGCCTCCGCTAGCCCCAGAAAATCCCCTCTGAAGTTCGGTAGAAAAGCACCCTGGTACATCGCATTTTCCATTTCGCGCCTTTTACTGTCCGCAGCCGATTCCATCTTGTGAACTTCCTCGGCATAGATCTCTATCGATGTTTCGTCGTTGTGTAAGATAGCAAGAAAGACTTTTTCGAGGTTTTCGAGAGTTCTTCCTATGTATTCCAGATGCTCTTCGAACAGCTGTATTATGGCCATTTCCTTCTTACCGAAAAACATCAGAGGTCCACCTCCAGGCTTGAGAATACCTATGAATCCATTAGAGCCGTTTCCTCTCATACAAATCACGCCCATCACTGAGATTTCGGTTCCGGCAACAAGAATGGCTACTAATGAATTTTATTACTTATATATTATGACACTTTTATGTGATTGTGTTCCCAGTTATAGAAAAAGCGGAGAGGGAAATCTCTCCGCTTATTTGAAAAGCCCGCTACTCTTCAATTGGCGGGATTGAGTATGGTTATTCTACCTTCTACCTGTGGAGCAATTGTTCCATGTCTCACTACATATTCGGCAAATGCATCTCTGAGGAAGGATTTCGTCACTATTATTTTCTTCGTTTCGAGGAACATAACGAACTTGTCTCCACCTCCGGTGAGAAAGTCGTTAGCCGTTAACGTATAAGTCTTTTCCATATCAATGGGAGCTCCTTTCGAAGTTACGGAGACCAGTCTGCTGTAAGGGGGCTTAGATGCGTCGAAGGTATATTCGAGATTCGAGACCTGCAGGAACTGGCCTGCAGCAGCCGGGTAGGCAGAGATACCGTGTTCGAGAACGTCCCATATCTGTTTGCCGGTGATTTCTACTGCAACAACCAAATTATCGAATGGAAGTACAGTGTATACATCCTTGATTGTTATATCGCCTTTGGGTATACTTGCTCTTACTCCGCCGCCGTTCTGTATAGCGAAGTCGGTGCCGGTCATCTCCCTCAAACTGTCGGCGATAGCATTGGCCAGGTTAGATTCCTTGAGCCTCACCGTACCCCTCTCTCCATCCAGGTCGACTTCCGTTCTACCAATAACGGTGTTCATTTTTTCATCTAGCTGTGCTACATAACCGTTCACGAGTTCAACGACTGCCTCGTCCTGTGGAAGGTTCTGACTCATGAAGATGTGTGCAAAGTTGATACCAATGACTTCATTGTTAAATATGTTCAGATTTGTCTTTGAAATTAGTTCTCCGTGTTTTCCGGATGAAATGACCCAGCTTCCGTTGATCTTTTCGGGGAAGGCAACGACGTCTCTGCCGCCTTCGAATATGAGATCATAACCCGGAACCTTTTCAGGAAGTATCCTGTTACCTGTATGCAGATGCGCCAGAGCGATCACCAGGTCTGCCTGCGGAGCTACTTCATCTAGCACTCTCTGGGCGGCCGAATACTGTTCCTCGAATGTTATTCCGGCGACGTTTCTCGGGTGGGTGTACCAAGCGCTGCTATCGTCTGTAAGCCCGACTATGGCGATTTTGAGACCTCCGATCTCCTTCATAACATACTCCTTAAGAAATTCCACAGGTTTCTCCATATAAAGAGTATTGGCACTCAAGAAAGGGAAGTTGGCGAGTTTACTATTTCTCTCCATAACGTTGAAAGGAAAGTCGAAGTCGTGGTTTCCGATCGCCATTGCGTCGTATCCCATCATGTTCATTATCTTAATTACGGGCTCGCCCTCGAAAAGGTTGGCAACGTTGGTATTGTATGGCGCATCCCCTACATCCAGAAGCAGGAGGTCCGGTTGTATTGCGCGTTCGGTACTTACATAGTAAGCCATCTTCTCCATAGCACCGATGGGATATTTTGCACCGCTCGGTGTGTAAGGCTCTATATGGCCGTGAATGTCGGCAGTTGCTAATATTGTGATCACCTGAAAGTTGGGGTTATCCACGAAATTTGAGAGTATCTGTGCGGCCTCTTCTCTTCTCAAAGGTCTTTTCAGGGATAGTAATTCGGCGGGAGCATAAACCAGCTCAGCGAGCTTGGCGCCGTAGTCGATCTCTTCGTCAACTCCGAAGACTACTCTTGCTATCGCCTGACCGAATTCAACGCCGGTAATAGCCTCATAGGGGCGGTACATACCATCAACTACTTCTATGGCTCGAACCTTTATCAACCCCTCGATGTACTCCTCTCCATCAATTCCCACCGTATCTTTGGCGGAGGGTACAACGAAGCCTTCATCGATTACACCGAGCGGGTCGGTATAAACGAATTTCTTTTGTACCTCTTCTTCGGTGACCATTGGATAAATTGCTGAGAGTTTGAATGTCTTCACTATCCATTCGGCCGCCTCTGCTCTGGAAAGAGTGCCTGAAGGATTGAAGAGATTATCTTCGGCCTCTACGATCCCAAAAGCGTATAACTTCTCGATGGCGGTTGAAAATGGGCTGGTCGATACATCCTTCAGGTTTGCAAAAGATATTACACAGAACGCGACCAGAGTTAAGATTAGAACGAATTTGTTTTTCCGCATGTTACACCTCCTCTTGATGAAGTACCGAAATACTTATAGCCACCAAATAAACCTATCTGCCTAAGTCTTTTTCAAAGAATCTATCAGAAGGTCAGATTATATGATTGTCGGTTTATCCGAACAGTACCTTCATAAGCATTATAAGCCCTTATGATGACAAGACAAAGCTGCCGCTTCAAGATTAACATGAATCGACAGTAATTCAGTGGATCTAGAAAAGCAATATCATCGGGAATGACTTTCTGATAGAATGGGGACGAGCTTTCAAATGGAGGGGTAGTGTGATGCGCTTTGATATCGTCAGGAAATACATGAATGAAAGATGTATTGACGCAGTTTTGCTCGACTCACCTGACAGTATCTACTGGTATTTCGAGGGGGAGGTCGATTCCAGGATCGATCATACACGCGAACAGGGATCTTTCTCACTCTTGATCGCAGGCAACAAAACTATTGCGATTTGTCCGGAATTCGATTACGATAGACTGAAAGACGAAGTCCTTCCACCTGAGGTAGAAGCGATTTCCTGTAGTGGATGCGAGAAATTCGACCACGTCGTAAGAAGATTCTGCAGATCATTCGAAAAAGTCTCAACCGATAACCGGAGAATATGTGACGAAAAGTTTTCGCTTCTTGACGAAGAATTCTATCTAAATATGCAGGAATTGAACGATAGAGAGATAATGAGATTGCGTATTATGGGAAAGTTGAGCGAGAGTATTCTCTGTGAGTTCGCTCAAGAACTGCAACCTGGTATGACAGAGCTGGAAATAGAGAAGGTGTTGAGGGCGCTTCTCATAGAATCCGGTTTGGAGGTTCCAATTTTATGCGTTGGCTCCGACGAGAGGGTGACCAGGTATGTTTACCCGGTTTCGACCGGAAAGAAGATACAGAGATACATAGTTATGAGAGCAGTAGTGAGAAAGCAAGGTTTAAGAATAGCCTTCACACGGTACTTTCATTTTGGAAAGATCCCTCTGGAAATCGAACAGAACCATGAGCGCGTATCGGGTGTCTTTGCAAAAGCCGCAATAGCCATGATGAAGGCCAGGAATGCGGGGGAGATTTACGAGGAAATTCAGAAAGCATACTCAGAGTTAAAGATCACTCCGGATTTCAACGGTTATCCACTGGGAACCCTTATTGGATATTCGGGAGAGAAGTTTGAAGTATCCCAGAACTCTAATCTCCCGCTGAGAAGCCCGGCTGCATATGTGTTGAGCCCAAGGGTTGGCGGAATATTCAGTGAAGACACGATACTAATGTCCGATAGTGGAACGGCCGAATTCGTGACCCTCAGCGAAGACTTCCCAAAAATCAAGGTGAAGCTTGAAAGTTTCAGGGTTCACAGGCCGTGGATAATGGTTTTGTAATTTTCTGCTCTCTTCAGTGCGGACTACAATACCATGGAAGTCCTTGGTTAAAGTAAAGCACCATTCAAAGTATCGTGACATTATACCGTTGAAGAATGATAAACTCTCAGTGAGAAATCCATTTATTATCCGCGGTTGGGAGTAAAGATGCAGGAATACGTTGACTTCACAAGACCTGAATACAAAAAAACCAGAAAACTTGCTATCCTTGAAGGTTCTTTTTACAACATGGCCTTCCTGGTCACACAGGGTTTCATTGTTACAGGTCTGGCGCTGGAGTATGGAGTATCGGAGTTCTTGATAGCCATAATCGGAGTATTGCCGACCCTGGCACAGTTGACCCAGCTGATCTCGCCGATCTTTTTGAGACTCTTCAAAAGCAGAAAAAAATCGATGGTTTTTGCAGCCATTATAGGCAGGGTTCCTCTGGCCTTTATACCGCTTACTCTGGCGATTGGCATAAAATTTCAATCATTGCTTCTCATAATACTTGCCATGATATCTTTGGGGAACTCGCTCGTTGGAACTTTCTGGGCATCAATAATGAGAGATGTGATCGAGCCATCAAGCACGGGAAAATATTATGGTAGAAGGAATCTGATTCTCTCACTTTCTTCGATGCTGATCACCCCTCTCTATTCGCTCATACTGGACACTTTCGAGGGTGATACTGGATTTATAATAGTGACGGTTATTGCCACCTGTTTTGCCATGATAACCATCCTCCTGTTGATGAATCACTATAACCCACCTGTGAGAACATACGGTAGCGGACGCATGTTCAAAGAGGTCTTCTCAAATCTAAAGTTCAGGCAGTATTTGAAGTTCTCTGTTCTTTGGAACTTCGCCATAACTGTTTCAGGACCCTTCTATTCTTATCATCAACTGGTTAACCTCAAGGTGAGTTATTCATATCTCAGCGTGCTGAGCATTGTAGCTTCTCTTACATCGATGATCATGTACATCCTTTGGGGAAAGATCTCCGACCAGATAGGCCACCAGTCTGTAGCCGAATTTGGCATTCTGGGAGCCACTTGTCTTGCGTTGATGTGGACTTTCGTGACACCCCAATCATATCCTATTCTGCTGCCAGTTGACGCGATAGTTACCGGTGTTGTCTGGAGTGCCATAAACCTCTGCATATTTACAATGATGATGGGAATGATGAAGGGATTGTCAGTCGAGCCGTATTTTGCAGTCCAGGCATTTCTCAACGGACTTGGGGCACTTGGAGGGTCGTTGCTAGGCGGCGTAATAGCCTCTTTCCTGAAGGGAAAGGTAATATATCTGCTGGGTATGGAGTTTCATGGGATTCAGGCTATCTTTCTGTTGGGAAGTATGTTGAGACTGAGCGCTTTCTTTATGCTGAAAAAGGTTCAGACTCCTAAAATTAAGAGTGTCTCGCAGCTGTTCTTCAACGTCATGTCAACCGTCGGTAGGAGAATGGCCACAAGACCTTACGAATATCCTATGCTCTTTATGGGTGCAGGAAGGAAGAAAATCGAAAAAGAGCATCTCCCATTGGACCTTCCCGAGTCTCTTAAAGAACCGGGAGATGACATATTTATAGAATCTTCGACCGGAGACGATCCCGAGGACAGGAGCGGTCTGGAACCGCACGAGTGATCAGGCAGTGTCACCGAGTTCGTACTGGAGCCTGTACAGGTCGGTGTAGATACCCCCCTTTGAAAGAAGCTCTTCATGGTTACCCGATTCCACGAGTGAGCCCCTATGAATGACCATTATCCTGTCGGCGTTTCTGATCGTAGAAAGTCTGTGGGCGATTGTGATCATGGTCTTTTCTGATGATATCCTCTCCATCGCTTTCTGGATGAGCGCTTCGGTCTCGGTATCCACGTTGGCAGTGGCCTCATCTAGAACCAGTATGTCCGTATCGAAGACCACAGCCCTGGCAAGTGCTATGAGCTGTCTTTCACCAGCTGAAAGAGTTCCTCCCCTCTCGAGTATCATCGTGTCGTACCCGTCGGAGAGCTTTTCTATGAAGCTGTGAGCATAGACGTACTTGGCCGCTGAAATAACTTTCTCCCGGGATATAGAATTGTCGAAAAGTCTTATGTTATCTAAAATACTTCCTGAAAACAGAAAAACATCCTGTAACACCACGCCAACTTTTTTTCTCAGACCTTGAAGGTTGTAGTCGTATATGTCTTTCCCATCGATTCGTATCACGCCCGATTGTATCCTGTATAACCCTGTCAATATGCTTATTATTGAAGTCTTTCCGGCTCCGGTCTCTCCGACGAAGGCGATCTTTTCTTTCGGCTTCACGGAGAACGAAATATCTTTCAAGACGTTGTGTTTACCATCATAGGCGAAAGTGACTTTCTCGAATTCCACAGAACCTTTGAAACTAGAGGGGAGGGCTTTTTCATGGTGATAGATCTCTTCTTTTTCGTCCATCAATTTGAAGATCTTTTCGGCCGAGGCCAACGCGTTCTGAACGATATCGTATTTCTCTGCTATATCGTTCAGGGGTCTGAAGAACATATCTATATAAGAGACGAAGGCTACCAGTACACCAAACTCGAGTACATTGCCAATTATTCCTTTCACGCCGAACCAAACAACTATGGCTATAGTGATATAGTAAAGCAGATCCAGCAAAGGTCTGAAAATAGCGAATACCCAGAGCTGTTCCATTAGACTTTTGAAATAGTTTTTATTTACTCCGTCGAACTCTTCCCTCTTGCGCCTCTCCTGATTGAAGAGCTGAGTGATAGACATTCCGGAAATGTGCTCGGCTAGGAAGGCGTTTATTATGGCCAGCCTAGTTCTGACCTTTCTATATGCGAGCCTGTCGAAATATCTGAAAAGGAAGATGGCTGCTGCTATCACCGGCAATATTAGCAGTGTAATCAAACCCAGTCTGAAAGAGAGGTTTAGCATGATTATTATGATTCCACCCAAGAGTAGCACGTCCTTAACTATAGAAGTAATAACGCTAGTAAAGAACTCGGCCATGTTTTCGGTGTCGTTGGCTATTCTGGTGGCCAGCCTACCGCTTGGGTTGGTATCGAAGAATCTCATCGGTACTCTGAGAATATGACTGAAGAGATCCACTCTTATGCCATGGGTGATCTTCTGTCCCATGTAAGATGTGGCGAAAACCTGTCCGTAGTTTATGAAAAAGAGGGATATAAGTATCATCACCATATAAAGTGCCAGTCGCCCTATCCCGTTCAGATCTTCAACTCGCAGCTCTTGGAGTTGTTGCTGAGTGATAGGATATTGCAAAACTCCATCAGTGACGACGTAATCACCACTTTCCGTCTGCTTCAGCGAGAAGGTTCCCTCTTCGGTATCGATGAAGCTAACCGAATCCCCCTCGTGAATCACAACGAGCGTGTATTCATTGTTCATGTAATCGTCTATCACCATCTTCGACAGAAGAGGTGGGAGAAGATCCAGTCCAGTGGAGGCGCCGATGAGAACGAGTGCTAGAATAAGTATCGGGAGATAAGGCTTGGTGTATTTCCAGAGCCTGAAGATTACCTTCCAATCTTCGACTTTCAGTTTTTCTTCCGCTTCGCTATATACATTTTGGGCCATCGCTAATCCTCCTTGAGCTTTTCCTCTATCATCTGGCGCTCGTACATACGCTGATACAGGCCGCCGTTCCCGATCAGATCGTGATGCTTACCTCGCTCCACGATCCTTCCTTCATGCATGACATAAATCATGTCGGCATCCACAACGGCCTTGAGCCTGTGAGAAACTACCACTATCGAATGCTTTCCCTGTGAATCTTTAAGAGAGTCGAGTATCTTCTTCTCGGTCTCTGTATCGACGGCCGATAGACAATCATCCAGAACAATAATGGGCGTTTGTTTGATCAGAGCTCTAGCGATGGCCACTCTCTGCTTCTGGCCACCGGAAAGCGTTACTCCTCTTTCTCCGACAAGTGTGTCGTAACCTTCAGGAAAACTTATTATATCCTCATGAATCGAGGCTATGGAGGCGTACTTTTCCACCTCGCTATCGGTGAGTTCCATATTACCGAACCTTATGTTATTCCTTATCGTTTCCGAGAAGAGAAAAGTCTCCTGCGGAACGTAAGCTATTTTCTCTCTTATAACCTCAGGGGGAAGACGATTTATATCGTATCCATCGATAAAAAGCATTCCCTTTTCTATCGGGTAGAGACGAGCGATCAATTTTGCAAGTGTAGATTTGCCCGATCCGGTGGTTCCAACTATCGCAACCTTTGTACCGGGGTTCAATTCGAAATCTATATCACGGAGAACAGGACGATTTCCGGTAGGATATGTGAACGTGAGGTTTTTTAGCAAAATATGGCCATTGAAATCCTCTAGCGATACGGGATCTTCAACAACGATGTTATTCTTTTCTTCGAGTACTTCCATCAACCTTTTATAAGAAGCCCGACCTCGCTGAACCATATTTATTACCCATCCAAAGGCCGTCATAGGCCAGATAAGCATTCCCAGGTATGATGTGAAAGTGACATATTCTCCAAGTGTGAGCTGGCCGAGAACTACCATCTGTCCTCCAAAGAACGTCGCCAGCACCGAGCCTAGCATTGACAGCATCTGTATAAGGGGAAAGAACATCCCCCATACTTTTATCAGTTTAATATTCTCCTGAACGTAGTTGTCGGACTTCTCGTTCAGAGTGTCGTTTCTCAATCCCTCTATACCATAGCTTTTTATCAACCTGGCACCAGAGATGGATTCTTCGACCGTGTCGGTCAGATTTGAAAAGGCAGCCTGGACTCTTTTGAACCTCTTGTGAATGATTCTGCCGAAAAAAGTCGATACTACCGCGAGAAGAGGCAGAGGAATGATAGCGATCCATGTGAGCTTCCAGCTGGTGAAGGAACCCATTGCTATTATCGTGACTGATATGAGGAAGATCGAATCTATGGTCATAACTATCGCCGGTCCCATAGCCATTCTCACAGCGTTGACATCGTTGGTGAACCTGGCCATCAGATCTCCTACTCTCGTCTTGTCGTAGAACGTTGGAGGCAAATCCAGCAGCTTTTGAAATAGCGTCTTCCTGGCGTAGTATTCGAACCTCCTGGCCGAACCCATTATGAATACACGCCAGAAGAGACGTGTTATGAACAGCCCCAAGGCTACACCTATAACTGCCAGAATCAGAAGTCCGATGTATTCAATATCCTGGACGCCGCTCCTGAGTTCGTCGACTATACTTCCCATGATTCTTGGTGTTATTAACATGAGTGCATCGACTGAAATCAAAAAAAGGATACCGATGAGATATCTGTACCAGTTTTGCTTAATGAAATACCTTATCAAATGCACCACTCCACAAGTTAGCTTAACTGACGTTATCAATCATAAGAGATAAGCCTCTTCCACTGGTGATGGAAAGATTAACATTCTCTCGATCGAAGGTCGGCCATTTTCTTCAATGTATTATAATATCATTAACAGATTCGATCAAACAGACATTGGTAGGTGTATCCAGATGAAAAGGCATTCATTGCTCGCAGTATTCTGTACCCTTCTCTTTTCAAGCCTTTTGCCTGTGGCCGTTGTTTTCTCCGGAGGCGGCGGGCGAGGAGCCTATCAGGTTGGTGTTTACGGAGCTCTCCTGGATTTGGATATAGAGATCGAGGGGATCTTCGGCACATCAGTGGGAGCGATAAACGCCGCTGGTATAATCAGTGAGGGCTACGAAGCAACCAAGGATCTCTGGTATGACATGGAATACACGCAACTGATGGAAGCCTCTCCAGAGCTCTATAACCTTCTTCAGGGAAAGCTTTTTTCCCTTAATACTTTAGAATTGGCCTCGGCGCTGAGACTACTTACAACTGAGGGGGGCATAGACGTCTCGCTTTTAAAGGAAAAACTCCGTAAAATAATAAGCGAAGAGAAAATACGAAAGAGCCGTATGGATTTCGGTGTAGTCGCTTACTCGCTGAGTGATGTCCGGCCATTTGTAATCTACAAAGAAAACTGCCCCGAAGGTCTTCTTGTAGATTATGTTCTTGCCAGCGCCAACTTCCCAGCTTTCAAGAGAGAAGAGATTGGCAATGAGCTCTTCATAGATGGTGGCGTATATTCGAACATCCCGCTTTTCATGGCCAGAGAGAGGGGATTCAAAGAGGTTGTGGCTGTCGACGTGATGGGTCTGAGAATCGGGAATTCTCTCGCGTACGTAAATCTCTTCAACGAGGGAATGGAAGTGATTCTTTTGGAACCGTCGCAGCAATTTGGCACCGTTATGACTTTCGACGGCGAAATCTCTGTTAAGTACGTGATCTGTGGCTATCTTGACACTATGAAGGCCTTCGGAAAACTTGTCGGCGATAGATACTTCATCTTCGGAGATAGCGATCCACTGGCCGATCGTTTTTTATGCCTCGATCTTGAATCGAGGTGTGAAGCGTTGGCGCTAGTTGGTCTTAAAGCGGTGGAAAATGCTCCGGCAGAGTACCATTATTACAGACAGTTGATTCCCTGGCTTGAGACGGTTATGGATTGCGAATTTACATCACCTGCGCTGACCGTTATGAAGGTACTTGAAGAGCTGGCTGAATTTCTCGAGATCGATAGATTGTGGCCATACACGCCAGGGTTGATCCTGGAGAAAGTGGAGAGTACCTGGGATCCCGCTCTTTACATACATGAACGATCTGTACAGTTTCTCACGAAATACAATAAACTGCTTCGTTTGGTTACTTATGTGTCGGAAAAGTCTCCATACAGCGGTGTCGAGTCAGCGGATTTCGCGGAGTTTGTAGAGAAGTTCAGACTAAGACTCTCTCTTTCGAACTGAAGCGATCCGCGGCGTAACCGTATATCTCTCTGAGACTCAACGGCCTTTTGATCAGATTTTTACCGAAGACTATATAATGCTTATACTCTTCTCCACCGGCTCTGAGAGCGTTGGCGATCATCGTCGAGTTCATCCAGCTAACCGATGAACCTTCTATTATTTTGTAACCCATCTCTCTCACGTTTTTGTAAGCCTTCACGAACATGGCAGAAGGAACTCCCCTGTTCCTGAACTCGGGGACGACAAAGAGTATGGCAGCACGCACCCGTTCTATCGTCTTTCTCTTTGTAAGAAATTTGTACCAGCCGAAGGGAAATAGTTTACCACCTATCTCTCTCACTATCGGACTGAAGTCCGGAAATGCTACGAAATAGCCGATCGGCCGTCCTTCGGATCTTGCGATGATTACCATTCTACTGTCGGCAACGAGTTTGAGCGTCCTAGCCGCCTGAAATATCTCATCGAAGGTAGGCTTGATTATGTCTTCTTCCCATTCAGGCATCGACTCCACAGTAATTTTGTGAATATCCCGCGCAAGATTCTTGATATGCTTGAAGTTGGCCTCTTCTACATAGAAATTGTAACGTCGCATAGCGATCTCAGTTCCCTTGATCTCTCTCTCGGAAATCACGTTTTCAAGATTGTATCTAAAAGCAAGGTATTTGAGATACACTTTGTACTCTTTGAAAATATCGATATAGTAGGGTGGGTTGTAAGGCATTAATATCGCCGGTGGATCTTCGAAGTTATCGACCAATAACCCTCTGAAATCGTCACCGTTGGTCGGCGATACCGGACCTTTTATGAATTTCATTCCCATATTTTTTGCCCAGCTTTCGGCTGTTTTCAAAAGAGCATCGGCTACAATTTTTGAGTCTATCGATTCGAAGAGCGTGAAATAAGCATGATCTACGCCCTTTTCTCTGTTCATCGCCTGTTCTATGCCAACGGCAATCCTACCTACGACACTCCCGTTTTCTCTGGCAAGGAAAAATTCGTGTGGGCCGTTCGAAAACAAGTTAGATCCCTTGCCCTTCATGATAGCTTTTATCTCATGTCTGAACGGGGGAACCCACAGGGGATGATCTTTGTAGATCTTCGTGGGCAGAGAAATAAAGTCTTTAACATCTCTTGTGCTGGATAATCTGGATATCTTTAACATCGATCTACACTCCAATATAAAGACTGACAACACTTTCAGATTCTAACACACCTGGTACTGGAGCGTTTTTTTGAAGAGATCAACGGATATCCAAATTTCTGGTATCGGAGATAAGCTCCGCGTATGGACCTTCCGAGATCAAACCGGTTGAACCATCAGACCTTATGAAAAAGTCGGGAGTGATGAGTATGTTTTTACCTTTAAATCCCGCTTTTATCCTTGTGTAGTCTCCGACGAAGACGTTACTGAGATCGACTCCCTCGCAAAGTTCACAGTTGGAACCTACCATAGTTGGCCCTTCAAGCCTTACGTTCCTTTCGATTTTGGTGTTGGCGCCTATGAAAACAGGCGTGATTATTTTGGCTGTCTTCTCGACGATCGTACCGATTCCCTTCCACAAACCTGAAGTGATCTCTTTACCCGATGGCTTGAAGCCCTTGATCTTTCCCTGAAGAGCCTGACCCAGTATCGATAAATAGTCGGAGTTTCTGCCGATGTCGAACCAGTCAATTTCAGTCGTGAAAGAATATACAGACTCCTTTCTCTTCACAAGATCGGGGAGAAGCTGGCTACCTATATCATAAAACGTTCCGGAAGGGATATATTTGAATACGGACGGTTCAAAGATGTAGATGCCTGTGTTGGCCATATTAGATCCGGCCTTTTCCAGGGAAGGTTTCTCCTGAAAGGAGCCTACACGGCCATATGAATCGCTTACCACTATTCCGTAATTGGAAACCTGCTCGTTAGGAACTTCTTTTGTCAGGATAGTTGCGATCGAACCTCTAGAGTTGTGAAAATCGAGAGCTGTTTTTAAGTCGAAATCTATGATCGCATCGCCACAGACCACAATAAAGGTTTCATCGAAAAAGGCAGAGCTGTCCTGGATTCTTCGCATGCCTCCTGCCGATCCGACCGGTTCGGCTATGAGTTGACCCTTCTCGAAATGACCCTCGAAAGAGTATCCTATTCTCACTCCGTACCTGTAACCACTTTTTAGGTAGTTTTGCATAACCCAGCCCAGGTGTGAAATGTTTATCATGATATCCCTGACTTCATGACGGGCGAGAAGCTCGATTATAAACTCGATTACAGGTTTCTCGATTATCGGAAGCATTGGCTTTGGAATCTTGTTGGTGAGCGGTTTCAACCGTGTTCCGGCACCTGCGGCCAAAATCATGGCTTTCATCGATTACCTCCTATCTTTTGGTCAATCTGATATTCTTGAAAACAACTAGCACTCCAATTGCCAGAAGCACCAGGCCAACGAAGATTCCTAGAGCTTTTGGTGCTACATTCATTAACACGAAAAACACGGAAATGGCTGCGAGAAGGAAGGCGGCGAACAGCAGACCTGAATCCTTCTTCTCCTCTGCAATGAAAATCTGGAAGAGACCCACGGCAGGGGCCATTATGAACAGAGCCCAGCCTCCAGCGGCTATGAAACTCGGGAAAATTACGTTCAGAGTCAATATCAACGAGACAACAAGCAATATGCCTCCAGGCACGAACAGCCCTTTTTCACCTCCTGTAGCGGCCCTGTACTCCATGAAAATAGCCGGTACCCATACGAAGAGCAACCAGAGATTTACGGTGAAGGAAGGTAAGAGTATTATCAGCAGACCGAACAGCACCATGATTGAACCTATAGCTATTCTGAACAGCGTTTCCTTGTTCACTACAATCGCCTCCAATAGTTTCGATCATCGGAATTATATCAAGTCAGAAGCGGCACACAAAAGCGCAAAAACACTGCTTATACTTCAATATTTCCTTTGCAAGTAATATGTTGTACATCGATCCTGATTATACAGGTTGTATTCAAAGACCCTTTCAATACTTCTTCACTTTCTTTTTCGAAATCGGGTGAAAACTTTTCGACGATTTTTTTCAGAACGTACAGCTTCTCTGAAGCTTCGGCTACTAAAGAGGCTATTCCATAAGCCACAACACTTTTGTAGTTGGTTGAAAAACTGGATGGAAGTACTTCAACGGAATCCACAACGCAAAAAGAAACCTTGTTGCTGAATAGTATATTGCTTATCTTGTGGCCTTCGCAGGCGCTATGAAAGTATATGTGGCCGTCATCAAATACGTAGTTAAGTGGAGTGCCGTAGGGATAGCCATCTTCTCCTATGGTTGAAAGGACTCCAAAAACACCTCTTTCAAGTATATCTCTACCTTCCTCAAGTGAGAGCTTTTTATCGTGTCTCCTTAGTTTTTTGAACAAGTCACACCTTCCTATCGGCGCAAACCGGAAAATTTGATACGTGAGAGCCGTACCTTTTATTACATTATAGACTGAAGTGGTATACTCGAGTTGAATCGGCAAAATCAGTCGTTTCGAATTCTTCTCGCGTTTGTGTCATCCTCGATCGCACTCAAAAGAAGGGGGTGCTTACGGATGAGGAAAGCCCGTTTGTTGTTGTTTTCAATTTTCTTTTTGATCTTCTTTTTCACCAGCTGTCCATTGAAAAACACTTTCACGCTCACCATGCAGAAGGAAGGTAACGGAACCACCGATCCGACCATAGGGACTCATCAGTTCGGTAAAAACGTAAACGTAACTGTCAGGGCATACCCCGATTCCGGCTGGGAATTCGATAGCTGGGAGGGCGGGGTAGCCGCACCGGATGCGACGGAAACCACAATTTTCATGGATAGAGATAGAACTGTAAAAGCGAAATTCGTCGAAATAAACCAAATCGGGAAGGTTATTGAAAAGCTGGACCCCTCGGTACCACTCAGTTTTTACCATGCAGAAGAGCTTCTACCTCTATTGGAAGACAACATCGATAAGTTCCTCCAACTACTCTCTCAAGGAAGCTATCTGGAAAGATGGGCGGCCGCATATGCTTTCCAGAGAAGCCTGCTGGACAACAGTACGCTCGAAGAGCTGGAGGATTATCTTTCCGATCCTGACCCCACGATAAAGGCTCTTATAGCCGTAGCTTTCTTGCTCAACGGAGATGAAAAGGGGAAAGCCGTGCTGGAGGGGATGCTTGCAGACGATAATCCTATGAACTTTTCGGTACCACCGCAGAGATTGTCGGATTTCTCTCTTGTTATCTTGAATAACTACTATCCGCTGGAGTATCCACTAGCTGGATACGAAGAGCAGACTACCAGTGTGACGGGAGGGCCATGCGACTATACAGTAACGGTCACGGCGGTCTTTCATGGCGCGGGCGCTACCGATACTCTCGTGGAGACCTGGGAGACTCAGGCCGAGGAGATCTGGAACGGCCCGACCGGTTCTAGGGAGTGGGGAAACGGTTGTTGCACGGTTACCTTCGATTTCGATTTCGATGTACTCGAAGAAGGTGAAGACCCCCCCGAAGGAGTCCATGTTATCGAAGTTAAAGATGTCAGCAGTGCTCACACTTCGTGGGTTGCGACGCCCCTCCCGACACCCGGTTCAACCGAAACAACGACCGGAGAGTGGGACAACCTCGATAGCGGACCGGTAGTAGCCCACGAAATAGGACACCTGATGGGACTCGACGACGAATATCATTACGACGAAGATGGAAATTACGTCAACGACAACCCCCAGCCGGAAGGAAGCCCTCCTAGCATCATGGCGCAGACCTGGAATGGCGCTCAACCGCTAACGCAGCATATGGATGCGATTATGGCGGCCGCCGATATCCAGTGCGAATGCGATTACTCCATGACGATCACCCCTGAGTACGATATCAACATCTCACCGGGAGTTCATACCGTCGAGGTAACCGTTGTCAGGGCAGATGGGACTCCGGCCAAAGGAACCACGGTGACTTTCACCGTGATAGGCAATCCCAACATCGAAGACACGGAAGTAAAAACGGGCGAAGATGGAAAGGCTTCGTTCACTTATTTTCGTGAATTCTGCTATACCAACGAAGATGAAGTAGAAGCCTGGGCAAAATGCAACGCACACGCAATGGCTCTAAAACAATGGATAAGTTTGAG
Source organism: Mesotoga infera (assembly GCF_900157305.1). Taxonomy (NCBI): domain Bacteria; kingdom Thermotogati; phylum Thermotogota; class Thermotogae; order Kosmotogales; family Kosmotogaceae; genus Mesotoga; species Mesotoga infera. The sequence continues at coordinate 81,866 of NZ_LS974202.1, forward strand.
CTGGATTTTACCGGGGTTTATCTCGCCGTACAACGGTCAGATGGATTTTCCCTATTCGACTCCTCTGATAATTCTCTTTGAAATAGAACCAAAAAGCGCCGAAGAGGCCGAAAACCTCGAATTTTTCGTCAAACTCTTTCGCGGTGAAATAGAACTATTCGCGTGGAAGGGTAAAGAAACTGCGGTGGAGACGGGCCTTTTGCTCGAACCGGGAACGGAATACAGAATAGAGATCACACCTGTTTCGGGTCCTCCGGAGACTGAGGGCAACATGGTGATCTGTACTTTCACTACCGCTGATTTCACGACCGATTGAGTAAAGATATCTGATGAAGTCGAGTGAATGAGCAAAAATCAACGTCCATTTGAAACGGGGAAAGGAAATTTCAAGAGAAAATTATGAGAGAGTCCTGCAAGCCGCCAGGTGATGTAAAATTCAACTGGAGGTGAGATTATTATGAAGAAGATAGTCCTTCGTTTGATTATCGGTGTAATCATTGGGGTCATCTCGTGGGGAGTCGTTTCCTTGATTCTCAGTGAAGGCCTCGGCGAGAGTTTTTCCTCGATCACTGAAATCGAGAACGTGAAAGTACTTATGGAGATAGATAAGGACGGCCTGTTGACGGTAACCGAAACGATCGACTACCGTTTCAAAAAACCTTACAGGGGAATATACAGAGAACTTCCGGCCGATCGGGCGGGAAGCCTTTACAGCGAGATCGAAGTTACCGCTACCGGTAAAGAAATAAAATATATAGAACGCATGGGAGGCGCGAGTTCCAGGTCAATCAGATTGTGGTTCGTGCCTTACAACTCCTCCAGCGTAGAACCCTCCGTTGGTGAGGATCGTGTAACTGTCACTTACCGCTACACGGTCAGAAGGGCAGTAGAGATCGGTACAGATGTCGCACAGATTTTCAGAAAAATCTGGGGCGAGGATACGGCCAGCTGGGTGAAGAGTGTAAATGCTACGATCACTTTCCCAGAAGATATGCAAATCACGAATTTCTACACTCATCCGGCCGTCGTTGTGACAAGATCGGGGAATGTATTCGAGCTGGAGATGAAAAATGTCCCTCCGAAATCTTACGTCGAATTCAGAGCCGTAGTACCGCTCCAGGCAACATCGACGATGAAGCAGGTGAATTTGGCCACGGGGGGAGCTTTCGACAGCAAATTCCTAGAAAGCGCCGAAAGAAAGGACTCTCTTCTCAGGATAGTCTCTCAATGGGTTGTACCGATTGCAGTAGTGCTGTTAACACCTTTTGTGTTGCTCATCGCGTTTCGAAAATATGGCAGGGAACACGAAGTGGGATACTTCGGAGAATACGAACGCGAATTACCGACCGACGACGCTGCCGATGTTGTGAACGCAGCGGTGAAGAATATGGCCGGAGTAGTAGATAACGACGGTATAGGTTCGGCGATGATGGAGCTGTACAGGAAGAACTACATAGACTTTGAAAGGGGAAAGGGTGACAAAGTCGATGGAATAATCATTAAAAGCAGAGATTCTTCAGCTCTGAGGCCAACGGAGGCTGCCTTTCTGAAGTTTCTCGACAAGTACGACGAAAATGATCTCTTCGATTTTTCAGATGTAAAGAAAAAAGCTACAAAAAGCCAGTCAAAAGCCAGAGCCTTCACTTCTGATCTAGGTGTTTACAAAGACAAGGTGAACAACACAGTAAAATCGAAAGGGCTCCTTGACACAAGGGGCAACTCTATAGCCAAAGGCTACTCTACACTGATGCTTCTACTTTCGATATTGATGCTTATAGTACATTCGAACCCGGCAATCTCTCATCTGCGTTTATTTTCACTTGTGTTCTACGGAGTTCTGTGGACTACAAGTTTCGTCGTTTTCATGATGCCCAGAGATGTTTTCGGTCGTTGGACGCCTGAGGGAAGAGTTTTCTACCTTAAATGGATGGGCTTTAAGAAATATCTAGAGGATTACTCGCTGCTCAATGAGAAACCACCCGAATCTATAATCCTCTGGGAAGAGTATCTGGTTTACGCGACGGCTTTGGGTATAGCCGATACTGTGAGAAAGAATCTAAACAGGATAGTTCCCGAAGATATCTGGCGCGATCAGAGTAGCCATCCCTTAATTTACTACCCGGTGACGGCTTACGCAATCAATTCTTTCAACACTCTCACTACATCGGTCAGGGCGGCTTCCTCGAGCGGTTCTGGCGGCGGAGGTTTCGGCGGAGGGGGCTCCGGTGGAGGCGGAGGTGGAGGCGGAACTGGTGGATTCTGATTCATCGTCCAAATAAAGAATTTAGCGCGGCCAAAATCGGCCGCGCTTTTTTCAAAGCCGTGTCACATGAAGAAAGGTCCGGCTGGGAAGATCGATCCAAAGACAAGGGATACGACCGACATCAATTTGATAAGTATATCCATGGAAGGGCCAACGGTATCCTTGAGAGGATCGCCGACAGTATCTCCTACGACGGCTGCCTCGTGTGTGGGTGTACCCTTACCGCCAAACTCCCCGGTCTCAATGTATTTCTTTGCGTTATCCCAGGCTCCACCGGAATTGGCGGTGAAGAGAGCTATCATTATTGCACTTGCCAGCCCGCCCATTAGAAGTCCGGCAACTGCAGACCTTCCGAACAAAAGACCGATTATGAAAGGTGAGGCGATGGCTACTACTCCGGGAGTAAGCATTCTACTCACTGCCCCCTTGGTAGTTATCTCGATACATCTCTTGTAATCGGGTACCGCATCTCCAGTCTTGATATTTGGGTTCTCCTTGAACTGTCTTCTGATTTCCACGATCATTAAATTGGCCGTGTCTGAGACACCTTTTATCAAAAGCGAGGTGAAGAAGAAGGGAAGCATAGAGCCTATCAATATTCCTATCAAAGTGTATGGTTCAACCAGGTTGATAATCGGGTTGTTCACAATTTCGTTGGCCGTATCGGCGGCCCCCCAGATGTATGAGACGATCAGCGCAAGGGCGGCGAAGGCTGCCGAGCCAATAGCGAACCCCTTGCCTATGGCTGCTGTGGTGTTTCCAACGGAGTCCAGTCTGTCGGTCAGTTTTCTGACCTTCGGGTCGAGGTTGGCCATCTGAGCTATACCACCTGCGTTATCTGCAACCGGTCCGTAGGAATCGACCGAAACTATGTAACCTACAAACGACAACATTCCCAATGCGGCTATGGCGATTCCATAGACCCCAGCCGACCAGTAGGCCCCAAGTATGGCCAGGGCGAGCGTTATGACCGGCCAGATAGTACTTCCCATACCCAGCGCCAGACCGCCGGTGATGTTTATCGCGACACCGCTCTGGGTGTCTCTAGCAAGTTTCTTTGTAGGTTTGTATTGGTCAGAAGTGTAGTACTCGCTCAGCTTGGAAATTATAATACCGGCAACAAGGCCCGACGCAATGGCGAAGAATAACCTCCATTTTGAAACGAAGCCCGGACCGATGATGAAGGAGTCTTTGAAGGGATAATCCGGTGCGGCTATACCTATGACGACTGCTACCGATACCAGAACTAGCCCGCCAGTGAAAAAATTCCCGAAGCTGAGACTTTTCTGTGCATCTTTGGTTTTCATGTTGGCTACAACTAGAACCCCTACGAGCGATGCTAGAACTCCGACGCCAGCTATTAGGACAGGAAGGAGTATTAGACCGTAATACTGAGTTTCGGTCATTGTGCCGTGATCGGCGAATTTCATGAAGATTGCCAGAACTATTGCCGAAACGACCGAGGCCACATAGGATTCAAGAATATCCGCTCCGAGTCCGGCGACGTCTCCCACGTTGTCTCCAACGTTATCGGCGATGGTTGCTGGGTTTCTTGGGTCATCCTCGTCTATATGTTCCTCTATCTTACCGACTAGATCGGCGCTCATATCGGCGGCTTTGGTGTACATGCCACCACCAACTCTATCAAAGAGCGCGATCATACTGGCCCCGAGAGAATAGGAGCTGATGATCATGACCCCATCTATATAGGATATCGAACCGAAGGCTCTAGAAAGGTCGGTAATGTTCTCGAAAAGGAAAGAGTCCTTGAAAATCAACATGAGCAAAGCCAGACCAGTTAAAGAAAAACCAGCGACTGCCAAACCCATGACCGAGCCACTGGAAAAGGCCACTTTGAAAGCGCTAGAAAGTCCCTTTTCTGCCCCGGCAGCGACCCTAGTGTTGGCTCTCGTGGCGGCGTACATACCTATAACCCCCGCTAACTCCGAGACAAGAGCTCCAAAAAGCAATGCGATAGGATACTTGAAAGACTGGAATATTACTCCCAGAACGGCCGCTATAATAACGGCCACTAGAAAGATCTTTCTTGCTTCCTCTTCGAGAAAGGCAGATGCTCCTTCCTGAATGTATCTTGAAAGCTGTTGCATCTTGTCGTTTCCAGGAGAGTAGCCGAGAGTTCTCTTCAACATAACAAATGCGAATAGCGTAGAGATAATACCTGCTACAAGTGGTAAGTACAAAGCGTTCATCTGTTTCCCTCCCATATTTCGACTATGTGAAGCTATTTATAATGATGAAAAATCAAAAATCCCAGCCAATATCCCACCGTTCGACGGCATCGCTCGGAATCCTCTCTATGAAGTCGTGTCCACTCCTGAATACGTATCTATTACCAATCGTTGGACGTGATCTGCCACCCTTTTGCCTCATGATGTACAGATAGTCCTTTGCTCTGGTTGCTGCAACATAGAATATCCTTTGCTCTTCTTCAAGAGAACCTTCTATTATGGCCATAGAGTTGGGGAAATCACCGGGATTAACTGCCAAAATGAAAACGACATCCCATTCTAGTCCCTTCGCCTGATGAACGGTAGTAAGAACTATAGAAGGGTCACGCTGCCCGGACTCCTTCTCGATATCTATCTTCTCGCTAACCGCGAGGTCTTCAAGCATATCTGCGAGCGAACCGTACCTACCGGCTATTTCCATAAGCCTTTCTATATCTAAACGTCTCTCTCTCGCATCTGGATATTTTTCATCCAGATAATCCGCATAGAAGCTCTCGTAGAACCTCTTTATAACTTCCGCTGGAAGTGCATCCGGTTCGAGGCTCTCGAGAAGACTAATAAGATTTTCAAGTCTAGCCCTGTTGCTCGTATGAGACCTTATAACTTCAACCTGAAGATGGCCATCGTTAACTGCTGCAGATATCTCCTGTATTATCCGGAAAGCTATAGTGTTTCCCACTCCGGGGTAGAGTCTGAGTACCCTTCCCCAGGAAATCTGGTCCAGAGGGTTCTGAATAACCTTCATAATCGCCAGTACATCCTTCACATGAGCCGTTTCGGTGAATCTGGGACCGGAGAAGAGAGTGTAGTTCATTTTTCTTTTATCTAGTTCCATTTGGAGTTCAAGTGAATGAAAGTGAGATCTGTACAGAACGGCTATCCTATCCGGATCGATCCCGTCGTCTATATGTTCCTGAATACGCTGGGCTACGAAAGAGGCTTCCTCAAGGTTATCCCAGGTTTCTGCTATCACAGGAACCGGTCCATCAAGTCTCACTGCTCTCAGTTCCTTCTCTATAGAGTTTTCAGGGAAGATCCCATTAACCAATCTAACTATCTGTGGGGTGGAACGGTAGTTGGTCTGTATTTTGAAGATCTGAGAATCCTTCATGTTCAGGAAATCGTAAACGTTTTCGAATCTGGCTCCTCTGAATGAGTAGATAGACTGGGCATCGTCACCTACCACAATCAGATTCCCGTGGACAGAGGAAAGCATTTCAACCAGCCTGAATTGAAGTATATTGGTGTCCTGAAACTCATCGACCAGGATCCATTTGAACCTTTGTGATTCATGGGCAAGAATTGATGGATTCTCGTTGAAAAGCTTCAGGGCCATCAGTAGAAGATCGTCGTAATCGACGCAGTTCTGGGCCGCTTTTTCCTTGACATAACGCTTCCAGATCTCCTCGATCTCGTCGTAAGAACCTAAAAATTTCCTGTTCTGTCTCACTATCGATTCTCTTAGAGAGGCTAGAACATTAACCGAGTAAGAATAAATGCTCTGCAAAACACCCGCAGATGGTAGCGTGGAAGTGTTAATTGCTTTGCGCTCTTCCAGAAGTTCTGTTCTGCAGTGCTTTATCAAATCTTTTGAGTCTTCTCTGTCGAGTATAGTGAAGTTCTCTTTCAGACCAGCTGCAGCCGAGTATTTTCTGAGGAAGTAATTGCAGATATGGTGGAAAGTACCGGCTAGCATTCCCTTCAAATCCGAGCCGCTGGTTCTTCTGGCTCTCTCGATCATCTCTCTAGAAGCGGCTCTTGTAAAGGTTACAAGCAGCATATTTTCGGGATTAATTCCTTTGCTGACCAGGTAGGCAATTTTGTAGGTAATTACCCTTGTCTTTCCCGAACCGGGGCCGGCAACTATCAAAGAACGCCCAGAGGATTCTGCAACGGCCTTCAGTTGTTCTTCATCGAGTCCTTCGCTCACAAAAGTTGGAATGTCCCCGCTTTTAAGTGTATACTTTTTCATAACAAACCCGCAGCTCCCTTCTGCCAAATTTTACCATAATCAAGAATCACCTTCAGTGTCGAATAATGCGGTAAAAGTCATTCCTGACATTTGTCTTTTAGTGGCCGGCAGGTCCGTTAAAGATCGCGGAAAATTCTCTTTCACCCTAGATGAGAAGAGTTTGCCCAATCCACCAGTTCGATTGATGGGAATTGCGCACCATTGTTGACCCTCACAGTAGTAATTGAGCAGTTTCCGATTCCATAGGAAGGTCTTGAGAAGAACTCCCTGATATCTATTCCACTGCACAAGAAAGGAAGAGTCATGGTCAGGAACCCTCCGTGACTCACCAGCAGAACCTCGCCAACATGGTTTTCACTCACAACAATATCGATGGCCTTCTTCATTCTGCCAATTATCTCCAGATGATTTTCTCCACCCGGAATTTTCTCGCTGGAATTTCCGGTGATCCACTGAAGCATAAGCCTCATAAAAGTCGCTTCGGCTTCTCCAGAAATAGGTCGTCCTTCAAGCTCCCCGACACTGAATTCTCTTATCTCATCCAGCACCACAGACTCTATACCCAGCTTTTTTTCAACTATCGCGGCACTTTGTCGTGCCCGCAGAATCGGTGAAGTGTATATTCTTTTTATATTTTTCAGAGCTAACAGTTCGGCTGTCAAAGAGACCTGTGCTCTGCCTTCCTCGGTCAAAGGATATCCATCGTCGCCGTTGGCAAAGATTCTCTCTAAATTAGCCTGGCTCTGACCATGACGCATTAAATATACTGTCAGCATAATTTCCTCCAGAGTTTTCTTCATTCACTAATAATGATAACAGCCTGAAAAACAATCTGCATATGGGGTGTTCCTGAATGAGTTTCAAAAAATTAGAAAGAAATTTTTTCTATTTGGTTCGCTGGAATAGCAGATAAGCTTTTTTAGAATAAAAATCAATAAGTAAGTATAAATAGTCTTAACTGGCCAAAACGAGTGATAAATGGATTTGTGTAGTTCTCATTTTAGTGGTATATTATGGTAGAAATTTTTTTCGGAGGTGAGTCTTGACATTCAACAGCGACCTGCTGGGAAGAATACAGCGCGAAAGCGATGATTTCACTCCAACGATGAAAAGAATTGCTGATGCGATACTCGAAAATCCCTCAGAAGCGGTGAATCTTTCAATTACTCAACTTATGAACAAGTCACGTGTAGGTAGCGAATCTACGATCGTGAGATTTTACCGGCAGTTGGGTTTCGAAAGTTTTCATGAATTCAAAGTGACTATGGCTGCCGAAATCGCAGGTTCCTCTTTTTATCATCCTTACGAAGATATAAGGATCGACGATACACCCGGAGCAGTAGTGAAGAAAATCTTCAACGGGTGCATAATGGCGCTTAAAGAAAACATGGAGAAAATATCCAGTCAGGTGATAACCGAAGCCGTTGAACTGATTGAGAAAAGCAGAAGAATAATATGCATTGGTTATGGAGTTTCCGGTTCGATAGCCAACAACCTCTCTTTCAAACTCAACCTTCTGGGCAAAGACGCTATTTATTGCCCGGACTCTCATACGAACGCGATTACTCTATCAAAGCTCAAGAAAGACGACTGTGTCTTTGCCATCTCACATTCCGGGGAGAGCAAGGATGTAGTCCTTCCCCTTCAAAAGGTCAGGAACACGGTGCGCATAATTGCGTTGACAGGCTTCATCGATTCAACGCTTGCGAAAATAGCCGATCTCTGTATCGTCACTTCGGTGCCGGAGGAGATGAATATAAGAACCGATGCCATAGTTTCTAGATGTTTACAGATGGTAGTTGTGGACTCCCTATTCGCTTGTTTGGCTGTCAGAGAAGGCGAAGAATCGCTCGATACATTATCTCTATCCAGGAAATCACTATCATACTTGAAATTTTAATTTAACCAGGAGGTGCAACATGGCTGTTTTCAAAGGAATAATCCCACCGGTGTTAACAACGTTCGATTCATCGGGAAAAGTTGATGACAAGTGCTATCTAAATCTGATAGATTTTCTCTCTCAGAAGGTACACGGTCTTTTCGTTTGTGGCACTTACGGTTCAGGGCCACTCATGTCGGTCGAGGAAAGAAAACACGTGACCGAACTTGCTGTCGAAGGTGCAAAAGGCAGGGTACCTGTAATAGCACATATCGGGGGAACCAACCCTGATGACATTTTCGAACTGGCAAAGCATGCAAAAGAAGCGGGAGCTGTGGCCGTGGCGACCGTTGTTCCATTTTACTTTTCCTACTCGCAGGCCGATATTATAAGATTCTTCGCAAAGCTAGTAGAAATTTCGAGTCTACCTGTCTTCATCTATAACAATCCCAAAACTACAGGTGTATCAATCGATATTGACACCCTCAAGAAGCTTCAAGCTGTTGGATTATACGGTATCAAAGACTCATCTTTCGACCTGTTGTATTTCTACTCTGTAAAGCACAACATGGATATTGACAAGTTCTGCTACATAACAGGAACAGAAGCATTCATAATGCCGGCTGTTCCGCTGGGAGCCAAAGCAGCTATCTGCGGTCTAGCGAACGCACTGCCCGAACCGGTAGTCGAACTTTACAACGAAACATCGGCAGGAAACTACGCCAGAGCGTTGGAACTTCAGGTGAAGGTAAACCAATTGAGAGACGTACAACACTACGCTCAAAGTATCCCGGCGATTCATGCTATGCTCAAAATGAGAGGCATTAACTCCGGCTACCCGAGAATGCCGTACAGTTTGGTTGACGATTCGATCTACACAAAGATGGAAAAGGCACTCATCGATAAAAAGGCGCTCTAGGGGGTGATGCTTTGAAAAGAGCTCTCGGCATGGGCGAAATAATGATTCAAATGAATCCTACGGAAAAGGGAGCTCTCAGATTCCAGACGCTTTTCGAGAGACACGTGGCCGGTTCTGAGGCGAACACAATCATCCAGATGCAGCGTCTGGGAATAGAGTGTTCCTTCCTGACATCGGTTGGCAGCGATGAATTTGGTAAGGTGATCCTTTCGACACTGAGATCGGAGGGAGTCAACACCGAGGGTGTGATCGAAGACGAAAAGAACCCGACCGCCGTTTACTTCGTTCAGAGAAGCTACCCGGTTCCCGAAAAGACTATGGTCTTCTACTACCGAAAAGGCTCGGCCGCGAGTAACTATGGTCCGCAGTACCTTAAAGACAGCTATTTCGATGGAATAGACCTCTTTCTCGTGAGCGGTATTACACCGGCCTTGAGCGATAGTTGTCGCGATGCCGCAATAAAAGCGATTGATATGGCTAAAAAGCACGGGGCCCTGGTAGCCTTTGATACAAACATCAGGATAAACCTTCTCAAAACCAAAGAGAACGCTCTGAAGACTCTTGAACCGTTTATAAGGAAGGCTGATATACTTTTCACCGGAGCTGGCGATTTGAGCATGCTGTTCGACGGTGATCTGGAGAAATCGAAGGAATCTATGAAAAAAATGGCCGACGTCGCTAAACTGATAGTATTCAAGAAAGGTTCGGGTGGGGTCGAAGCTTTCACCGGAGGAAAGAGGTATTCGATGCCCTCCTACAAAGTTCCTGTGATCGACGAACTCGGAGCCGGAGATGCCTGTGACGGAGCCTTCCTTGCGAGTTATCTATCGGGGAAATCAATTGAAGAATCATTGAAGTATGCCAATGTGGCTGGCGCCATAACAGTGAGTTTGAAAGGCGATATAGAGCCGCTTCCGGATTGGAAGGCTATCGAGACGTTCTTGAACGTCCATGAAGCCGGTGAAAAGAAGTTGTTGAGGTGATTTTGTGAGTTGTGAGATTTATTCCTTCGGAGAACCGCTGGCCGGTTTCTATGCAAAGGACCAGCGTAGACTTTCGCAGATCGGAGATTTCCACATGACCTGGGGTGGAGACACCTCAAATGTCGCTGTCGCCTCTGCCAGGCTAGGAAGAAGCTCGGGATACATAACGAGAATAGGAAACGATTCTTTCGGTCATGGATTGATGGAACTCTGGAAAAGCAACGGCGTCGATACGACAAACGTGATAATCGACCAGGAGTACCCGACCGGAATGTATTTTGTGAGCTTTAACGGTGAAAAGCATGAATTCGACTACCGTCGAAAAGACGCCGCAGCCAGAAAGTTCGGACCGGCCGACGCGGAAAAAATTTCATTTGAGGGCGTGAAAATCTTTCATCTGAGCGGTATTTCTCAGGCGATTAGTCGTGAATGCCTTGAAGCTAGCTTTGTGCTAATGAAACGCGCTAAAGCTCTCGGTGCGAAGATCTCTTACGACCTTAACTACCGGGGTAAGCTCTGGTCAACCGAGCTGGCAAAGGCGGTATATATCAAAACCATCACGGACTTTGCCGACATTGTCTCTTTTAACGAAGAAGAGATGGAAATTCTCTCTCTTCAAGGTTCTCCGGTCGAAGCCGTAATGGAGGTTATGAAAATGGGACCCACGACAGTGGCCCTTAGAAGAGGTTCTCAGGGAGCGATACTCGGTACGAACGAAGGAATCTTCGAGGGGGAGGCCAAAAAAGTTAGAGTTGCAGATACGGTAGGGGCCGGAGACGCCTTCACAGCATCACTCCTTTGCTGCAATCTCGAAAACCTGGGAACCCAAGAAGCACTTGAGTTTGCTTTGAGAGCCGCTGCCCTCACCTGTACTGCAACCGGCTCGACCGAGGGGCAGCCAACCAGGAAACAGATAATGGATTTTTCCGGGGGAAACCCTGTTATCCAATAGGAGGTGTTTTTGATGAAGAAGATTTTAGTGTTCCTAGTAATTGCTTTGATTGCTTCGTCTCTTTTGTTTAGTGTCGATTATCCAAGAAAGGCCGTGTCGGTAATCTGTCCATGGGGCGCTGGCGGTGGAACCGACCGAGTTGCGAGATATATTGCAGACGAGTTGAGCAAGGCTCTCGGACAGCCTTTCACGGTTGTCAACAAAACAGGGGGCGGTGGAGCTGTAGGTCACAGCGCCGGCGTTTATGCAGCTCCTGACGGCTATACCATTACCCTTGTAACTCTGGAGATCGCCAACATGCACTGGCTCGGCCTTACGACGATTACTTATGATGACTTCGATTACATTGCTCAGTTCAACGAAGATGCTGCAGGGGTCATAGTTAAGGCCGATGCACCATGGAACACTATCCATGAACTTCTGGCAGATATCAAGGCAAATCCTAACAAGTTCTTCTTCTCGGGTTCGAGTGCGGCATCTATCTGGGATCTGGCGAGGATCGGAATGTTCAATGAAGCGGGAGTTCCTGTGGATTCAGTTACATGGATACCAACAACGGGAGCTGCTCCCTCAATAATAGAACTTCTTGGCGGTCACGTCGATGTTATAACCTGTTCAATCGCCGAAGCCGCTTCCCAGCTTGACAGCGGCCAACTCAAAGCCCTGGCAGTTATGTCAGACGAAAGACTCCAGAGGTTCCCCAACGTTCCCACACTGAAGGAACAGGGAATCAACTGGTCGGCAGGTACATGGAGAGGTATCGCAGTGCCGAAAAATACTCCCGTCGAAGTAAAAGCGATCCTCGAAACAGAGGTACTTAAAATTGCCAATTCCGATGCTTTCAAAGAATTTATGGATATCAATGGCTTTGGCATCAAGATAAGAAATGGAGCGGAATTCTATGAATTTGCTAAGCAACAAGACAGCGCCTGGAAATCCGTGCTCGAACTCGGAGGATTCATTCAGTAATCGTAATTAGCGGGTGGCCTAAGGGCTACCCGTTTCTTTAATTAATCGGGGTGATCGGATGAACATTAAAAATATTTTCTTTGGGATTTCGCTTTTAATACTGTCCGGCCTTATCTTTTTTTTCGGCTCGTCCTTCCCGAACTATGTGGTCCGGGGTAATAAGTTACCCGGACCTAAATTTTTTCCCTTCACGCTGGCTGTAATCATAATCATACTCGGTACATACTACATCATCAAGAGTTTGATTATGATAAGGCTAAAAAGGATTCCTAAGGATGCCACTCTTGCCCCTTCTGACAAAATCACTTTAGACGGCACGAAAAATGTGATAGCGATCATCGTGGGAATAATTTTCTTCGTACCTCTGATAAACTTGCTTGGCTTCATTCTTGGAGCCACGATCGTATCTGCAGCTTTGATGATAATTCTAAACGTCAAGATCTGGCGTTCTTTAGTATATTCGGTGATTCTGGTGGTCATTATTTTCTTGATATTCGGCATGGTTTTCAAGGTTCCGCTCCCGGAGGGAATCGTTATGGCCATGTTCCAGAGGTGATCGTATGGATACTATTCTCTCTATCTTAAGCCCGGATGTTATATTCCCCGTACTTTTCGCTATGACTTTTGGCATTTTCGTCGGCGGATTGCCAGGTCTTACAGCTACCATGGCGGTCGCTTTGATAATCCCCATCAGTTATTACATGAGTCCTATGGCTGGTCTGGGAATGGTACTGGGGGTTTCTTTCACAGCAATCTTCTCCGGCGATATCCCCGCGACTTTTCTCAGGATTCCGGGAACTCCAGCCTCTGGAGCGGCCACTTTAGATGGTTTCGAACTGGCGAAGAAGGGGAAAGGCTCGCTGGCGCTGACTCTGGATCTCTTCTGTTCGGCGATCGGTGGGTTGATCGGAATACTTTTACTCATATTAATCGCACCGCCTCTGGCCAATTTCGCGCTTCAGTTCACCAATTTCGAATACTTCTGGCTCGGGCTTTTTGGATTGAGCATGAGTGCCGTTTTAAGCAAGGGAAACATGATAAAAGGACTCACATCGGCCGTTCTGGGACTGGCAATATCTACAATCGGTATAGATATAACCACCGGATATCCGCGTTTCACTTTTGGAAATATAGAACTCATGGATGGCATAGGTTTTATTCCTGCAATGATCGGACTCTTTGGAATCTCCGAAGTTCTAAAGAGAGTCCAGCAGGGAGCTACAAGACTGCAGCTTCCTCCCATAACAGAAAAAGTCAAGATCTCACCGTTAGAAGCGCTGAAGATAATATGGAAAGAAAAGATAACCCTCATAAAATCAGCCTTCGTGGGGACTTTCATAGGCGCACTTCCAGGCGCCGGTGCAGATATTGCAGCCTGGGTTGCTTATGGTGTGGAGAAGAAAACCTCAAAAAACAGCGAAGATTTCGGTACGGGTAACATAAAAGGGGTTATCGCTCCCACGAGCGCCAACAATGCCGCACTTGGTGGTACCTGGATTCCTGCACTGGTCTTCGGTGTTCCGGGCGATACCATAACCGCCATCGTACTCGGTGCCATGCTTATGTACGGATTGAAACCAGGACCGTTGATATTCAAGGAATCGAGAGAACTCGTGAATGGAGTCTTCGGAATCGCAGTTCTTGCAAATATACTCATGATACCTATAGGTTATCTAGGAATAAAGGCCTTCGCGCAAGTTTTAAAACTAAAAACCAGTGTAGTTCTCACGGGAGTAGTTCTCTTCTCGATGATAGGGTCTTATGCTATCAGGAACAGCTATTTCGATATCTACGTGATGCTCGCTTTCGGATTCATCGGCTACATAATGGAAAGGCTTGCAGTGCCACTGGCTCCAATGATACTGGGGATCATACTGGGTCCTATGGTCGAAGATAATCTCAGGGTAGGGCTAATAAAGACCGGTGGAAGCATGAATCAGTTCTTCACCAGACCTATCTCCCTGGTGCTGTTCCTGTTGATCTTGCTGGTCTTCTTCGGTGGACCGACGGTCGGGTTACTCAAAAAAGTCTTCAAAAGTAAGAAGTCATAATCTTTGGAACTTGCAAATAATCACAAAAAGAACCGATTGCACTAAATCGGTTCTTTTTTTATATTTCAAGTTCCCTGGTAAAAATGGTATGTACCATCTGTGGAGATAATACAGAAAGATATCCTCAGATGAAAGCTCAGTATCTGAAGAGATCAGGGTGGTTCTTCTCCCGTCATCCAGTTCAGCCACAACTATCTTGAGAGGAACTCTAACAGACTTGAAGCGGACAACTCTCTGGTGGAATCTGATGGTTCTATTGTCAACATCAACAGTAAAATAAGAAAGACTTCTCCCGAACCAACGCTTAGAAGAGGAATGTTGATCTCGCTTCTGAACAAAGACATCTCGAAATTCAAAGAGGCAGATCAGAAGAAGATGAAAGAGTATATAGAAGCCAACGGTAACTTACAGAACCTGTACCCGGCTGTGAACAGGTTCAGAGAAATATTGAAGGGCAAAGATGAATCGAGACTTGAGGACTGGCTCTCAGAAGTAAAGAGATACAACATCCGCGAGCTGAACACTTTCATCATGTCGGTAGAGAGAGACATTGAAGCGGTGAAGAATGCGATAAGAACCGGGTTCAGCAACGGAATCATAGAAGGCGTTATAAACAAGATAAAGGTGATCAAGCGGATAATGTACGGCAGATGTTCCTTTGAACTTCTGAGATTGAAGGCCATTATGAGCTAGTTCATAGATTGTGAGGAAGAACCAATTTCTATTTTGCTTTACACAGACGTTCTCCTTCTTCCCGTTCTTTCTTTCGTTAACTTTCTCTTTGTTAAAATGAGTCTGGGTCAGCTGCACAGTACTTTTCTTGAAGATAAAAGTATTTTTTCAGGAAAGAAAGCGTTTAAGATTGCCAAAGTTAGTGCTTTTTCTGTATTCTGAGTCTAACGAGGTCTATCTCATATATACGAAGTCTTCTGAAGAGTTTTTCGCTGTTTTTATTTTTCAAAAGTTGCAAGGCCACTTTTGCACCTATCGAGGCTAGATTTCCCAGTGTCTTTCCAGTTGTATACCACTGTTTCAATGGGGTCTCTTTAATGATAATTTCAAGAGGAGTCACGGTCTCGCTTTTCATTACCATGCTGTGAGTTTGGAAGCGTTCCTTTCTTTGTTTTTCGAGTTTTTTTTCGAAATCGTCGGCGGTTCTCTCGATTTTCGAAATCGCGGCGATATCCCTCCCGCTCTTTCTGAAAAGATCTGACAAAAGACGAATATCGAACTTCTCCAGTGCCTTTTCAATCGACGAAACTCCCAGTTGAGTTTGTGAAGGTTCCGCTCGTCTGACTAGCGGAGTAGTAAATGGAACGATCCTGCTTTCCTTATCGCTCATAGTTCAAGTGTATCCTTCGGTGTTTCTGTCATTATTCTCGTAACTTCGAATTTCAAATCATCATCGATCAGCGAGAATATATAACCGTAAACGTAGTTGAAATACTGCATGGTCGGTCCATCGAAATAAGCGGTATTCAACGACGCGATGTGCTCTTTGATCAATATAGGCAGATTGCTGGAAGCCTTCGAATACTCTTTTTCGTTCTCGGAAAAGCGATCGAGCAGATTCTTCAATCTATCGATAGCCTTCCTGTTGTAGCGTCCGTACCTGGCACTTCTAAGTTCTTCCACCTTTTCTTCAGCGACTCTGTAGAAAGCAGTTTTAAGTTCCTGATAACGTTCTCCGAGAGTTTCTTCCAGTAGAGAGACATCGATCATTGATTCGATCGAAGCCGCATGGTTCATTGCTCTTCTTATGCCCATTTCGTCGTCAGAGACTTTGATACCTTCGAGAATGCTCTCGAGTTCCAGCAGTACTTCTTTGTTTTTTTCAATCTGTCGTTGCTTTATTTCGTCTTCGCGTCGAGCTTTTAGCTGTTCGAATTCCTCCCTGATTTCGAGTAGTTTTTTCGAATATTGTTCAACAAGAGCCATGGAATTGTTTCCAGCGTTTCTGCTGAGCTCTTCCAGAGCCCTTTCACCACGGGCCATGATGTCTTCGATCTCTTTTTCGCTTTTTGCGACTTTCAGGTCCGCGAATATCTTTTCCATAAGAGTCTTGAAGATATCGGCATTCTGCGGAAAACGATTGGCAGCAGCGCTCAGCACCAGTCTACTCTCAAATTCCTGGTTCTTCTTTTGGAGTTCCTTGTAACGCTTTATATACTCTTCGGGGCCGGGTTCTCTGGTGAATTTGAATTCGTAGGGTCCCAAAAAGATACCACCCTCTCTTTTAACAAGCCTGTAGCAGAGATATCCCAGAATGATGAGAGCAATTATAGATATTACCAGCATTACGGTCCCTCCTTGCGAGTATTCGAATGGAGCGTGTACTTGCAATATATGAAGTTCTAGTTTTCAAATAGTATAGAACTATGTTCACCTAAATCCCGTTCCAGAATGAAATTTATTGCGTGAAATACCGACTCTTTCAGAATCCTTACGAATAAAATGATAACACGGGTAGGCCCATTGTTGGAAAGCGCCATCACCGTTTATTGGGGCAGGTTTACCGGGTGTTGAGATCTCGTTTGATGTGGACAGGAAAAATTCCGGACAAGAATGAAACCACGCCGGTCGGTAAAAATCTTATGGCCAGATAAACCACTAATATATTGATAAACCAGTACAGAATCCAAAACTTTCTGAGAATCTCTATAGGATCTCCGAAAAGATCGAAAAGAGGATAGACGAGTACTCCTGCAGCGATATGATAGCCAAGCACGAAAAGTGTATTCCTTCCTATTCTAGAAAAGAAGTCCGCCATTTTACGAAATTTCTCGATTATTCTTGAAACACCTATGATAGAGACGATACCGGAAAGTGCGGCGACTATGTATATCAAAGGTTGTGGACCGAAGTAGTCTTCCATCAGATAGACTTCGCCACAAAGGAAAGACGATGACGCGTAAATCGCGAACGCTACTAGCAAGACCGGCCAGCTGATTTTAGGGATCCTATCTTTCTTTTCTTGCATGGCCTTTCCAAGTGCGAAATATGGTGTAACGGCAAGGGCTACGTCGATTTTGAAAGGCAAAGAACCTCTGAAAAAGAACATCGAAACGAACCCTACAAGAATACCTATCGTAAGTATCTTCAATCTCTTGAACAATATGTAATAGATCTCCATAACGAAGACAGCGGGCAAAAACCAGAGAGGTATGATATTGAAGGGCATTATGCCAAGCGCAGTCCTTACTAGTAAGATGTTCCATACGACGTCTATTACAGGCAAATCCAGCTCGGTCCGCTTAGAGATGACCCAGGCCAGTAACCAGATCCCAAGATTTATAAGAGACATGAAATAGTATGGAACCATCAGCTGCTTAAATCTCTTCTTGATACTGAAGATAATCGGTGCGTCTCTCGAGATCAACCCGGAAAGGAAAAAGAAAGTGCATGCTGCAGGGTTTATAAGATCGGCAACCAGCTGCGGGGGCAGTGTGTGAAAGAGAACCACCAGAGACATCAAAAAACCTCTGGAGATATCTATCCAGGCAATTCTGTCCATTTTGATTGAGGATGACGCGTCTGGAGCTTGCATGCCGAACAACCACCCGTTATGATCATTGCCATCAGTATAGCATAGTGGTGCGACACGGTGGATAAATGTCATCGTAGGCCGTTGCCTGAAGAGTAGAACTTATAAATTGCATCTAGCTGAAACTATCCGATTTCTTACCTGTACGAAAATTCCTCAAGAAAGTCGTACAACACTCCGGCCGTTGTGAAAGCGAGGGCCGTTACCGTATCGGCCGCCCCGTAATATATCGCGATTCTACCGGTATCAGCATCTTGAATGCTGGCACACGGGAAGATTACATTAGGTACATCCCCGACGTTCTCGTAGAGCATACGCGGATTTAGAATGTAATGTTTGGACCTTTTTATAACCTTCCAGGGTTTCTCTAGATCGAGCAAGGCTACGCCGGCACTGTAAACAAAACCGTTGCAGGAAGTCCAGACACCATGATAAATCAGCAACCAACCTTCCGAGGTTTCTATTGGAACCGGCCCGGCTCCGACCTTCGTGGATTGCCAGCCTGTTGTGGGCGACATGACGTGCCTGTGACATCCCCAATGAATCATATCTGGACTTTCGCTGTAAAAGATATCGCCGAAGGGAGTGTGGCCGTTGTCGCTGGGCCGGCTGAGCATGGCGAATTTACCATTTATCTTTCTTGGAAAGAGAACTCCGTTGCGGTTGAAGGGAAGGAAGGCGTTTTCGAGCTGATAGAAATTCTTAAAATCGTAAGTGTAGCCGACGCCGATCGTCGGTCCGTAATACCCGTTGCACCAGGTAATGTAATACCGGTCTTCGATCCAGACTACTCTGGGGTCGTAACCGTAGATAAAATAGCTTATCTCAGGTTCTTCGGATTGAAACTCAATGCGTTTCTGATCTATTTTCCACGAAAGCCCATCCCGACTCCTACCGGCATGGAGCTGCATTATGAGTTCTTTTGTATCTGCACGAAAGACCCCGCTGTATCCGTTTTTGTCGGCTACCACTGCGCTGTTGAATATACTGTTGGCTCCTTTGATCGCTTCACGCGTGATAATTGGATTTTTCGTATATCTCCAGACCGGATCGTCGTTGCCAGGCCTCTCCTCCCAGGGCAAGTCCGGAAGCTTTTGGCCTATTATCCTGATGCCCATGGAAACACTCCCCCTTTGACACTCTTCTATACGGCCTTAACGGATTCTCTTTCTATTATCGCTGTTGGTAACACGATGTTCCTGAAAACCCTCTTTTGTGTGGATTTCAATCTCTCTATCAGCAGCTGTGCGGCAGCGCTTCCCATCTCTATTCTAGGTTGTGAGACCGTGGTTAGCGAAGGGATGGTGTACGGCGCGTGTACGGCATCGTCGAAACCGATCACAGATACATCGTCAGGAACGTGAATGTGGTTTCTGTGTAGTTCCTGAATAGCCCCCATTGCCACGTGGTCGTTCACGGCGAAAATGGCGGTGAAGTCGATTCCCGAAAAATGTAGATAATCACGGATTGCCTCCTGTCCATGATGAGGTTCGAAACCACCTATTCTGGCTACTTTGAGATTGAAGTCTGGAGCTCTGGTGGCGAACTTCCTGAGTCCCCTAAGTCTGTCCCTGGAAGCGTGCACATCCTCCTGACCGGGGAGGAAGAGAACGTGTCTGTGTCCCCTGTCATAAAGGTATTTCGCCACGCAGTATGCTGCCGATGCGTTGTCTATATTAACGGAATCGGCCCGGATTTCCCTAATGGGAGAATCGACGGCTACCACCGCGATACCGCTCTGAATGAACCTGTTCAACATGTGTTCGTCGCTGTGAAGCGTTGCGACTATCACCCCATCGACCTTTCTCTGGAAGTATTCATTAAGGATTTCCTGCTCGCGGCTCACCATTTCTCTTGCCATGGCTAACATTACGTTGAAACCGTTTCTGTGGGCGTACTCTTCAATACCCATGAAGATCTCTCCGTAGTGATTGCCCATGGTGTTGGGCAACAGCACTCCCAGAGTTCTGTATAGACTACGCTTGCGTATCGAGGGCATTGGGTGGTAGTTAAGCCTATTTATCACCCTCAATACGCGTATCTTGGTATCCTCGGAAACGTAGCCACTTCCATTCAGAACGCGTGAAACAGTTGCTATGGAAACTTCCGCCTCGGCAGCGACATCTTTGATCGTAACCACTGAAACCTTCCCCCTATTCTATAAGTAGGTCCGTGTCGAAAATACTGTAAGGTGTTACAAGCATCTTTTCAAAGTTTTTCACTGTACCCTGCCCAATAATTTCCTTGAAAAGGTAGAACGAAGGTCTTGGTGTAAGTTTCCCGTCGGAAAAATCCACTCCGATCAACCCGAATCGCTTTCCCAGACCGGACGACCATTCGTAATTATCGGTGAGCGACCAATGGAGATATCCTTTTATGTTGTAACCTTCTTCCAGCAGTTTCTCCAGAGCTTTGAGATGGCTTATCAGGTAGTAAGGTCTGTAGCGATCGGCCATATCTGCAATACCGTTTTCCATTACATACACAGGCACGTCGTACCTTCTACAAATCGTCTTCAGTATATTGTACAGCCCTTCGGGATAGATCTCCCAGCCGAAGTCTCCCGTCGGTCTTCCATATCCGGAAGGTGAATTGGGTTCACAACTCTGTCCATAGCCTCTGAGAGTTCTGTATCCATTATCGCTAGAGGGATCGCTCTCTACAACCATCCTTGAGTAATAGTTACAACCCAGAAAATCAAGTTTTTTTGAGATTCGATCAACAAATTCAAACTGAGTCTTTTTCATCGCCAAATTTACGGCCGTTTCCTCCCCGTCGATCCAGCTAAATGCGTAGATGAGCCCTACCGGTAGATCGGATGTCTTCTTAAGTTCATCATATGCAGCAAGGTGAGCTTCGATCAGGTTATTTCGGGCAACTTCTACCAGTTCAGGCCTTATGATCGAGGGAGGAAAACCTGAAGCCCTGTTTCTATAGCCAAGCATGGCTACAACATTGGGTTCGTTTTGAGTTGACCACATATCCACTAGATCGCCAAGCTCCCTGCCACAAAGCGCAGCGAACTTTCTAAACTGCTCGACTGATCTGGGATCGACCCAGCCTCCAGACGTGAAATCGAATGATCTGTTTACCTTAATTGGATCGTGAAGCCAGACGGGCAGTGTGAAGTGGTTAAGATTGACCACCACTTTCATCCCCCGTTCCTTGATATCTTCGATGACTTTTCGGTAATGCATTAGAGCACTACGGTCACAGATCTCTCCAATCTCAACATCGTTTATATCAAAAGTGGGGGATGGCAAAATCCTCGACCATTCCAGACCTATTCTCACTATTTTCATTCCCGAGAAAGCGGCTAGCCTGTGATACTCTCCGTAATTTTCCCAGTAATTCGGGCCATCTTCGGGATAATCGCCGCTCACGATACCGTTTTCGATGTTCAACTTGTCGTGAGTCCACAGATACCAATCCGAACCGCGGTCAACACTTTCTGGACAGGCTCTACCCATCTCGAATTGAAATCCTGACAGAGAAACACCGAATTCAAAATCTTTGCCAAACATATGTTCATCTCCTTTTTACGGCTACATAGTGATCTTTTTCAACTTCCACCATTTCGAGTTCTCCGTCTTCAGCGGGATCGAAACACTTCAAACTATGTTTCTCGTTTTTCTGAAGACTGTCGATGTCCTTCCATTTTCTATCCAACCTCGGTACTGAGGAGATGAGTCTACGAGTGTAATGGTGAATGGGATTAAGAAAGACCCGGTTGGTACTTCCCATTTCAACAACATGACCTCTGTACAATATGACCGCCTTTTCGCTAAGATAGTATCCAAGAGACAGATCGTGAGTTATGAAGAGTATCGAAAGCCCACCTTTCTTCAGATCGGCGAGGAGATTAAGGATGTCGATCCTTGTCGAGGCGTCCAGCATACTGATAAGTTCGTCGGCCACAAGGAAACTAACATCCAGCAACAGAGCCCTGGATATGAGGATTCTCTGTAACTGCCCTCCACTGAGCTGGTGGGGATACTTTCCAAGAACCTGTTCAGAGTCCAGTCCAACTTTCTTGAGGGCCGAATCCACTTTGTCAATCCACTCGCTTTGGCGCAATTCTTTGAAAAAGACGTCGTGCAAGTTCTCAAAGACTCTATCAACCTTGAAAATGGGGTTGTATGAACTGAAAGGATCTTGAAAGACGCCCTGGACTTTTTTGTAGTACTGTCTCAATTCCGCTCCTTTTATTGTGCTTATGTTCCGTTCGTCAAGCTTTATCTCACCTGAAGTTATGGTTAGAAGCCTCAATATCATCTTTCCTATGGTGCTCTTGCCGCTCCCGCTCTCTCCTATTAGAGAAGTCACTTCGCCTCTTTCAATTTTGAACGAAACGTTGTTTACAGCCTTGAACCGCCCAGAAGAAAACGCGCCCGTCTTGAAAACTTTGGTGAGGTTTATTAGCTCAAGCATTTATTTCACTCTCCAGCATGCCACCCAATGGTTCGGTTCGATTTCGATCATGGGAGGCTCTTCTTTACATTTCTCGAAAGCTTGCGGGCAGCGTTCTTTGAATCTGCAACCCGGCGGGGGGGAGAGGAGTTGAGGTGGTTTTCCCGGTATTCCTTTCAGCCTTTTATCGTTGTGGTATACACCGACCTCGGGTAGAGAAGAGATCAGCATTTCCGTGTATGGATGGATGGGCTTATTAATTATGATTTCTGTTCCGGCACGCTCGACCAGCTTTCCGGCATACATTATTATTATCGAATCGGCTATCTGGTAGAGAATCGAGATATCGTGGGTGACGAAGATCACGCTTTTTACAAGTATTTTGTCTCTGAATTCGACGATCATCTCCGCAACGGCCCGCTGGGTCGAAACATCGAGGGCCGAAGTGATCTCATCGGCGATCAGAAGCGACGGGTTCAACAGTGTGGAGATAACCATCACCGCTCTTTGTTTCATACCTCCGGAAAGTTCCACAGGGTACATATCGAGTACTGCCCTGTCGAGATTGACTACATCCAGCCTCCTGTTAAGTTCAGGAAGAATTTCATCGTACCCCACTCCATGGCAGTTCAGGAGATCCGAGATAAGTCTACGCAATTTCACGGTGGGATTGAGAGCGTTCATGGCATACTGAGGTATTATCGAAATCTTTTTATATCTGAAGCCACCCATTTTCTTATGATCCTGTAAGGGGAGCTCGTTCCCATCCAGCGAGACATACCCTCCGACGAATTTCATGGGAAGACGCAATGTTATCAACGAATTGCTGAGTGTTGATTTTCCGCACCCCGACTCTCCCACAATTCCGGCTATCTCTCCGTCGCGAATATCGAAAGTGACCCCGTCGAGAGCCTTCACATCTCCTTTTAGCGTCTGGTAATACACCCTCAGATTGGAGACATTAAGAGACATGATCACATCTCCCTCAACTTCGGATTGAAAACTTCATCGAGACCTGTGTTCATGAAATACAACGCTCCAACTATGGCCGTTATGGCAACTCCCGGCGGTATCAACCACCACCACATCCCGAGTTGAATCGCGCTCCAGAGAACAGCGTTCTGCATCATAAGCCCCAGTGAAATTCCCTGAGTGGGACCCAACCCGATAAAATCCAGGGTAACGGCTGCGAGTATCGCCCCTCCGAACTGGAGTATAAAGGTCATGAACAGGTACGACATCATGTTAGGCGCTATCTCTTTAAAAATTATCTTCGAAGGTTTCATACCTGTAATCCTTGCAAGATCTACGAAATCTCTAGTTCTCAAGGTGAAAGTCTGTGCCCTTATCGCCCTCGCCGCCCATGGCCAGGCGGTAAGACCTATAAAAACACTCTCTACAAGTATCCCCCTGTAGGGTAAGTATGCCGCGACTATCAACAAAAGTGCCAGTGTAGGTATCACGGTGACTATGTTGGTCAACATGTTAAGCAGTTCGTCAACCATACCTCCTCGATAACCAGCGAAGAAGCCAACGAGGATTCCTAGCAAGGTCGAGAGACCACCGGCGACCAGCCCGACTATGAAAGTGGCCCTGAGACCGTGAACCGTCTGGGAAAAAACATCCTGACCAAAGGTCGTGGTCCCCAGCCAGAACTCGTTCGATGGTGGGCGGTAACCCGGTCCGGCGTAATCGAGGGGTCCATACCTGGCAAAGAAGGGGCCAAAGACAGCCAACAACACGAAGAATAAGAGTATGAAAAGGCCGACTTTCAAGCGCCCGTTTTTCAGTGCGAAATATAAAAACTCGTTCTTTATCTTCATACTGTCTCTCCCACCGAGGAATGTCGGATCCTCGGATCGATAAGAATGTATGCAAAATCCAGTATTATGTTGGCCAGCAAGACTCCAATTATTATGAAGAGAAAACACCCTTGAATTAGAAAGTAATCCTGATTCAGTATCGCTTCTTTGAGCAAATGTCCTATACCTGGATAAGAGAAAACCACCTCCGTGGCGAGTGCGCCGGCAACTATGACACCCAATTGAAGGGCCAGCCCTGTTATTTGAGGGAGCACTGCGTTTTTATAAGCGTAACGCCTTATCAGTTTTCGCGAGGCTCCAAGTGATTCGAGGTATCTGCAATATTCGGCTTCCAGTTCGTAAATAATCATGTTGCGCATCCCAATAGCCCAACCTCCGAACTGTACAATAAAGAGAGAGCTGAAGGGGAGGATCCAGTGCTTGAAAAAATCCCAGATGAAGCCCCAACTCAAGTTTGGAACCATCGAGAAACTGTAAGCTCCCGCTATCGGAAGTATGTTCAGCGCAACCCCGAAAAACCAAGCGAGGAGTATACCCAGCCACATATAGGGTGTTGCAGTCAGCACGTACCATAGAGGCAAGACTATGCCGTCGAGCCTCTTTTTTCTGGCAGCGAAGGCACCGAATTTATTGCCTGCTATGTAACTCAGCATGATTGCCGGGATCAGTAAAGCCAGATCAAAGGGCAGCGCCCTCGCTATTACCCGGGCAACCGGGGCCCCAGTAACATATATACTCACTCCCAGATCACCCCTGAATAGTCCTGCCCAGAATGCAAAATACTGTTGTAACGGAGGTCTGTCGAGTCCGTAGATCTCGTTTAGATACCTGGCGATCACCTCGGTGGTGTCCGAGCGGGTCGAAAACCTGGAGAGAAGGTTTTGGATGGGGTTGCCGGGCATGAATCTTGGTATCATCCAATCTATTGTCACCGCAAAGATGAACGTGAGAAGGTAGATGACTATTTTTCTTCTGAAATAGGCTCCCACAGTCTGAGTCTCCTTCCAATAGCTTAAGAGAACTACAGAATAGCCCCCGCAGAGCAAGAAATCTGCGGGGACCGGATTGATGTATTATTTGGCCTTCAGAGCCGTCAACATGAAGATACCACCAAGCTGCCACTTTCCGTTCCAGGTACATGGGTAATAGTGTGGACCGTCTTCACTAGGCCAGTTACTCCATACACTGGTGCTAGCCTGGAACCACATGCCGTTGAACCAAAGAGGAACGTAAGGAATTTCTTTAAGGAAAAGCTCTTCGAGTTCCGACATAATCTTCTGCCCGGTTTCATAGTCGTCTACCGGTGTTCGATCGAAAGCACCCATCAATTCAAAAACCTTCGGATTGTTGTATTTTCCGTAATTTCCCTGAGTTTGCTGTTCTCTGATATCCCAGAAGAGCCAGTAGTAGTAGCTCCACACCGTATTGGACAGGTTGCTATTGAAATTGTTGATCGCCATGTCGAATCTACCGCTGTAGAGCTCGTCCTGGTACCTCGAGTAGTCGGGGAACTCTGCCTTGGCGTTGATTCCTACGGCTTTGAGATTGTTGGCTATTATCTTTATAGACTCCATCCAGTCTGTCCAGCCGAAAGGCACTATTATTGAGAGCTCAACCTTAGAACCATCTGGAGCCTCGACGAAACCATCTCCGTTGATATCTTTGTAACCGGCGTCGGCCAGCGTTTTCTTCGAGACAGCCGGGTCGTACTTGAAGCCATACTTCTCAACGACCTTTTCATCGTAATACTTCATCCAGGCATCGATAGGAAGAAAACCCAGTGGATTGGACCTGATTACCTGGTTTTCGAAAACCCTGGTCACGATGTCATCCGAGTTTATAGCCCACGCAACGGCCTTCCTGAAGTTAACGTCGTCCATAGGTTTTCTACTATTATTCAGGAATAGGACAGCCGTATTATCTGAAAGCATGTAAGGTGCTTCGTCGAAGTATGTGTGGATTCCGTAAGCGGCTTTCACTGCGGGAACTCCCGGCAGGAAGAAGTTGCTTATATCGAGCTCTCCCTTGAATATCATACCCAGAGCCACGTTATTTCCAGAAACTGTAAGATAAACGATTCTCTTGGGAGTAGGTTTGATTCCCAATTGCTCGATCGCCCACCAGTTATCGTTTCTGATGTAGATCATCCTGTCCTGACCGTAACCTTCGGCCAGATAACAACCGGTGCCTATGGGCCCCTCATTGGCACCTGTCAAAATTTCGGCTTCTGTCTTGTTCTTCCAGATGTGTTCCGGCACCATCGGTAATTGATAAAGCTGGAAGGACCACTGCTGATAGAGTGGTTCGGTGAAGTGAACGCGCACAGTTAGCGGATCGATTATTTCTACTTCTTTCATCCAGTTCCACATAGAGCTATAATGCACACCCGGGTACTTTTTGGCGATGTCGAAGGTAAATTTGACGTCTTCGGCATCGAATTTCTCTCCGTCTGTCCAGAAAACGTTGTCTCTAAGTTTCAACTCGTAGGTCTTCCCGTCGATCCACCCTCCACCAACAGCGAGCCAGGGAATCATTTCGTTGCTGAGAGGATCGA
Source organism: Mesotoga infera (assembly GCF_900157305.1). Lineage (NCBI taxonomy): Bacteria > Thermotogati > Thermotogota > Thermotogae > Kosmotogales > Kosmotogaceae > Mesotoga > Mesotoga infera. Next base: position 108,434 of record NZ_LS974202.1, read on the forward strand.
ACATGAATAGATATTCATAGATCAGACCGTTGGTACCTGTCATTATAGCCCAGGGAGTGAATGGATTCCAATTGTTTGGTGGACTCCACAGTCCTCCACCGGCGTACAGCGTTTCCTTTCGATCGTAAACTTGACCAATGGCGAGACTACTAACGAGTATCATGGCCAGAAGTAATAGAAGAAAGCCTTTTTTCATACACCCAACCTCCTTTTCTCGCCCTTTCGGGTCCCGACACGATGGTAATACTGAAAACATTTACACATAAAACAGTTAAAGGGGCGGTTTTCACTGGAATTTTCCGATTATAACTTAGCAAAGTCTCATGCTTTATTTATTCAAATAAAATTAATTGACAATCAAGCTATAAGACACTTTATATGAAAACGCAGGTTAATTTACGGGTTATATGGATCTTTTATTAGTCCAAAAAAATAATTTATAGCGGACTATTCAATAATTAACCGTGATTTTGAGATTACGCTTATCATAAACTTAGAGTCGTAATTGACCGAAAAATGTGAAAACTGTTTTCATGGCTTCTCTAGAACAGACTTTGTAGTTGAACGAAAACAAGTTTCGAAGAACAGAAAATCCCAGAAAGCGGTCTTACTTACAACTGCGGGCAGGGATATGATAGTCTATTAATATCACCACAGGGTATCAAGAATTACTGATATACAATAACGGCCTTTTGGCTTATCGGAGGTATAGATATGAAAAGGATACTCTTTATCGTCTTTCTCTTTGTTTCAATGATAGCTTTTGCCGTAGATACCGATACACTCTTCAACAGCATGCTTTCCAGAAGCCAGGACTTTGTAGCTTTCACCGGTGCAGGTTTCGAGGCCAGGTTCATTCCAGCCTATGCCGTAGCTGACAGGCAGGACGGACAGATAGAGATCGAGAAAGATCTTTATTTGCTAGGGTTATTTGTTTTTAGATCAGAAAGGTCGATGAATATACAACTGGATTCGATCCAAATAATGAACGCCACCTCCGATGAGCGAGTTGAGGGTCAGATTTTTAGAGTCGAGGAGCTCTTCGTACCAGTGCAGCTTCCAATTGTTTTGCCTTCCGGTGGGATTATAGTTCTTGCCAGCCAGGTTGCGCTCCAGGATTATTTTATGGATGTCAGGGTTCAGAATATATTGCTACCCTGGAGAATTAGGACAGCTATACCCGGCAGAACAGTCGAAATGGCTCCGGTGAGTATAGAAGTGCAACCTCCATCGACCGACACTGCAAATCTTGAAGGCTACGAGTCTATCAACGAAAGTATCGCCGATCTAAATGAAAGACTTAACTTCCTCCAGGACAATGTCGAAGGTCTCAATCTTCAGTTCAGAAGGTTGAACACTCTCTTTCTCGATACACAGATAGCCTTGGCCGAATACAAAGCTTCTGTGGACAACAGCATGATCGACCTTCAGGAGCATAGATTAATCTTCGAGCAAAGAGTGGAAGCTCTCGAGTCAGCTCTCTCTACAACTACCTTCGATTCGGACGCGCTCGATTCACTGAGGACTTCGATCGAAGACTTAAACACCGAGATGCAGGGAATTGAACTTGAGCTTCAGCTCATAGATGAGATGAAATCGTCACATGAAGAACTCAAAACTTTGCTGGGCAAGCATGAAAAAACGATCGAAGAACTGAGAGACGCCATAGGAAGTATTTCCTCATCGATATCTGATCCGGAGAGGTTTTCGAGTATAGAAAAGGCTATCGAGGAAAATCGTGCCGCTCTGGAAGCTCTGGGTGGTGATCTTCAAAATACAAGAACCTTCCTTGCCGACGATCTAGTAACTATAAAGAATTCTTCGCAGGAACTGATCGAAGCTCGCAGAAGAATTGATGAGAGAATCATTGAACTGGAGCAGGAGATCGCAAGAGTGGGTAGCGTTAGTGAAGATACGGCAGTCTCACTTTCAGAAGCGCTTTCTTTCCTGAACGGTGCACTCGAGCAGTTTGAGAGTTTTAAAAACATCGTGATGAATGAACTGAGTAGATCTTACGAAGAATCGATCGCGAGTTTGGGCGACATGGAATCGAGAGTATCCTTGATTGAAGCTTCGCTAACCAATCTTGAGAATCTAGAGGCGGAGTTGAACAATCAGCGGGAAGAACTGAGAGCTTACGGGGATATTTTGAACAGATCTATAACCCGTATCGATAGCATCGACAAAAGTGTTGAAGAACTTGAGGCACTTGTCCAAAGTCTGGAAAGCGTTTTTGAGAATCTAACGCCTTCTTCCCAAGACTCTCTTGGAAGTTTTTTGAGCAATCTTGAGGAACAGATCGGAATTCTAAGAGAGTCCATTGGAAGTTTATCGATCGGCTTCGTGAGGATGAATTCGGAACTTATACAGATCAAGGAGTCGATCCCTCCCGAAGGGGTTTCTCCCGAGGCTTTCTCACAGACAGTTTTCGAGTTCAACAGCAAGATATCGGATATAGAAAAGCTTTTCACAACACTGGAAGCGAAGATAGGTGGTCTGAACGTCTCACTTGCCAATATCGACAAACGCCTCCAGGCAACCGCCGTCGAAATCGATAGCCTGAAGGGTAACTTCGATGGATCGGTCACGGCTATCGATAACAATCTTAAATCCATTCAAAAGCTCCAGACCGAGTCAGCACAGCTAAGAATGCTAATCGAAGAAAACTCCAGAAATCTGGCGACATATCGCGGGGAAATCGAGAGCAGGCTCGATGCCACTCTGGTAAGCAGAGAGGAGATTCAGATGATCGTCGATGAAGCCGTTAGTGCCGCTAAAGAAGAGACGAAAAAAGAGATATCGTCTTTGAAAAGGGCGAACAATATCTGGCTGACTATCGCGGTACTCTCTTCGGTTGCGGCCATAGTCCTGGGTGTGCTGAACATGATGGAGATACCTTGAATTTTCCCGGCAGAGTTCGATGACGAGTCAGGATAAGTTTAATGAAAAGACTATTCTCGCTACTCATATTCGTTGGGTTCCTTAATACATATACGACTGCCGGTTCCTTTTTTTCGAATGTAAGATCGGCTTTCGAGACGATCGAACAGCTATTCATATCTTCGCGTCAGTCTAAGGATTACAGAGTGAGGGAGGACGGGATTTATTTCCCCGGTGGAATGGTGGAAGGGTATCTAATCATCGACTACGATGTCGAGTATTCGAGAACAGGCAGAGAGACTCTAACCATGGATATCTACTTTCCTCTGAATCTGAAACAGAAAGAAAAGTCCCCTGCGGTGATTTACGTTCACGGCGGGGCGTGGGCCAGCGGTAATAAAGAGTCCGGACCGGGCTTATTGATAATTGCAGAGCTCGTCAAGAACGGCTATTTGGTTGCCGCCGTCGATTACAGGCTGGCCCCCGCCCATATATTTCCGGCTCAAATTGTGGATGTGAAAACAGCTGTGAGATTTCTCAGACAAAATGCGGCTGTTTACGGGATTGATGCTTCTAGAATCGGTGCCTTCGGAACGAGCGCGGGTGGGCACCTGGTCTCTCTTGCTGGATTGACTCCCAACTACGATCTTTTCAGGGGTGATCAATACAAAGAAGTATCTGATGACCTGATGGCTGTTGCCGACCTCTTTGGTCCTACCGATCTGGAAAGTCTCTTCATAGGCCTGGAAAAAGTGCTCGCCGAGAAGATTTTTGGAAAAGGGGAAGATGCATTGAAGGTTGCGAGTCCCAAAGAATATGTGAGAGGTGATGGTCCGCCTTTTTTGATAATACAGGGCGATAAAGATGTAGTTGTCCCCCCGTACCAGTCAGAGGAGTTTTATCGGTCGCTTGTGGAAAGCGGTAATTATGCTGAACTACTCATAGTAAGAAACGCCGGGCACGGTTTTGTACCCAGCGGTGGAAAAATCAGCCCTTCATTACTCGAGATAGCCGGTACCGTGGTGGAGTTCTTCGATCGATTTTTATCGGCCGACTATTGAAGCAAGATCCTCTTTTACGTTGGTAATAGGTCTTATGTTGAAGTTATCTACCAGCACCTTCAATACGTTTTGCGATAAGAAGGCCGGGAGAACCGGTCCTAGTCTGATTCCCTTAACGCCCAAGTAAAGCAAAGCCAGAAGAACGGCTACGGCTTTCTGCTCGTACCACGCTATGTCATATTCTATCGGTAGATCGTTTATATCCTTTAGTCCGAAGGCTTCCTTGAGTTTCAGGGCGGTGACTGCCAGTGAATAGCTATCGTTACACTGACCGGCATCCACTATCCTTGGAATGCCCCCGATATCTCCAAGTTCAAGCATATTGTAGCGATACTTTGCGCAGCCGGCAGTGAGTATAACGGTATTTCCCGGCAATGCGCTTGCAAGGTCCGTGTAGTACTGCCTCTCTTTAGCGTGACCATCGCAGCCTGCCATGACAACGAACTTCTTGATCTTTCCAGTTTTAACGGCGTCGATTATCTTGTCCGATACTTTTGAGAGCTGATTGTGAGCCAGACCTACCACTATGTTTTTTCCAGATTTGGCGCCTATGTTACCTATTTCCAGAGCTTTTTCGATCACCGGCGTGAAGTCTTTTGGCTGTTTGCCGGTTCTGTTGGGTATGTGAAAGACGTTTGGCCATCCTACAAGACCCGTCGTGAAGATCCTGTCTTTATAAGTATCTAATGGTTTCTGAATGCAGTTGGTGGTCATAACAATCGGACCCTTGAACTCTTCGAATTCCTTTTGTTGGTTGTACCAGGAAGTGCCATAGTTACCCACAAGATGTCTATATTTCTTCAGGCCCGGATAAGCATTGGCCGGGAGCATCTCACCGTGAGTATAGATATTAATCCCCTTTCCTTCGGTCTGCTTCAAAATTTCTTCAAGATCAAGCAAATCGTGACCGCTAACAAGTATTCCGGGACCTTCGATCCTACCGGTGAAGACGGAGGTGACTTCGGGGTTACCATAAGTGGAAGTGTTCGCCCCATCCAGCAGGGCCATGGCCTTTACGGCATGTTCTCCGGCTTTCATGACGAGATTGACATAATCGTTTACGGAAAGAGAATCATCAAGAGTTGCGGCAAGAGCCTCCTGTAGAAAAGCGAGTACGGAGTCGTCGGCATGCTTCAAAATGTATGCGTGATCTGTGTAAGCGGCTATGCCCTTTAGACCATAGATCAACAGTTCTCTCAAAGATCTTATGTCGGGATCCTTGGTTTCCATTACGCCGACTTCGGCCCCTTTCATTTCGTAAACATCGATTCCTCCGATCAATTTCCAGCTGGCAGCTTCTGGGACGGTACCATTGTAATCCCTTCCATTCTTATCAATGAAGGCCTTTCTGAACATGGCTTCGGCCTTGTCCCTGATCTTCAGTGTATGTTCAATCTTTTTTCCAAGACTCAAAGGATCGAAGTTGACGTTGGTTATGGTTGTGAAAAGTCCTTCGGCCACAAAGAGATCCACTTCTTCATTCCGGGCACCGAATTTTCTGGCACCGTTTCCCCAGAAAGAGACTCCCTTGAGCAACCAGATGAGCAAATCTTGGAGGTTTGCTACTTCCGGTTCCTTTCCGCATACCCCTCTGACGGTACAACCTGTTCCCTTCATGGTTTCTGAACATTGATAACAAAACACCTTGCATCCCTCCTTTTACTTGTACAAATATAGTAAACGGTTGGTGCATTTTAGGTCTGTAACATATGTTACATAGCCGGATCTACCACTTGAAGCGGATCGTCATCAATAGTAAGTGAACTCTCTGGAATAGATAAATTCCTCGGGCGGGTTGCTACCGTCGGAATACTCTGTTCGCTGAATCTCGCTGGTGATATTTCCCCTTTCGTCAGTCAGTAACCAGTCGGACCTGGTAGTGATTTCCATGGATCTTTCCTGGCCTTTGTTCCTAACCCTTACAATCATTTTTTGACCTTTGAACTGCCCCAAGTCGTTGTAGTCGATCTCGATCTCCACAACCATGTTGATGTAAAGATCGCTCTCCTCGACTCTTTCGGTTATGTATGAAACTAGGCGGTAGTTCATATAATTCGAATCGAAATAAAGAGTATTTCTTGAAGAACTTTTCTCGGATGTGTTGGAAAAGGTGAGTGTATTGTTCAGAACATCGAACGTGTATTGTGTTCTGCCTACTTCAAGGTTAGAACCGTCATATGCGATAGCGGTATAACTGTCTTCGGCGTATTCTATGGATATCCTCTGGAGCAGTAGGCCTGAGGAATCTACAAAGAGCTTTGTCACAAGTCTTTTCTGATCATCGTACCTGTACTCAACGATTATCTCTCCCATATTCTGGGAGGTGATGAAACCGCTCTCGTCAAATGTCAACTCGTAGGATTGGGATTCCGGTGTTTGTGCCCCGATCGGGGTAATTTTCACTTTAACGGATTTCACTTTGTCCACAAAACCGAGCTGCCCACGTGTTACAGGTTCCTCCAGCGGAACGAAAGAAAAGGCAAGACAGACTGATAATAACGAAAGAAACAGAAAGACTCTTCTCAAAGTAAACCACCTCTATAATTCTCAATGTGCGTTATGGGTTGTTATACGGGGAAAGAGAGAATCCAGAATCTGGACATCCGATGGAACTTCGGCAATGCCCCATGGGAGTTTTCCATATTCCCCTTTGCCAAGCTTCCCCATTCTCCATAATCTCGATGCCGAAGTTCTACCGGTCACGAGTGGAACAAGATCAGCAATCGATATCGAAAGACCCTTTCGATCGGTATATACTACTTCACCGTTCCCGATGGACAACGATAAGTCGTTCTGTGGCAGATTTCTATCTTCTATTTCGATTATGACACGAGCGGAAATTTCCTTGTCCATCAGTTCCGAAATAACTGGAATCGGTGATAGAATTCTCATCATTCTCGAGGAAAAATCCTTCAACTCTGCAAACCTTCCAGCCTGCCAGCCCGAGTGAAGAAGGAGCTCGATCGGAAAGTCGGGAGGTACCCTTCTGATTTCAAAAGATGATAGTTGATCCCTGTGGTTCAGTAAAAACCTCTTCAAAGCATAAAAACCCTGGAGATCTGTAAAACTAAAACGTCTTATATTCATTTTTCGGCCTTTCTTGGAATACAGTATCAAACCGTGCGGTATATTGTTTTCATCGATTACCACAGCGCACAAAAGATCCTTTTCGCGATAGATGCCCTGACTGTAGGCGCTTATCTCTTTGACTTCTGCGTACCTTGACTCTTCCCATAGCTTTTCGAGAGCAGCTTCCACCAACGGCTTCATAGAATCTTTTTGATATAGCATGCCCGAAACGATTCTCAAATCGTTTTCAACCATCTCGCTTGAGAGAAGAGAGTAATCGAAACTCAGGTTCAGATTCTCAAATGCTGTTTCAAAGCCGAGTTTACGATAGTAATCATGTTTGAAAGGGTCCAGCATCATAATGTTAATTCCACTATCGAGGGCATCTGCGCAATCTCTCATGAAGATATCTTTGATTATACCCATGTTCCTGTATTCGGGAAGAGTTGCGACACCATCCAGATAACGGCATTCGATTGCTCTGTTCCTTATCTTCACTCGCTGTTTGTAGCTTATATAACTCGCGATAAGCTTCTGGCCATCGAAGGCGCCCCATACATATTCCCAGAGTGAAGGATCGTCGAAGAACGGCCCATCTTCGTCAATATCAAAATTGTAGTCGAAGCAAATTGTGAATATTTCTATGATCCTTTCCCTGTAGGTGTCGTCGAGTTTCCTGATTTCCATATTTGCAGTTACACCTCCACCCGTCTGTTGACAGCTTCGCGGGTTACCGATCCGGTTTTCATATCAACAATGATACCAGATGGTCTCTTCGAAAATCGCTTCAAAGGTTAGAAATTGATGTTGAGAAGTAAATGGAGTACACTCTGCTATACTTTATATGGCGAAAAATCGAAGTATGGAGGGGTAACCATGAACTACAGGGAGCTTTCTCAGGCGAGTGGCCTTAAATATGATACCGTCAGGAACTACGCGAAGGTCCTTCTTGATGAGGGATTGGTTGAGAAGATCGACGAAAGCACGATTCCAGTCGTCAAAAAGATTCCCGAATACACGGCCAGTGGTTTTACAGTTAAAGAAGCAGCCTATAAAGCCTTCGAATATGTACATCAAAGCTCTGGCACGGGAGAGATAAATGCGCTTCAGAAAAAGCTTTCCGATCTCGAGCTGGAAAATGAATCTCTGAGAAATGAACTTCAAAAAAGCAAAGAAATGATAGAAAATCTGAAAAGAAAGCTAGAGTCGTTGTCGGAGGAGGAAACGCCTGCAACTTCAGAGATCGTAGTGTACAGACAGGATGTAAGAACGGCAGCAGATGTCTTAAAAAAAGCATTGAAATCTGCCGGACAGGGTTTTGCTCAGTTCATTCACTGGCTTTTCGATACCGAGCCGGAGAAACCGGTTGAATAAATAGGAGAAATCGGGAAGATCGAGGTAAAAGTACATCGACCTTCTCCCGTTTAATGACAAACAACAACTCCTCAAAGCAAAGAGTAACTCTCTTTACTGCTACATGGCGTGTCCTTTTATATGCCTGTTGTGAGATTCTTTAAGATTAAGAGCTACGGGAATTAATCTGCGAAGATTAGTATTTGAAGATGATACATAACGGAGATTTACGCCTGTGCTCTGTTTTGATGCCACCGAATTTATCCAAGCGGCTTTCTTGGATAATCGTTCTTGCTTCGAAACCTAGGCACGGTGATCTTCGTATCCCCAGAGGTGTGATCTATGAACTGTGAACTGGACTTCGCAGACATATTTGCACGAATCACTCAGCTCGAAGAGGTCTATGACGAGCTGAACGATAGTATAAACAGAACAATTCTTCAAACCGGCCTCAGGTGTCTTCCGGGTTGCAGAAGTTGTTGCGAGACGCCTTCTTCGAACATCGAGGTTTCTATTCTTGAGTTTCTTCCGCTCTCTATGAACTTGTGGCAGAATAATAAAGCCATACAATTACTAGAGATTCTGGAATTAAAGGCCGAAGATGATCCCTGCATTTTGCTACAAAATGATATCGCACTGCTTCCTGAAGGAGGTTGTAGCTATTATGGATTTCGACCGCTGATGTGCCGGCTTTTTGGATTTTCCGCAATAATTGGAAGAGAGGGATTTCCATCACCCGTGATCTGCAAACTAGTGAAAGTCAACTATCCAGATATTTCGCGGAAGATTGCTGACAGTATCAAAGATGGCCTTGATATACCTGTGTTTTCCAACTTTGCGAGGCGGGTAAGGGGTATTGATCCGTATCTGGCTGAAAGAGTGTATCCCATCAATCAGGCATTAAAAAAGGCTATTGAATTCATAGGACTAAGATGGTATTTTGGTTCACTAGGGTACGACAAACCTGCCTGATCCGTAGATGAGTCACTTTCCACTGTGTATGTATCTACCAGTCGTGGTAGTACAATTTTCTTTAGACCAGAGTAATACCTGGAATCTCATTTGGAGGTATTTATATGAGGAAATTCATTTTATCTCTTCTCTTTATGACTCTTTCGATCGCGCTTTTTGGCCAGTTGGGTCTAAGAACCATAACTCCGGAGGCAACGCAGACTACACCTGCAGTTTCTCCACTGGAAACGCTCACTCTGAAAACGGTAGATCCTCTATTGCAATCCTTCAGAGATGGCTGGAAGGAGCCGGAAGACCCTACATGGACCTCTTTTCTAATCGGTGATCGAGAGCTGAAACTACCCCAGCATTTTTCGATATCGACTCAAAAGTACGGTGTGAATTACGATGTGAGAATCTTTGATTCAGAAGGACGACTTTTCGGGTGGCTTTTCTACTATCAGCTCGAAAGTTACGATCTTCAGGAATTGTTGAACACTGTTGTTTCTTCAGTGTATGGAGATAAAGCTACCGGAGAGAAGTCTTACGAAGAGAAGAAGTCTTTCGACAACGGACTGGCAGCTTATCTTGCTTCTTTAAAAATAACGGGACAACCTGTTGATTTTCCCTCGGTGATCGTTTACTCTCCGAAAGAGAGCCTCGACGTTACAAGCGCCGGCCCCGTAGCTATTTTCTTCTTCGAACCATCGAATTTCGCCGGGCCGGCTCTGGACATGGCCAAATCCTGGATTGCCGGTGCCGTGGGAAGCTTCGTTTACCAGACTGAGACGATAGTCGAGCCGGTAATTACACCCGAGATAATCGAACCCCCTGTCGTGGAAGTTACCGTACCTGACGACCCGTTCATAAGAATTATCGCCAGCCTGCTCGCCGGCGAAGACGTTGAAATTGAGAACATAGACTCCTGGAAAGACGTTGAGGGTGAGTATTTTGGCTTTGCGATGCCCCCGGAGTTTTCCGTTGAATTCTTGATGGGCGACGGGTTCGAGGTCGCAGATCTGGGTATTGGTGGAATGATCCTGGCGAAATTCATGGTGGGAGAATTCTATGAGTCTACCGCGACGGCAGAAATCCTCGGCGAAATAGTCGACGCCTATCTAGGCGCCTTCGGAAGATACAATATCGCTGCCAATCATGCAATAAAGATAGAAGGCGAATCATCGATCAATCTTTACACACTCGATTTCTCCGGTCAGCTCTGCTGGGTAGCGCTGTTCTCGGAATCGCCCAATCCAGAAACATTTGGCCCGGGAGAGTTTTTCGTCTTCTTAGGTCTTGTAGATCCGACCATGAAGAACCAGCTTGCCGAGTATTATGCAGGTATGCTTGCCACACTCAACTTCTGATATAGGTAAGAGTTGTTTAAAAAGACCATGCCAAAAGGCATGGTCTTTTCTTGATTTAGATTTTATCTGGCAGCGTTTGCTATTGCCCAGTTTACAAGTCTTTCAAGGTATTCCTGATTCGAAGGTTCTGGAAATATGTTTTTCCTGTCTATTATATAACTCTCAAGACTTTTGAAGGATACCGTTCCATCTACAATCTCTTTTCCGATTCCGCTAGAAAAGCTCGAATATCTCTCTTGTAGTAATTTTTCGATAGAGCCTTCTTCAAGGAGCAGAATGGCCGCCTTCAGGCCAAGAGCAAAGGTGTCCATTCCTGCAATATGGCCGGCGAATAGGTTTTTCTCTTCCATCGAACCTCTCCGAACCTTAGCATCGAAATTCAATCCCCCGGGTTTTAACCCACCGTTCAGGGCTATTTCGTACATGGCAAGTGTTGTAGTGTACAAATCGGTCGGGAACTGGTCGGTATCCCATCCAAGAAGAGTGTCACCCTGGTTGGCATCAACACTACCAAGCATACCGTTGATCCTTGCATACCTCAGTTCGTGCTGAAAGGTATGACCGGCTAGAGTGGCATGATTGGCCTCTATGTTGAATTTGAAGTTGTTTTCCAATCCGTATTTTCTGAGAAAAGCCAGCGAATTGGCCACGTCGAAGTCATATTGATGCTTCGTAGGCTCCATAGGCTTCGGTTCGATGAGGAATTGGCCAGTGAAACCGATCTCTTTTGCGTAATCGACGGCCATTTTCATGAATCTGCCCAGGTTGTCTATCTCTAGTGACATATCTGTGTTTAGAAGGGTTTCATACCCCTCTCTACCACCCCAAAAAACGTAGTTTTCCCCACCCAGTTCTTTGGTAATTTCGATAGCCTTTTTGACCTGAGCGGCTGCGTAAGCGAAAACTTCTGCACTGCACGAAGTGGCAGCTCCGTGGACGAATCGAGGATTTGAAAAAAGATTAGCTGTCCCCCAAAGGACGCGAACCTTTCCATCCTTCAGGTGATCCTTTATATGTCCGACTACCTCATCAAGTTTCCTGTTGGTCTCTCGCAGAGTTTCACCCTCCGGGGCTATGTCTCTATCGTGGAAACAGAAGTACTTTATATCCAGCTTTTCGCAGAGTTCGAAGAGTCCATCGATTTTGATCTTTGCAAGAGTCATTTCATCTTTTATCGAACTCCATCCCCGTCTGACGTTCGGTTCTCCGAACATATCCTTTCCATCGCCTTTGAAAGTATGCCAGAAGGCTATCGAAAAACGGAGATAGTCGCTCATTTTTACCCCGAAGACCTCTTCTTCTGGATCGTAAAAGCTAAAAGCCAGAGGATCTCTGTTGTCCGGCCCCATATACCTTATTTTGTCGATGTCCTTGAAAATCATATTGAACCCCCTTTTATTTCACTAATCTATTTTGTAGCTCGCCCAGGACCATAAAATTCTCTTTTAAGCTGCTATATAATTTCCTGTATATATCAAATATCGCATCGTAAACTTCTTTTCTTTCGTTGTCGGGCATAAAATACCTGTCGAGCTTTATCCATGAATCCGATTCAACTCCCATGGCCATGGCAGCTAGCCGGGCCGAACCATAAGCGGCGCCTTCGTCGACCCGAGGAGACCAAACATCTCTCCCCAGATTGTCGGCAACTATCTGGCACCAAGTATCGCTTCTCGAACCACCGCCTACTATCCTGACTCTTTCTATAGATGTTCCCAGTCTCTGTATGAGATCAGCTCCCTCCCTAAGCGCGAAGGCAACTCCTTCATAAATGCTCCTGAATACATCTCCTCTGCTGTGAAAGGAAGAAAAACCAAACAGTGTGCCTCTGGCATTCGGATCACGGTGTGGAGTCCTCTCACCGTTGAGGTAAGGCAGGAAGACAATCCCATTCGAACCGGCGGGTGAACTGGAAACGATAGTTTCGATCTCACCGAGACTTGTTTCACTGGCAAACCTCTCTCTGAACCAGTTTAGCGAGTTGGTTGCCGAAAGTATGACGGCCATATGATAGAAAGATTCACCGGAAACATGTCTGAAGAGGTGAATGCCTCCTGTAGTATCGGGCACCGCATTTTTCGTAACTGCCACTACCGTACCCGAAGTCCCGAGGCTTACCATGGTATCGCCCGGCCGTTCCACTCCACAACCAAAGGCTGCGGAGGCGTTGTCGGCTCCTCCAGCCACCACAGGTACTCCCTTCAGTCCAGAGATCGTTCCTTCGAGTACAGGTCCAATAATTTCGCCTGAATTGACGAGTTCTGGATTTGATGATTGATCGACATTACATAATTCAAGCGCACGTGTCGAAAACTCTCCTTCCAGAGTCAGGGCCGAGGTTCCGGAAGCATCCGAATAATCGATCGTAGATCTTCCCGTGAGGCGGTAGGTTATGTAATCTTTAGGAAGCATCCATCTGACGATCGTTGAAAAACGTTCGGGTTCGTTTTCTTCGAGCCACAAAAGTTTTGGAAGAGTAAATCCTGTAAGGATCGGGTTCCCGAAGGATTCAATGACTGCCTTCTCGCCCCCGAGCTTATCGGTAAGTTCCCTACACTGTTTCTCCGTTCTCTGATCGCACCAAAGGATGGACGGATACACCGGTTCGTCTCTATCGTTGAGTGCGACCAGGCTATGCATTTGACCGCTCACGGAGATTGCCGCGATCCTGTGGCCACTTTTCAAAAACTCCGAGAGAATATCAACTACAGCTTCCCACCAATCTTGCGGATTTTGCTGGGCCCATCCCGGTTTTGGCGTATGCAAAGGTAGGCTTCTAGAAAGGGATTTTTCTATCTTGCCCTTTCCGTCAACAGCTATCGCCTTCACCGAAGTTGTACCGATGTCGATTCCAATAAAGATCTCCATAAACTTCCCCTTCAGATGAAATCATCTACTCTACGTTCTATGATATGTAGAGCAGCGCCTATCATATTCGAACTGGTTTTGCCGTGGGTATCGAGAATGCTTCTCCTCACTTCTATGTTCTGTCCGGTTGCATATAGGACTTTGGAGTTGACGATTCCTGTGAGACGTTTGAGCGCTTCTTCTGGAATCATCGAAGCTACTCCTCCAAGGACGATAACCTCCGGGTCTAACGAATTCACTATGTTTACTATTCCAACGGCCAGACTCTTTTCTATTTCTTCAATCAAAAAAGAATATTCGCTCTTTTCATGATTCTTCAGGATATCTAGATATCTTTCGTTGTTGTTTGAGCCCTTCAACTCAAGTCCGCTGGATTGTGCCTTTCTCACTATCGCCTCGCTGGAAGCGAAGGTCTCCCAGCAACCGCTATTGCCGCAGTAGCATTTGGGTCCATCGAGCTGCACTGTCATATGGCCGATTTCTCCAGCCGAGTAGTCACGGCCACGGTGGATCTGTCCGCCCAGCATGATCCCACAACCGATACCTTCCGAAACATAGACGAACACTATATCTCCGAGGCCGGCAAGATCGGGATTGTTCCATTTTTCAGCTATCAGCGAGAGATTAGCCTCGTTATCCAGTACGACGGGATATCTTTTCGAGAGAGAATCTTTCAAGAAGACGTCTTTCCACCCGAGGTGGGGCACATAAACTATCTTGGATTGTTCAACGTCTACCATACCAGGGACGGATATGGAATACCCGAGAAATTTGTATTTGGGTATTTTCTTCATTATTTCTCCTGTATTCTCAACAAGAACCTTTGTGAATTCTTCGAATGTTGAAGGAGTTTTGAAACTGCTTATTATCGAGGTCGTACCATCGAAGTACCCTTTACCTATACTGGTTTCTTCAACCCCAATATCCACGACTATCGATAAATAGGCCTTTCGATTCAGACGAAGCTCTATGGCTTTTCTACCGATCCTGTCGGTCACTTCCGTACTAACTTCATTGCATAAACCAGCCACCAGGAACTCACGAATTATCTTTGTCACAGTACTGGGATTGAGTCCCGAAGCAGCTGCAAGATCTCTCCTCGTCGTAATAAGGTTTTTTCTCAGCAGTTGAAGAACGAGCCTGCGATTGGACTTTCCAATATTTTCAGAGTCGAGTTTTCTATTTATCACAAAGATACTCCTCCTTCAGTAATAGCTTACTACTTAATTCATTAATGAATAAACCTAGAATAGGCCGTTTACAGCCGTTTTTGAATGAATATCGACGTTGAGTGCTTTTTTTCTATTTTATTTATTGCTGCAAAAAATGAAGAAACCCTTTCCGATGCTCAAGATTTCTCTCGCGATCTCAACACCGGATTACTGGCCAGTCCAGAGATTCTTTCTTTTTCGAACTTTCTGAGTCTGGAGATAGCTGCTTTATGAAGTACCTCTTGAGAATTCACCAGCGGTTTACCCCTTCTGTCAACTTTCTTGTATTTCCCGTCAGGAAACTGGAGTCTGGCCTTTACCGTATCTTTCAATACAATCTCGAGTATGGATTTCAGCCTCTTCTTTAGTCTCTCGTCTTCCACGGGAAACATCACTTCAATTCTCCTGTCGAGATTTCTGGGCATGAGGTCGGCACTAGAAAGAAAGAACTTGGGATTGTCTCTGTTCTGAAAATAAAAGATCCTGCTGTGCTCAAGGTACCTGCCGACAATACTTATCACCCTTATATTGTCACTGACTCCCTCGATCCCGGATTTGAGGCAACAAATGCCCCGAACTATTAGGTCGATCCTAACACCGGCTATCGAAGCTTCGTAGAGTTTTTTTATGCATTCTTTATCGAGTAGAGAGTTGATCTTGATAATTATTCGGGCTTCATAACCCCTTGCGGCATTGTCTATCTCGGATTGAACGAGTCTCAAGAAAGTTTCGCGTAAATTGTAAGGCGCCACGGCGAAGGTTTTCCATCTCGGAGGTAATGAGTAACCCGTTAGTACGTTGAAAAGTGCCGAGGCATCGGTTGTTAATTGGTCTCTTACCGTCAGCAGTCCGATGTCAGTGTACAACTTTGCCGTAGTATCGTTATAATTTCCCGTGCTCAAATGAAGGTAACGTTTTATACCGTCGTCTTCTTCTCTTACTATAAGTAGCATTTTCGCATGTGTCTTCAAACCCACCAGTCCATACACTACGTGGCAGCCTGCTCTCTCCAGCATTTTTGCCCACTGTATGTTGCTCTCTTCGTCAAACCTGGCCTTGATCTCTACAAGCACCGTAACCTGTTTTCCGCTATTGGCCGCATGGACTAGCGCATCGATGATCGAAGAATTCCCGCTGACCCTGTAGAGCGTCTGCTTTATGGCCAGTACACGGGGGTCTTCGGCCGCTTTATAGACCAGATCGGATATGTGCTTAAATGATTCGAAAGGGTGATGAAGCATTATATCTTCATCCCTTACGATCTTGAAGAGATCGTTCTGCCCGTAAAGATCGGGCGAAGCCTGCGGAAGGGCCTTTGGGTATCTGAGGTTATCGAATCCTTTCAGCTGAACGAATTTCATCCATAACGTAAGATCCAGGGGAGTTCCCGAAATGTATATATCCTCGTCTGTCAACTCGAGCATCTCTTTCAAATATTCTCTCAATTCAACATTCATACCTTTTTCGATTTCCAACCTCACCGGAAAGCCCCACCTACGTCTTTGAAGGGATTTCTCTATCTCGATCAACAAATCATGTTCATCTTCTTCTTCGATGCTCAAGTCGGCGTTTCGCGTGATCCTGAATGCATGAATATCTTTGATGGGGTATCCCGAGAAGAGCCTGTTCATGTGGGATTTCAATATGTCTCCCATGAAAGTGAAACACTGCCCTTTCTTCGAGGGCAGTTTGATCAATCTTGGAAGAACGGGAGGTATCTGAACCACAGCAAAAAGCGATTGATCCTTCTGATCAAACACCACTCCAAGATTGATGCTCTTGTTCTGGAGAAAGGGAAAGGGTCTAGACTGATCGATCGCCATCGGTGTGACGACGGGATATACGGTGTCAGTGAAGTACCTCTCGATGTATTCTTTCTGTTCATTATCGAACTCTTCGGGCTTGAGAAAGAAGATATTTTCTTTTTTCAAAGCCGGCAGCAGCGATCTGTGAAGGCAATTGTTCTGACGCTCAACCATTTCGTGAACCTTGATCGAAATTGCCTTTAGTTGTTCTGTCGCGGTCATTCCGGATGGATCTATACCTGTGTATCCGGCCTCTTGCTGTTCTTTGAGACCGGCTACTCTAATCATAAAAAACTCGTCTAGATTAGAAGATGTGATCGAAAGAAATTTTAACCTTTCAAAAACCGGATTTTCCTTGTCGAAAGCCTCCTCAAGAACTCTTTCGTTGAAATCAAGCCAGCTAAGTTCCCTGTTCAGGTACAGATTGGGATCGTCAAGATTCAACGGGATTCACCTTCTTCTTAAGGCTGGCTTTCAAGCCAAAAGCCTCTTCGAAAAGTCTAGCTTTACTGTTGAAAGCCCACTCCTCTAGCAGTATGTCTTCTCTCGAGTGAATGGTTAAGGAAATCTCGTTATCCTTCAGCCTTACTTTTATAACGTCAATTTTTTCCGAATGGGATCTGTCGAGCGCATCGGCAAGCCTTAATATACCTGCCAGTTTGGAAACTTTAACTCTCTGCTCCATTGAGAGAGTTCCGAAAGCGGGATCCGATTCCGAGGGAATGATATTGCTGTGAAAAAGAGAGATCAGGGCTATTATTTCCAGATCCGCCTGACTAATACCCGGCAGATTCGACCCCCTTATGAGTTCGTAAGACCTTCTGTAATGTTCTGTGAAGTTAACGTATTTACCTATATCGTGAACTAGAGAAGCTACTTTAAGCATCAGCGCATCGTTTTCATCCAGTCCGTAGGGTGTCTTCAATTTCTGGAAAATCGCCATAGCGTTTTTGACCACTCTGTTTCCATGTTCTTCGTCGAAGAAAAAACGTTTTCCGAGGGTCCTGGCACACTGTACTATATCTTCTCTGAAGTTTTCGAGACGTTTCTTGGTCTCTCTGGTCAGAAGAATCTCTTTCAACAAGGCATCCTGAAGGGTGACACGGCTGGCATATATGCACTTACTTTTTGTGAAGCTGGCAAGAAGCCTGTAGATTCCCAGAGAAGGGAGGAGTATTTCAGCGACTTCCTCTGCGATCCCATACATCTGGGCTACCTCCGACGGTGTACAGCTCTTGAGAGTGTCGTACAGTTCGTCTAGCTTCGCGATCGGAATTTGAGTGATACCCGCTCCGGCAGGTGTTGCACATAAGGAAGCGATGATTTCTATTTCCTGACCGCATACAACGAAATGATCGATCTTTCCGAAAGGTGAGGATTTGGGTATCATTTCCTTGAAGGAGCTCAGATAATCCTCGACTATCTGGTGGAACCTGTTGGTTTTCGATTGAAGCTCCCCGAGCAACTCCGTTAATTTTAAAGATCCAAGCTTTATATTTTGAGTGCTGTACAGTCTTCCTCTCTTATACCAGGCTACTCCAAGACTGCCAGTGCCAATGTAGGCGATCAAGGCTTTGTTCTTTTGCAATTCTTCGTTTCCGCTCATCTCAGACAACATTTCTCTATAGATGATACCCTTCTCTTCCGAATCGTCGAGAATTCTGACTTTTATCCTGGTTTTGCCGACTATCTGATCGAGAAGGTAGTCGCGATTGATGGCTTCCCGGACGGCAGTTGTTGCAACCGTACGCAAAGACGCCACCTTGTACTCGCGGGTGAGCTTTTTAAAGCCTTTGATGATCTTGCATGTTTTTTCTATTTTTTCCTGGCTCACTCTTCCAGTGTTGAAGGTGTCTCTTCCTATGCTCAAAGGATATTCGAGTGATTCTAAGACTTTAATTTTTCCGGCTTTACATTCGCCGATGACTAAAAACAAGGCGTTGGATGATATATTTATTACCGCCCCGACTTTTCCATCACTCATGACTTACCTCCCTTGGAGTATTATTCCAAGGCCGTTTTCGATCAATGAAATAGCTCCGAAGAGACTGGCATCATCGCCCAGTTCAGATAGCTCAATACGACAAGCAGAGAAAAGACCAGGAATAGCCAGTTCACTGGCTTTGGCCTTTATTCTCTCTATCATAAGCTCTCCCATTGCTTCTATAACACCGCCCCCAAAAACCACCAGTTGCGGGTTAAGAAGGTTTATAACGGACGCGGTAGCAATGCCCAGATAATCGGCTGCCCTGTCCATGACTTCAACCGTGAGAGAATCTCCTCCGACATAGGCCTCTTTCAGGTGTGAGCTCTTCAACACATAACCTTCCCTCGATAGAAGATCTTCGAAGTAGGTCTTTCTACCCCTGGCGATCTGAGACCTGAAGATTTTTGTGATCGCGGTTTTGGAAGCGAGACTCTCAAGACACCCTCTTGCGCCGCAACCACACAACGGTCCGTCCGGTAGTACGATCATGTGACCAATCTCACCTGCTCCCCCAGTCGAACCACCGAATATTGAGCCGTTTATTACTATCCCCCCTCCGATTCCCGTACCCACGAAAAAACCTACAAGATTAGAACAACCTTTGCCGATGCCGTGTTTCCAGACGCCTAAAAGACTTACATTGGCGTCGTTTCCAATGTAAGCCGGTACGGAATAACGTTGGACCAATTTCTCTTCCAGAGGGTAATCTTTCCAGGAGAGGTTCGGACTGAAGAGAATTCTCCCGCGATCTATGACTCCGGGGACACCGGCCCCTATGGCCACAAGCCTTCCCGAATCGTCACGTAGTGAGTCGATGACCTTGCACACCTGACCGAAGATAACTTCTTCGCCCCTATCTGCCTTGCTCTGTTTCTTGCTTCTCTTTATTATCTTCCCTTCTTCATCGAAGAGCGCCCCAAGTATCTTCGTGCCTCCGATGTCCAGACCGATGTATTGATCACTCATTTTTTCCACCCCTCAAGATGATCCTATAATAGATAATATAACAATCCAGGTGAAAAACTGAGTATATAAAGCTCTGCAAACGTTGAATTGACCGCTGCCGAAAACAGCATCACTTTTATTGACAGGGGATATTTAGTATAATCTAAATACCTACTCCATAATGGGGTGATATACGATGTTTGTGGAAAAAGTGAGTTTTGTTGATTCGCTCGCCTACGACTTTCTTTTGAGTCTGATCCGTCTGAACTGCAATGAAATGATCATGGGTTCCTACGCTGATCAGGAATTCGTCAACTGGTTCAAACCTGACGCGGAAATAACGGATTGGGTAAAAGAAACCGGAAAAAGACTGCCTCCCGATATAAAAGAGCTGCTAGATCGTTTTTTCAACTGTGAAACGTATTTCGGAATAGCGCTGTTTTCATTGATACAGGAACTGGATCTAATAACTCCAGAGGAGCTAATTGTAGAGATAAAAAGAATTCCGGAGAAGTATCTTCTTAGTCATTTTCTGCGTACCGGGTTCGGTCCGGATGTCAAAGACAGAAACCTTCCCAATCTGGAGAAAATTGTGGAAAAGATAACCAGCGACGACAAAGAGATGCTGATTTTCATAACCGAAAGCACAGTATTTTCCCCGTCTCAAAAGGCCAATTTGATGGAGCTTTTCTCTGATCCGGTGAAGACTAAAGAGGATTATCTTTATCTTCTGGAGTGGTATCTAGAGAACGTTTTCAATTCGATGAAAGTTCGCATTAAGAATTCGAACCAAAGGCAACTGAAGCTGCTTGAAAAATATATTACTGAAAATGGCGACGATTATTTCCAGAAGCTAGAAATAGTTACGGTGCCGGATATACTTGCCAAGGTCAGCCGAATAGAAATTGGAGTATCACAGTTTCTCGGAATCGATCAAGCCCATTCTATGGGCAATAAAGAAAGGTTTCTCTTTATTCTCGGCTACGACAGGATAGAGATTCCCTTTAGAGAAAAGGACATGCGTCTGGAGTGTATAGATGTCTTCGAAGCCCTCTCAAGTAAAGAGAGGCTCGCAATACTCAGGGCTTTGAAGAACACATCCTACACGCCAATCGCCATGTCTAAAAAGCTAAGAATCCCAGCCGGCGAACTCAACAACCATATAGAGAAACTCAAGAAGGCCAGACTGATAGAAAGCTTCTTGGATGGTGAAAATCTGAAGTACACGGTAAATCCGCAGGAAATAAAGAAGATAGTTGACAAGTCTTTGAAGAGGCTGCTAGAGGAAGGCGATTGAATGGAAAATCCTACTTATCATATTCGTATCAGTGATGCCAAGAAGATCGGCAAGTATGTGTTGCTTCCAGGTGATCGTAGCCGTGTGGAAAGGATCGCCAAGTATTTTGAAAATCCAGTCCATGTGGCGAAAAATCGCGAGTATTTTACAATCACCGGCGAAGTTGCTGGTGAGCGAGTTTCGGTAATGTCAACCGGGATGGGAGGTCCCTGTATGGCTATTGCGGTTGAAGAACTCCGAACACTCGGTGTTCATACACTCATAAGGGTAGGAAGTGCTGGAAGCTTTCAGAAAAAACTCAAAATGGGAGAAGGGGTGATCGTTACCGGTGCTGTCAGAGATGACGGAACATCAAGTTCCTACGTTCCAGAAATTTATCCCGCTGTCTCCCACCACCATGTTTTAAGGGCCCTTGAGAAGGCAGCTTCGATAATCGAGCACAGATGCCACATGGGTATAGTACTTTCGACCGATTCATATTACGGCGCACGCTTCAACTGTGAAACAGCGAAGATGATCGAACTTTTAAAGAAGGCCAATACCCTATGTGTTGAGATGGAGAGTTCAACGCTTCTCACTCTGGGAGGTGTATTTGGTCTGAGGACCGGCTCGATTCTGACGATACGTGAAGAAATCGGTGAGGATGAGAAGCCTGTGACTCAGGCCGGAGAAATCTTCGAGGATGGTCTGGAGAAATGCATACAGATATCAATAAAGGCTCTTGAATTGATAATAGAGAAGGATAAACTATTCAAATTTGATTGAAAAGGGCCGATCACTCGGAATCGGCCCTCAATTGTTGATTGATCAATAGATCCTGGTGCTTGCCCTGGGGCCAGGAGTCTTTTCGAAGGCTTCCACAAGGTGGAATCTGTACGCGAAATCGTACCTGTCTGTTTTTATCGAAGGGTCTTTGGGAAGATGAAAGAGATCGTGTATGGCGCTAACGTAAGTATAATAATCGTCTCCCCTGGGCACAAATTCGCATATCACGCTGAACATTACACTGTAACCGGTCTGGTTATCGTAGAAAAGCAGGTTGGCCCTTGGGTCTTCCAAAACGTTCTTGTAGGTTCTCTTTTTGTACATCTCCATAGATGAGAGAATGCTTCTGTCGAACGTTTCAGGATTGGAATAAAGTTCGACCAGCATACCTACCCTCTCTCTAAAGGTTCTATCGGCCCCGATATCGTAGGATTTTCTTATGAGTTCCACGGCCCTCTCCCCCAGTTCCCGAATTTTGTCGGATCTGGGAACCAGTCCGAGTCCTTTTATGCAAGAGTTGATGCAGAATTCATTTTCGTATTCTGGTGTGTTCATAACTACGGTATGGGGAGAGAAGTTTGGCATCCCCTTCTCCTCTCCCAGAAAGATCTTCAAACCCTTGAGTCTATTGTCTATCTGCCAGCGAAAGAACTCTTCTGGCATTTCGTGAAGTTTGTACTCGTAGTTCTTTCCCCTAAATTCGAGCTTTGCCATGTTTTCGGTGTACTCCACCATCTAACTATCCCTCTCTCTCAGTCTTGGATTAAAGGTCTTTTCAAGTGCAACTCCCAGCATCATTATCGAAAAAGAGCTAAGAAAAACAGCGATGCCAGGGAATATTATCCACCACCACGCACCGAGAACCATCGCGTTGTAAGTGCGGGCATAATTCAACATCTTTCCCCACGAAACCAGCCGGGGATCTCCGAACCCCAGAAAGGCAAGACCGGCTTCTGCCAGAATCGAACCACCAGCTGCGAAGGCAGCGGTGACGAAGAGTATGGAATAAGTCGCAGGAAGCAAGTGCCTGAAGAGAATGTGGCTTTTTTTAGCTCCGGCGCATCGTGCTGCCTCAACGTAACCACGCTTTCTCTCCGAAAGAACGATCGCTCTCGTAACTCTGGCAACCGAGGCCCAGCCGAAGAGAACGAAAATCATTACCATCACCCAAAAACTGCTTCCCAAAGTTGTCATCAGCAGTATCATTATGGGTAGTCCGGGTAACACCATTATGAAATCGACTGCCCTCATAGAAAAGAGATCGGTCAGGCCGCCATAAGTGCCGGCCATCACTCCGATGAATCCACCCATGAAGGCAATGCCGATTCCTGTGACAAACCCTATAGTCAGCGAAACTCTACTGCCGTGAATTATCTGGCTGAGTATATCAACTCCAAAGCCGTCGGTCCCGAGTGGATACTCCCTTGAAGGCGCTTCCAGCGGAAAGCCTCTCTGGGTAATGTCGTAAGGATCGTAAGGCGAAATCCAGTCCGCTGTAACGGCGAGAAAAATAAAGAATACCAGTATAAAAATACTGATTTTTCCCTCCGGAGCTTTCCAGATGTCCTTCAAAAATTTTCTGTATTTTTTCATGTGTAAATCACCCTGGGATCAAAAGCGGCCTGGAGAACATCCGCCAGAAAATTGGCCATAATAACCAGTACGATAGTCATCAGGACAGTGGCTTGAAGAAGTGGATAATCAGAATTTTTGGAAGCCTCAAGGACCAGCAGCCCCATTCCCTTCCAGGAAAAGATGGTCTCTATCAGTACTGCTCCTCCCACAAGCCCCGCTATTCTCAGTGTCAGTAGCGAGAAAAGTGGTCCGAGAGCGTTTCTGAGTACGTGCTTGCGACGGATTTCTCGCTCTCTCAGACCTTTAGCCTTCGCCGTTATTATGAAATCTTCCCCCAGGATATTCAGCGCTATATTTCTGACCTGTATCGCAAAACTCGGCATCCCTACGATGAAAAGAGTTATCCAGGGAAGAGCGGCGTGGTGGAGTATGCTTATCACTCTCGCCATACCACTCTCCAGCGGATCGAACATACCCTGCAGAGGAAATATGTTTAGATAGAACCCCGTTCCCATGACCAGCAGAAGGGCAAGCCAGAAAGTTGGAACGGAGTTCAATCCGAAAGCGAAGAACCTCATGAAGCGATCTAGCTTCTTACCCCTGTTGAAAGCTATGAATGTTCCTATCCAGAGCGCCACGAACATACTCAAGACGGTCGGCACCACGGTTAGCATCAGCGTCCACGGGAGCCTTTCGAGAATAACACCGACCACGTCTCTGCGGTAAGTGTACGAGACGCCGAGATCGCCCCTGAATGCGTTCCCTATAAATATAAAGTACTGTGTGATCAGGGGCTTGTCGAGTCCGAAGACAGCCTTGATTTCTTCTTTGATTTCTTCTGGCAACCTAGGATCGCCGTAATATCTCTCCGCAGGGTCCCCCGGCAGAGACCTGATAAGTATGAAACTCATCGTCACCGCCAGGAAGACCGTCAATATCATTATGATGATTCTTTTAACAAGATAGGAGAGAGTCATATTAACTACCTATTTTGATTTTAGATTCTTCAACGTCTCCGTCGACAGCACACCTTCGGTTTCCGATATAATCCAGCCTTCAAGATTCTTGCGCGAGAAGGCCTCCAACCTGTTGGGTATGCAGATGGGAACAACCGGAACAAACTCCTTGATCTGTTCCTGGAGAATGTGGAAAGCGTCTCTCTGTACATTCTCATCGAAAGCCGTCCAGATAACGTTCAGAGTCTCGTCCAGCTCTGGTATGCTCACACCTCCGTAGTTGAAGCCGGAAACCTGGCCGTTTTGCATCGTCCCTCTTGAAGAGTGGAGGTGATAGAAAGCCATTTCCGGGTGGAATCCCAGGCTGTATGTGGTGAGCGACATATCGAAATCGGCTTTCTTGAGTGCCGCAGTAACTGCTTCATGGCCTTGAGGATCTATTACAACGTTGATTCCAATTTTAGAAAGGAATAGTTTGATATATTCGGCAAGCTCCATCTGTTCCTTGCTTGTGTAAATTAGAAGTCTGATTTTTTCTCCTTTATAAGAAGACTTTGCGAGATACTCTTTTGCCTTCTCAATATTGATCGACGCGACGCCGACGCTAGAGCTGAAAACAGCCTTCGCCATCGATGGAATCAAGCCTGAAGAAGCTACATCGGCAAAACCAAGGTAAACCCTGTCAACTATCTGGGCGTAGTCAATAGCCATTTGTACAGCTTTTCTGAAATTCAAATCCGATCCGGGTAGAGTTCTGTGGTTGAACAGCAAAGAAACGACACTATCTCCATTAGTGACGGCCAGACCGAGGTTTTTGTATCTGTCTGGATCTTTGAGCATCTGTGTGGCCAGAGAAGGATCGAGATTCCAGTAAATGTAATCATAATCGCCTCTGACCAACCCGAGGAAGCCCATGGTTTCGTCCTGAACCAGGTTAAAGACAATGCCTTCGAGATACTGCGGGGAATCGGGATGGTTGCTGTTAGAGGAGAATGTAACAGACTGCGGCGTTATCTCTTTGAACTTCAGGGAACCGGTACCCACAGGATTATCCAGATTGGAAAACTCCATCGGGTTACCAATGTCTTTCCATAAGCTTTCAGGGATTATAGGAATAGCCATAGGAATCGAACTCACAACGAAGGAATTGAGAACCCTGAAGTTCAATTTAACGGTTTTTTCGTCGAGAACCTCCGCTTTATTGAACCAGGCCAGTAGTGGACCCATTGGTAATCTCTTTTGAACGGTTATATTGAAAGAGTAGGCTACGTCTTCAGCCGTCACAGGTCTCCCATCGTGGAAGAGCCTGTCTTTTAGATGAAAAATTATGTACAGCTCTTCAAGGTTGACTTCCCAGGAGTCTGCAAGCATACCAACAGCCTTTCCTTCACTGGTAGTCATCAATGTTTCGTAAAGGTAGCCTATCAACTGTCTTTCAGCACTCGAATTGATGAAGTAAGGGTTCAGAGATCTCACTTCACCGAGAACTGCTGCTTTCATGTAAACACCCATTACAGTAAGGCCGATCAGAACTGTGGCAAACAATACAAGTAGCTTCTTCATTGAACACCCCTCCTCAATAACCGGAAAATAGCTTTTTTTTCCACGGCATCGATAGAAGGATTTTAACATAGCTGTGTTTGATGGCCAAAATGTAAGTATTTCTCAAAAAGAAAAGCTCTACCACCGACGGCTTTTTAATACTTTTCTCCTAACATGAAAGTTACCATTGGCTGCCAGGGGTTTACCAGTAAGTGCCGTAAAGCCCCTAGCTTCAGCTATGGGGATATAAGGCACATTCATGGTATATTATAAATAATCCATCAGTCGATGGCGACAAGCAGAAGTCGTAAAAACGTTCTTTGAAAACTGGATAGAGTATGGGGTTCTGATAGCTAATCATCTATCAGGTAAAACTCTATATGTCGTCATGTACAAGACGTAAAAACATATTAGCGGACTAATAGTCTGTGGCAGATGGTGTAGCGTAAGCGATAGTCTGCCAGCCCTAGGAGCTAATATGCTCTGCCTAGGGACGGGCTGCTGGCACAGCCCTTAACTTGGGGTCATACTCCGATACCAGAAACGGTCTTCGGTTTAATCACCCAAGAATCCCCTGCCTTCAGGTATGGGGAGTGTCAAAGGAATAAAGTAAGCATTGTTGATTCTGCGAAGAAGAAATTCCATTGCTCCCACTTCTCGCAATATAAGGCAACGTTAGTGTTATCAGGTCGCAGACATGGTATATTCTAAGAAACACGGAAAAGAGGTGGGGAGATGGAATTGATTCGCCTCAAGTATGACGGTAACATCTACTCGATAACGGATACTTTGCCTTTCTCGGTAGCGATTCTCGATCAGATTTATGACGGAGACCTCAATCTCTGCCTTGAGGATCTCGGCAGCACTAAGATAGGAAAGGATCTCGAAACTCTGAAGTCTCTAATTGTGGCCTTCGAGGATATTGTCGTGCCGGAGATCTACGCTCCAATAGAGTACCTTGAGTTCATCGAGTACATGAACGAGTGTGGACTCACAGTGAAGAACTTCGCGAGAGGTACTTTCAGCGGTTTTCAGGACAAGATACTTTCCATAGCCGACCGAGGCGATTACGAAAGCGCACAGAAGTTTCTCGATCTATTAATGGATGCAAACGTTGACAAAGCCACTCTGTGCGAGCTAAAGGGCAACATCTTTCTTGAAGAAGGAAACGAAGAGGAGGGTATAAGATGGCTTCAGCAAGCTCTTATGATCGACCCCTCCCTTTTAAGTGCACATTCCTTCCTCGGCCAGACTTATTATAACCGTGGGGAGTACGATAAAGCAGCTCAATACTGGGAACGGGAGATCTCACTGGCCCCCGATCATCTGGTAACTTATTTCATGTTGACCGACGCCTATATACAGGCAGGCAGAATAGACGAGGCGATGAACGTTCTCAGAACGCTTTCCCAGCGCGATCCCTCAAGTATCCTCACCAAGGCAGAAATGGTTGAGCTGTGTCAGAAGGCAGGCGATTTTGAACAGGCAAGGAAGATCGAAGAGGAGATACTCAATTCCCGACCTGTCTATATAAACGATATCGAAGTTTGGGCCAAGACTCAATTCAGGTACGGTCGTTTTGACACAGTTCAGGAGCAGGTTCTGGAATTTCTTAAGAAAGAACCGGAAAAACCCGAGCTAAAGATGCTTCTGGTGGTAACTTTCATGAAACTCAAGAACTGCGAGGAAGCCAGAAGGCTCATGAAATCCTTCGAGAAGGGTCAACTCTGGTACTTCTACGGAAAGAAGGAGCTTTTCAACGAATTCCTCACAGAAGAAGAGAGAAGACAGTGTGGTATTCTATAATGCTTATCGTACCGTTTTTTTTCGTCTTTGGACTGGTTTTCGGTAGTTTTTCCAACGCCCTGATCTATAGAATACCTTCGAAGGAATACACGATATTCAAGCCCAGACGAAGTATCTGTCCTATATGTAAGCACGAGCTGGCCTGGAAGGACAACATACCAATTTTAAGCTACTTCATCCTTAAAGGAAGATGCAGGTACTGCGGTTCGAAAATATCGCCCCGATACCCGCTCGTAGAGCTTATAACGGCTTCGCTTTATGTGCTAAATGCCGTGCTCTTTCCGCTGTCTGAGGCGATTTCGCTTTCTCTTATGGTTACAGGGTTAGTTATTTCTGCCTTTATAGATCTGGAGCATTACATGATACCCGATTCGGGAGTGATACTGGTAGGGTTGGGCTGTTTCTTCTGGGCCTTCTTCCGGGGCCGCTTCCCGGAGAATCTTATAGGAGCGTTAATCGTAACCGGTGCCATGGTAGCTTTCTTTCTTATCGCCAACCAGTTCCGGAAGGATAGTTTTGGGTTCGGCGATGTTGAACTGCTGGCGGTCCTCTCGCTGGCTACGGGAATAATTGGTTCGTTGTACACAATAATGATAGCTTCATTGGTGGCATTAGCCGTTTACGCAATCACATCGGCCTTCAAGAGGAGAAAGCTTGACAGGCTTGCGCAACTCCCCTTCGGCCCATTCATCGCGATGGCCGGGTATCTGACTGTATTACTGCTTGATATTATAGAAGGACTGTACGTATTTTGAGCACAGAAGATTGGAGAACTCTTCTGAATAAATCGGCGGATGACTTCTGCGCTTTTCTCATAGAGAAAGGGATAAAATGTACCGTGGAGGGCGGTGGTGATTATTTCGTACAGATCAGAACGATATATCCGATTAAAATATACAGTAACTCAAATGGAGACAGAAGAATCGTGGTCGAAGGCCGATCCGGACCGGTGGAAAAGGCACGTTTGATTTCGCTTTGGGAGGAGTTCAACGGCCACAGTTTCAAAGGGGTTAATATCTTCGTGGACGGTAGTAGTCGCGGCCAGGTGTCATCATATGCAGCAGTAATAATAGAAGACGGTTTAGTGATAGGAATGATCTCGGGCTGTTTCAGGGACAATACGAATATGCGGAACGTCGCTGGAGAGATCGTTGCTGTCGAAAAGGCCGTGGATTTCTGCCTTAAGAAGTCCATAACGGCAGTAAAAATTCATTACGATTATGAAGGACTATGCGGCTGGGCTGAAGAATACTGGCAGGCGAAGACGCCGCGCACTATCGAGTACAGAAAGCATATGAGAGAAATCGCAGGAAAACTCTCGATAAAGTGGGTGAAGATAAAGGCGCACAGCGGAAGTTCTTATAACGAAATGGCCGATAAACTCGCCAGAAAGGCTCTGTTAAAGTGCAAACTGGTGTAATCTCTGCAGCACTTCAGAAATGTGTCCTGAACTTCGATTCGCGATCCCTTCTCGCAATGAACAACGCGAACCTGAATATAGCCCAAAATGACTTTTTGTGAGTCCAACATACCGCAAGCGTAAGATCAGGCAATTAGGCACCGCACATCTTTCGACGGATAGTATTAAATGATAGCCAACTATTCTGGAAAGTAAACAAGGGGGTATTTTCTTGAAGGTATTTATTAGTGCAGACATCGAGGGAACGGCCGGGATAGCTTCCTGGGATGAAACAAACAAAGGTCACGCCGATTACACGTACTTTTCAAGGCAGATGACGGCCGAAGTGAACGCCGCGATAAGCGGGGCCATGAAGTCTGGAGCCTCGGAGATATTAATAAGAGATGCTCACGGTAGCGCCAGGAATATCGACCCGTCAGCGCTACCCGATTGCGTAAGGATAATCAGGGGTTGGGCCAGGGATCCTTTCATGATGATGCAGGGAATAGACGCATCCTTCGACGCCGTCGTTTTCACCGGATACCATTCGCCATCCGGGAGGGGGCTCAACCCTCTTTCGCACACGATGACAGGTGATATCTTCTCTTTGAAAATTAACGGAGAACTGGTGAGCGAATTCCTTATGAACGCAATGTCGGCAGCATATTATAAGGTTCCAGTCGTCTTTCTGAGCGGTGATGCGGGGATTGCAAAGATCGCCCGTGATAAAGTCCCGGGTATAGAGACCGTCGTAACCAACACCGGAAGCGGCTCATCGGTTGATTCGATCCATCCGGCGAAAGTCGTAAGGCTGATTGAAGAGGGCGTCTCAAGGGCTATTTCGAACGGCTCCATAAAGCCAATGACCCTTCCGGAAAAGTTTGAAGTAGAGATCGTGTACATAGAACACACACAGACCCACAGATTATCCTTCTTCCCTGGGGTTGAGAAAGCAGATGACAGGACGTTGACTTTCACAGAGAGCGACTATTTCGAGGTTTTGAGGAAGCTGTTGTTTTTGCTGTGAACGAAACGATGCTTTTTATGGCTTAAACCCTAAGTTGTCCTATCCAGTCATACTCACAGTAAGGCTCACCGAATTTAGAAAAGGAGGTCCGTTATGAACAATTATCATGAACCGTACGAAGTGCTTAATGAAAAGGCTAGAAACATCTCCAGGGCTTTGAACAGCCTCAAGGAAGAGATCGAGGCCATCGACTGGTATAATCAAAGAGTAGAGGCTTCGTCTGACCCAGAACTGAAGGCTATCATGGCTCACAACCGCGACGAGGAGATTGAGCATGCCTGCATGGCTCTCGAATGGCTCAGAAGAAACATGGATGGCTGGGACGAGCAGCTCAGGACTTATCTCTTCACATCTGCACCGGTTACAGAGGTCGAAGAGACTGGCGGTCAGTCAGGCGATGGCTCGCTGAAGATAGGAAAGCTATAAGGAGGAGATGAGTGTGGATATATTCAAAAGACAGCTCGCCCCGCTTTCGAGCGAGGCGTGGAAGGAAGTCAACAACAGAGCCGGTCAGGTTCTAAAGAACTATCTTTCGGCCAGAAGGGTGATTAATGTTGTGGGGCCGAAAGGCTGGGAGTATTCTTTCCTGCCAGAGGGAAGGCTCGATTTGATCGAGACGGGAAATGAGGTCGGCGCAGGTCTCAGGAAGGCAAAGCCTCTGATGGAATTACGAATCCCTTTCAGATTGAACCGCTGGGAACTGGACAACATAGACAGGGGAACGGCCGATCCCGATCTCGGACCGCTTGAAGAGGCCGCCAGAAAGATAGCGCTTTTCGAAGAGAACGCAATATACAACGGTTTCGAAGCCGGTATGATAAAGGGCCTTGTGAAGGAGGCCAAAACCGAGCCTGTACCACTGGGTAAAAAGCCCGAAGAAATAGTGAAGTCGCTAGCCAGGGCCGTCCAGAAATTGAAGGACAACTTCACCAGTGGACCCTTCGCTCTTGTTGTTAACCCCGAAACATTGGCAATGCTCAACTCCCACGTACAGGGTTACCCTCTTGTCAAACGTATCGAATCCTTGCTGGGTACTGACATAGTCGTGAGCAGGGTCCTCCAGGGAGGACTGCTTCTTCCTAAAGACCACGAAGACCTGGAAATGGTAATCGGTGGAGACTTCGAAATTGGCTATCACAGTCATACCGATGAAGAAGTGGAGCTTTTCATAGCTGAATCCTTCACTTTCAGAGTTCTTGACCCGAATATCATTGTGAATATAATCGTCAATTGATAGAACCGGGGGAGCTTTTCCCCCGGTTTTTGTCTGTCTTAAGCAAAGATAGTCTCTATAACGATTCCTTCGTGATTCTCTCGATCTTTATAGTTGTATCGTAACCGTTTAGATTCCATTTTGTCCCGCCCTGGATGCTATCGTCCGGAGTAAGACTGTCGGCAAGAGTCTCTTCCTTCACGTAAGCCTCAAAGACCATTATGGCCCTGACCACTTCTTCCGGCCCGGAGTAGAAAACCCTTATCCTGTCGGTTATTTCGAAGTCTGCGTCCTTCCGCATCGTCTGTATCTTGGAGACTATCTCTCTGGCCAGCCCCTCTTGCAACAAATCCGGAGTCAATTCCGTGTCGAGTATGACAAAATTGTCGGCGCTCATCTCGAAGGTGAAGCCTGCCAGTTCTTGTATCCTTATGTCCAGATCTTCTTCCATCAATTCGAAACTGTTCCCACCGATCTCGAGAAAGAGCTTTCCCTCTCGCTTTATGGTCGAGACAATGCCGGCAGCCTCCCGGGCTTTAAGTGCTGCACTTATCGCCTTGAGGTCTTTCCCGAATTTCGGACCCATTATCCTGAAGTTGGGTTTCACTTCGTATTTTACGTATTTACCCAGATCTTCTATGTACTCGATCTTCTTGACGTTGATCTCTTCGAGTATGAGTTCCCTCATCGACTCAACGGTGGGTTTGATACCGCCATCGACAAGAATCTTGGGGAGCGGCTGTCTAACCTTTATCTGCACTTTGTTACGGCAGGCCCTTCCGAGGGTTACCAGGTCCATAACCGTCGCCATTCTCTTTTCCAGCTCAGGCTCGATGAGAGACTCATCCATTTTGGGATAGAACTGCAGGTGGACTGAGTCTTCCTTTCCATGCGTGAGGTTTCTGTATATCTCCTCTGCAGTGAAGGGCGCGATCGGTGCCATAAGCTTGGCCACAGTGAGAAGTATCTCGTATAGCGTCAGGTAGGCCCCCTTCTTGCTAGAGTCGAGTTCGCTCGTCCAGTACCTGTCTCTGGTCCTTCGAACGTACCAGTTAGAAACCTCCTCGATGACGAAGCCCTGTATCGCCCTGACGGCTTTGGTGAGATCGTAACCGTTCAAGAAGTCTGTTACCTGCCCTATAAGTGTATTTAGCCGGGAGATAACCCAACGGTCTATCTCTTCTCTCTCCTTCACGGGCAGCTCGAAATCGACCGGGTCGATACCATCTATATTCGCGTACATGGTGAAGAATGCGTAAACGCTCTGAAGAGTGCCGAAAAACTTGCTGTAAGTATCCTTTACACCCTCTTCATCGAACTTAGTGGGTACCCACGGCGGTGAAACGGCAAGCAGATACCACCTGAGCGTATCGGCGCCGTACTTTTCAATTATCTCCCACGGATCAACAGTGTTACCCTTCGATTTGGACATCTTCTGACCGCTCTTGTCTAGCACCAGGTTGTTCACCAGAACGTTTTTGTAGGGTGATTGGTCGAAGAGGAAGGCCGAGATAGACATCAGCGAATAGAACCAACCCCTTGTCTGGTCTATACCTTCGCAGATGAAATCGGCCGGGAAGAGTTTTTCCATGAACTCCTCTCTATGTTCGAAGGGATAGTGATGCTGGGCGACCGGCATCGAGCCTGAATCAAACCAGCAATCTATGACTTCGGGGGTCCTGCTCATAGTACCTCCGCATTCGCAGCGAAGATGTACATCGTCTACGTACGGTCTGTGGAGCTCTATATCGGGTGCTATATCTTCGATTGCTTTCTCGATGAGCTCCTGTCTTGAACCTACCGAAGTCAGTGAACCACAACTTTCACATTTCCATACGTTCAACGGCGTTCCCCAGTACCTGTCCCTGGACAACGCCCAATCAACCATGTTCTCGAGCCAGTTGCCGAAGCGACCCTCACCGACGAACTTCGGATACCAGTTCACCGTGTTGTTTATCTCTATCAGTCTGTCCTTGTAGGCAGTTGTCTTTATATACCAGGATTTTCTGGCGTAGTAAAGCAACGGCGTGTCGCACCGCCAGCAGAAGGGGTAGGAGTGGGTCAATCTTTCCTTCTTGAAAAGGAGGTCTCTGTCCTTGAGGTAACGTATGATCTGCGGGTCGGCATCTCTGACGAACATACCCGCCCATGGCGTTACTTCTTGTGTCATCTTCCCTTCTCTATCAACCAGCTGGAGCATCGGCAGATCGAATTTCTTGCCCAGTATATTGTCATCCTCGCCGAAAGCCGGTGCCATATGGACAATGCCAGAACCGTCTTCAAGCGAAACGAAGTCGCCGGGTACCACATAGAAGGCTTTCTTATCTACCTTTCCGTAAGGAATAAGCTGTTCGTATTCCATCTTGAGGAGTTCTCTTCCTTTCATCTCCCCAACAATACTGTAATGCCCATCACTCCCGAGAAGGGCTGTCAGTCTTTCTCTGACAAGGTAGTAATACTCTCTTTTGCCTGTATCGAGCGTGACTTCGACCTTCACATAGTTGAAATCGGGGTTTACGGCCAGCGCGACGTTGGAAGGAAGCGTCCAGGGCGTGGTAGTCCAGACAAGGAAGTATTCATTGTCTTTGCCTTTCAATTTGAACTTGACGTATATAGAATCTATCGTCTCGTCCCTGTAACCCTGCGCCACTTCGTGAGAAGCTAGAGGTGTACCGCACCTGGGGCAGTAGGGCATTATCTTGTGTCCTTCGTATATAAGACCGGCATCGAAGTACTGCTTGAGAATCCACCATACTGATTCTATGTAGTTATCGTTGAGAGTGATATAGGGATGTTCCATATCTATCCAGTAACCTATTCGCTCGGTCATCTTCTTCCACTGGCTTTCGTACTTCCATACTGATTCCTTGCACTTATGATTGAACTTTTCAATGCCGTAATCCTCTATCTCCTGCTTCGACGAAAAGCCGAGTTGCTTCTCTACTTCGATTTCGACGGGGAGACCGTGGGTGTCCCAGCCGGCCTTTCTCTTTACCTGGTATCCCTGCATAGTCTTAAAGCGACATATGCAGTCTTTCAGAGTTCTGGAAATAACGTGGTGAATACCGGGCTTCCCGTTTGCCGTTGGCGGCCCTTCGAAAAAGACGAACTCCGGATATCCCTCCCTCTCGTTCACGCTCCTCTCAGGGAGTGCATTTTCGCGCCAGTAAGAGAGAATCTCCTCCTCTCTCTTGGCAGCGGGACGTTTCAGGTCCACATCTTTAAACCCCGACATAATAAGTCTCCTCCTGTCCTTATATATTTCAAAATCCGATGATTCAATTATGAACGTTGCTCTTGAGGTTTTCATTAAGGGAAAAGTAACAAGCGGTACTCGAGAGAAAGGACCGGATATGATCGCGGTCCATGGAGGGAAATTCAGATAGTAATCCCCGGTTCAGTCTTTGCGTTCGACACGATTACATCTCCTCTCGGTTCTTTCGACTCGATGTATAAATAATACAATACATTGGAGCTTTGTCAAGCCGGTAACCACCACTGAGGTCAAAAGAGCCGACTATAGCCCTCGAAGAAAGGGTTAATTATCCCAGATAGTGGATTGCCCTTCGAAAAAGCATGCCGGTTAAAAGTAAGAAATAAAAAGATCGTTCAATCGCAGAACTCAGGCTCCTTCTCCTCAGGGATTCCCAGCTCTTTCAGTGTCGCCCGCACCCAGGCAAGCGACCTCTCGATTAGAGGTCCGCCCATGCCTTCGCATTCCATGCTTATGTAGCCGTCGTATCCATGTTCCTTGAGCAATCGGAGTATCGTTTTGATATTTCCGGCGTTCACCCCTTCACCGATGGCCGAGTGGCTTATCCCGATTCCCGTATCTTTTCCCCTCATAGTAGCTGCCAGGCTCTCCGATACATCTTTGATATGTACGTGCTTAATTTTTCCGATAAAGCGTTTACAGAATTCCACAGGGTCGTTGCCAGCGATGAAGCTGTTGCCCGTATCCAGATTTAGTCCTAGACGGTCACTATCGACGAAATCGAGCATCAATTCGAGGAGGTCGGGGTTGGTAGTGAAGTAGCCGTGGACCTCTATGTTTATGTTGATCCCGTAGAGCTCAGCCGTCTCGACGATAGTACCATAGGCCCTTCTCATAAGTTCGAGGGCTTCAACGTCACTGAAGCCAGCGGGTTTCTTAAGTCCGTCGGTCGTGGCGATATTGGGGCAACCGGCTATTTTAGCCCAGGGCAAGGACTTCAGAACGTACGGAACACCAAAATAGAGACCATCGTCACCCGAGAGCGGGAAAGCCGAATCAATTTGTGAAAGCGAAACACCGTAGCTCTCTAACTTTTTTCGCATTTTCATTGGGTCTTCCGCGAGCGATACGTGCGGGAAATAACCCAGACCGTGAATCCATGAGACGCCATCTATCACTCCTGGCTCAATGAAGTGCACATCGTTCTTTTCTGCCCATTGAAGAGCCTTTTCAAAGCTGAATACTGCCGAATTGAAGGCATCTGTGTGGAAGCTTATTTTCATTGCTGTTCCCCCTTTTAAAGTGATCTGACTATCTCTTCCCTTTCACGGAAGTAACTCACAGAATCGCTGACCAGCCTCTCCATAACATCTACATTACATGGTTGTGTGGATAATACGTAAGGGTCGGGGTATGGTCCAAGCGGTTCGAAGGTAAGAAATCTACCCGGTCTATTCATGCCAACCAGATAAGAGGCCATAATGACCATGTCAATGTCTATCATTCCCTTTCCCGGCGCGTCCCTGTTGCTGTCGGCGATGTGGAGGTTCATCAACCTATCGCCACATTCTAGGATAGCCAGGCCAATGTGTCTTTCCCCGTTGAGCATGTGATATATGTCACCATTAAGATGCGCGATGGCAGGCTCATCGATTGAAGCGATATAGTCAATGGCCTCGCCCACTGTGTGAACGATGCTAACCTCTGCAGAACGGATTGGCTCTATGGCGGCAGCCACTCGGGCCGCAGAGAAGGCTTTAGCGCATGTCTTTAGGTTCTTCGCGCTCCGCTCTAATTCTTGTGAGTCAATGGCTTTTGGTCTCCCCACGGCTCCGGGTACGATTATCATGTATTTTCCGCCGAGCTTTGAGATGAATTCGATCTCTCTGAGTATATATTCGATAGCCCTTCCAGAGATCTCCGCATCGGGACTGGAAAGGTCTCTGTCCGGTGAGAAGAGACCGCAAACGCCTGAAATGGCCATTCCGTACCTATCGATTGCCGATCTAACCTTTTCGACTTCCATCGAAATGTCGCCTTTGAGCTCTAAAAAGCTCAATCCGTTTCTCTTAAGTCTCTCCATAGAGTTTTCGATAGGTTCAAGACCGAACATCCAGACACTCCATGATAGGTCGATTCTTCTGGCGAATCTTTCCGGTTCCCGGTGTTTTTCTTTTAGAAAAAGCTCGCGGATTCTGTCGTTTTCGATCTCGAAGTTCTGTCTTTTCACCGCTTTTCATCCTTTCTTCCGAAGAAAGTTCTTATATTTCCGCGCTTGCTGTAAGTACTGAGCACGCTGATGGCCAGTGAAGCTATTATGAGAACGCCGAACGTGACAGTCTGAAAGTAGGGATTTACCCTGAGCATGTTCAGCGAGTTGGATATCAAACCCATTAGAAGCACACCGAAAAAAGTCCCGATTATTCTACCTTTCCCTCCAGAAAGTGGCGTTCCTCCAATTACGACCGCTCCGATTGCCTTGAGCTCAATCCCGCTTCCTGTTGAAGGCTGTGCCGCACCGATTCTTGATAGCAGCACCATGGATGCTATGCCTATGAAGATTCCGTTCAAGAGAAAAGCCGTAAGTTTGGACCTGTTCACGGAGATTCCAGATAGGTAGGCAGCCGAAGGATTGCTTCCGACAGCGTAGGTTCGTCTGCCCAACTTGGTGTAGGAGAGCAGAAAATGAACGATTATGTAAGCACCTATACTGATTATGAAACTAAAAGGAAGAATCTGCCAGAGACGTGTAGTTCCGATGAACTCGAACTGCCCGTATATAGTCTGGAAGGATCCTTTGGTTATTGCCAGGGCCACGCCCTGGAAAACACTGGTAAATGCAAGAGATGTTATAAATGACGGAGCTTTGAAGGCTCTTGCCGTTATACCCACCAGTAGACTGTTGAAAACGGCTAGCGCGATTCCCACGATAACCGGGAGCAGATAGCCGTTGCCGCTCTTTATCATCATGGCCATCACACAGGAAGAGAGCCCGATATTAGCCCCGACCGATATATCTATCTCCCCGGAGATTATTAGGAGTGTCATGCCAGAGGAGACTATTCCAAGAACCGCTATCTGCTCGAGTATGTTCATGATGTTGCTGGTTGTAAAGAACCTGGGGTTGACTATTCCGGTTATGACCGCGATAATAATCTCCGCCACTAGAAGGAAAAACCATTGGCTCCTAAGTATCGAACTCCTCCTTCTCGAAAGTACTTTTTTTGTCTCTTGAGAAGCCTCCGTACTATTCATTGCAATTACCTCCCAAACTTCATTGTACTCCTATGAAGTGCTTGATAAGATCCTCTTCCTTTATCCCTGTATTGTCAAGTATCTCCACGAGCCGGCCATAGCGCATGACACCGATCCTGTCGCTCATCGAAAGAAGTTCTGGCATGTCGGAAGAGATCATGATGATACTCTTCCCCTTTTTTGCCAGTTCAGTCATCAACTCGTAAATCTGCTCTTTGGCGCCAATATCTACTCCTTTGGTTGGTTCGTCAAAGATATAGACTAACGAGTCGTCGATCAGCCAGCGTCCAATGATTATTTTTTGCTGGTTTCCGCCAGAGAGCTCCTCAATTGTTTGCGATTCGTCTTGAACGGCCACCGATAGATTGTTGACGATTTCGTTCGTTAGATTTCTCTCCTCACGTTTTTTTAGCAAAAAACCCCTGAAATTCTCGCTGTGGACTAGCGATGAATTTTCGACGATATCACGACCGTTTAACATAGCCAATTTTTTGCGGTCTTCGGTTATCAGCGCGATCCCCTTTCTAATGGCATCTCCGGGTGATTTGATTCTTAGTTTTCTTCCATTTAAAACCACTTCGCCTCTGTCTGGTCTATCGGCACCGAAGATCAGAGATACCAGTTCACTGCGGCCCGAGCCAACTAGACCACCCAGTCCGAATATCTCACCACGCTTTACAGACAAACTCACGTCTTCAACAGTGCCAGCTTTGCAAAAACCTCTTATCTCGAGCTGAGTATCTCCTATTTCGGCGGAGTCTCTTTTATAGAAAAGCGAAGCATCGCGACCGACCATCTTTCTTATGACTTCATCGACCTTTATATCGACAACGTTATAGGTCCCCATATCCACACCATCTTTGAGGATCGTTACACGGTCTCCTATATCGAAGATCTCCTCGAGATAGTGGGAGATATATATTATCCCGATCCCCCTCCGTCTAAGGTTTCTGACGATGTCCATCAAAGCCTGAGTCTCATCTATCCCAAGTGAGCTGGTCGGTTCATCCATAATCAGCACTTTTGAGTCCCTGTAAAGGGCTTTGACGATCTGGAGCATCTGTTTCTGTGAAGCAGATAACTCTTCCACCAGAGCGTCCACCGGTAAGTTCATCTTCAGGGCGTCGATGATCTCCTTTACTCTTTTTTCCTGACCGCGGCTGTCAACGATCAGTGGAAACTTACCGGACTTTTCGTCGCCAAGAAATACGTTATCGGCCACCGTGAGAGAATCTACGAGCTCGGCGTCCTGATATATTGTTGAGATACCAAGTTCTATCGACTGTCTGGGGTTGAGAGAACCGACGGCTTTTCCACAAATAAATATCTGCCCTGCTTCTGGAGAAATAGCGCCCGAAAGAATCTTTATAAGAGTCGATTTTCCGGCTCCGTTTTCACCGACCAGACAGTGTACCTCGCCTTCCATAAGGTTGAAAGAGACGCTATCCAGCGCTCTGTGATGTCCGTATATCTTTACCAGGTTATCCATTTTAACGAGTTCTTTTCGCTCCATGATATTCTCTTCCCCTCACAAAAGAATAAACAAAATGGGGATGAAGGTCTGTCCCTCCATCCCCATAATATCTCACTTTCAATAGAGAGAATTGTATTGCGGGAAGTATTCTCTAGTCAGTTCGATCCAGACGGGATCGATATCCCATGGAACAACCTTCGTTTTGTCGTCGATTGTTTCAGGCGTTATCGGGGTGTTCGGTAGTAGGATCTGTTGATCGTGCTCTTTTATCAAGCCCTGCGTGTACGCGTGTAGCGCGAGGAAGGAAACGAACCCTTCCCAACCGGGTGAAGTGGAGATCGAGTACATTATGCTACCTTCCTTTATCAGTTCAATACCATAAGGGGCACCGTTGGTGGTTATGACCTTGATCGGATTGTTGAGCAGACCTCTCGTCTTGAGCATTCTGACTATGGCTGCGGCCATCTCCTCATTGAAGCTGAAGAGTATGGAGAAATCGTAACCAGACTCTATCAAGTCCTGGGCCTGATCTACGGCAACGGTCGGGGTGTACTTTCCGTCTCTTATAGCCACAATAGTGTTTACGCCCAGCTTTTTGACTTCCGGTTCAAAAGTACTGCGGAACATCTGGACCGGGACATGTTCGAAGAGCCCCATTATGCAGGCTATCTTCTCTCCCGGGTAGTTCTTGGCGATGTAGTTGGCAACGTTAATACCCATACCCTCCCAGTCGAAATCGATACAGGCCACTATATCGTGTTCGGACTGGAGAACCTGTCCAACGTTGTCGGTTACAACCAGCGGAATCCCGGCCATACCGGCCTCTCTAGCGGCTATAAAAGCGCCATTCGGATTGAAAGAAAAGACGCACATTCCATCAACGCCCATGTTGACAAGAGTGTTGATATTGGCGATCTCCTTCTCAGTATCGTAGTCGGAGTTCAGCACAACAACTTCGACGCCGACCAGACTCGCCGCGTACTGGAAGCCCTCAACATCTTTTCGGTACCATGTATCCGGACCGGGTGTCACATATCCATAGGTGAGTTTGGCATAAAGCGTGGTCCCACCCAGGAAGACCATGATCAGCATTGCCAGAATTACGGGAACTCTGACTTTCTTCACAACGATTACCTCCTTTTAATGATCTGCAGGAAACAAAAAGATGGAACAATACTCCTGCTGAGATATTTCTGCACTTGTAAGAATTATACCAACTTGTCAGTCAGATACGTTCGCCTGCCCGATGACTCTTTATTGTCTTGTCAGGTATCTATGGCTTTTCAGGAACCTTCATTTGTAATATCCTGAGATTCTCTGGTCGTTGCTCCGAAATTCTATATCTAATTGTTTTCCGCAATCAAAAATAATATATATCGTTATTACAGGTTCTCAACTCTCCTTTCGACAGCTCTTTAAGAAAGACTAATAAAAAAACCTGTCTTCGTGCAGAGTGATGCAACGACTAGTATGAACGGCGATAGATTCCAGACGGATACTATTCCCGATAAATACGATGCCCCGAGATTGAGAATCGGTATGGAAAGAAGACCGTTATCGTTCCCCTCTTCAAAGAAAAGCCAGTAGATCTATATTATAAGCGGTTCACTCAATGGAATAATGTAGACGACTCTCCACTGTGCTGAGGAGACATGCCAGCTCTGCCGTTCCGTCGAACCTGACACCAGTATCCGGCTAATGTTTGGTCCGCCGACTTCCTCGAGTTGTACCTGAGAGGTAGAAAGCTCAGAATCCTTATTGTGATTGACAATTTCTCAAGGCTCGTCGTTGGAACACTGGTAGATTTCTTCATCCCCGCATCCAGAGTGTTGCCGGTCATTGAAAAGTCAATAGCCCTCTATTCAAGACCGAGAATCTTCAGAACTGACAATGCTCCGAGTTCATAGAGGGGAGATTGAACAGGTTCCTCTCCAATGCCAGGATAAGGCATGAGTTCATAGAGAAGGACAAGTCACAACAGAATGGCTTCAGCGAGTCATTCAATGCCAGATTCGGGGATGGATGCCTTAGAATGCTCGATCTCAACCTCTTATACTTGTCTCACTTTTGGGAGTATATTACATGCTCTGGTCTTTACTACTCGAACAGGTCAGAATTGACTTCCATCTCCTCGATTCCTGTTTCCGATTCCCTTCTCTTCTTCCTTTCTATTAGCTGTTACATACACGCATTCGTGAGATCCGTAGTCTCATTTGGCTGTAAAAAATGGGCTATCAAGGAAATTTTTGCATCGCTTTCCTGGTGGAGAGATAGGTAATGTGATACGTGGTAAAGTTGCATCATTCATTTTAAATAAAGCACTCTAAAGTGGGTAGCGTTTGGACAAATCAATGACTGTATTTTGCCTCGCAAATACTCGATTGAGCTGTGCGTTCACCTTAAAAAAATCTCCCTTTCGGGAGATTTTACAACAAAATTTTAGAGAAAAAAGCGATTTAACCCTGGCAGCCCCACGGGGAATCGAACCCCGACCTTCGGACTGAGAATCCGGTGGACTAGCCGTTATCCTATGGGGCCAGACGAAAATAATAATATCATGGGCTCTGGCTTTTGTAAAGCACCCGATTCGGCATGCAATAGATCTATCACAGGATCAGTGGATTTCCGTCTCGACTAACGTAAAAAATATGCAAAGAGCAATCCCTGATCTTGCCCGACTCTACTGAAGAGGGATCAAATATGTAAACAACTGCAGATGTTCGACGATCAATATAGATCCAGATTCTTTTACTTCGATACACAACGGTGGCAGAAGGGGTTAGTATTACTATAATAGCGTAAAAGCTACGAGTATAACCGTAATTTAGCGCCGGGATTGATCTATGTTATCAACATCGGACCCACCGTGCTGCCTGTCGGGTTTGCTAAACCCCACGGTGACTGTAGGCAAAGGAGATGGCGGGTATGAAGATGACTTTTCTGCCCAGTTCGCGTTTGGGCAAGTGGGGTTTTGCTCTGAGTATTTCTTTCGTGATTCTGATTTCTCTCCAGATAAGATTCTCGATAATACCGGTCCCGGTCTTTGCAACGGTATCTCTGGGAGTTGCGGGATTTGTAGCAGCTATTGTAGCTTTTATAAGGAAGGACAGGTCGATCGGGATATTAATCTCTATCGTAATCGGGGCGGTTATTCTCTTCGTGTTTGGATCTATATTGCTCGACTCGACGGATTTTTTCAAAGGGTTCCAAGTAGTAAAAGACTACTCGCAACGAACTGAAGGAAGCGACATGTCGGGAGACGGGATGAATCTGGGAGAGATTTCCCAATCGGGCGATCAGATCTATATGGTAGTTAAGAATAGACTGTATAGAGTGAATTCCGACTGGACCGGACGGACGAAAGTGACCGATTTCCTGGTCAGCTCCATATTCATTTC
Source organism: Mesotoga infera (assembly GCF_900157305.1). Classification (NCBI taxonomy): domain Bacteria; kingdom Thermotogati; phylum Thermotogota; class Thermotogae; order Kosmotogales; family Kosmotogaceae; genus Mesotoga; species Mesotoga infera. Next base: position 150,852 of record NZ_LS974202.1, read on the forward strand.
AGACGAATGGATATACTTCACTGACGATCCCGACATAAGCAACCTGTACAGAATGAAAAAGGACGGGAGCGAAAGAACGAAACTTAGCGAAGACAACGTAGCGCAGTACTGTGTTTCAGGTGACATGGTCCTCTACAGTACAAAGAAGAGTTTGGCTGAGTTCAACGAGATCAAGAAGAAAGCTATGACGTCTGTAGATCTTCTACTGGAAAGCGAGGCAGGAACCATCAACAAAATGAAAACCGACGGATCGGAAAAAATAACCCTTTGTAAAGTCTCGCTGGAGCCCTGGAAAATAGAGATTCACGGTGAATGGATATACTACGAAGATTATGGCAAACTATATAAAATAAAAATCGATGGAACCGAACGTGCCATGATCTCGGGAAAGGGCCGGTTCGGATATGTTACCGATACATGGCTCTACTTCATAGCCCTCAGGGACACAGGAACAGACGCCTATTACAATCTCGACGTTGTCAGAATGAAAATCGACGGCAGTGAAAGAAGCACTCTTGCCTCGCTGGACAAAGTCTACTTTTTTACTTTAGACGAAGGCTGGTTATATTTCGTTTTCAAATCAGAGAAGGGACTTCACAGAATGAGACCGGATGGAACTGAGATGCAGAAACTGAACAACATAAATATCTGGGCTCTAGACGGTGTGTCGGGTAACTGGATGTATATTTCCGACTATTCGGGAGCACGCTACCGCGTGAAACTCGATAGCTCGGTGGGAACCAGAATTAACTGATATGAAGAGTACCCTCCGCAGATATATAATCTACTTCGAGGGGGTGTGTGCTTTGTTCATAAGGAAGTGGACCGCTTTAGATGCAAGGGCTAATTTGATAATCTGTCACGGGATAGGCGAACATTCCGGCAGATACGACGCTTTCGCCTTTTTCCTGACATCCAGGGGCTTCAACGTCTTCTCGACAGACCTTCCAGGGCATGGGTTGCACCATGGTCAACGAGGTTACGTAGATTCTTTCGATGATCTTAAGAATGCCGTGGTCGATCTGGCGACGGCCGTGAGAAAGGAAAGGGATGAATTGCCTCTTTTCCTCTTCGGGCACAGTATGGGCGGTCTTATCGGTTCAAGGGTGATCGAGGAAAGCCCCAATATCTTCAGGGCTGCCGTTTTGAGTTCGCCTCATCTCTACTCCGCGAAAGAGTCTGTGAAGAAGCTTCTTCCAGTAGTCAAGCTCGTCAAGAAACTGGCGCCGAAGATCACGTTCAGTAGCTCATCCAGGTTTGAACCTTCCGATCTCTCTCACAACAAGCTTGCGGTACAGCGGTATATAGACGATCCTTATGTTCATGACAGAGTTTCTCCCAATCTTTTTCTCGGAATGGAGGAGAATATTGAGATGGCCTTTTCGGAAGCGGAAAGGATCACGATACCGACTATGATAGTTATCGGAAGCGACGACAGGGTTATTGATCCCTCCGGTGCCAGGAAGTTCTATGAAGTGTTGAGATCGGAGAAGCGGTTTCTCGAGATAGCCGGAGGAATGCACGAAATGTTCGCAGATGAAGAGAGAAAGGACACTCTTTTCGAGGGAGTGGTCTCTTTCTTCTCAGAGTTCCTCTGAGTGGAGCTCAAGCCAGCGCCGTGCGATCTTTTCATCGTGCTTTATCTGTTCTATGAGCAACTGAAGGCCGTCGAACTTAAGTTCGGGTCTTATGAATTCCAGAAACTCTATCTCGATATTTTTATCGTAGAGGTCTCCGTAAAAATCGAAGTAATAGACTTCGTATTTCACCTCTTCAGTAACTTGCACGGTCGGTCTGAACCCTACGTTTAGCAGACCGAAAAGTTCTTTGCCTTCTATGTTCGATTTTACGATGTAAACCCCCGATTTCGGAGTTACCAGGCGTTCTTCTCCACGCGTGATATTGGCCGTAGGAAAGCCCATCTTGGAGCCGAGCTGCTGGTCACGATATACTCTTCCTCTTATCGAGTATCTTTTACCTAGTAGCGCGTTGGCCTGACGTATTTCACCTTTCGCCAGAGCTTCACGTATCCAGCTGCTGCTTATCCTCCGACCATCCAGCATACAGTCGGGAACAGTATCTACGAAAAAACCCATTTCACTTGCCATCTCTTCAAGCAGCGCAGTGTTCCCCTTCGCACCGTTTCCAAAGGTGAAATCTCTGCCCACAACGATGCCGTTCACTCCCTGCTCGATCAGACCGGTAACGAACTCGCGGGGCTCCAGGTGCTTTATCTCGGCCATGTTGGCCGTGATCACTTTATGGATCCCGGTCGAAAGAATCAATTCGATCCTTTGGGATACCGGGTAGATTATACCCGGGAAGTTCGGAAAGTAATATGCCCAAGGATAAATTATGGAAATAGCCGAACTTCTGACACCGAGTCTCTCTGCCAGTTCGACCGTTCTTTTCATTATTCGACGGTGACCGAGGTGAACGCCGTCGAAGTTTCCGATGCAGGTCACACACATATCATGCCCCGAGTACCTTTTCGAGTTTTGCAACCCTCTCCCAGGACTCTTCTCTCTGTAGTGTCTTCACAAAGGATGACGTTCTTTCCGATCTGGCAACGGCGAGTAGTTTTTCGTCATTTCCCAGTATCCTTATTATCTCGTCTTTGACGAAGCTTCCAAGTATCCCTACGACGTTTCTGGCATGGACCTGGCCACCGAGAAGTACTCTCTGACTTTCCTGCTCGTTGAGGAGAAGCCCGGGCATGAAGTCGATAGCCTCTTCCAGAGTGATTATGGACAGATCTGAAACCTCCCCGAGCTGACTTGAAGAGTCCAACGAGAAAGGTCCCTGGGCTGTTCTCCTGAGATAGGTAGTTGTAGCGCCACAACCAAGGCGGTATCCAATATCCATTACCAGAGATCTTATGTACGTTCCCTTTGAAACCCTCGTTTTGAAGGAGATTTTCCGCCCTTCGAAGGAGATCTCATCTATCGAATAGATCTGTACGCGACTGGGCGGGAGATTGATTATATTGCCCTCTCTAGCGAGTTTGTACAGGCGTTCTCCGTTATGTTTTTTTGCCGAGTAAGCCGGCGGCGTCTGCAGTTGTTTACCAATGAAAGATTTGAGAACCCCCGATATTTCCTCAAGCGAAAGGGCCGGCACCTCTCTTTCCTCGACGAGTTTGCCTGTGAGATCGAAGGTATCGGTTATCCTACCTAGCTCCAGCTCGGCTCTATAGGTTTTATCCATGTTCAGGAAGTATTCCAGTACCCTAGTTCCCTTACCTATGCCCACTATGATAAGTCCGCTGGCAAATGGATCGAGTGTACCCGAATGACCTACTTTCTTCGTCTGAAATTTACTACGAAGCACATTCACTACATCGTGGGAGGTCATGTTACAAGGTTTGTCTACGAGTATTATTCCGTCAGTTGTCTTCTGCATCTTGCTTTTCATTCTCTATCTGTTGAAGCAGCCGAGCCACTCTGAGAGTGGCCTCTATGCCGATATCCTCTTTGAAACGTATCTCGGGAGCTTTGAACAACCTTATATTTTTGGCGATCGCCGTTCTGAAAATACCCTTGTCTTCGTTCAATCTGTCAACGAGCATCTTTTTCTTCTCTTCTTCGCCCATTGAGCTTATGTAGATCACCGCATATCTCTTGTCTTTGCTCAGCTCGACTCTGACTATCGAAACCATTCCGACCGAAGGATCGTGACCGGCGTAAGATGAAAGAGCCTCCGTGAGAACTTTCTTGATCTCCGATTCCAGCATTTCTCTCCTGTGGCTGCTCGACATAGCTCTCACCTCCTGATCAATTATAACCCACCACTGCGGGAGTTTGTGGAAGAGCAGCTTTTAGCCTTGTAAGTATATTGACCACCGCCTGAAGCTCACAGTAGAAAACTATATAATAGAAGTAGCTTATAGCGAACGGAGTGGATGTATTGAAAAGAAAGATGATTATGATTATAGCTTTGCTGTTGCTGGCTTCGCTCTTAACTGCTTTCACGATATGTATAGACCCGGGTCACCAGGAGAAAGCCAATCTCTCGCAAGAACAGATAGCGCCAGGATCGAAAGAGACCAAGGCTAAGGTCTCGATTGGAACCAAGGGTGTCAGCACAGGGATACCCGAGTATGTTTTCAATCTGGAGCTCTCTTTCATTCTGAGAGACAGGTTACAGGAAGAGGGCTTCAACGTATTTATGACAAGGGAGAGACACGATGTCGATATTAGCAACATAGAAAGGGCAGAGTTCGCCAACTCCATGGCTGCCGATCTGTGTATAAGGATTCATGCTAATTACAGTTCGGATCCTTCGCTGAAGGGAACGATGCTCCTGATACCCTCCTCGACAGCTACCTATACCGCACCCATTTATGAAGAGAGCAGGAGGGCCGCCGAGAAGATCATGGCCAGTCTCCGGGAAATAGAGGGGATAACCTCGCTCGGAATAAGGGTTAGAGAAGATATGACCGGTTTCAACTGGTCAAAGGTCCCCGTTCTGATTTTTGAGGCCGGGTTCATGTCCAATCCGGAAGAAGACGTGTTACTGGCCAGTCAGGATTACCGCGAGGCACTGGTCGAAGCTATCGTCTCGGGAGTTGTGGATTACTTTCTGAGCCGTCGATGATCGATCTGTGGTTCAAACGATAGACGAGAGATCGGTCAGGAAGTCTCTGATCTCGCTGCTGGCCGATTCGAAGAACTCCTGAGGATTCGTGTCTTTCAATATTGAGCCGCCTTTCATGAATAAAACCCTTGTGGCTATATTCCTTGCGAAATCGATTTCGTGGGTGACTATAACCATTGTTCTCCCTTCAGACGAGAGCCGTTTTATGACTCTCATAACTTCCCCAACGAGCGAGGGATCTAGTGCCGAAGTAGGTTCGTCCAGCAATACAATATCTGGCTCCATCACAAAGGCCCTGGCAATCCCGACCCGCTGTTGCTGACCACCAGACAGCTGTGAAGGAAAGCTGGCAGCCTTGTCTTCCAGACCTACCTGAGAGAGTTGCTTCAGGGCGATTTCTCTGGCCTCCCTCCACTTTTTGCCCAGTACTTTTACGAGGGGGAGCGCAACGTTGTCTATCACTCTCAGGTGACTGACGAGATTGAATCTTTGGAAGACGAATCCCACTTTTGCCCTGAAGAATCTGATAGATTTCCTGTCGCTCTTCACGGTCGAGCCTTTGAAGAGTATATCGCCGTCGTCGGGAGTGATGAGATGGTTTATGCACCTCAGCAGCGTAGTTTTTCCAGCCCCCGAAGGACCGAGAATTGCGATAACATCTCCCTGCTTCACATCGAAGGAGACTCTCTTGAGAACAGAAAGGCTGTCGAAGGATTTTGAAATTCCTCTCACGCTGAGAATTTTATTTTCTGTCATGGTATCACCATCTTCCTTTCGAGAGCTCTGCCGACGAATGACAGAGTCGATGTTATAAGCAAGTAGCAAAGGGCTAAAGCGATGTAGGATTCAAAAACGGCCAGAGTCTGTGTGCCGACCTGCCTGGCCCTCATTGTGAGATCTCCGAGGGCTATTACTGAAACTAGCGAACTGTCTTTAACGAGGCTAACCAGTTGCCCGATAAGGGGAGGAATAGATATCTTGAAGGCTTGAGGAAAGATGATCGAGAACATTATCTGTCGCCTGTACAGTCCCATAGCCTCGCCAGCCTCGATTTCCCCGGCTGGCACCGCTTCGATACCGGCTCTGAATATCTCTCCCACATAAGCGCCCTCAAAGAGAGAGAGAGAAACCACTCCCGCCCAGAAACGGTCGATATTTATCGCCGATCCAAAGCCGTAGTAAACGAGCAAAATGATCACAAGGAGCGGCATATTTCTGAAGAACCACACGTACATGGTACCTGCATCTTTTAAAAACACCGAATGTGAAGTTCTCGCCAGCGACACGACTATTCCGACCACGATAGCGAAACCGAGAGCGATTACACTCAACTCCAGAGTTGTGACAAGCCCATCCAGGAACAACTTGTAGTATCTGGGCAGCACTTTCCAGTTGAATGGATATACCTGTGAAACTGAAAAGTAGGAGAACCAAATCAGTCCGGCCACAAACAACCCCAGCGTTATACGTGAAACCGCTCTCTTCATCTTTCTAACCTCAGAATTCCGGTGCGTATTCCACGAACCAGTACTGTTCGAGTTCTGTTATCTTTCCAGTTGTCTTCAGCCACTGTATGAATGTGTTCAGCCACTGGAGAGTCTCAAAATCACCTTTTGGAATGGCTACACCCAGATCTTCCATAGATAACAGTTCATCGGTGACATCGAGCTGTTCGTACTTCTTGGCTACGAACCTCGCGTAGATCGAATCGAAGATCATAGCATCTGCCCTACCAGAGGCGACCTGAAAACCAGCTTCATCGGTTGTCTCGAAGGTGAATATCTGTGCTTTGGTCAACAATCTGTTGGCGGCTTCCGCACCAGTCGTGCCGAGCTGAACGGCTATCTTGGTTTGGCTGGTGTTAATATCTTCCAATTTTGGCGGTGTGGGGAACTTTTTCGTGTTGTAGAGAATTGCCTGTCCCACAGTTAGATAGGGATCACTGAAGTTGACTTTCAGGGCCCTTTCAGGGGTGATGGTCATTCCAGACCATATGATATCGAATTTGTTGGACATCAGCGCAGGAATGATACCGTCCCAATTAACTATAACAAACTCAAGTTTAACACCGAGAATGGAAGCCATTTCCTTGAGTATCTCCACTTCCAGCCCTATTCTGTCTCCATCGGGATCCGTACCGTAGAGGGGCATATAACCTGCATCCTGTCCCACCCTTAAAACTCCTCTGCTCCTTATGTCCTCCAGCAAACTTGAGAACGCGAGACTCACAACGACCAGAAAAACTACCAGCATAACTTTCCTCATAACAACACCTCCAAATAAAAAACCGGGCTTAAAGCCCGGTCGGTTATCTTTTTATGAGAGCACGACTAAACGGTGCCGCCTCCCACTACCGGGCGCCACAGTTTATGATGATGAAGAGCGGATGATTCTGTTTTTAAGGTCACAGTGTATTCGTACATCGCTTCACCTTTCGTCGTGTTTTCGTTGAAACGATACTAACAGCATACGGTATCGTGTGTCAAGTTACGTTTCTCTGAACTAAAGTTATTTCTTTTTCAGGCGATACATCTCGTCTCTTATTACAGCGGCATCTTCGAATCGTAGCTCTCCGGCCGCCCTTATCATTTCTTCGTTGAGGAGCGCCATGTAATCTTCTGTATCGAGGCTCTCTTTTAGTGCGAAGACTCCCTCTATGTAAGTCGTTCTGGCCTTGTCTTCTCTGTCTTTGTCGAGGTTTTCTCCGGCGAACTCTTCGAAGATGTTTCTGTAAAGGGGTTTGACGATGCTTTCAGGGGTGATTCCATGCTCCTTGTTGTAAATGAGCTGCTTGAGTCTTCTCCTGTTCGTCTCGTTTATGGCCCTTTGCATCGAACCGGTCATGGTGTCGGCGTAGAGAACCACCTGGCCGTTTATGTTTCTGGCAGCCCTTCCTATGGTCTGTACCAGGGTGATTTCCGATCTTAGGAAGCCCTCCTTGTCGGCATCCATTATCGCCACGAGGGAGACTTCCGGCAGATCCAGTCCCTCTCTGAGGAGATTGACCCCCACCACGACATCGATCGTGCCCTCGCGCAGCTTTCTCAAAACCTCGACTCTCTCGATGGCGTCGAGCTCAGAGTGGAGATACTCAGACTTTATACCGACTTCGTTCAGATAGTCAGAGAGCATTTCGGCGGCCTTCTTGGTAAGAACAGTAACGAGCGCTCTTTCGTTCCGTTTCTTCACGGGCTTCATCCTGGCTATGAAATCATCTACCTGGCTTTCGGTAGGATGCACGATCACTTCGGGATCGACCAGACCTGTGGGTCTTATCACCTGATCGACGACCTGCCTGGAGAGTCCCAGTTCATACTCGGAAGGAGTGGCAGATACGAAAACTATCTGGCCGACCGTCTCGAGGAACTCTTCGAACTTCAGCGGTCTGTTGTCGAAGGCGGCGGGCAGTCTAAAACCATAATCGACGAGATTCTTTTTTCTCGAGAAATCGCCCCTGTACATGGCCCTGATCTGCGGCACTCCTATGTGGGACTCGTCTATGAAAGTTATGAACTTCTCCCTGTCGAAGTAGTCAAGCAATGTATAGGGTTTTTCGCCTTTCCTTCTGCCGTCGAAGAAGCGGGCGTAATTCTCGATCCCCGAGCAATAACCAACACTGGAGAGCATCTCCATGTCGTATGTGGTTCGCTGTCGTAGGCGCTGGGCCTCCAGATATTTTCCCTCACTTTCCAGTTCCTTAACGCGCTCTTCAAGCTCCTCCTCGATACTCCTCATCGCACCGAGGATCTTGTCCTGGGTCGTCACGAACTCTTTGGCTGGGTATATAGTGACCATATCAAGCTCGTCCACCACCTTGCGGTTGAGCGGTTCGAAAGTCACTATGCGCTCTATCTCGTCGTCGAAGAAGTAGATCCTTATGCCGAAATCCTCGTAGGGCGGGAAGATTTCGAAGATCTCCCCTTTTACGTGGAAAACCCCTCCGGCCGAGAGGTCTTCCGATCGGTTGTACTGTATGTTTGCCAGTCTTATGGCCAGTTCATTCCTGTTGAATCTAGAGCCTCTCTGGATGTGTATGTTCATCGTCGCGAAATCTTTAGGATCTCCGCTGGCGTAGATGGCTGAAACACTTGCCAGAACGACCGTGTCGTTGCGTGTCAGTACCGACTTCAGGGTAGATACGCGCATCCTCTCCAGCGTTTCGTTTATCTCGGCCTCTTTCTCGATGTACATATCCTTCGAAGGTATATACGATTCAGGCATGTAGTAATCGTAGTAACTTATAAACAGCTCGACCTTGTTGGTGGGAAAAAACGTTTTGAACTCCCTGTATAGTTGTGCGACTAGAGTCTTATTAGGAGAGATCACTATCGCAGGACGCTGGAGGTTCGAAATTACGTTGGCCATGGTGAAGGTCTTGCCAGAGCCAGTTACCCCCAGAAGGGTTTGAAACCTGTCTCCTCTTGAAAGTCCCTCCGTGAGCTTTTCTATGGCTTGCGGCTGATCACCCTGAGGTTTATAAGTCGAATCGAGTTCGAACTTCAATCGAAATGCCCCCTTTCAATTTCAGAACTGGCAGGCAAAGTACACTTGCGAAGTCGTTGCAGTATAATATTATATACCATTCGTTATCGATTATCTATACTTTTAACCCGCGATCGCATTTAGCACGAGATAAACTGTGTAAAGCATAATAAGAAGTAAGCCAGAGAATTTGCTAAGCACTCTCTTTCTCATAACCAACAAGAAAAGGGCAATAGAAAGGCCAAAATTGAAAGCAATGTCCAGCGTAAACTGGCGGTCCGCTTTAAGCGGAGAAGCCAAAGTAGAGGCACCGAGTACGAAAAGAGTGTTGAAAATGTTCGAACCTATCACATTGCCCATTGCCAGATCTTTTTTGTCTTTTCTTCCGGCCACCAGTGAGGTCACTAATTCCGGCAAAGATGTGCCGATAGCGACTATGGTCACACCGATCAGCATATCGCTCACACCGAAGGACCGGGCGATGTGTGAACCGGCATCGACAACCAGATCGCCTCCGACTAAAACGGCTGCCAAACCGCCAACTGTGGCTATCCAGGCCAATTTTATATCTTTACGTAAGCTCATAGTGTCTTTCTTTTCCTGAATTTGTACTGCCTGGCTTATCGCTCTATCCTGTCTGGCCATCACGAATATGTACATCATAAAGATCACGAAAAAGGAAAGCAAGACTATCCCGTCGCTCCTACCAAGTGTGAAATCTCTTCCGAAAAACATGGCACCCGATGCGGTCGATATGATTATGATGAAGGGAACTTCGTAATACATAGTTGAGTTTGAGACTTTCAAAGGACTTATCAGAGCCGCAGCTCCGAGAATGAGGGCAATGTTTGCTATATTCGAACCAAGTACGTTTCCTATGGCTATTCCCGAGCCTTTCAGCGCAGCTTGAAAACTTACTGCCAGCTCTGGAGCGCTCGTTCCGAAGGCAACTATCGTGAGTCCTATGAACAACTCGGAAAGTCCGAAACGTTTAGCTATGGCTACAGCTCCTTCTATAAGATAATCTGCCCCCTTTATCAGTAGAAGGAAACCGCTTCCGAGTAGAACCAGAGTCCATATCAACTTTCATACCTCCCGACAAAACAGCGGCTTCAAGCCGCTGTATTGTTTATTATAATCGGAATATTGCTAAATGGAAGTGCTTATTTTATTACACCAAGTTCTTTGCCTATCATCTCAAACTTCGAGATGGCAAAGTCGAGATCCTTTCTAGAATGGGCCGCACTTATCATTATTCTCAATCTCGCCTTTCCCCTCGGCACCGTCGGGAAACCTATCGAGCTGGCAAAGATTCCCTCTTCGAAGAGTCGCTTCGAAAAACTCGATGAGAGCTTTGCGTCGTAGAGCATCACCGGGGTGATCGGGGTTTCGCTGTGTCCCGTATCGAAACCGAGAGACTTCAGTCTCTCTTTGAAGTATTCGGCGTTGTTCCATAGCGTTTTAACGAGTTCGTCCGATGATGAGAGTTTTCGTACCGCCGCTATGGCGGCCGCGGTTTCGGCCGGAGATAGGGAAGAACTGAACAGGAAGGGGCGTGCCTTTTGCTTCAGATAATCTATAAGTGCTTTTTTGCCCGCGATGAAGCCGCCAACGAGACCGAAAGCCTTGGAAAGAGTTCCAACTTCGATATCCACCTTCCCGTGGAGATGGAAGTGATCCACGATGCCTCGTCCATTGCTTCCTAACACACCTTCGCCGTGCGCATCGTCCACCATCACTATTGCTCCGTACTTTTCGGCCTTTTCAACTATCTCAGGCAGTGGTGCCAGGTCACCGTCCATTGAGAAAACGCCATCGGTGATGATAAGCATTCTTCTGGCACCATCGGCCTTGGCCGCTTTTAGTTGTTCTTCGAGATCGGCGACGTCCTTGTGCTTCCAGACATATCTCTTGGCTTTCGTCAATCTGACGCCGTCAATAATACTTGCGTGATTCAGTTCGTCCGAGAGAATCGCATCTTCTTCGGAGACTATAGGGCCTATCACAGCCTGGTTGGCATTGAAACCCGACTGCACAACCAGTGTCGCCTCCACTTTCTTGAACTGTGCCAGTTCCCTCTCGAGTTCGTTGTGGAGGTCAAGAGTACCCGCGATGGACCTAACGGCGCCCGGACCCACACCCCACTTTTTTATACCTTCTATCGCAGCCTGTTTCAACTCTTCGTCGAAGCAAAGTCCCAGGTAGTTGTTGGAACACATGTTGAGCACTTTTCTGCCATCCACGTTCAGCCAGGCGCCCTGCGGAGACTCGAGAGTTCGAATTTTCACCAACAGTCCCTTTTCTTCTAGTTCTCTCATTTCGTCTTTCAAAACATCGAAATCGAACATTTACCACACCTCCCGTTTCAACGCCGGTTTAGAACTGGAGTATTACCTTGCCGGAGAGCCCTTTTTCCATCAGGCCGAAACCTTCCTCGAAACGCTCGGCAGGGAACGTATGAGTCACAACCGGCGAAAGATCCACCCTTTTGCTTTTAAGAAGCTGATCCGCTATCCGCCAGGTATCGAACATCTTTCTGCCGGTTATTCCGTACATGGTTAACCCTTTGAACGTGAAAAGATTGTTTATATCGAAGGCCAAATCTCCGGGAAATACTCCCAGCAGTGACACTATTCCACCGTTGGTGACGCTGTCGAGGCCCTGTTTTATGGCGATGACGCTTCCCGACATCTCAAGAAGAACATCGGCTCCATCACCATTGGTCAAGGATCTCACTCTGGCTGGCATGTCTTCCTCGAGTGGATCGATTACGACATCGGCACCCATCTTTTTTGCCAGATTTTTTCTGAAATCCTTCACTTCACTCACCATAACACAGGCGGCCCCAGATGCTTTCGCCACGGCCACGGCCATTGCTCCTATGGGGCCGGCTCCGGTTATGAGAACGTTTTTACCGGTTAGATCGGTTACCAGGGCCGTATGTATTGCGTTGCCGAACGGTTCCATTATCGAGGCGTACTCCAATGGGATCGATGGATCGACTTTCCAGAGAACTATCTCTGGAACCAGAACATATTCTGCAAAGACTCCATCTCGATGAACGCCGAGTATCTCCATATCTCTGCAAATATGCATTTTACCCGTCTTGCACTGAAGACATTTCTGACAGGGGATATGTGTTTCGGCAACCACCGAATCTCCTACGGCGACTGTCGTGACATTGTCGCCGACCTTTATTACCTCTCCAGTGAATTCGTGGCCGTCTATCTGTGGAGGGCGGATCCTTTTCTGGGACCATTCATCCCATTTGTAGATGTGAAGATCGGTACCACATATCGAAGCGCGTTTGACCTTTACCAGAACATCGTGTGGGCCAGGTTCCCCCGGTACGGGAACTCTCTTCAGTGTCAGTCCTGGACCCGGTTTTTCTTTTACAATCGCGATCATAGTTTCCGATTCCAACGCAATTTCCCTCCTTCTTATCGTTAGCCGCTATACTTCAATTGTAAGTTAAACGTCAAAATTAATAAACCTTGCCACCGGGCATCTACGGACCACTGTGAATGCTTATGGCTTTTCAGTTGTTCAACACTCGCTGTATCGTATCGTGCAACTCACAATGAGTTTCAGTTATCCAACAGGTAACTGCAGATCGCCTGAGTATCGAGTTATAGTTATTAAAGATTGTGAGGTTCTTTCATGCGCTATCACTAAAAGCATACTCCTCAATAATCGATCCTACAAAATTCGTACGCTTAACATTTATTTCCTCCCGCTCACTTATTCTTCGTTTTCCTTACGATTTTACTGTATAATCATTCCTGATCGCTTGTATAGATTCAAAATGGTGATTTTCCAGGAGAGATTCTAGAATGCCAAAGTGGTATCATGATAATGGATTTCCAAGTGATTACCACATCGGATGGCTTATTTGGTTGATTCAAATTGAAAATTTAGTAACTTGTGAACTTGGAATCTGAAGTAACTGTCTTATGAAATGTCGCCAGGTGTTTATTACTTCTTGACCGAAAGTCTCTTATATTTATTTTGCACGGTTGTCCGTTAATGCTTACGACTGTGTCTATGAGTACCATCTATTTAGTGGGGTAATTTCAGCCTTAGATGATCGTAGACGATCACAATTGTGGAGGTGAGGTAAGTGAAGAGGATTCTCGTTCTGGCAGTTGTTCTGCTGTTAGGTTTCGTGTTGTTCGCAGTTGAGCCAATCGTCATTGGTGTTTTCGAACCTATGACAGGTCCTTACGCAGCCGGTGGCCAGCTTACAATGGAAGGTATTACCCTTGCAGCCGAGCAAGTGACGGAAGTCCTCGGCCGTCCGGTACAACTGGTTTTGGTCGACAACAAGAGTGAGAAAGTCGAAGCTTCCAACGCAGTTTCCAGACTGATTCAGTTCAACAAGGCATCGGTAATTATCGGGAGTTACGGAAGCGCCGTGGCAATACCAGGTAGCGAAGTGGCCAACGCCGCAGGAGTCCCGATGATCGGATGTTCACCAACCAACCCGCTCGTGACAGTTGGCAAGCCCTACGTTTTCAGAGTCTGCTTCATCGACCCATTCCAGGGAAGCGTTATGGCAAAATTCGCTATCGAAGAATTGGGAGCGAAAACAGCTGTTATTATTCAGGACATCGCTTCCGACTATTCGGTGGGGCTTTCGCACTACTTCCAGAACTCCTTCAAGAGCCTTACGGGAAACAACAAAGCGATTAGCGGCGTCATCTCTTACCAGACCGGTGACCAGGATTTCACAGCGCAGCTTGCATACGCTCAGGGAAAGAACCCCGACGTAATCTTCATCCCGGCCGCATCTTATGGTGAGGCTGCCCTGATAATCAAGCAGGCACGCGAACTCGGGATTAAGGCGCAGTTCCTCGGTGGAGACACCTGGGAAGTGCCGGAGTTTCTTCAGGTCGGCGGAGCCGCCGTTGAAGGAAGTTACTTCAGCACTCACTTCGACGTCGCTGTCGCACCGACTCCGAAGGCTGCCACATTCATCGAAGCCTTCAAGGCGAAGTACGGTGTTGAGCCAAGCGCGTTCGCGGCACTGGGATACGATGCTTTCATGCTGGCTATAGATGCGATAGTAAGGGCTAACTCCGCAGTTCCTGAAGATATCAAGAATGCCCTCAGTGCAACGGTGAATTTCGAAGGCGTTACCGGCTATATAACAATCGACGAAAATGGAGACGCCGTAAAGGACGCAATAGTCAGGAAAGTTGAAAACGGTGCATTCAAATTTGTCAGTGTTGTCAAGCCTGCCCAATAATCTCCAGAAGGCAGTAGTTATATTGTAGCAGCATAGGTATTGGACGCAGGCCTATGCCTGCGTCTTTACTGAATTGTAGTTAAAGCAAAGGCGGTGGCAGGATGAGCCCTGATGTATTTTTGCAGCACCTTGTTAACGGGATTTCTTTGGGCTTCATATTCGGACTTATAGCCATTGGATACACTCTTGTCTATGGAGTGGTCAAGCTTGTAAATTTTGCACACGGCGACGTGTTCATGATGGCTACGTTCTTCGTTTTCTACGGTTTTACTTTGTTTATGATGCCTTGGTGGCTTGCTGTTATTTTTGGAGTAGCTGTAACGATATTGCTTGGAGTTGGTATTGAAAGGGTAGCCTATAGACCTCTCAGGGACGCGCCGAGGATATCCTCTCTCTGTGCGGCCATAGGCATGTCGTTTTTGATTCAAAACATTGCTGTTGTTGTATTCGGGGGAAGACAAAAATCCTTCTATGTGCCTCCTTCACTAACTACCACTTTTGTAATCGGAGGTGTAAGGATTCAGGCGATCACGATAGCCACAATAGTAGTTTCCGTAATTGTGCTTCTGCTGCTTACTTTCCTTATAAAGCGTACAAAGATGGGACTGGCCATGAGGGCTCTTTCGGTCGATTTCGATACGGCAAAATTGATGGGTATAAATGTAAATAGAACGATCGCGTTCACATTTGCTATCGGTTCGGCACTTGCGGCCCTTAGCGCTATACTCTGGGCACTCAGATATCCTCAGATATGGCCCTTCATGGGTGTCTTCCCGGGATGGAGAGCCTTTACCGCAGCGATAATCGGAGGTATAGGAAGCATCGTTGGTGCTCTGTTCGGTGGATTCATGCTGGGCATGGTAACGATCCTGCTCGTGGCATTTTTCCCGGAAGCGGCAGGTTACAGGGACGCGATAATATTCGTCCTCCTGGTTGTAATTTTGCTCGTTAAGCCGACCGGCCTTTTTGGCGAGAAGAAAAGTAGGTGACTGTCATGGATCGCAGAATGAAGTTAATCCTAACAATAGTGAGTCTTCTGGTCTTCATTTTGTTGCTCTGGCTCGCCGAAAACTATATGGATCCTTTTATCAAAAGGATCATGAATGTGGCGGCTATTTATGTAATTCTGGGTGTCAGTCTTAACTTGATAAATGGTTTCACGGGTCAGTTCTCTCTCGGGCATGCAGGTTTTATGGCTCTGGGAGCTTATGCCTCTGCCTTACTTTATATGTCTCCGGCGCTTAAGGCAACCAATTTTTTTATTGAGCCGCTCATCTGGCCACTAAGCGAGATACAGATCCCCTTCTTCTTTGCGTTATTAGTTGGAGGAGCCATCGCGGCGGTTGCAGGATTTGCCGTCGGCGCACCGTGTCTCAGAGTGGGGGGAGATTATCTGGCGATCGTTACCTACGGATTTGCCGAGATAATCCGTGTAATACTCAACAATCTTCAAAATATCACCAATGGACCGCTTGGTTTGAAAGGGCTCCCGACTTACACTAATCTATATTGGAGCTGGGGCTGGGCCTTATTCACGATTTTCTTTATAAAGAAGCTTGTCGATAGCAGTTATGGAAGGGCTCTGAAATCGATAAGGGAGGACGAGGTTGCGGCCGAAGCGATGGGAGTCAATCTCTTCAAACATAAAACACTGGCTTTCGTTATCGGGGCGTTTTTTGCAGGCATAGGCGGAGGGTTGTTGGGAAGTCTTCTCATGACGATCGACCCGAACTCTTTCAACATCTCTCTGACTTTCCAGATAGTCATGATCGTGCTGCTGGGAGGTCTGGGAAGCATAACGGGCAGTGTTGTGATGGGTGTATCGATCGCCTTCCTGATGGAGTTCTTGAGGTTTGTTGAGTCGCCGATGACCATATTCGGCCTGACGATACCCGGAATTTCTGGCATGAGAATGTTGATATTCGCCCTCATATTGGTTATCACCGTCATATTCTTCAGGCGAGGTCTCTTTGGACAGAAGGAGTTTTCCTGGGACTGGATCTTCAGATCAAAAAGGAGGAATGCAGAATGAGTCTGCTTAAACTTGAACACGTGACGAAGAGATTTGGCGGGCTCACGGCAGTCTCGGACTTCAACCTTGATCTGCAGGAAGGTGAACTCGTAGGTCTCATAGGACCGAACGGAGCGGGGAAGACCACGATATTCAACCTCATAACAAACACTTATCTGGTGAGTGAGGGAAAGATAATCCTTGGTGGCAAAGATATAACGGGAATGAAGACCGACAAGATAACTGCAGAGGGTATAGCGAGAACTTTTCAAAATATACGTCTCTTTAGTGAACTTACAGCGTTCGACAATGTGAGAACGGCCTGTCACCTGCGTCTTAAATCTTCAGTACTGTCCGCCGTTTTCGGATTGCCCGGCTACAGAAAAGAGGAAAAAGAGATAGACGACAAAGCCATGGCCCTGCTGAAAACACTGGATCTGGAGAAGTACAAGAACGATCTTGCCGGTTCGCTTCCCTACGGGCTACAGAGAAAGCTCGAAATATCCAGAGCCCTCGCAACCAACCCGAAAGTATTGCTGCTGGACGAGCCAGCCGCGGGAATGAACCCGGAAGAGACTCTGGCACTGGCGGCCCTCATATTGAGGATAAGAAAGGAATTCAATTTAACGGTTCTGTTGATAGAACACGATATGAGTCTTGTGATGACCATTTGCGAGAGGATAATAGTTCTCGATCACGGCGTAACTATCGCGCACGGGCTTCCTAAAGAGATTCAAAATAATCCTGAAGTTATCACAGCTTACCTTGGAACGGGTGATTTGTATGCTTAAAGTCACAAACTTGAACGTTTACTATGGAGGGATCCACGCCTTGAAGGGCATTTCATTCAACGTTGATCAGGGAAAGATCGTTGCCCTTATAGGAGCCAATGGAGCCGGGAAGTCCACCACTTTGAGGAGCATATGCGGCCTCAAAAAAGTCAGAGAAGGAGAAATAATCTTCAAATCTGAGAATATAACTGGCAAATCGACGAACGAAATTGTGAAATCCGGAATGACTCTCGTTCCGGAAGGAAGAAGGATCTTTCCAAACCTTACAGTTACTGAAAACCTTATGCTTGGAGCTTTCTTGAGGAACGATAGTGACGAAATAGCAAAGGATCTAGAGTGGGTAAACACGCTTTTTCCAAGGTTGAAAGAGAGAAAGGATCAAAAAGGTGGCACTCTTTCGGGCGGTGAACAGCAGATGCTGGCGATAGGAAGGGCTCTCATGTCCAGACCGGACCTGCTCATGCTCGACGAACCCTCTCTTGGGCTTGCGCCAGTACTGGTCGGCGAGGTCTTCAAGGTCATTCGAAAGGTACACCAGGAGGGCAAAACCATCCTCTTGATAGAGCAGAACGCTTTGGGAGCACTTAAATTGGCGGATTACGCTTATGTACTTGAAACCGGGAGAATTGTTCTTGAAGGAAAGGGCGAGGAATTATTGAATAACGAACAGGTAAAGAAATCTTACCTGGGCGGTTAGTTTTGTCCGGAGAGATATTCTTCGGAAGTTAAACACCTGGCGAATTTTAAGTAAAGCTAAAAATCTTTATCGAGTTACCTGATTCACTTTGGAGATCGGCGCAGAATCCTAGTTTGTCGAGAGCGTTTGTGTCGCCTATAAAGACTTACGTGAATTCTGTGCCAGTGCTACGGAGAGCTTGCGCATCTTCTAGTAAAGTCTTGCCAAATCTGGGCACTTTTCGGTTTCCCGATCTTCTTACAGCTATCCTTTAGCCTTCGAGCATATCGGTTATCGATTGCTCATCCGTAAGGGTCTCTTATGTCTTGAATGTGATATGTCCATGATCCATGCGTGCGACGGAAGTTTTCAAAGGTCTTCTGTCCGGTAAAAACATGAAGCGGCTGATGGTCACTTCGGAAGATCCACTTTTCAAAGAGGGTGGTTGTTCCAAAGACAGACTGAGAGATATGGTGGAAGTGTTCGACAGGGAAAGTTTCCAGAAAGACTTTTTTGTTAGTTAACCAAGGAGGTGGACCATCGTGAGATCTAAGCTTTTGTTAATTGTGGCTCTCGTTGTGCTGTGCGTTTCCGCACTGGCAGTAACTTATCCGACTTTCGACTGGACCGCGAAAGCCGACGAAGTTACCGCTGCAAGACTGATGCGCGATTTCCCGGTCGATTATCCAGAAACACATCCACTCGTAGAAGGCGTTTTCGATTGGGCGCATTATACTTCACGTATGAAGAAGCCGTTTACTGGTGTCTGAAATGGGCCGAAGATTATCCCGACCTGGTTGATGTATACACAGTCGGAGAGTCTTTCCTGGGCATCCCCATCTACCAGATAACGATCACCAACAAAGCAACCGGTAAGGACACCGACAAGCCCGCGATGTTTGTATCAGGTAACAGGCACTCAGGTGAAGTCACGGCAAGAACTGCAGCTTTGCTTTTCGCGTACGATCTGATAAATGGCTACGGCAATGATGAAGAAATCACCTATCTGGTCGACAACTTCACGTATTACGTACGTCCGACGGAGAACCCAGATGGTGGTCAGCTCTATCTTACGACACCCTACACCAACAGATCAACCGTTCGCCCTCAGGACAACGACGGAGACGGCAAGTTCGATGAAGACCCCGGAGAAGACCTTAACGGAGACGGCTTCATCAGACAGATGAGGATCTACGTTGGAGAGGGCAAGGGCAACTACATAATCGACCCGATTGATCCCGGCGGCAGAATAATGACAAGTGTTGGGACAGGTAAGGGAGATTACCTAGTCCAGAGCGAAGGCTGGGACTGGGATGGCGACGGCAGAACTGCCGAAGACGGACCTGGCGGGCTCGATCTTCACAGAAACTACCCTGAGAACTGGAGACCGATGGCCGAAGCCACAGGCAGAGGTTACACACAGGGTGGAGCCGGCGAGTACCCGCTTTCCGAAACTGAAATGAGAGCTATGTTCCTGTGGATGGTAACCCATCCGAATATCTCGATAGTTCAGTCGATGGATACTTCCGTTCCGATGCACCTGAGACCACCGTCAACCAGCAGAACAGACGAATCCATGTACTACACCGACAACGACTACTACTTGAAGTTCGATGCCGATGGAGTCAAGGAGTCGGGTTACGTATGGGCCGGAGACGTGTTCTGGACCTACAGCAACAGAAACAGAATACTTCAGGGCACCGCTAGAGCCGGAAGCCCGCTCTTCGGACACAGTCCAGACTATGGTTACTTCCAGTTTGGCGCCATATGGTACGGAGATGAACTGTGGGGCAACAGGTACGACTACATATTCGATTACAACAAAGACGGCGCCGTTGATACCTGGGACTGGCTCTGGATAAAGGACAACGTAAAGGGAATGGAGAGAGCGTACTTCCTCCCCTGGACGCCTGCAGAGCACCCCGAATACGGCACGGTCGAGGCCGGTGGAACAAACCCGAAGTTCTGGTCGCAGAACCCGCCTGCTGGAATGTACCTGGAGCTGGCAGTAGAGGCTGAGAACAGGTTCAACTTCATGCTTGCCAAGTCACTTCCGAAACTCGAATTCACAGAGATCAACGTCAAGGCCAACGCAGACGGTTCGAGGACGATATAACCAACAACGGATTCCTCCCCGACGCGTTGAAGCAGGCATGGCTAGTCAAGATGGTGAGACAGTCGACGGCCAGAATAACACTGGATGGTCTCAAGCTGGCTTCCGGAGAGAGTGCAACCAAGACCATCGGCTTCTTTGCCGGTGCGCTTCCTGAGAATCCTCTCGACAGACCGTTCACCGACATTGATTCGCCGACCTGGGAAACATCCAAGACGGTATCCTGGACGGTCACTGGTACGGGAACTGCAACGATCACGTTCTCTTCTACCAGAGGCGGAGTCATCACCACGACCGTTGATCTGAAGTAAGCCGTACTGTCGGTAATACAGTTTTTTGAATCAACTCAGGGTGCCCTCCGGATTCCGGAGGACACCCTTTTTCCCCTTCGGTACGTGAGGTTTGATGATAATATACAAAGGTCTTGCTCTGGCTCGCTCTAAAGCAAGTTACGAAGATATAGGAAGGATAAGGGCCGGCGAATTGTACGAGACGTCTTTCAGCACCGGGAAGATTTTCGATAGAATTATCGAAGAGTATCTCGAAATTTTCGGTGTTGAGAGCTACATGATTATCGACAGCTTTGTGGTTCAGGGAAATCACGATTCTTTCAACGTCTATACTATTGACTTTGCAGAATGCTATGTTGTTGGTATTTTGATGACGTTGGCTTTCTGAGATAATTAACGATGGAGAAAAGTGTAAAATCAAGACACTGGTTTTCCCATTGTGCTTTAGTCGGAGGTGTTTTCATGAGAAGAACGATTTTGTTGTTGATTGTGTTGGTAGCGGGAATAACGGTGTTTGCGAGCTCGACTCTTGAGGCGGCATCTGCCAGCGTCGAAACGCCAGATCCTCTCCTTCTTTCCTTCAGAGAGGGATGGAAGGCTCCTCAAGACTCATCCTGGAACGCAATAGAAGTGGGTGAGATCTCTCTGATGCTCCCGGAAGGGTTTCGTACCTTCAAAGAGGATATATACGGTAATTTCAATGTTTTACTTTTCGATGAGAGATTTAGTCTATTTGGTCGTTTTCTGTACTTCACACCTGATTCTTCCAACCGTGAAGAGTTGCTTAAATCCTTGATTTCTTCTTATTATCGCGAGCCAGCAACAGCAGGAGAGTACAGCTTCACCGAGTTTCGGCAGTTTCAAAACGGTCTTGTAGCTTATCTAGTATCGTTGAAAATGACCGCCAGCGTTGATTATCCAGCGGTGCTCATTTATTCGCCCGGCGAAGACGCTCAGGAAATCGGCCCGGGTCGCGTTGGCTTTTTTCTTTTCGAACCTGTAGACTACGAAGGCACAGAGCTGGATCGTGCGAAGGCGATGATGGCCGGGATCGTTGCGAGTTACATTTTCCAGCCCGAGAGCAAGCCTGAATTTCCGTCACAGGAAAAGGGTGACCATCACTCATTCATGGAGCTGGTTTCCAGGCAGCTGGAAGGAGAGGATTTGGGTGTTGTGACGGAAAACTGGACTTTCGCTCAGGGTGATTTCTTTGGGGTCATGGTTCCGCGTCACTTCACGGTGGAGTTCAGTCAAGATGTTTATGAGGCTGCTGATATCTACTTCTACAACTCCCTATTGGGGAAAGTTTTGTTTGGACAACTGTACGAGGGGGAGCCAGTTCAGGATTCACTCGATAAAGTAATCAGCGATTATCTTGGAGGATTGGGCGACTACGGAATACTGGAAAGCTTTGTAAAACAAAATGAAGAATCTACGATGTATATTTACACTCTTAGCTTCCCCGGACTGATCTGCTGGGCAGTTCTTTATACCGAGTCAACAGACGTGGGAAACTTCGGACCCGGGAAGTTCTTCGTATTCCTCAGCATACCCGACATCGACGAACCGGATCTGTGGGCCAGATGGTACGCGGGCATATTGAAGGAAATACGTTTCTAGGAGTCTCGAAAACTGGAAAGATTGGCTCAGAACTACTGAGATAACAATAAACGTAGTTCTTATAAATTGAAAACACGCCGGAGAGGGATTCTCCGGCGTGTTCGTTAAAAATACTCCTCTATATCGAGGGCGAGTGAGTTGTTCCTTATCAATATGCTCAGGAGATACACTCTGGTCTCAACCGAGAGTTCTCTTTCCAGGAAGACTCCCAGGGCCTTTTCTATCTCTTCTATAGTGCCCAGTACATAATCCACAAAATCCATGCCGTAACTGCCCTGCTTCGCGTAAAAATACGCCGAATCGCTGAACATACGTTCGAGGTCCTTGAGCATGTCGTTGTAATAATCGCAGGCCACGATGGGGTCGTCACCCTTCAGTTCGTACATCATCTGAAGTATCCGGCCCTTCTTCTCGCCAGTTTCGTACAGTCTGTCCATCGCCATTTTGTAGCGTGGATCGTTTGTCAGACCCAGCATCTGGGAAAGCTCTATAAAAACGGCGTACTCTACCGGTGCAACGTTTTCGACTACACTATCGCCGAAAAGTTTTGCGGTCAAATCGGCGATCATTTCCAGTGAACTTTCTCTGCTGGCGGATGCGTCTATGAATTCTTTATAGAAGAGAAGTTCGCTGTCGAGTATCTCGAAATCGAATTTGTTGGTTTCTATATAGTTTTCGATCCATTTTACATACGCCTCGTTCCTGTAACCTTCCACGAAATCGCTGTATATATCCTCGCTGGCCGCAAGGTCGGAAAGCGAATCGATCTCCGTTCTTTCTTCGACCACTAACAGGTGGTACCCCGATAAAGTCTTCACAGGTCCGTAGAGCTCGCCCACAGGTGCCGTGAAGATGGCTTCCTCGAACTCGGCGACGGTGTCGCCTCTTTTAAGATAGTCAAGTTCTCCGCCGTTCGGGGCGGAATTGGAATCCTCCGAATACTGCGCGGCCGCATCAGTGAAGGTTACCTCCCCGTTCTTTATTTTGTTTTTCAGCGAAAGAGCCTTGGCCTCTTCGCTGACCAATATGTGCCTGGCCTTCACCGTCTCGTACAGGTCCCGAATTGTCTCGATGTTTTCCATGAAGTAAGCCAGAAGCGATTCCTCATCGGCCGGAATGGCTTTTTCGAGAAAGCGGTTCATCTTGAGCGAATAGGTGACATATTCTTTGATCTCTTCGGCAAAGACGTCTATTGAACCGTATGCCGCTTCGATCTGCCCGACTGTGTATGGGTCTGAAGTGTACATCGAAAGCATGGCTGCAGTCTCGCTGGCAATTTCACCCTCGGATGGAATTAGGTTGTTCTCGAAAGCGTAGTAGTCAATAAGTTTCTCATCAACCAAATACGAGATGATTATCAATTTCATGTTGTGCTCGCTCGGAATGTTCAAATTCGTGAAGTACGGGTCGAACACAACTCCCTGGCCGGCTGCATCTGAAACTGTTGCTTCGAACGCCTGCCCAAGCTCCTCTGAAGATATCCAGAACTCTTCGGGAAGAGCCTCACCATTTCTGGTGACTTTTACGGCATATTCAACAGCCAAAAGGGTGATGGAGAAAAACACCAGTAGCGCCAGCAATAAAGTTTTTTTCATAGCCTATTCCCCCTAATATAGTAGATAGTACAATGATAATACTCGCTATATGGGAATCGTCAGAACTGGTCCGGGAAACAAAAAAGCAACGGATCACTCGAATGCCTGGAAATCCGGTACAAATGCTCTGAAAAGCTCCCGAACTTCCTCGAGAGAGTCACATTTCATGTATTCCTTTCTCAGATTCGAAGCATACCTGATGTTTCTGGTGTAACCGGCAAATGACTTGCGTAGATCTTTAACGGCCTGGTCCTCGCCGACCACGCCGGCCAGTCTTTCTATGTGATATAAAAAATGTTCGAGTCTCTCGTTCAAACCGAACTCCTCGTAAGTGCCGAGCTCCATTAAATCTTTAGCCTGCTTGAAGATCCAGGGGTTGCCTATGGCACCTCTGGCAACGACAACGCCGTCTACCGAGTAGTTTTTTAAGGCTTCCGCAACTGCTTGAGGTGAAAACAGGTCGCCCGAGCCGTAAGAAAGGATTCCTGCCTGGCGGAGCGTTCCGGCGATACTCTCTATCTCTTTCCAATTGGCCGAGCCGGAGTATCCCTGCGAAACGGTTCTTCCGTGGATGAAAACCGCGTCGGGCTTTGCCTCTAAGATGGGTGGGATGATCCTGTCGCTCTCGACGCTATCCCAGCCGAGCCGGATCTTCACCGATACTGGCACGCAAGACACTTCTTTTAAGGCTCTTATCATCTCTCCTATCTTGTCGGGATCTTTCAGAAGGGCACTCCCTGCACCGCGCCTGGTTACCTTTCTAACCGGGCAGCCGGCATTGATGTCGAACCACGTGGCCACATCCTTCAACTTAAGTGCGGCTTTCGCCATTCTGCGAGGATCGGAACCGAAAAGTTGTATCCTGCAGGGACTGGAGGGGATCACTTCTTCGGTCTTTTCGGTCGATCTCAGCACACCCTCTACGCTGAGCATCTCACTGAAGACGAAATCGGCGCCCCACTCGAGCGCCAGTTCGCGCATTACGCCATCGGTATAGCCCGCCATAGGCGACAGTCCTATTTCTTTATACATAAGTCTTTTCGACCTCTCCGATTATCGATCCTGGAACCATGCCCAGCAGAGACCTCTTCGATCTCGCCCTCTTCCTTATCTCGGTCGATGACAGTTCTATCATAGGCGCCTTCAGAAAAACCACCCCTTCCACTAACTGTGATGGCTTTTCGTTGCACGAACGTGGATACACTGCCAGTCGGGATTCCTTCAGGAGTGTTCTGTACTCGTACCAGCTTTCCAGGGCGCGGTAACTGTCCTCACCAACGATCAGGTAAGGTCTGCAGGAGTGTTTCTGCGAGAAGTACCTTATCGTGAAGAGCGAATAAGAGATACCTCCCCTCTCTTTTTCGTAATCCGAGATCACTATCTTTCCTGTCCCCTCGAAGCATTTTTCCAGCCATTTTTTTCTGAGTTCGTACGGTGCAAGGTTTACCTCTCTCTTGTGTGGAGGCAGATAGGTGGGGACGATGTACAGCCTGTCCAGTTCCAGCTCTTCCAGAGCCCTGATCGCTATGATGATGTGACCGTTGTGGACAGGGTTGAACGATCCGCCGAACACGCCAATCCTATTCTCTAAAGACATACTCTCTATCATCTATCACGACGGTATCGCCCTCTTCGATACCGGCATTTTTCAATTTCGTTGTGAGTCCGCCCTTTTCCAGCTTGTCCATTATGAATCTATCCCTGAATTTCTGCGCCTTGATCTTCCTGAAGTAGAAATCTACTGCCGGTCCGGAAACTACGAACCGTCCTCTGGAATCCTTTTCGACCTTGAAGTTCTCCGGTTCTGGGGCCGTGTACACGACCGGTTCGACTACCGGCAAGGGGAGATCTTCCTCGACTTTCAGCCTGTTCAAGAAGGATTCGCTATCGCCGATAACGTTCCAGATGAGTCTTTTTAGATCCTCGACTCCCCTGGAAGTGGCGGCCGAGATAGGCAGGATTTCCTTGCCGGTTTTTTCTTTGAAGAGTTTCACCCGCTCGTTCAACAGTTCTGGTGCGAGAAGATCGCTTTTATTACCGACAACTATCTCCGGTTTTTCCAGGAGTTCCGTTCTGTAGAACTCCAGTTCATAACGGATATCGAAATAATCCTGTACGAAATCTCTCTCCTCGGTCTGCGCTATATCCAGAAGATGGACTAGTATTTTGCATCTCTCTATGTGCCTCAGAAAACTGTGTCCGAGTCCGATTCCTTGGTGTGCACCTTTTATAAGACCTGGCACGTCGGCCACGATGTATCCTAGAAATTCCGTCGCCATTACGACTCCCAGATTGGGAGAAAGCGTTGTGAAATGATAATTGGCTATCTTTGGTCTTGCGTTGGATACGACCGATATCAGGGTCGATTTGCCCACGTTGGGAAAACCGATGAGAGCAACGTCAGCTAGAATCTTCAATTCGAGGCGCACATAAAGCTCCTCACCGGGTTCGCCGTTCTCCGAGGCTTTGGGGGCCTGGTTGGTGGAAGAGGTGAAACGGGCATTCCCCCTGCCGCCCTTTCCACCCCTAGCGAGAACGACCGTTTCGCCGGGTCTGTTCAAATCGGCCAGAGTCTCGCCAGTTTCGGCGTCGTAAGCGATGGTTCCCACGGGTACCAGAATAACAATGTCCCTGCCTTTCCTTCCGGCCATGTTGGACCCTCCGCCATTTTCTCCGTCCTGCGCCAGGAATTTCCTTTTGTGTTTGAACTCGTACAGAGTATTTCTGCTGTTGCTTGCCCTCAAGAAGACGTGTCCTCCGCTCCCGCCGTCGCCGCCGTCCGGTCCGCCGTAGGGTATGTATTTCTCTCTTCTGAAGGAGACGGCACCGTTGCCGCCGTCGCCGGCCTTGACGTAAATTCGCCCCGTATCTACGAGGCTTTCCTGATCGTTCGCGAGCATCCCAGCACCTCCTTGGGTCTTCTATTATGTTATAATAACATCGTTGAAGGAAGGAGGAAAGTCGAAGTGGACCACATTGTCAATATTGGTTTCGAATCTTTTGTCGTGAAAGATAGGGTACTGGCCGTTCTTCCAGTTGCAAGCTCGGCTGTGAGAAGATTGAAGCAGCTCGGTATGGAGACTGGAAAGATCGTCAACCTGACGTTTGGTAAGAGAACCAAGGCGCTTCTCATCACCGATAGTGGTCACATCATCTTCTCGTTCCTTCCGCCAAGAAGAATCATAGAAAAACTTTTCAAGAACTAGGAGGAATTATGGACATAAGTATGGCGCCTTTCGTACCCTACGTAGTTGAAGATAGAGGAAGGGGAGAGAGGATATTCGATATTTTCACCAAACTTCTAGCGGAAAGGATCGTCTTTCTTGGCTGGCAGATAGACGACGAGATCTCCAATATCGTCGTAGCTCAGCTTCTTTTCCTTGAGTCGCAGGATCCGGATAAAGACATCAATCTTTATATAAACAGCCCTGGTGGATCGATCACCGCCGGCCTGGCGATCTACGACACCATGCAGTACATAAAGCCCGATGTCTCGACGATTTGTATAGGCATGGCCGCTTCGATGGGAGCGATCCTCCTCACCGGCGGCACGAAGGGAAAGAGATATGCACTGCCCAGTTCGAGAATAATGATCCATCAGCCTTTCGGAGGCGCCGAAGGGGTCGCGAAGGATATAGAGATCAGAACCAAGGAGATCCTTTACCTGAGGGACGAACTCAACAAAATCCTGGCCTTCCACACGGGTCAGTCGATAAAGAAGATAGAGAAAGACGCTGACCGCGATTACTTCATGAGCGCGACAGAGGCGGTCGATTATGGAATGATAGACAAGGTGATAGAACCCAAGAATAGAGAGAAAGCCAAAGAGTGACTGATTTTTCTCTTATGGCCGGCGCAAAGCGCCGGCTTTTGACGTATCCGGGGTTGGTAGTGTGTCTGAGATAACACCTATGATGAAACAGTATCTTGAGGTCAAGAACAATTACAAAGATTGCATAGTCCTCTTCCGTCTTGGGGATTTCTATGAGACGTTTTTTGACGATGCCAGACTTGTCGCCGACGAACTTCAGATAGTGCTCACTTCACGGAACGGCAATCCCATGGCCGGCGTTCCTTACCATGCGATCGATAGCTATGTGAGAAAGCTGATCTCCGCGGGCCATAAAGTCGCCATTTGTGAGCAGACCGAAGATCCGGCCCAGGCAAAGGGATTGGTGAGGAGAGAGGTTACCCGCGTCATGACTCCGGGAACTATTATGGAGGACGAACTTCTCGCCGGTCAGGCCAACAATTATATATTGACCGTGTCCGAAAAGAAAGGTACGTTCGCGGTCGTCCTCAGTGATATTTCGACCGGAGAAGTGGTGGTTACCTCCTGTGAAAGCCTTCCGGAGCTCCTGGATATAATATCAAGTTTCGAACCGGCCCAGATACTTCTCAGAGAGAGTCTGAAAACTTTGAAAAAGGATATCATGACTGTCTCCGGCGCCTTCATAGAGATCTTCGAGGACTGGAACTTCGCGCTCTCCTCCAGTCTCAGGTATGTGAAAGAATTCTATTCTTTGGCCTCCACAGATCATCTGGAGCTTGATTCCTCACAACTGGAGGCTCTCGGCGCCCTCTTTAAATACCTTCAGACCACCAATTTCAAACCTATGAAACATCTATCGCTGCCCAGAGTTATTAAAAGATCGGAAACAATGCAGCTGGACGCTTCCACGATAGAGAATCTCAACCTTCTGTCGAGCCAGGGAAAGGGTTCGCTTATCGCTATAATGGACGAAAGCGTTACCGGTATGGGAAAGAGGAAGCTGAAACAGTGGCTTTTAACTCCTCTTACCGACGTTCACAAAATAGAGCGCAGACTCGATACGGTTCAAAGCCTTTCGGAAGACCGGCTCCTTCTGGAAGAGCTCCGGGAGTATCTCGGTGGCATCTTCGATCTGGAAAGAATAGTTTCACGCCTTGCCAGTGATCGGGCCTCTCCCAGGGATCTCCAGTCTTTGAGGAACTCCCTCAGAATCCTTCCCTACATAAAGCAGCTTCTCGTGAGTAACCCTTCTCTACGTGAGCGAGGAGAGAGGATAGTCCTTTTCTCGAAAGAACTCGAGTTGTTGGAAAAGGCGTTGCAAGACGAGCCATCCGCTTTCGTCGGCGAGGGCAAGGTGATAAGGAAGGGTTTCAGCCATGAGCTCGATGAGCTACGAGATCTTTTGGAAAATTCCGTTGAGAAACTGAAGGAATTGGAGCGGAGGGAGAAGGAAGCAACCGGGATAAGCACTCTAAAGGTAAAGTACAACAAAGTATTCGGTTACTTCATAGAATTGCCCAAAGCTCAGGCTTCGAAGGCTCCGGAAAATTACACCAGGAAGCAGACTCTAGTGAACTGCGAGAGGTACATCACCCCCGAGTTGAAGGCTTTTGAAGATAGGGTTCTCAGTGCCGGAGAAAGAATAGACTCGCTGGAAAGGTCGCTTTTCGAAAATATTTGTCGCGAGGTGGGTAATTCGGCAAAGGATCTGCAGGAGCTTTCGACCGTCTTATCGGAGCTGGATGTCCTTCAATCTTTCGCCTCGATAGCCAGAAAGTACGGGTACGTCAGGCCCGAGTTTACATCGGATGGCGCCACCAGAGTCGAAGCCTCCAGACACCCTATAGTGGAGAGGTTCGTGGGAGAATTCACCCCCAACGATATAACCTTCGGCGAGGAAGGGCGGTTCTTCATACTCACGGGCCCCAACATGAGCGGCAAGTCCACCTATATAAGGCAGATAGCGCTAATCTCTATAATGGCTCAGATCGGCTCTTTCGTTCCGGCCTCCAGGGCGGTTTTGCCTGTTTACGACCGGATTTTCACAAGGATCGGCGCCAGAGACGATCTGGCCGGCGGGAAATCGACTTTCCTTGTGGAAATGATGGAAACGGCCACTATCCTTTCAAGGGCCACAGAAGACAGTCTGGTAATACTCGACGAAGTGGGAAGGGGAACAAGCACTTTCGACGGCATTTCGATTGCCTGGTCGGTCTCGGAATATATATATGAAGCCATCGGATGCAACACGGTCTTCGCGACTCATTTCACGGAACTGACGGAACTCTCTCAAATGTACTCAGGAATAAGAAATAAAACAGTTAAAATTATGGAGACCGAAAAGGGTATAGTCTTTCTACACAGAGTGATTGAAGGTGTTGCAAGCAAGTCGCACGGTATAGATGTCGCGAAACTGGCGGGTATTCCCAGCGTGGTTCTGGAGAGGGCCGAAGAGATACTCAGGGTTATCTCCAAACAGTCGGCGCTCGATAAGGCCGTTCGAGTGCTGACGACAGACGATCTTGTCGAAATACGCAGAGCAAAGAAGGGCAAGATGAACCGTAACCAGATAACGTTGTTTGACACATAGATCAATGGAGGTTGAGCATGTCGAGAATTGAACAATTCAGAAGCAAATTGGCCGAAATGGGACTGGAAGGCTTTGTTCTTTACAACCACGAATCGAGCAACAAATCGAGTTCCTGGTATCTTTCTGGCTTTTCCGGTTCTTTTTCTGTGCTTGTTATCTCCCCGGTGGGCGAGTATATCATCACCGACTCCAGATACTATACCCAGGCTTCGATCGAGACCGATTTCAAATTGATACCCTACAAGAGCGGCGATGAACTCAAGGACTTGATTTCAAACATACTCAAGAGTGACGGCGCTGGAAAGGTGGGTTTTGAAGAGGATACTATCAGTTACGGCCTTTACAAGAGAATCTTCGAGAATCTTGGCGTTGAGCTTGTTCCAGCCGACATTATTTTAAAGGAAATGCGAATGGTTAAGACACCGCAGGAGATAGAGAAAATAAAAAAGGCCGTAATCGTGGCTGAAGAGGCTCTTATAGAAACCCTCAACTATATAAGACCGGGAAAGAGCGAAGAGGATATAGCTGCCATTCTCGAACACGAGATAAGGACGCGCGGTGGTTACCTCGCCTTCGACACCATAGTTGGTAGCGGTCCAAGAAGTGCGGTGGTACATGGTAAGCCTTCAGACAAAAAGCTCCGCGAGGGCGAGTTTGTGCTGATAGATTACGGTGCGAGAGTTGACGGCTACAACTCTGATATCACCAGGACCTTCTCGCTTGGAAGCCCCAGCGAGGAGATGATAAAGGTTTACGAAGTCGTCTATGAGGCCCAGAAAGCGGCAAAAGAGGCCGCACACGCCGGAATTATTGGCAGCGACCTGCACGAAGTGGCCGCTTCGATAATAAGGCAGGCCGGATACGGTGAGTACTTCGGACACGGTCTAGGTCATAGTCTGGGAATGGATACCCACGACGGATCCGGCGGTGCAAGCCCGTCAAATAAAAACCCAATTCCCGCAGGGGCTGTGATTACCATAGAACCGGGAATATATCTACCCGAAAAATTCGGGGTCAGAATTGAGGACGACCTCTATTTTGGAGAAGATAAAACCGAGGTTCTTACTAACCTCGATAGAGAACTCAAGATACTGTAACGATCCGGAGGTGGCTTCTATATGATAGAAGTTGGCAAGTTAAGAAAGGGAATGCCTCTACTTATCGATGGAGAGATCTACATCGTTCTAGAGGCTAACAAACACTCCATGGGACGGGGAGATGGAATAATAAGGACACGAATGAAGAACCTGAAGACCGCTCTGGTTAGGCAATTTACTTTTCAGGCCAGTGAAAAGGTCGAAGAGGCTTCACTTTCGATAAGACACGTTCAGTACCTTTATTCCGAAGGGGATTTTTTCCATTTCATGGATCTAGAAACGTTCGAGCAGTACACGATCGGACCCGACGAGATGGGAGACGGTCTCGACTATTTGAAGGGAAATGAAGAGGTAGATCTTCAATTCCACGAAGATAGACCGATCGGAGTGATTCTACCCAACACCGTGGTACTCCAGGTCACCGAAACGGCACCGGCCTACAAAGGCGACACGGTTTCCGGAAGCGGAAAACCGGCCGTTCTGGAGACAGGTTTGAAAGTCACAGTACCATTCTTCGTCGAGAACGGCGAAATGATCAGAGTTGATACGAGAACCGGCGAATATATCGAAAGAGCCTGATAAGGAAAGGAGGGAGAAGAATGGATTTCGAAGAAACGGATCTTGGAAGGATAGAGATCTCTGAAGCCGTGATCCGGGATATAGCGATTCACTCCTACATCGAATTCTTGAAGTTCGATCCCAGAGAAAGCAAAGCCAGAAAGGAAGCCAAATCAACCGTAGATATCGATCTGGACGAAAAAGTGGATGGAACGAAAACCGTTAAGATCACCGTGAATACGAAGATCAAATATGGGGTCTCTATTCCTTCTTATGCCAGAAAGATGCAGGAGAAGCTTAAGAACGACGTAGAGAGTTTCAGTGGTCTGAAAGTGGAAGACGTCTCGATAAGTATTGAAGATGTCTACGAAGAACCCCAGAAGCCAGCCATTATCGAAGAGGAAGAGCCCGAGCACGAAGCGGCCCTTCCCCAAGAGGCGGGCCAAGCCGTTGAAAGCCCCATTGCCGAAGTAGAAATTGAGAAAGAAGAGGAAAAGAAAGAGAAAGAGGTATAACTCCACAATGACAGGTCCAAACAAAAGCCGGCGGAAGATGCGTGAGATAGTCTTCAGCGCCATATACCAGTTTGATTTCACTGAAGATGTGGAAACTTCTTCTGCCTATCTTGAGAGGGAATTGAGCTTTTTTGCCATGGACATGGAAATGAAGCTAATGACCCGAAAGTATTTCGAAAACATACTTCGAAGAAGGGAGGAGATCGACGGGATAATAAGAAAACATCTGATGAATTGGACTTTCGACAGGCTCGCCTCGACCGACAGAAATGTATTGAGGCTCGGCACTTACGAAATCGTCTATGAAAGTGCGGTGCCGATAGAAGTGACACTGAACGAAGCGATAGACATTGCGAAGAAGTACGGTTCGGAACAAGGAGGAAAATTCGTCAACGGAGTTCTCGATAGGATTGCCAGAGAATGTGCACCTGTCGCAAAAAAAGATTTATAATGGGAGGGTCAGTATGTTAACCGATCTAGAAATAGCTCAAAAAGCGGAACTCAAAGAAATCAGCGAAGTAGCTTCCTCGTTGTCGATACCTGAAAAATACATAAGGCGGTACGGAAGAAACATAGCCAAAATATCCCACCACTATCTTGAAGAGCTGCAAGAAAAACCCGACGGAAAGCTCGTACTAGTTACAGCAATAAGTCCTACCAGCGCGGGTGAGGGAAAAACGACTACCTCGATAGGACTGGCAATGGCACTCAACAAGATAGGGAAAAAGACATTTGTTACTCTGAGAGAACCCTCTGTCGGCCCTGTGATGGGTATAAAAGGCGGTGCCGCAGGAGGAGGTTATTCTCAGGTCCTTCCGATGGAAGAGATAAACCTGCACTTCACTGGCGATTTCCATGCTGTTTCTCAGGCTCACAATCTGCTTTCAGCTGCAATCGACGCGCATATAAAGTTCGACAACAAGCTCGGCATCGATCCCGCAATGGTTTTCTGGCCGAGGACGATGGACATGAACGACCGCGCCCTAAGAGAAATCATCGTCGGTCTCGGCGGGAAGAGCAACGGCTATCCAAGAGAGGAGTCTTTCGTCATAACGCCGGCTTCCGAAGTAATGGCGATAATCTGTCTTTCCAAAGATATCGATGACCTCAAGGAGCGACTGTCTAGAATAGTCGTGGCGAGATCGAAGAATGGCGGCTTCATCACTGCGAAGGATCTCAAAGTCCACGGTGCCATGGCCGCCCTGTTGAAAGATGTGCTCGATCCCAACCTTGTCCAGACCATCGAGGGGACTCCGGCCTTCGTTCATGGCGGTCCTTTCGCCAACATAGCCCACGGGACAAATACAATAATCGCCACCAAGATGGCTTTGAAACTCTCCGATTATGTTATAACAGAGGCTGGCTTCGGCGCCGATCTTGGAGCGGAGAAGTTCCTTGATTTTGTCTCGCCTGTTGCGGGATTTAAACCGTCATCGGTCGTTCTCGTAGCCTCTATTCGCGCCTTGAAAATCAACGGCGGAGCATCGAAAAAAGAAATTAACCAGGAGAATCTCGAAGCGTTGAGGGCTGGCTTCGAAAACCTTAAAGTCCACCACGAAAACCTGAGAAAGTACGGAATACCCGTTCTGGTAGCATTGAATGAATTCCCCAGCGATACGGAAAAGGAAAGGGAGCTTTTTGATTCTCTGTGCAGCGCTAACACCATTTCTTACGAAGTTTCCAGAGTGTGGGAGAAGGGTGGAGATGGTGGAATTGAAATGGCAGAAAAGCTAGTTCAGCTCGTTGAGAATGGCAGCAACAATTACAGGCCGATCATAGATCTCGATATGCCCGTTGAAGAAAAGATAAAGAAACTGGCCAAGGAGATATACAGGGCCGGAAAGGTTGAGTTTTTACCTGAAGCTCAGGCCAAACTCAAGCTGTTCAAGAAGCAGGGACTTGACAGATTACCGGTTATCGTTGCCAAGACACAGTATTCCATAACCGACGATGAGAAGAAGCTGGGAGCTCCATCCGGTTATACTTTCAACGTCAGAAACTTGAATCTCTCTGCTGGAGCAGGTTTCATAGTAGCCGTTTCTGGAAACATAATGTTGATGCCGGGCCTTGGAGAGGAATTCTGCGCCCAGCAAATAGATGTTGATAAAAATGGCAAGATAAGCGGACTATTTTGAGGTGGTTTCCATGATACTTGACGGAAAGAGTGTCGCAGAGAAGACATACTCCGAAATAAGAGAAAAGATCGAAGGCATGGTTTCGCTACCTTCACTGGTTCTCCTCTGTGATGAGCCCGATAGTTCGAACAAGACCTACATGAAATCCATAGTGAAACAGGGTGAAAAACTTGGAATCAATGTAGTGATTGAAAACACCGGAGAGGATCCCATCGCTCAGGTACACAGGATGAATTCCGATCCCTCCATTGCCGGTGTGATGATAATGCATCCGCTCAAAAACGCCGACGAAAAATCCGTGCTTGCCGCACTCGATCCTTCGAAGGATCTCGAAGGGCGTACTGTCTCTAATCTCGGGGGAATTGTCAACGATGAAGAGTTTTTCGCTCCTCCGACCGCTGAAGCGGTCATGGAGATGCTTTTTCAGTATGATATCAATCCTAAAGGGCGCGATGTCACGATAGTGGGACGCTCGAACACGGTTGGTAAACCCCTCGCTCTGCTTTTACTTAAGAAAGGTGTCGACGCGACAGTGACGGTCTGTCACTCCAGAAGCAGGGATATTGCCGAGAAAACGTTCAACTCCGATATTGTCGTGAGCGCCGTTGGAATAGCGAAGTTCCTCAAGAGGGAAATGGTAAGGCCCGGTTCCATAGTTATAGATGTCGGAATCAACTTCCTCGATGGAAAACTGGTTGGCGACGTCGATTACGACGAAGTAAGCCAGATCGCGGCCGCTATAACCCCTGTGCCGGGTGGTGTGGGAAGTGTAACCACGGCTTTGCTCTTCAAACATTATTTGAAATCGCTTGAACGTATGGGGAGAATTGCCCGATGAATGAAAGCCCTCTTTTCAGGAGATTGAAGGATTATACATATCCGCAGCTGGCCATGCTAGCCGAAGAGATAAGAGAGACAATAACATCGGTTGTGGCAACAAACACCGGCCATCTCGCCTCGAATCTCGGGACAGTGGAGCTCACCCTGGCCCTTTACAGGGTCTTCGATCCAGATAGAGACATAATAATCTGGGATACGGGCCACCAGGCTTATACCCACAAGATACTAACCGGGCGGTACGGTTCCTTCAGATCTCTCAGAAAAAAGGGCGGTTTGAGCGGCTTTTTGAAAGTATCGGAAAGTCCTTACGATCGTTTTGGCGCCGGTCACGTGGGAACGGCACTCCCCGCGGCACTCGGTATGGAGAAGTCAGACGAGCTCTTCAGAATCTCCAGAAATATTATCGTAGTGGCCGGTGACGGCGCCATTACTTCTGGAATGGCTCTGGAAGCATTGAATCAGATGAAGGATCTCGGTTCTAAAATAAAAGTAATAATGAACGACAACGGCATGAGTATAGGAAAGAATGTAGGCAGTCTTTCATCGGCGATGGCCGAGATGAGACTCAACCCCTTCTACAGAGAGATCAAGGGAGATCTGAAAAACACGCTTGAAACGATGAGGCTCGGCGGCCTGGAGCAATTTCTTTCAAAGATAAAGAGCGGTCTCAAGGCCACCATTCTCGGCGGAAACGTTTTCGAAGATATGGGCTTGAACTATATCGGACCGGTAGGAGGACATGATATTCAGGAGATGGAAACGCTTTTCAACGCGATAAAGGAGATCGATGAACCCTTCTTCGTGCATGTAGTTACGAAAAAAGGAAAGGGACTCGAGTATGCAGAGAAGAATCCAACACGTTTTCACAGCGTAGGAAAGATAGATCCCGAAAGCGGCGAAAAGCTCTTCGACTCGGCGGAGGTATCGTACAGCGATGTTTTTGGAAGAACCCTTACAGAGCTGGCTTCTCTCGATCCTTCGATCGTCGCCATTACTGCTGCTATGCCCGACGGAACGGGATTGTCCGGCTTCATGGAAAAGTTTCCCGCGCGTTTTTACGATCTTGGTATAACGGAGCAACTATGTACGACCTTCGCGGCCGGAATGGCAATCTCGCACAGCAAACCCGTCTTCGCGGTTTATTCTACCTTTCTACAGAGAGCCTTTGACCAGCTTGCTCACGATGTGGCCCTTCAGGATCTGCCGGTGCTTTTCGCGATCGATAGGGCCGGAATAGTTGGTCAGGATGGTCCGACCCATAACGGTATTTTCGATATTGCTTTTCTTTCCATGCTCCCTAACATGAGAGTTCTCTCTCCTTCGAGCGTCCAGGAACTCTCGAATATGCTGTACACCCTTCTTCTGAAGAAGGGTATGGAACATCCCACCGCCATAAGATATCCTAGAGAGGCCGAGATCATCTCTCTAGAGGAAGTTCTATCATCCATGAAAGAGATAGATCTCTGGAAATGGGAAGAGATAATGCACGGCGAAGGAGGTACGATACTGGCTACCGGCTCAATGGTGTCGCGTAGTTATGAGGTCGCTTTGAAATACGGCTACTCGCTTTACAACTGTCGCTCGATAAAACCACTAGACGAAAGCACGCTCGAATACATATTCGGCAAGTACGATACGATCGTCTGCGTCGAAGAGGGAATCAAAAGGGGTGGTTTCGGCTCCAGTATAGCTCTTGAAGCCATCGAACGCGGTTACACAGGTAAAATCGATATTGTGGCTATCGACGATTGTTTCTCGCCCCATGGAACCCGGGACGAGATTCTATCTGAACTGGGACTCGACGCCAGGGGAATAGAGAAAACTATCTCTAAACTGAGAGGTGAAAAAAATGCAAGTGACTACGGAATTCGGTAAAATCGATATTTCTCTTCAGGCAATCTGCTCAATAGTAAAGAAAGTAGTTTCCGAATCTTATGGACCGGTTAACGTAGGAGCACCACAGACTGGCTTTCTGGCCAAATTGTTTGGAACTGCCGAAGATACAAGAAAGGGAATTAAAGTAACCGAAGAGATCGATGGCACTCTGGAAATCGACGTGGATCTGATCCTCGAATACGGTGTGAGGATTCCTACTGTTGTGGAAAACATACAGGAGAACGTCTTCCATAAACTTAAGGAACTCACGGAAGCCACGAATATCAAAGTGAATATACATGTTGTTGGCTTACAGGATTGACAGGAGGCTTTAGCGATGAAACGTATCAACGGCAAGTTCTTTGTCGCCGCCTTCCGGAAAGCCGCTGAACGTCTTCTGGCCAACAAGGATGAAATAAACGCTTTGAATGTCTTTCCCGTTCCAGACGGCGATACAGGTTCAAATATGTCCGCGGCCATGATAGAAGCCTGCGAGTATCTGGACAGGTTGAAAAAGGATGATCTGGTCAGCGTCCTCGAGTCCGTCAAGACCGGGATGTTGATGGGTGCCAGGGGTAACTCCGGTGTAATTCTATCTCAGATATTCAGAGGTTTTGCGGAAGGGATAGGAAACAGAAAGTTCGTAAGTACGAAGGCCTTCACCGAAGGGCTTATAAAGGCGAAGGAAATTGCATACAGGTCTGTCATGAAACCAGTAGAAGGGACCATGTTGACCGTCATGAAAGTCGTGGCTGAAACCGCCAATGAGCATTATACGGAGCTGGAGGATTTCGAAGAGTACTTCGATGAAATGGTGAAGACCGCCTTCGAAACTGTAGAAAAGACACCCAATCTTCTACCGAAACTCAAAGAGGCCGGTGTAGTTGATTCCGGCGCCAAGGGTCTGGCCTATATCTTCGAAGGTTTTCAACTGGCTATAAAAGGAGAGTTAGAAGTCGATAGTCTGATACAGCAGATGCCACAGGCGATAGGCTCTTCGACAGAACGAATAGTGGAAATAGTAAGAGAAGAATTGAAATACACATACTGTACCGAACTGATCGTCAACCTTTATGACAGCGAAAACCCCGAAGAAACTTCCGATGAATTGAAAGCTTTCCTTGAAGAGATGGGAGATTCGATCGTCATGGTCAATCAGGACGAGTTCATAAAGGTCCACGTGCACACCGATCATCCTGGAGACATTATCGAAAAGTTCCTGCACGTAGGTTTTCTCCAAAAGGTGAAGATAGACAACATGAAGGTTCAACATGAACACATTGTAGATATCCAGACGAAGACATCGGAACTCTTCGGAAAGGGCAAGAAACACGGAATAGTTGTCATCTCCCCTGGGGAAGGCCTGGCCGATGTTTTAAAGAGTTTGGGAGTAGATTATACGGTAAGAGGCGGCCAGACCATGAATCCCAGCCTCAAAGATCTGTACGAAGCGATAAGTCACATGGAACCGGACAAGGTCATTGTCCTGCCCAACAACCCCAATATTATACTCACGGCCAAAGAGGCAGCCAACGCTGTTCATGACGAGAATCCCAAAAAGGAAGTGTATATCATTCCGACCCGAACGGTGCAAGAAGGTATCTCGGCCATGACGGTGTACAACGATGATTCCGATACTAAGGAACTGATAGAGGAGATGACGCAGGCGGCCGACGCGGTTACACCTATTTCCATAACCTACGCCGTTCGTGACTCGAGTATGAAAGGCAAAAAAATAAAGAAAGGCGAGTACATCGCCATCGGAAAGGATGGGCTTCTTGGCTCCGGCAAAAAGCTGGACAAGCTCGTACAGGACTCGATAAAAGCGGTTATTGGAAAGGAAAGCAACAGAGAAGTCGTGACGGTGTTCTACGGGTCCGACGTTTCCGAAGAAACGGCAGCAAAGTTGGCCGAGACATTATCTTCAAATTTTTCCGATCTCGAATTCGAGATCCACAGTGGCGGACAACCGTATTACTATTACCTGATTTCCATTGAATAATTCAGGAGGAGAAGATGTACCTACAGAACGTAATAGCTAACCTCAACAACTACTGGTCATCCATGGGATGCATCATAGATCAGCCTTACGACGTTGAGATGGGTGCGGGGACCTTTCATCCATCCACCTTCTTGAGATCTCTGGGCAAGAAGCCGTGGAAGGTGGCCTTCATTCAACCAAGCAGACGACCAACAGATGGCCGTTACGGTGAAAACCCTATGAGAGTTCAGCGCTACTTCCAGTATCAGGTGATAATCAAGCCAAATCCCGAGAATTCACAGGAGTTATACCTAGGATCTCTGCAAGCGTTGGGCATAAATCCCGTCGAGCACGATATTCGATTCGTGGAAGACAACTGGGAGTCACCCACACTCGGTGCCTGGGGAGTTGGTTGGGAGGTCTGGCTAGATGGAATGGAAGTGACCCAATTCACTTACTTCCAGCAGATTGGTGGTATCGACGTCGATCTGGTCTCCCTGGAAATAACCTACGGACTTGAAAGGATAACCATGTACCTACAAAAGAAAGATAACATATTCGATATAGATTGGAATGGAGAATTCAAATACGGCGATGTCTTTCTGGAGAACGAGAAAGAGTTTTCAGCCTACAACTTCGATGTGGCAGATACCGCAAAACTCTTCGATTTCTACAGAATGTACCGCGACGAATTCGATCTCTGTTTGAAGAGCGGATTAATCAGACCTTCTTACGACTATATGATCAAATGCTCCCATGCTTTCAACCTTCTAGATGCGAGAAACGCCATAAGCGTCTCTCAGAGGCAGAGTTATATCAAATCTATAAGGGAGATGGCCCGGTCGGTGGCGCAGGCTTACGTTGACAGGGAGGGTGAGAGCGATGCATAAGCAAAAAGCGTTGCTTGAAATTGGAGTCGAAGAGCTCCCCTCTAGTGAAGTATCGGCGATAAGAAACCAACTAAGAGAGAAAATCGAGAAGAGCTTACAGGCTACTAGATTGGACTACGATGGACTCAAAGTCTTCACGGCCAGCAGAAGATTCGGATTGTACATCGACGGGCTCTCTCCAAAGCAACCCGATTACCTCGAAGAGAAGAAAGGTCCGTCGGAGAAGATAGCTTACAAAGATGGAGAGCCTTCCAGAGCCTTGATAGGCTTTCTCAAAAGCAACGGTGCAGGAATTGAAGATATAACCGTTAAAGACGGTTATGTTTATATAGAAAGGAATATACCGGGAAAATCGTCGCTGGAGATTCTGCCCGGTATATTCAGGCAGGCAGTTCTGTCGCTTGAGTTCAAAAAGCCTATGCGCTGGGGTGATGGAACGTACAGATTCGTCAGGCCCGTGAAATGGGTCGTATCCATGATAGACAAAACCGTTCTCGAGATGGAGCTCTTCGGAAAAAAAGCCTCCGATACGACTAAAGGCCACAGATTCTATTTTGATGAAATACGCGTCTCTCCCGAGGATTACTTTGAAAAATTGAGAGAGGCGCTTGTTATCGCTGACGGTTCGGAACGGGAGAGACGCGTCCTTTCGGAGATAGAGAAAACCGGAGAGCTCCTCCAGGGAAAGATACCTATCGACGGAGAGTTGCTCGAAGAAGTGGTCTCCCTCACAGAGTATCCAACGGCCGTTGTTGGACGTTTCATGGAGAAGTATCTGTCACTACCGCCAGAGGTGATAATCGTCACGATAAAGCATCACCAGAGGACCTTCCCCGTGTACAGAGAAGGGGTGTTGACCAATAATTTCGTTGCATTCCAGGACGGCCCGGGAGACCCTCTCGGGAATATCAAGCAAGGCTACGAAGACGTTATAAACGCACGACTCGAAGACGCCTTCTTCTATTACGAGAAGGATCTCGAGAAACCTCTGGAAAGCTACGTGCCTGGTCTGGAAGAAATACTCTTTCAGAAAGGTCTCGGCTCGTTCATGGATAAATCGAAGAGAACGGCGGCGTTGGCACTCGAAATCGGAAAGCTTCTCAAGGCCAAGGGTGGAGAGCTGGAAAATATCGAAAGAACTGCTCTTCTGGGCAAGGCCGATCAGGTTACACGGGTTGTCCAGGAATTCCCGGAAGTCCAGGGAGTCATGGGAAGGATATACGCCGAAAAATCCGGTGAGAGCGAAGAGGTGGCTCTCGGGATCGAAGAACACTATCATGACCAGAAAGTTCCCACGACCCTCAGTGGCGCAGTCGTGGGCGTTGCAGACAGGATAGATACAGTCGTCGGAAACTTCACGATCGGCAATGTTCCTTCGGCCTC
Source organism: Mesotoga infera (assembly GCF_900157305.1). Lineage (NCBI taxonomy): Bacteria > Thermotogati > Thermotogota > Thermotogae > Kosmotogales > Kosmotogaceae > Mesotoga > Mesotoga infera. Next base: position 191,910 of record NZ_LS974202.1, read on the forward strand.
GAAGGATCCCTATGCATTGAGGCGAAAGATGGCTTTTATATTCAGGACTATGAATTACCTGGGATGGAAGATCGATCTTGAAGGGCTTTTAAAGACGAGCGCCGGTATCCTCGGCGGTCAGGCGTTCGATACTTTGCAGTCTGTAGCCTCCTTCTGTCGTTCCCGGTATGAATCATACCTTCTCGAACAGGGTTTCTCGATCAACGTTACCAGGGCAGTCAGCGACTGGTGGAGACTCCCTTATCTGGGCGAGAGAGCCGCGAAAGCTATAACCGAATACATTGAAAAGGCTGAATTCACGGACCTTCTGATCGCTTACCAGAGGGTTCACAATATAAGTAAGAACCACGATTCCGACGCGTTCGAAGGCTCGAAGTTCATGGAACAGGCCGAGAGAGATCTCTTCAACAAATACCTCGAATGTTTAGAGAGTGTCAATTCGGCCCTTGAAAAAGACGATTTCGAAAAAGCGCTTCATCTCCTCACAGGATTGAAATCATCGATAGACAGGTACTTCGACGATGTCTTCGTTATGGATAACCAGGAAGATATAAGGCTGAACAGGCTAGGCTTCCTCAAATCGCTAGATGGGCTCTTCCTGAAAGTAGGGGATCTCTCCCTGCTTCTGGAAGAAGAGAGAAAATGAGCGAAATCTTCAAATCCGGGATAGTCGCCCTCGTTGGAAAGCCTAACGTTGGCAAGTCATCGCTCATTAACCGAATAATCGGTGAAAAGATAGCCATAGTTTCCGATAAGCCGCAGACTACCAGAAACCGCATCGGTGGTATCTACACGACCGAACACGGTCAGATAGTTTTCTACGACACTCCCGGAATACACAAGCCTCTACACAAACTCGGCCAGTACATACTGAAAGTTGCGACCTCCTCTCTGTTGGGCGTCGATCTTCTGCTGGTTATGGTCGATCCCACCGACGGACTCAGGGAATCTGACAGACTGGTAGCCACCCACGTCAATGGAAGCCGCGTCCCGGTTTTTCTGGTGATAAACAAAATAGATGCTTACAGTGACGGAAAACTCCTGCATAACTTCTCGGAAAACGCTTCCCGTCTTTTCGAGAATGTTCTGGAACGCTTTTATATCTCCGCTGAAAAGGGTACTGGTGTCGATTCAATGATAGAGGCCATTTTCAAATTTCTTCCTTCTGGAAAGCTCCTCTTTCCCGAAGATTACATAACCGATCGTTCCTCAAGATTCATGGCTTCGGAAATCGTCAGGGAGAAAGTCCTCCTGCATACTCACCAGGAAATCCCACATTCGGTCGGAGTCTCAGTTCAAGAGTTCAAGGATGAGGGCGAATTGTTGAGGATAAGGGCCGATATCGTTGTGGAGAGGAACAGCCAGAAACCCATAATACTCGGCAAAGGCGGTTCTATGATAAAACTCATTGGTAGCGACGCCCGAAGGGACATGGAGTACATCTTCGATCAGAAAGTCTTTCTCGATCTCTTCGTGAAAGTCAGAGAAAAGTGGAGAGATAAGGATTCAATGATACAGGAGTTCACCAATCTGAAAGACGAACTCAGTTGAAACCGGGAGGGTTAGTATGAAAAAGAGCCGTGCAAGGATTGTACTTTTTCTCATGCTCTTCATGATGGTTTTTCTCAATGCGGATCAAATGGTAATGTCTCCGAACATCGGAGAAATAGAGGCCGAATTCGCTATAACCAAGGCAGATATCGGTCTGATTCAGGGATCTTTCACGATCGTGGGCGCCCTGGTCTCGCTGGCCTGGGGTTTTCTGGCCGATAAGTACAATAGGAAGCTTCTATTGTTGCTGAGCGTGCTGGTCGGAGAGATACCCTGTTTCCTCTCGGCCTTCGTCCAGAGCTTTCCACAGTTGTTCATAACCAGAGCCTTGACTGGAATCGGCGTTGGGGCACTCTTTCCGGTAGTTTTCTCCTTTGCGGGAGATACTTTTAAAGAATCGCACAGGCCAAAGGTCAACGCCTTTCTTTCGACAGCCATATCGCTCGGGGCAATAGTGGGAATGGTTATAGCCGGCTTCACCGGTTCAACGCTGGGATGGCGCATTCCATTCATAATCGTCTCTCTTCCCAACATCTTTCTGGCCTTGGCCTTCTACTTCCTGGCCGAGGAACCCAGGAGAGGCGCCGCCGAGGTGGCCGTTGGAGATCTGGTAGATAAAGGTTACAGCTACACCGGCAGGGTGAAGCTCTCCGATTATCTCAACCTCTTCAGAGTCAGGACCAATCTGGTGCTCTTCATACAGGGAATACTGGGTACTATTCCCTGGGGTGCTATCCCTTATTATCTGGTCAACTACTTCGAGACCTACAAAAACCTTTCGAAGGAATCGGCCACTCTTATCTTCATTTTTTTCGGCGTGGGGAACGTTCTCGGGATCTTTCTGGGCGGTCTGCTCGGAGGTTTGCTTTACAAAAGGAAGCCTTCCTACATGCCTCTTTTCAGCGGCGGTATGACTATCGCAGGAACATTTGTTGCCCTTGGTGCCCTGAACTTCCCGCCGGTTGAAGGTACAGGTGGTTTTTTCACACTTGGAATTCTTGGGATGGTTGCGGCAGCGACGGCCTCGATGACCGGTCCAAATATGAAAACCATGCTTATGAACGTTAACGAGCCGGAAAGCAGGGGCAGGATCTTCTCGGTTTTCAACCTCACCGATTCTCTGGGCACGGGGTTCGGTCAGTTCTTCGCTGGCACTCTCGCCACCGCCGTCGGCTCTCTGGGCGTAGCCATGAACGCTTCGGCGCTCTTCTGGTTGCCCTGCGGGCTCGTTCTTCTCGTCGCCGCGTTGACCTTCCCGCGAGACATCGCCAGGCTACATACGAGGATGCAGGAAGTGGCGAAAACAATGGAAAGTTGTAAATGAAAGCTATCTGAAAAATTTTTTATACCGAATGACTTCTCGATTTTGATTCTGGAGAAAAAAGTTGTATAATAAAGATGCTGAAGTAACCCTCAGACCGCTTCGCTGCCCTCGAAAGGGGCAGCAATTTTTTTCGTTTTTGGTCTCTCTTCCTCATCTTCCGTGTTCAAGGCCTTCCCGATTTTGCTCGAATCGAGATTCCGGCCAGATAACCCGTCGAGAAAGCCGCCTGGAGATTGTATCCGCCCGTCTCTCCGTCGAAGTCAAGAACCTCGCCGGCGAAGAAGAGATTGGGAACCAGACGCGATTCCATGCTCCTGGAGTTAACCTCCGTGATTGAAATACCCCCTCTCGTCATCATGGCGGTGAGAAAGTCCCCGGTTTTGGAAACTTTCATCTCGAGACTTGTGAGAAGCCTCTCCAGTTTCTTCCTTTCCTGCTTTTTTATCTCAGCTCCCGTTCTCGCCGCTGCACCGGAGAGTTCCACAAGCTTTTCGATCAACCTCTCCGGCAGATCCAGATCGGCCAAGATATTCTTGACGTTCTTCTTGCCATTGATGGTCAATCTCTCCAAAAGAAGCCTGTCCGCATCTTCCCTCTTCCAACCGGCGAGGTTGATAAGCAGAGTGTCTCCCGGGAGTATCTCTCTGGAGAGATGCAAGATCGCTGGGCCGGATAGTCCCGTATGGGTCAGCAGGAGATCCTCTCTTCTTTCGGCTATCTTGCCCCCGTTCCTCCAGAGAGAGACTTTGGCCTGCTTTATGGAGATTCCCGAGAGGTCTGATAAGGGAAAGTCGTCTATATATACGGCTGAAAGTGCCGGCCTTGGCTCTTGAATAGTGTGTCCCATCTTTTGCGCGAAGAGGTAACCATCCCCCGACGAACCGGTGTAGGGATAGCTCCTGCCACCGGTCGTTATGGCCAGGTAGTTGGCCTGAAAATCTCTCCCCGGAGTCTTGACAAGAAAGGTTCCGTCGTCTTTCCTATCGACGGATGTAACCCGACAGTTGCATTCGACGGTTATCCCTTGCTTTTCACACTCGGCCAGAAGTACTTCAAGTACATCCCTGGCGCTAAGTGTTGCAGGAAAGACTTTTCCGTCGTCTCTCACGGTCATCTTCAGCCCCCTCTTCTGAAAGAACTCGATCAGTCTGGAACTGTCAAAAGCCATAAGGGCTGGCTTGAGAAACCTTTCTGCTTCGATCCCGAAGTAATGCTTCAGCATTTGCTTCGGGGCCTTCAAGTTTGTGAGGTTGCATTGTCCCGAACCCGTCATCAGAAGCTTTTTGCCGGGCGAGTCGTTTTTATCGAGTACGGTGACGTTTCTCCCCTCGGTCGTACAGCTTATGGCAGTGAAAAGGCCGGCCGGACCGGCACCTATAACCAATATATTCCTCAATTTGAAGACCTCCTATCGCATCTGGCCGTCTTTTTCGAATGGGCGGATTTTTAAGCTCATGAACGTCTTATCGAGCGTATCCGGGAAAGACCGGCGATAATCTCACTCCGCGCGCTGAACAGGAAGAACGCGAAGAAAACTGCGTTCCCCAGCAGTAGCCATAGCAGGGTGGTAGAAAAATACTTCAAGACGAAAACAAAAAGATAGAGAGCCACAGCACAAATCAAAAGCAGTAAGATCCTCCTGAAGGGCATGAATTTCATTCCCTCCTTTTTCATGAGGAGATTGTAAATCACGGTCGAATTCAGTGAAACTAACGAGGTGCTGGCGGCTATGCCTGCGTGGCCGAGAGGCTCTAACAGTAACCAGTCGAAGAGAACATTGAGCATTATGGATATGAAGGATATAAGGGTTATGAAGCGAAGTTTTTTTCGAGCTATGAAGTAGCTAGAACAAGTATGCGATACGGGCGAAATAACTATGAGTGCGCCGTAACCTATCAAGGCCATGCTGACGAGCTTCGTCGAATCGGCGTCGAATTCTCCACGCTGGTATATGAATCTCACTAGAGGTTCGGCCATGGATATCACCCATACCGCGAGAGGTAGGGCGATGTTTAGCGAACTTGTGACGGTTTTTCGAAGTCTTTCGCGTGTCTTTTCGTGCTCTCCGGATACGACGAATTCGGAGAGCTCTGTGTAGGAAGTCATCAAAAAGGCCGTCACGATGAACGTGATCAATCCCAGAAGTGTGTGTGCGTACTGGAGAGAGGAGACCCTCCCGGGTGGAAGCAGAGACACGAAGGCTTTATCGACCATTCCATTTATCAGACTCAGACTTCCCGATAGAATCAAAGGCAGAGAAAGGGTGAGCGTCTCGATTATTCTTGTCCCCCTATCCAATTTCAACACGAAAAGGTCACGCGATTGTAGAGCGTAGAGCAAAACCGTCAGAGCGTTTCCGACGATCCAAGCCAGTATATACGAGGCTTCCGAGAGAAAGGGGTAGGTGAAGAGGATAACCGGTATGGCCACAACGTTGAAGATCAGCTGGGAGATGCCGAACTGTATGAACCTCCTGCTGGCCTTCAAAAGAGTTCCCAGAAGGTTCTCCAGTCCACCTACTAATGGATATATCGAGAGAAATCTCAGCTTTCTAGAGGCATAGGCAATGGTTTCGTCGGAAAAACCAGGAGCGAAGAGCTTTATCACCAGATCGGGTATCAGCAAAAAAATAATGCCCATGGAGAGGAAAATAAGACTTCCCACCATAAACACAGTACCGGCGTATCTTTTCGAACGGAGGGCATCTTCTCTCTTTATAGAGTGATAGATAGGTACGAAGATCGAGGCTAGAGCTCCGGCGACTATGCTGGAGAGAGTGGTGGCGGGCGTCATGGCGATGAATACTGCGTCGAGATTGCCGGAAGTTCCGAAAAGACCGGCTATGAGCATCTCTCTGAAAAAGCCCATTCCCTTAGATATGATTGAGAATGTTAATATGGCCAGCGTCCCGACGGCAACCGAGCTGGATCTCGATATTTTTCGCATGCTTTCCTCCGATCTCCCTAACAAGTATATGATAGTTGTCGCTTTATTTCCTGCGTGGGTGCTAGAATTTCAGCGGGAGGTTCACGATAGATGAGAAGGTCGGCGTTTATAGTAATTTTCATAGTGATTTTCCTGATTTCTTCATGCGTCAGGGTCTCTTCGGCTTCGCTGAGATATATAAGGTTCACTTTCTCGCCGTGGGAGCCTTTTCTGGAGATTGTTCCCGGCGTAAGGCTATCGCTGGAAGGGGCTGAAAAAACAGCGACACTATCCTACGCGGTTCAAAGACTCTCCGGAGACAGTCTTTTGCTGGTCTTCGAGGAGGATAGGTCCCTTTCCGGAATAGTCATGGAGCTCTCTCACGAGTTGCTTGGAGTGGAAGTGTCGCAGGTGCTTATGGTACAGCCCCTGCTGAGAGATGGTGCCTTCTCGCTTGCCGATTCCGGTTACGAATTTTCTGTGAGCCGTGATGCTCTAGAAACCGTGGTGAGGTTCACTCAGCTCCCTTACTGCCTGCTCATAAGCAGGGCCGACGCCCTTTACTTTGCCCAGCATCTTCCCGGAAAGTACCTTCTCGAAGGAGATTTGCTTTATCACATAGGACCTAACTGGATCCCCTCGCATTCGGGCGTTTATCTCGGCGTCGATAGAGAGGCGGTCATGTCTAATGAAAACTACGGCTTCAACGACGGAGAGACCTTCGCCGATTCCTATCCCTACCAGACCCATGGTTTCAACCTCATCGAAGAGGGAGTCTTCGTCTTTCCAAACGACCTCGATGGTTCGAAATATGTCAACCTTTTCAACTACGACACATATTCTTCGCGCTGGTTGAAATATTGGGCTTCTGCCTTCACCGGTCCAAGAAGATACGTTGGAGAGCTCACCGGCGAGCAGAGAAGGAAGATCTCGAGGTATCTTTACAGGGTGTCCGATAACGGTGCTCTCTGGTCGGTTGGTCTGGCCTGGTCGGGTTACAGGGACCTTCCATTCACGAAAAGAGACCTTTACTCTTGCGTGGGTATTGTTGAAAAAGCTTACGAAAGCGCTGGAGCTAACATAGTACCTTTCTGGGACGACTGGTTCTATCTCAACTCCTTCGAAGAATTCTGCAGAACCATCGCAATCCCCTCGATCAGCGAGTACGAAGGCAATACGATCGAATTCAGGGTGAACACCCTATTGGCCGACTGGCAGTACGTTGGATCGACCGCATGGTACATTCCCGAATTCGCCTGGGTCTGGCGATCAACGGCCGAGGTCGAGCTGGTAGATTCTCCCGGAACCTTGACCAAAGAAGGAGATCACTGCATCTACAACTGGACTCCCACTCAGCCCGGAATGTACAAAGTGACCTTCAGATTTCACGGGCTTTTCGAGGGACATTCGGTTGAGAAGAGCCATACCCTTGAGATAAATGTGCTTCAAAAAAGATAGAGCTCCGGTCCATGCCAGCCATAAACGGAAAGATCGACCGTGTCACTCTCGTCGAACTCGACGCCTTCGCGTTCCAGGATAGCTTTCTGAAGAGAGTAACCGGCATGATCGCGTATGCTGATCCTGCCTTTGGAGTTTATCACACGTTGCCAGGGGACTTCGAGGTCGCTCACTCCAGCCATTGCGTATCCCACCATTAGGGCTGTACACCCCCCGACCATCCTGGCTATCTGTCCATAAGTGGCAACTTTACCGGAAGGTATCATTTTGACTGTTTCATAGATCCTTTTGTAAATTGATATCTCTTTCTCGTCCATCATCATCACCCAGAAACTCCACAATTTTTTAAAGGAACCGGCAGCGGACAGGCAGCAACCGTTGCCGGGAGATCGTAAAGAGATAGCTGAGCCTTTGCCGTTACTGCTCTACGGCTTCCATTCCGGCCTTTACCGCCTGGATGTTGAGTTCTATGAGGGTCGCTTTCTCGCCCGTGAGTTTCTTCTCAAAGGCCTTTCTCACACCTTCGAGCGTAACGGAGCCGGTCTTTGCGATATAGGCCCCAAGAACCACCATATTGGCCACTTTCATGTTTCCAAGCCTTTCTGCCACTGCACCGGCGTCGATCTTGACGATTTCTATGTCTTTTCTCGTGGACTCTCTGTCCACAACCGAGGTGTTGATTATCATAACTCCACCGGGCTGTATCTGCTTCTCGAACTTTATCAACGAGGGGATATTCATCACGATCAGCTCGTTGGGACTCTCGGTTATCGGAGAACCTATCGGTTCATCGTTTATTACTACCGTGCAGTTGGCTGTCCCTCCCCTCATCTCGGGCCCGTAGGAGGGGAGCCATGTGGTGTACTTTCCATCAAACATGCCTGCCGTCGCTATGACCTGACCCAGGAGCATCACTCCCTGTCCTCCGAATCCGGCAGCCACTAGAAGATGTTCTTTCATTTCAGATCACCGACCTTATCGACAAAAACACCGAGAGGGTATTCCTTTTTCATGTTTTCGTTCAACCACTTTATCGATTCGACCGGACTCAACCCCCAGTTCGTCGGACAGGTGGAAAGCACCTCGACCATCGCGAAGCCCAGACCCCTCAACTGAACCGTGAAAGCCTTCTTTATTGCTGCTTTTGCCTTTCGCACTTCCTGTGGAGAGCTAACCGCGACTCTTTCGAGATATATTATTCCGGCTGTCTCCTTTAGCAACTCCGATACGTGTAGCGGGAAGCCTTCGGTTTCGGATTTTCTCCCGTAAGGGGAAGTAGTGGTCTTCATCCCTAGCAGAGTGGTGGGAGCCATCTGGCCACCGGTCATTCCGTAGATCGCATTATTTACGAAGATGGTCGTTATCTTCTCTCCCCTGTTGGCGGCGTGAATTATTTCGGCCGTTCCGATGGCCGCAAGGTCACCGTCGCCCTGGTAGGTGAAGACCACTCTATCGGACAACGAGCGTTTCATCCCGGTGGCAACGGCCGGTGCCCTTCCGTGCGGCGCAACTGTACCGTCAACGTCGAAGAACTCGTAGGCGAAGACTGAGCAGCCCACAGGTGCGACCATCAACGTCTTTTCTCTTATGTTCAACTCGTCTATTGTCTCGGCTACAAGGCGGTGTATTATACCGTGATGGCATCCCGGACAGTATGAAAATTCCCTTTTTGCAAGCGATTCCGGTCTTTTGTAAGTCGCTTCAATCATATATCATCACCTCATACATGTTTAAGTAGCTCTGCGAGGACTTCGTCGGGCGTTGGAACCATTCCGCCGGTTCTTCCATAGAACTCAACGGGGACGGAACCTTCGACGGCGAGCCTGACGTCTTCCACCATCTGGCCAGTTGACATCTCGACGGTAAGGATCGTTTTAACACCTTGCGCAGCTTTTTTCAGCTCGGCGTAAGGAAAGGGCCAAAGCGTGATCGGTCTGAAGAGGCCGACTTTTATGCCTTTATTTCGCGCTAGCTTCACGACACTGCCGAGGATTCTTCCCATGGTACCGTATCCCACGAGCATATACTCGGCGTCTTCAAGGGCGATCGCCTCGTACCTGACCTCTCTGACCTTAACTCTTTTGTAAATCTCTTGAATGAGCATGTTCATCTTTTCAAGATTCACGGGATCGATGTCGAACGAAGTGACCTTATTGGCATTACGCCCTGTCGCTCCCCTGAGAGCCCAGGCCGAATGATCGTTTATCCCTTCCAGTTTGACGAATTCCGGGAACTCGACTGGCTCCATCATCTGCCCGAGCATTCCGTCGGCCAGAATAAGTACGGGCATGCGGTACTCATCGGCCATTCGGAAGGCATCTTCCATAAGATCTACTGACTCCTGAATACTGCCAGGCGCGAGGACTATAAGGTGGTAATCACCGTGAGCACCTCCCTTGGTTGCCTGGAAATAGTCGCTCTGGGCCGGTTGTATATCTCCCAGCCCCGGACCTCCCCTCACAACGTTCACGAACACAGCCGGAAGCATGGCTCCGGCTATGTAGGAGACTCCCTCCTGCATCAAGCTGAAGCCTGGACTGGAAGTAGATGTCATCACCCGGTTTCCAGTGCAGGCAGCCCCGTAAACCATGTTGACGGCCGCGACCTCACTCTCGGACTGCAGGAATACACCATTGACCTGTGGCATTCTACGGGCCATATATTCGGTGAACTCGGATTGGGGAGTTATGGGATATCCAAAATAAAGGCGGCAACCGGCCCTTACGGCGGCCTCGGCCATCGCTTCGTTTCCCTTGACCATTACTTTTTCGGCCATGTTTATCCCTCCTTCAGACCTTCGCCGTATCTTTGAAGACGGTTATAGCTGTGTCAGGGCACATCATGTAGCAGAAACCGCATCCGATACAGTTGTCGGGATCGTGCTGTCTGGCTGGATGATAGCCCTTGCTATTGAACTTTTCGGAGAAACTGAGTACTTTCTTCGGACAGAAGTTAATGCAAAGGCCGCAACCTTTACAACGTTCTTCGTCGATTTTCACGAAATTCTTACTCATTCTCTACCCTCCCAAGGATTTTTCATGTATTTGATTATACGAAACTCGTGATACCTTCCTTTCAGAAAATTTACACAATTCATGACGACGGTGAAGGCCACGGGTATTGCCGTTATTTTCGAGATCTTTTCGATAAAGTCCTCTCCGTACAGTATCTCTTTTTCAGTCGTTTCCGGGCCGATGTTGGAGTTGTTCACGAGAAAGTCTATCCTCATTCTCGATCTCTGCCCCAGTCTCTCGACGTGTGATACTGCGTTGGCGACCGTATCGTTGAAAGGTCTGTATGGATTCAAAACGTAGAAAGTTGTGCACCTCTCCAACGGCAATCTCCGGCTCAGAGAGGATAGAACCACCGCACCGTCGTCGTTGCCACCAACATCTATTACAATTCTGTATTCGGGGTTTTCCACGTAACCAAAGACTTCAGGGGGTATGATCGGAAGATCTGCTTGGGCAAGCTTTCCCGCCGGCGCAATTATCTTTATGCCATCTTTTTCGAAGGTTTCCCTGAGATCTCTCGATCTGTAATAAGGGCTGACGGTATCTATATCGGCTAGCGCTACTCTCTGTCCGGACCTCGAAAGCGATTGTGCGAAATTGAGAGCGATCTCCGTCTTTCCACTTCCGAACATTCCCATGAATATCAGTATCTTACCGGGAAAGTCCATCGTACTCTCTGGCCTCCTCTGAACCTTCTATAACCCTGAGACCGGCCATGGCGAGAGCCAGTTCTTCGTTCCCGCCCGGCACGATGTCTATCGGGGCTATGAAAGAAAGCTTTTCAGTGAGCCAGGGGATCATGAAATTCTTGTCGTAAGCTATACCACCGGTGATTATTATAGAATCCACTTCGCCTCTGAGAGCGGCGGCCATCTTTCCAGCCCATTTGATTATCTGATAGGCCATCGCTTTGTAAGCCATCTTGCAGTTTTGGTCACCTTGACGAATGTACATCTGGACTTTCTGGCAATCTGTCGTACCGGTGTAGGCCATCAATCCGCCCTTGCCCTTTATAAGTTTTTTCATTTCGTCTTTTGTGTAAGTGCCGGAGAAACAGAGCTTTATAAGACCGGTCAGCGGTAGAGTCCCCGATCTTTCTGGGCTGAAAGGGCCATCACCGTCGAGCGCGTTGTTGACGTCGATGACCTTTCCCTTTCTGTGGGCACCTATTGAAATACCTCCACCCATGTGAATAACCACTAGATTCATCTCTTCATACCTTTTACCATACCTTGCAGCTACCTGTCTTGCAACAGCCTTCTGGTTGAGCGCGTGGAATATCGATCTTCTCTTGAAGTCGGGATGGCCGGAATACTTGGCGAGCGGTTCCATCTCATCGACCACCACGGGATCGGCGATGAAGACCGGTATATCCCTGCCGCTCTCGCTTAAAAGTTCTCTGGCCAGTATTGCCCCGAGATTCGAGGCGTGTTCTCCATACCGGGCTGTTTTCAGGTCCTCTATCATACTATCATTCACATAGTATGTACCACCCTGGAGAGGTTTGAGCATTCCACCCCTTCCGACTATCAGGTCAATTCTATCCAGCGGATAGCCGCTTTTCTGGAGAAATTCGACTATCAATTTCTTGCGAAAGATCCTCTGCTCGTAGAGAGTGTTGAACTGAGAGAGTTCCTCTGGCTGGTGTCTTATGGTGTGTTCCCTGATAAGCTCACGATCATTGAAAAGTGCGAGTTTGGTAGATGTGGAGCCGGGATTGATTACCAGAACAATCGGCATTCATACCCCTCCCGCCAGTACGACGTTGAGTGCTATGGACTGGAGTTTCGTCCTCTCGGAGTCGGCTCTGGATGTCAAAATTATTGGCACCTTTCCGCCGACTATCGTACTTGCCAGCTCTGCACCCGATAAAAAGGCCATCGCTTTGTAAAAGATGTTTCCGGCTTCGATATCGGGTACTATAACTATGTCGGCGTCTCCCGCCACCGGGCTGACTATTCCCTTATGCTTCGCGGCTTCGGCCGAAATCGCGTTATCCAGGGCAAAGGGACCATCGACCTCAACCGCACCAAGCTGACCACGGGCGGCCATTTGAGAGAGAACCGCCGCATCAATAGTAGCCGGCATCTTAGGATTAACGACTTCAACTGCCGCCAGCACGGCCACCTTTGGCACTTCAATACCCAGAGCTCTGGCGACTGAAGCTGCATTCACGATGGAGTCGGCTTTCTGTTGGAGATCTGGAGATATAACCATTCCAGCGTCAGTAACCAGGAGGAGTTTGTGATACCTTTCCAGTTCGAAGATAGTCACCAGATTCATGGTTCTGCCTGTCTTTAGGTTGAAATCATCCTTGAGAAAGGCACTCAGAAGCTCCCCAGTCTTTATATACCCTTTCATGAGAAGCTGACTCTCACCTGAGCAGACCGAAAGTATCGCACCGGTTATTGATTCTGTTTTATTTTTGCAATCTATGATCGTGTAACCTTCTTTGAAATTCAAGGCCGAACACATCTCTTCTATCTTATCGGCCGAACCGTAGAAGCGGAAGGTGGCGATTCCCTCGAGATAAGCCTCCTTCGCCGACGAGATAACCACCTCATCTTCGGCGGCAGCAACTGCAACTACTTTCGGATTTTTCTTTGCCAGTTTCACGAGCGTAGAAAGATTGGTTATCAAAGTACCACCTCCAGATGGAACTCTTTCGCTTTTTCAACACCGGAAAGCACACGCTCGGCTCCTAAGGCCAGCGACATGAGCTCATTCTCACCGGGTTCTATAACAACGAGAGCGAATCTGCTCACGTATCCTTTGATCATTTCTACGAAGCTGCTGTTGTAAGCCATGCCTCCCGTGAGAACTATCGCGTCTATCTGTCCACCTGCTACAGCGCACATTCCGCCTATCTCTTTGGCGATCCCGTAGGCCATGGCTTCGATCACTTCGCGTGCCTTTTCATCGCTTCTGGCCATTTCCATGGCTACCCTTAGATCATCGGTACCCAGATAGGCGATCATTCCACCAGCTTTGGTGTACCGAGATAACAGCTCCTTTTCGGATAGCCCGCTGCTGAAACAGGCTTCCACGATGCTTCCAACGGGCAGTTCTCCCGATCTCGTTGGACTGAAGGGGCCTTCATCGTTCGCGTTGTTTACATCGACCATCTTTCCTCTCAATTGAAGTCCAACGGATATCCCCCCTCCCAGATGTACCACCACCAGGTTGAGACTCTCGACATTTCTTCCAAATTCAGCCGCCACCTGCCTCGCCGCCGCCTTCATGTTAAGCGCGTGCAAGAGTGAAACCCTGGGTATCTGTGGGAGACCCGAGTAGCGGGCCTCGGGCGAAAACTCATCAACTGAAACCGGGTCGGTTATGAAGACAGGAATACTGCCGCGCGACAGCTCCATTCCTATTGGGGCAGCCAGATTTGCAGGGTGATCCATTTTGGAACTGTTAAGCAGATATTGGCACATCTCTTCATTCACCCTGTATGTACCGCTTTCCATGGGGGGAAGTATTCCTCCCCGGCAGGCAATCGCATCGAACTGCTCGAGAGGGATATCTTTGACAGCGAGATAACTCCGTATCTCCTCGGCTCTCGATGCCACTCCCTTATCGTTTGATGAATCCTCATGCTTCATGTGCTTCAAAGATTCGGCTACTATCAGCATAGAGTCTTCGAAAACACCTATTTTTGTGGAAGTCGACCCCGGATTAATAACCAGAACTTTCATAGTTTCACTCCCTCAAAGAAGATTCCTTTCCTTGCCGTATTCCATAATAACCTTCTTCAATCTTCTAACTCCTTCTACTATGTCGTTTTTTGGAGGGAGACAGAAGGAGAGTCGCATCGAGTTCTTACAGGTATCGTCCAGTGAAAAAGCGATTCCCGGTACGAAGAGGATGTTTTCGGATTTTCCCATTTCAAGCATTTCATCTGTGTTGAAGCCTTCCGGAAGTGTGAACCATATGAAGAGACCCCCATCTGGCCTGGTCCAATGGAAACCTTCCATGTCACCGAAGTTTTTCTCCAGTTCTGCCAGCATCAGGTCTTTCTTCTCTTTGTAAAGGGCTATGGTCGGCTTAATCTGAGCCATGATGTCGTGTCTCTGAAGGTACCTGGCCGCCAGCCTCTGAGTCAAACTGGGTGTGCAGAGATCGGCCGCCTGTTTGGCCATGACCATCTTTCTAATAACATCGTGGTTACCGATAACAACTCCGAGTCTCAATCCGGGCGAGAGTATCTTGCTGAAAGTTTTGAGTAGCAGAACCCTGTCTTTTCCTCCAATTTTGAATATGGAATCTATGGGTTCGCCGTCGTATCTGAGATCTCCATATGGATCGTCTTCGACGATCAGAACATCGTACTTTTCGGCTATTTCCACCAGCCGCTTTCTCTTGGCCAGAGAAATCGTGACTCCTCCTGGGTTGTGAAAGTTTGATATGACGTATATGAACTTGACCTTTCCTATATCTCCCCTTGTCTTAATCTCTTCAAGGCTCTGTTCCAATTCATCGAGATCTACGCCGTCTTCGGTGAGATTCATGTAAACGTACTGTCTGGACCTCAACGAGAAGGTGCTGGCCGCTCCCAGATAGACTGGCTTGGATACGAAGTAGATGCTGTCCTCGTCAAGAAAGATTTTACTAACCAGATCTAACGCACTCTGAGAACCAACGGTTATGAGAAGGTTGTCCAACTCCAGACCTTCGATCCCGTTCTCTCTCTTGAGAAGGGCGATGAACTCCTCTTTCAGTATCGGATCGCCTTCGGTAGATGCGTACTGCAATGTATATCTGTATTCGTTTTCCAGTATTTCTCTGGATATTTCCGCCATCTCGTGTCTTGGAAAGGTCTCCGGGTCTGGAACTCCCCCACCAAAGGAGATCATTCCGGGTTTGCCGGTGACTTTGAGTAACTCTCTTATAATATTAGACTTCATCCTTTTGGCGATCTTGGAAAACTTATCCGTCATTGTGGAACACCCCCTAATTGTGTTTTTCAACTTATGTTTCAATATTTTAGAAGCAAAAATATGCCAGACCGTTCACCAAAGCGAGTCTGGCATTTATAGCTGATTATAGAATATCAAGTTACAGAGAAGCATATGTTGTGCAAGTATTTGCACGCAACCTTATTCAATTATGCAAACCTCTGCACTTATACACAGTAAGTAACTTAAAAATCGAAGAACTTTCCGTATCCAACCTTGAAATTGAATCCCAGCTTCTCGCCTAACGAGAGCAACGACGAAAACAAAAACTCCTGTTTGCCCTCGGGGCTGTAGTGCAGATTGAAGCTCAGTAAGGTCTTTCCGGTGATCGGTTCGGCCAATCTGTACCATTCGTATTCGAAAGGTTCACCATAATAATCATCGATCTTGTAAACGCCCGACCTAAGATACTCGAGGCGGATTTCTGCCAGTAATTTCTCCGTTTCATAAGAGAGTGCGAGAAGGTCCAGAGTCACATCAGGACCGTAAGGAAATCCGTAAAAGCCGTTGACAACCACGTACTGTCCACCCTCGATGTCGCTGGCATTGAAGCGGATCGGATTAGTGTACTTTCCCTCTTCGAAGTCTCTGTTGTAGAGGTAGGGGGTGCTGTGGTAATGTTCGTACTTCAGCTTCAGTCCTCCGGAGCTATCGAAAACCGTTTTTTCGCGGAGTGTGAACTGACTGTCCCACAGAAGAGGACCGGAGTAATTCCCCCCATCGATAAAAGTATATGTACCGCCAGCGTACCAACCCAGAGAAGTGGGGTTTTTCGTTCTGTCTCCCGGTATCAATATATCGTCGGCATACAGCAAACCATACATGTCGAAACGGTCGAGATCCAACTCCAGGAAGATACCGGCGTTCACATTTGAGTTCCGGGCGTAATTGTTGTGGAAGATGGTGAAGGGGCTGAGGTCTCTCAAGTCGGGAAAAGTTTTGCTAATCAGGTTGGTCTC
The DNA here is from genome assembly GCF_900157305.1 of Mesotoga infera. NCBI lineage: Bacteria > Thermotogati > Thermotogota > Thermotogae > Kosmotogales > Kosmotogaceae > Mesotoga > Mesotoga infera. The sequence goes on from NZ_LS974202.1 coordinate 208,099, forward strand.
TACCAGGCCCAATCTCAGGAATTGGTTGCTGAAGCCAAAGGAGTGACCTATCAACGTTTTGGGACTGTTATAGACCGATCTATCGGAAGAGATGATAAAAAAGTTGTAGTAATATCTGCCGTAGGAGACTTCCGTGTTCAAATCGAACCATATATGTTCGAAGTAAGGAACAGTCTCCGACAACACAAAGTTGTATGTGGCCGGCCCGAAGTGTAGCTTTCTTTTGCCTACCGAAAGTCTGATTAGAGAGTTCTCGTATTCGGCCAGTCCGACCCTGGGCAAATCGGTATCGATGTAGAGAGAATTTTTGTTTGGATCGAGCGGTAAGTTGGACCAGCCTCTACCCCGAAGATAGGCCGAAAGATCCTGCCTAAAATCGAATCTCAAGAGCGCCCTGTAAGAGGAGCCAGATAATTCGACTCCGAAAGTCGCGAAGGCAGGATATTTGAAATAGTCGTACATATCGTACATAGTCGGTCGGTAGTCTCTATCGTGCACCGGTAGATTGTTGTACGAAAGCACCGGGAAGAAACTGATGAAGAATCCCGGACTGGAAAAGGCAAAAACCGTCACTACCGAGAACATCAAGATCAGAAAGAGCCTCTTCATTTCGAACTACCTCCCATAAGCTACAGAGTTGGATTTATCGTTAACTAACCCATCTTTCGTTCATCCGTTGATTATCGCTTCGATATCTCTCATCACCGTATCCAGCTGGCCGGGGTTAGTCACAATATCGACTATTCTGGCATCGATCCTGTACACGGGAGAGCGGTTGTAACTGCTTATCCAGTCGGAGTAAAGCCTATCCAGCTGCTCCCAATATGCAATCGGCACGGCCAGCTCCATTTCGCGGCCTCTTCTCCTGATACGCGTGAGAATCGTGTCGATATCTGCATCGATATAGACCAGAAGGTCGGGATTCTTCAGATAGTTGATCATCGCATAGAACATTGTCGTATAGGCATCATATTCTCTACGGGACATTTTTCCGGTTTCGAAGAGGTTGCGTGCGAAGATTTCTGCGTCTTCGTAGATAGAACGATCGAAAACCATGTTTTCGTTTGCCTCAGCGTGTTTAAGTGAACAGTATCTGTGATAGAGAAAGTAAGTTTGCAGATGGTACGACCACCTCTTCTGATCGTAATAAAAATCTTCCAGAAAGGGGTTATCGGAAACGGATTCGAAATGGACTCCGTATCTCAATCTCTCGGCCACAGCTCCGGCAATCGTGGATTTTCCGGCACCGACATTTCCCGCAAAGACGATTATTCTTCCCAAAGCGTATCTCTCCCAGTCATCGCAAAGTGTACTGGCAAGACAAAGTCGGCATAATTACCTTATAAAAGATTCTATCATCAATGGCCTGCAAAGAAAACAGCAGCGCTCTAAAACATAAATTACGAGAGTACAGATCGGCTGGTAGATTGTTCAGTGCGACTGAGATGTTCAGTTGATAGTTTAAGGGGAAGCGTTGTTGTATAATTTCTTAAGGAACTCCGGTTGAGTTCGCACAAAACACTTAGGAGGGATAGAGATGAAGAAATTGCTTTTGCTGTTCGTGGTTCTTGGACTGGCTGTAGCGCTTTTCTCAGAGCCTTTGATCGTATGGCCTGATAAAGCGCACGGAAAACCCCTGGTGGCCGGGTTGCATTCCCCCGTTTACGGAGAGGCAAAACTGGATGTTTTTGGAAACATAACAGGCTGGATCGGGCCCAACCTTGGACTGGGCTGGACCTGGAAGACCTATTTCAGTCCTCTGGAATTGCAGAAGGTCAATTTCTACTATGAATTTGGGACTAACCTCGTGATCTTCCCCTACGTCGGTGCGGGGTTCGATTATGCCCTGGTTCTCCAGAACAACCAAACTCTTCTGCTTGGAGCGGGTGTGGCCGCTTCACCGCTTCAGATTTTGTCTGCGGTTCTCGCTCCCACCACAATTCCTGCAAGCATAATTTCGGCGGTGAAGCTGAGTATCGCCGTCGTATTCTGAAAAATCCGAGCGTAACCGATATAATAGACCCCGAAAGGGGTCTTTTTATTGAGTGGAAATTTTTCTATTAACCCGGAACATGACAGTGAAGTAAGGTCGATAGTTACCAAGTACTCTATAATCATGGTTATAGTCCTCGCGATAATACTGATGCTTCTTTCTACCAGAGGACGGGTGGAGAGCTTCAGCCCGGAAAGCATGATTGGTACGATAGAGAAGACCGCGGAACTATTCATAAGAGAGAGATTGCTTGACAAGGGTGAAAGTCTGCAGAGAGTTGAAGTGGTCGAATCGAATTATTCCACCGTTGAATGGGGAGAGTACACTTACGATGCCACCATCCAGTACAGAACGTTATCGAGAGAGGAAATACTTTTCACCCGCTGGAAGTACTCGGTGAAAAACGACAGCCTCGACCTCCTTACCTACTCCAGGGAGGACGGTTCGCCTGAAGAACCGTAGCGTTTTGAAGATTACGGGCCTGACAATTCGATCTCAGAGATGAACAAGAGATTGACTTAAGGCATGGAATGAGTGTAAAATCTAATTATGTTTGAGATGCTCTAGAAATCCATAAAAGGGGGTATTCACATGAAGAAGCTGCTTATTCTGGTTGCAGTGCTTATGGTTGCTTCGATCTTCGTTGCAGCTCCAAAAAACTTCATTCTCGGTCAGGGTCTCTACGGAGATGTCGTGTACGATATGATGGGTAATATCACCGGTTTCGAGGGGATGGACTTCTTCCTTTTCCAGGCTAGCACCTATTACGAGAAACCGATAACACCAAACGAAGTGAACGCCTTTACGTTCGACGGAAAGTTCCTGTTTTTCATTCCCGTCTTCGGTAGAGGCTGGGAATTTCTGCTGAGACCTGCGGACAGTTTGATATTGAGTGCGGGCCTGAGCCTTTTGTACAATTTCCTGCCAGGTGTGTATTTGAACCTAACGATCCTTCTATAAGACAAACCTTCTAACAAAAGAAGCGGTGATCTCTCACCGCTTCTTTTGTTCTGATAAACCTGTACCAAAGCTTTATAATTCAGGAGATGTAGTTCGATTGTTCCTCTCCTAGTGAGCTTTCTGACCACCGAAGTAAGACGGCAAACTCTTAAATTTGAGGTGATAGACAGTGAACAATATAAAAGACGATGCACGATATATAGTTGAGAGATCAATAGAAACCGTACTGCCGGAAAAGGCGGTTTGCGATTCTTTGGAGGGTCTGCACTTACCCGGGAAGACTTTCCTGTTGGCTATCGGAAAAGCCGCCTGGAGGATGGCGAAGGCGGTGAGAGAGAAGCTCGGTCGGTCTATCACGACCGGAGTGGTAATCACCAAGTACGGACACGTCGAAGGCGATATTCCGGACATCGATTGCATGGAAGCCGGACACCCCCTTCCTGACGACAACACAATCGCCGCAACGACAAAAGCACTGGAAATGATAGGTACCATCAAGCCAGACAATATATTGTTTCTGGTTTCCGGAGGCGGTTCGGCACTCTTCGAAAAGCCAGTGGAGGGAGTCTCTCTGGAAGACCTGGTTGCTATAAACAACCGCTTATTGAGGTCGGGAGCGAACATCGTCGAGATCAATACTATTAGAAAGCGTCTATCGGCAGTAAAGGGCGGACGTTTCGCGAAGATGTTCGCTCAAACCACAATACATTCACTGGTACTCTCCGATGTTCTTGGAGACAGACTGGATTCGATAGCCTCCGGTCCGGCATATCCCGACAGCAGTACCTGCGAGGAGGCTCTATCCATAATCGACAGGTACGGTCTGACCCTTAGGCCGGAACTCCGTGAGATCTTAAAGAAAGAGACACCGCATCTTCTAGGTAACGTTCAGACCAGGATTATAGGAAGCATAGGCAGAGCCTGCGAAGCTGCCAGCATCTTTGCCAGAGAACTCGGTTATGAACCAATGATATTAACCACAACTCTCGATTGCGAGGCCAGAGAAGCGGGGACCTTTCTAGCGGCGATAGCCAGGGAAGAGATGTACGATCGGCCACTGAAGAGACCGTGCGCGATAATCCTCGGAGGAGAGACCGTAGTCCACGTCAAGGGGACGGGACTGGGCGGCAGAAACCAGGAACTGGCTCTTTCATTTGCTATTGCATCTGATGGACTGGACAAAGTTGCTCTGGCCAGTGTCGGAACGGATGGGACGGACGGTCCAACAGACGCCGCAGGTGCGATAGTGGATGGCGATAGTGCCAAAGAGATGATCGAGCGGGGAATAGATCCGTACATCTACCTTCTGGACAACGACTCATATCACGCGCTGGAAACATCTGGCGAACTTCTCAAAACCGGCCCTACCGGAACTAACGTCAACGATCTTATAGTTCTGCTTTGCCAGTGAGATATTAAGGAAATCATAAAAGTAATAGTTTTTCCTTCGCCATCGGTTTTTTTGCGGGGAATCATATTTCCATTCCGTTGTATTTCGACATGACTTTTTTGAAGTCGCCGGCTACTATTTCTCGCGCAGACTGAACGGCTAGGTTTATCGCTTTGCTCACTGTTCTGTAATCCTCATCTGAAAACTGTCCGAGTACGTAATCGATCATATCCCGATTCTCCGGTAGGGGTCCAACGCCTATGCGGATGCGTGGAAAGTTCTTCGTTCCCAGTTCGGTGATTATCGATTTGAGACCGTTATGGCCTCCATCTGAGCCATTCTCCCTGATCCTTATCTTTCCAAGAGGGATCCAGATATCATCATAGACTATAACCACAGTATCCTCGCCTGTGAAGTTAAGGTCAGTGATCATACTCTTCACTGCGATACCGCTGAGATTCATAAAGGTAAGCGGTTTTGCCAGATAGATCTTGGGTTCTCCATCCAGTAGATAGGCTTCATAAGTCTTCTTTTTGAAGGTCTTTCGGACTCCGCCCCTGATCATCTCGTCCACGAAGAGAAAACCCACGTTATGTCTGGTAAGAACATAACGTGGGCCGGGATTTCCCAGACCTACAAAGAGGAACACCTTTTATTCCTCTTCTTCCTCTTTCTTCCCCTTGTTTATAACTTCGGGCTCGGTCTCCTCTTTTTCTTCCGGTGCTTCTTCTACCTCGGCCCCTCTGGCTGCCCTTGGAAGTTCTATAACGAGAACCGGCTCTTCACCGTCAACAAGAGGCTTCATTCCTTCGGGAATAGGAAGGTCTTTGACTCTCAGTATTTTGCCGACATCGAAAGAAGAGATATCGACATCTATTGATTCAACGATATCCTTTGGAAGTACTGAGACGGGGAGTTCATTGATTATATGCTCTACGATTCCACCTTTTTCAATGCCGATCGGCTTTCCGTTCAACCTTATCGGAATATGAATCTCCATTCTGTGACCTTTTGATGGAGAGTAGAAATCCAGATGTATAATCGCGTCGGTCACCTTGTTTCTTTGAACGGATTTAAGGAAGACGTGGTGTTCTTTGCCGTCCAGGGATAGAATGACAGAAGTTGTTTCGGCAATCTTGTTTATATTTCTGAGCACCTCAACTTTGTCGAGGCTTACAGAGAAAGTCTCAACTTCTGGTCCGTAAACTACCGCTGGAATCTTTCCCTGATTCAGCAGGTTCTTTGCTTTGGTTTCTCCGCTGCGAATTTCAGCAACGAAATTTATCTCGTGCATTTGTTTCCCTCCTCTATCTGAACAGAATACTCACCGAGAGATTTTTCCTGACACGCGTCAAAGCCTCTGCCAGAAGAGGAGCTATAGACAACATCCTTATGTTTTCCGGCAGATCGTCGTGGTGAATCGTATCGGTTATGAAGACCTTCTCCAGTTCGGAACCGGCAATTATCTCTTTGGCCTCTCCCGACAGGACACCGTGAGTCGCACAGGCGAATATCCTCTGAGCGCCGTTGGATTTTAGCATCTTGGACGCTTCCACAAGTGAACGACCGGTGTCAATTATATCATCAAAGATTATGGCTGTCTTACCCTCCACCTCACCAATTATGTGCACCATCTCGGCCACGTTGTCCCTAGGTCTCCTCTTGTCGAGAATCGCCAGGGGAACACCGAGTTTGGAGGCGAATTTACTGGCCCTTTTCACTCCGCCGATATCTGGTGAAACTACCACCGTCTCATCCTTATTGAAAGAGCGTCCGCTGAAGAACTTAGAAAAAACAGGAAAAGACCAAAGGTTGTCCACGGGGATATCGAAGAAACCCTGAATCTGTTCGGCATGAAGGTCGATCGTTATTATTCTGCTTGCTCCCGCTGTGGTAATGAGGTTTGCAACTAGTTTGGCCGTTATCGGGTCTCTTCCTCTGGCCTTTCTATCCTGACGCGCGTAACCGTAGTAGGGGATCACTACCGAGATCGAGTGGGCCGAAGCCCTTCTGAATGCATCTATCATGATCAGCAGTTCCATCAGGTTTTCGTTCGCGGGGCTGCACGTAGACTGAATTACGAATATGTCGTGACCTCTGACGGTTTCATCGATCTTGAGGTTTATTTCGCCATCCGAAAACCTCTTCGTATGACAGTCTCCGAGGTGAACTCCAAGATAATCGGCAATGCTCTTCGATAGATCTAGACTGGCCGAACCCGCAAAGATCTTCATCTCGTTCGTCTGATATGGCATCAGTCCTTCTCCTCCCGGTTCTTTTTATATTTGCCCTCTTTGTTGATCTGTCTGGCCCTTCCGAGTGCCAGTGAGTACGGGGGCACATCGTCGGTAATGACCGAGCCTGCGGCCGTTACCGATCCTTCACCAATCTCGACCGGTGCGACCAACGAGGAGTTACTCCCGATGAAGGCTCTGTCGCCGATACTGGTTTTGAATTTGTTTTTGCCATCGTAGTTGCACGTAATTGTTCCAGCGCCTATATTGGCATCTTCGCCTATGGTGGTGTCACCTAGATATGTGAGATGGTTGGCTTTCGATCTTTTGCCGAGGATCGATTTCTTGAGTTCCACGAAGTTACCGACATGAGCCTGTTCCATGATCACCGCTCCCGGCCTCAGGCGTGAGTAAGGCCCAACTCTGGCTCCTTCCCTTACATCGGCTTCCAGTACTTCCGAACGCACAATTTCGACATTGTCAGCAATTTTCGAATCCTGTATCCTTGACATCGGCCCTATAAGACAGTTCTGACCTATCGTAGTCTGACCGTAAATAAAGGTCATGGGTTCTATTACGCTGTCGATACCGATCTTCACGTTTGGTCCTATGTATGTTGTTTCTGGATCGACTATCGTCACACCGGCTTCCATGAGAGCGTTATTTATCCTCTTTCTTGCGATTCTAGCCACCTGTGCAAGCTGTGCCCTGTTGTTAATACCAAGAACTTCTTCGGCATCGGCTATAATCATTGTATCGGCTCTGGCCGCCATGCCTACCGTATCGGTCAGATAGTACTCACCCTGTTCGTTGTTGCTTCTCAGACTACCTATCGAATCACTAATGAAAGATCCTCTGAAGGCATAGATACCGGTGTTGACTTCCTTTATGTTCCTAATCTCTTCGCTGGCATCTCTCTCTTCGACGATCTCAACCTTTCCATCACGCTTCACGACTCTGCCGTATCCGGAAGGATCAGGTGGAAACATCGTTAGAAAAAGTACATCCAGATCGGCCTCTCTCCTTCTGCGGACCATCTCCCGAAGAGTCGAAGGCTTTATCAACGGCTCATCTCCAGCCACAACCACGACATCCTCGTCGTCGAGAAAATCTTTGGCCATCATGACGGCGTGTCCTGTACCCAGCTGTTCATTCTGTCTAACGGTCAGTATATCGCTTTCCAGAAGAGATTCTATTATCTCGGCCCTGTAGCCTGTTACGACCACCACCCTATCGACTCCGGCCTCTTTCAGTGATGAAATCACCCAGTTAACCATTGGCCGATCGATAATCATATGTGCAGCTTTCGGCAGGTTCGACCTCATTCTCTTGCCAAGACCGGCGGCAAGAACTATTCCAGTCACTCAATATCCCCCCTTGAGTTCAGATCGTCTGCGCTCTTTCACCAGTATTCCCGCATAATTATATAGCAGCATAGTTAATATTCAATGGCCCGGTAAATAAAAAGTGTGACTCCCGGAGTCACACTCTGTATAGTTATTCGAGAAGTGCGGCAACTTCTTTGAGCTTCTCTATTATGGGTATTTTCTGTGGACAGAGTTCCTCGCATCTCCCACACTCGATGCACTTGGATGCCCTGTTTTCGGGTTTGAAGAAGTTGTTGTAAGCCCTTCTCGCACCTTCCACATCATCGAACATCGCGGCGTCGTTGTAAATCTCAAAAGAATCGGGTATAGCCACGTTGTTGGGACAGGGCATGCAGTAGCCGCAGGCGGTGCAATTGATCTTTATCCGGCTTATGTATATCTCTCTGACCCGGGATATAAGGGAGAGTTCCTGAGAGGTCAATGAATTTGGAAGAGCCGCGTCGGCTATCTCCAGATTCTGCTCCACTTGCTCCATGCTCGACATACCGCTTAGCACGACCCCGACAGCCGGGTTGTTCCACACCCATCTGAGTGCCCACTCGACGGCCGATCTCTTCTGTGGAGCTAAATCCCATATCTTCTGCACGTCTCCTGGAACACGCCTGACCAGCTTGCCCCCCCTGAGAGGCTCCATCACTATAACACCCATCTCCCTTTTGTACGCATAGTTGAGCCCTTCTGTTCCGGCCTGGTGGTCGGTGTCGAGAAAGTTGTACTGTATCTGGCAGAACTCCCAGTCGTACGCATCGACGATCTTCTTGAAGGTCTCCAGCGTATCGTGAAAGGAAAACCCGATATGCTTTATTCTACCGCTACTTTTTGCCCTGTCCATAAAATCGAAGACATTGTTCTTCACGAGGTTGTCCCAGAATCTTTTGTTCAGGGCGTGAAGTAGGTAGAAGTCTATAACATCTGTCTGGAGTCTCTTTAATTGCTCGTCGAGATAGTGATCCATGTCTTCGCGACTCTTGATGAGCCAGCTTGGGAGTTTCGTGGCAAGATTGACCTTTTCCCTGTATCCTTCTTTGAGAGCTTCACCCACGAACGGTTCGCTCTGGCCGTTATGATAACCCCAGGCCGTATCTACATAATCGACGCCATTATCGATTGCATGTCTCAACATACGCGTCGCTTGAGGTATATCTATGCCGTTGTCGAGCGTGGGCAACCTCATACAGCCGAATCCCAGGGCAGATACCTTTTCTCCGGTCTTTCCCATCTCTCTATAAACCATTTTATACCTCCGGAAGAATATTGAAGATTCTTGAAAGCCACACTATATTCTACAATATCTGCTCCCGATTTTCGACCCGGTATATGATCAACTCCTAGAGAGCGTCATAGATCCTTTTTTCGCCTTCCAGCTCTCTTAGAGGTGCGATATTCTGTGTCACTTCGAGCGTTCCTATGTACCTTTTCTGTGCATCTCTGAGGGCTATGTATCTAATATAGACCATTTTTGGGCCAAGGTTGAGCCAGAAGTCAGCAAAATCACGTTCACCGGCCTTGAAATCAGCGAGGATTTTGTTGACGACATTCACGCTTTTTTGCGGATGGCAGTTCTGAACTTTCCGCCCTATGATCGCACGCGTTCTCAAGAAGATTCTGTCAGGTCCTTCGCTGAAAAAACGAACAGTATCGTCAGCATCCACAAAGGTTATGTCTAATGGTAAAGAGCTCATCATAGTTCTCAGTTGATCGACAGTCAGGTAACCGCTACCCAGGTTCAAAAGGCCTTCGTTACCGGAAGTTTGTATTACCGATTCCGAAAGTGAAAACTCGAAAGGCATCGGTCGGTATGCAAAATAGCCAATCTCGTCGAACTGTATCCTTGTGTCGTGCCACTCTTCCGGTGAGAGCAGTTTCAAAGCCGATGGGAAGAGTATCTTATGTTCTTTGTATATATGATTGGAAAAGATCTCCCCTATACCTATCGAGAGATCGAAAACCTTTGCTGGTTCGATCGTACCGTTGTCTATTATCTCTCTCAGCTTCTTTCGCAATTCACGTATTTCATCGTGTTCTTTCCACATGATCGCGGGCGGCTGTACCAGTCCATGCCTTTCCAGATAGGGAAAGAGCACGTTCTCCTCCTTGAGGAAATATTTCTCTACCTCATCCATATAGTCGAGCAAATTGGCCATAGCCTGGATGTCGCTTTGTGTGAGATCACCGTTTTTTATACGACCGGCTCTACCGCGCAGTTCTTTAGACCTGTTGAGGATGTCTCTGTGTTCCTCGACGAGTATGTGGAGAGGGTGCCACGGTTCAACATCGATCTCATCTTCGCTAAGCGCCTCTTTGAAAACATCGAGGTGAATATTACACATGAGTTGGATACTCTCGGCGGGCATACCCTCGTTGACTAGTTCCTGTTCGATCTTCGCGACCTCTATAGGAGTCATCTCTCTGACGATTCTCATGAAGTCCTCTTTCACCTTCTCAAGGTTTTCCGGATCATCGTGTATTCTCTTTATAAGATTCTTGAGGAAATCTTCCCTGTTGAACAGTTCGCTCATTTTCACACCTCCATCTTCTAAACTAAATGATACTTCAGTGTGAAAGAGAGGACGGTAACATATGTTACCTCAGCGGTAGATTATCTGGCCGTGTACCCACCGTCGACCATGATCGATTCCCCGTGTATGAAGGAAGCACCGTCGCTGGCGAGGAAGAGAACTACACTGGTGACTTCCCGGGGTTCTCCAAACCTGCCTACTGGATGTAGAGCCACCATCATCTCGTAGGCCGGCGAAGATTGGACCATACCGGCCGATTCCAGCAGGGGAGTTTTAATGAAGGCCGGGTTGATTGCGTTTATTCTTATATTCCTGCTGGCATATTCGAGCGCCGCTGCCTTTGTCAATCCTACCACGCCATGCTTGGAGGCCGTGTATGCCGAAGCGTTGCTGAATCCAACTTTTCCGAGAATCGAAGAGTTGTTTATTATGGCTCCTCCGCCCTGCTTAAGCATCTGTTCGATTTCGTATTTCATTGAGTAAAAGACTCCGCTCAGGTTTACAGAGATTATTTTTTCCCATGAGTCAACTGGGTACTCGGCCACCGGAATCGAAGGGCCGCTTATGCCTGCGTTGTTGAAGGCTATGTCAAGTCTTCCGAATTTCTCCACAATTGCTTTAACGACTTTTTCCGTCTCTTCGACATTAGAAACATCGTGCTTCAAAAAGATCGCCCTACCGCCCTCGCTATTTATCTCTTCTACGAGTTTTCTACCTTTCTCCTCATCAATATCTGTGACGACCACAGTCGCACCTTCCCGCGCAAAGGCAGCAGCTGTATCGGCACCTATTCCGGAACCTCCACCAGTAACCATCGCAATCTTTCCTTCGAACCTTTTCATAGTTATTCCTCCCTTCTTTCATCTAAACCGATATAAGATATCGGCTATATTTATTATATCACAATGCCTCGAAGGGTTCCGGTCCGTGATTATTCTTAAGTTCTTAAGCTTTTCAGGTTGTACGACAAGAGAGGCCAGAATATGAAGAACGAAAGATTTTCAAACCTCGTTCTCCTTAACTCCAGTATTGTGCCTGGCACAAAAGGCAGAAGAGAGTTATCCTCCAGGGATGTATAGGTTGAAGGCATCTTTCAGATTGGTGACTTCTACTCCCGGCATTTTGGAGAGCTTTCCCGAATCGAAACCGAAGAATATTAGATATACCGACTCGGGTACGCCGGTTCTTATGTAGGCATCTTTGTTCAGTATTACCGTGTATTTGGTTTCTATCTCAGGGTTTTTAAGGTAGTAAAACTTCTCCTGAGACAGACCCGGTTTGAAGTTCTTCTGGAAGTAGTACGCCGAGTCGCTAGAACTCTTCTTCATTCCAATCCAGACTTCCTTGGTGCCAGTCACGAAGACTCTGAAATAAGGCCTGTCACTCTGATGCTGCATTTCTGTCAGTATCGCGTCAAGATCTACGCCTGTATTGGAAAGAAAGTTTTTGGCCACTATGTATTTCTCCAGTGTGCCGCCTCCTCCCAATAATTTCTCTATACTTGTTAATTTGGTCTGGAAATCGGCCTCCATCTTCTCTATCTGTCTTTCGTAAGAGTTTTTCAGTTCGGTCATCTCTCTCTTAATCTGCCCAACACGGTTCACGGCCATCAACGAGAAGACAAATCCCACTATTGAGGCCAGTATCAATGTCAATCCAATTATCATCGCCGGTGATTGTTTACGTCTCTTCGCCATGTTTCTACCTCTTGATTGCACAGAAGAACAGGTGCTCGGATCTTGAGAAGGTCTCTTTCTGTCTGCAATAACGATATTCCCACTCGCAGGCTTTAGAGATGTTCGACGCCAGCGAGACTTCGTTGTAGGGATAAAAGGCAATGAGAGAAGCCATATCGACCAGTTCGAAGCCGCTGGATCTTAAGATGCCGCTCATCTCTCCGGGGAAGTAAGGACGGGAAAGAAAATCTTTTTTACTCACCGACCTGTCGCCTATCGGAATCTTCCTCTCGTCCAGCAACTTCTGGGCCATCGAATATTCAGCAAGGGAGAGAAAGTCCTGGAGGAAAGCCCAGGCATTATCGACACTCGCGAGGAGTTTACCACCTTTTTTGAGTACTTCACCAACTTTTTTCAAAACCTTTTCCGGCTCCACAGCATAAGAGAGCACATCCCCCATTGCCAGAACGCTATCGAAGTAAGCTTTCTCAAAAGGAAGGTTCTCTCCACCGACTTCTAGAAACTCGATCTTCAATTCAGCCAACTCGGCCTTCATCCGGGCCACTTTCAACATCTCCCCGGCCGGATCTACGCCGATGACATCGTGCCCGTCTTCGGCCATTCTTAACGCCCATCTTCCTGTTCCGGTGCCGAGGTCGAGCACTCTGGAACGGTGAGTTATATGATCATCCACCAGCCTTTCCACGAGCATGTGGTAAAGTTGCCAGTAAGGCTCCTCGTACATGTAATCGTATCTAGTTGCGATATCGTTGTAATATTCCCACGACTCCCTCAAACCTCATACACCTCTCGTCAAACAATGAAGGGTTATCTCAATGTCCCGAATGCCCAAAAAAACTTAGAGCTCAGGTCAATCCTAGTATAATACATATTCGATGAGAACAAATCTCCGGTCGATTTTGCCTGACTAAAGAGAAAGGAGAACTGAGAAGGTGTGTTAACAAAACCGGGGAATCTATCCCCGGTCACTTTTCTTCTTTCAAGCTGAAGCCGCTCATGAAAGTCTTCTGGAAAATCAAAAGCATTACGAGAGGTACTATCATGGCCGTTATCGTTCCTGCCATTATGATGTTCCATTCCGCAGCCTGGGCTTCACTGGCCAGCAACATCTTGATACCGATCTGGACGACTCTCATGTCGTTTGTGGTCGTTATTATGAGAGGCCATAGGTACTCGTTCCAGATGAAGTTGAACTCTATCAGAAAGAGCGCACCCATGTTGGTCTTTGAAAGGGGAAGAAGGACGTTGAAAAGGAACCTCATAGGTCCGGCGCCATCTATTCTCGCCGCGTCGGAGAGCGATGTAGGGACGGTAAGAAACAACTGGCGGAAGAGAAGTGTCCCCGTCGCGCTGGCGAAGAAGGGTATCGTAAGAGCATAATAAGTGTTTATCCAGTCGAAGCTCTTCATAAGTTCATAAGTCGGCAAAATCCTTACAGGAAGCGGAAGCATGTGTGTTATGAGTATCATGCCAAAAAAGAAGAACTTTCCCCTGAAGTCACCGAAGTAAGTGAAGGCAAAGGCTGCTAAAATCGCAAAACCTATTTTTCCTGTGGCAACGACGAAGGCGGTAAAACCGCTGTTGAGCATGAGTCTGCCCATGTTCACAGTCTTCCAGGCCGTTACGTAGTTTTCAAATATATTCTTTCCAGGTATGAAACGGGGTGGATAACTGTAGGATTCGGCTGCCGTGAGTGTGCTCATGCTAAAGGCGTAGTAGATTGGGAACATCACCACCAGCGCCATAAAAGTAAGCACCAGGTATATCACCAATTTTTTAAGGTTTTTCTTCTTCATGCTTATCCATCCTCATCCATCATCCGTAAAAGACTTTTCTTTCTGTGTATTTAAACTGGAGGACTGTCAGAATAGCGACAAAAATGAAGAGAACGACTGATTGCGCAGAGGCAAAACCGGTGTTCATGCTTATGAAGCCGTCCCTGTAAAGCTTATATACTAGCAGCTCGGTTGCGTCGCCCGGGCCGCCTTTAGTCATAATATCTATAATTCCAAAGACGTCAAAAAAAGCGTACAGCATGTTCATGATCAGAAGAAAGAAGGTTGTCGGCGAAAGGAGCGGCAGTATGATCTTAAAGAATTTCGTCACGCCTGAAGCACCATCTATAGAGGCAGATTCTAAAAGTTCTTCGGGAATTGCCTGCAGTCCGGCCAGATAGAAAATTATGTTGTAGCCCATCATCTTCCATGAAGCGGCTATGACAACTACCGCCAGAGCAAGGTTTCTATCGGTCATCCAGTTGATTCCTATCCCCGTTATACTTCTTATTATATAAACTATCGGACCACTCGACGGGTTGAACATAAGCGCCCATATGGTCCCGGCAATGGCCGGTGAGATGGCGTAGGTCCAGATGAAAAAAGTCCTGTAAATGAAGAGACCGCGCAGCTTCTGGTTCAGCAATGCGGCTATAACAGTTCCCAGCGACAGGCCGATGAGAACCACCAATACGGCAAAGATAAGGGTAATTATTAGGCTGTGCAGATAGGCTGACGACTGAAAGAGTCTGGTGAAGTTCTCGAAACCAACGAAGAATTTTCTATCGCCGAAGGGCGAAACCCTGAAGAAGCTCATGTATATTGATTGAACGGTCGGTACGATGAGAAAGATAATGACTATAACAATCGAGGGAGAAAGTAAGATGTACGGAAGCACTCGATTGGGAAATCTTCTCTGCATTTTTTCTTTCACCGCCTGAAAGTAGATTAAGGGGAGGGGAAAACCCCTCCCCGTCGAAAAGCGAATCAATCACCGTACAGTTGAATGTACTCTCTCAATATATTGTTGCACTCTTTTGCCGCATCATCGAGAATCCTCTTGGCTTCCTTTTCGTAGTCCTTTCCCTTGTACTGAACGGCCTTTTCGACAGCCGAATCGACTACGTCCCTTATCGCAACGAAATTACCCAGTCTGACCCCCTGTGCTTCGGGAATGTTTGATCCGCTGAGAATCTGCAAAAAGGCGGTCAGGTGATTTGGCTGAGAAGCGAACCAACCTTCATCCATGAGCAGCTTGACGGTTGTGTTGCTTGAGGGGAAGTAACCGGTACTCTTATGCCATTGCAGCGAGATTTCGGGTCTTATGATGTACTTCAGGAATTCCCAGACGGCCTTGTTTTCAGCCTCGGACTTTCCCTTGAGAACCCATATCGTGGCGCCTCCTATAACTGAGTTACCTCTGGGGTACCCTTCCATTCTCGGCAGAAAGGAAGTCCCGACGTTGAAAGAGGCTGTCTTCTGGATGGAGCCAACCGAGGAAGTCGACTGGATCAACATAGCAACCTGCCCTGTGAGGAAAGCCGTGTTGGCGCTGTATTCTCTTCCACCATAGACGAAGACGTTATCTTGCGCCCACTTCATCCACTCGACGAAAACTTTCTGGCCGAACTCTCCGTTGAATAGAACCTGGGAAGCCTTGGCCTTTCTACCGTTTTCATTGTTGGCATAGAATTGCGCATGAGTTGCGTGCATCTGCTCGAAAACCCATGCCGGCCAGCCAAAAGATATACCTCCTTGAGACGCACCTGACTGTACTATCTTTTTGCCCATTTCGTACAGCTCGTCGAAGGTTGACGGTGGCTTGTTGGGGTCAAGCCCGGCCGCCGCGAAAATGTCTTTGTTGTAGTATAGGATGGCAGTCGAGGAGTTGAAGGGCATAGAGTAGAGTTTACCGTTCACCGAATAGTAGTTCAGGATTGGAGTGACAACGTCTCCCCAATCAAAACCCGGCTCGGCAAGCTGATAGACCGGAAGAATAGCCCCACTGTCAAGCATGGTCTGAAGCCCTACTTCGTAAACCTGTACGATGTGGGGATGTGTTCCAGTTCTATAAGCGGCTATCGCTTTGGTGAGAGTTTCGGCGTAACTCCCGGTGAATTGAGCAACCACTTCGATCTCGTTCTGGCTTTCGTTGAATCCCTTGACAATGTTATCAACGGCGGTTAGGTTGCTTCCGCTCATCGCGTGCCAGAAAGTGATTGTTGTTTTGGAAAAGGCCAAGACCGAGAGAAGAACCAGAACAACGACTAGAACCTTTTTCATACAAACGCCTCCTTGTCGAAAAATGGGTTCGATGGATCGCAAAATGATTATAACACCCACTACTCTCGATAAAAAACCTTCAGCATGAGCTGAAGGGTAATAGGACCTTTTGAAGATGTAAGGAAATGTATACGGTCTTTTATTTTGCGCTTCTCTTGATTCTCCTGTCACCTACTCCTTCTATTATTTCTACAAATACTCTGTCAACCAACAGAATCACGAGAAAGCAGAATCCAAAGAATTTTCTCATAATCGATCCCTCCTGAAAATTGTATTATTTTTACTAGATACTCAAATAATTTTATCTATTAGTACATATATATTATAGTGGATCACAATAAATTGTGTTACGCAGATATTTAATCGATGAAAAGAAGATAATTGATCAATTTTACTCATAAAATGGGTTTATTGAATCAAATAATGTGATTGTTGAATTCAGTATTTAAAAATACACATCTGGGAATTCTCAAAAGGCAAGATAGCGTGGATGTATCACCGGGAAACGCTTTAAAGTTGCGCGGAGGGCAACCATAACTTCTGGAAAAAACCAATCGCCACTTATCGATATTCCGACTTTATGGTCTATAATTGAGCAATCTAGTCTGAAAGGAGGGTTTGATTTATGAAAATAGGCATAGTCACAGACAATACGTGCAACCTTAAACCCGGCGATATTGAGAAGCTGGGAGTAAATATAGTATCTCTCTACGTCAACAGGTCCGGTAAATACACCAGAGCAATAGATCTCGATCTCGATTCCTATTACAACGAGCTAGGGTCTGTCGCAGAACTTCCAACCACTTCGCAGCCCTCTCCCCAGGATTTCATGGAGGCCTTCGGCAGGGCTCTACAAAATTTCGATGTTCTCGTTGTTCCTTTGATTTCAGGTAAGCTGAGTGGCACTTTCGTTTCGGCGAGCATAGCGTCAAGGGATTTTGACATGCCCATTCACGTCATCGATACTTTGCTGACGGAAAACGGTCTGGGAATGCTGGTTAAGAACCTGTCGAAAATGATCGCGAACGGAAGCGATACCGATGCTCTTGTCAAGTATGCCACCGATTTTCATAAGAAAATCCGCACAATCTTTTCTGTGGATGACCTGAACTATCTCTACAAGGGCGGAAGAATCGGAAAGGCTAAAGCCCTTATGGGAAACCTTCTGAAAATGAAGCCCGTTTTACAGCTTGAAGATGGTGAATTGAAACCCGTCGAAAACATCAGAGGCAACAAAAAACTCCTCCAGAGTATGGTGGATCACACCCTGAAAGGTAAGGATCCGGCCGATCTCAAGAAAGTTGAAATCGTATACATAAAGAGAAATGAGGATGCCGAAGAATTGAAGAGAATACTGCTGGAAAGGGTGCCGAATATCGAAGTTGAGATCTCGTTGATCGAACCTGTGATAGGCACGCATCTAGGTCCGGAGGGGATCGGTATAATCAGCGAATGGGCATAGTCTGATTTCGAAATCTGTCGGTGATTCGAGCGCTTGGATTTTGAAGCGCTTGAATTGCTCATTTTTATATGGTTAACTATCAAGGACTGGGGGTGTACAGGTGAAAACGATCGATAGAGTCGAAACAAGAAAGGGAAGAATCTACGATTTTTTACCGGGGATATACAGACTTACAAACAACGAAAGATTGGTCGAACATTTCAAAGAACTGACGCCGGGCTACAGACCCGTCGGCGAGATAGCCGAATGGGTAAATATCACTCTAAAAAAGCTGCCTGAGCCGATACTGGAAAAGATGGATCTATACTTCAACTGGCAAACACCACTGGCCATGAGATTGAGTCCGATCATAAGTGAAAATTGTCTCAAGACGGTTGACGAGTTCTTTAAAGCCCTGCGAGCAGTATCTCCGGAAGATCTGCTGAGGGATTTCCTCCTGATCGGTCTTGGTCCGAGGGCTGTAGGCTTCGATGAGAGTATAATCTCGCAGATGCTTGGCGACCAGCGAAAAGCACTAGTTTTTTTGGTCGAGAAAGCCGTGCTGACACCCCATCAGAAAGCCGTTATGTTGGATTTCTTCTCCAATCCAATTTCAATGAAAGATGACTTTGTCTATCTTCTGGAATGGTACGCCGAGCACATTTTCCCCACAATCCCCTTCGATGAAGGTGCTCTGGAAGAGAGCGAAAGAGATCTGATCCTAAACCTCCAGTCTAGAGGTGAGGATTACCTTCTTAAGCTCATAGACAATATGCGTTACGATGAGCTGGAGGACAGAAGGAAGATACTGCTGGCCATCTCGTATTTCGTGGAGAACGCCCAGGGTGGGGTTTTCCATCCAAAAGCGAAAAATGACCTCTTCGTCGTAGGATACAGATTCGTGAATTCAGTTCTCGAAGACGATCCCCTTAATCAGGCCGCGGCGAGGTACAGGGCTATGGGAGAACCCAGACGTATAAAACTTTTGCGAATGCTTTTTGGAAAGCGCTACACCGGCTATGACATTTCCAGAAAGTTGAAGATGTCCAATGCAGAAGTTACCGAGACTTTCAGCAATCTGATCGCCTGCAACCTCATAAAGACCTACCGCACAAAAGAAGGGGTTTACTTCACCGCCGACCGCGATGAAGTGATAGATCTGTTGATAGAACAGCTTTCAGAAAGCGACTAGAACGGCTAAAGCGTCTGCAATGGCTAGCGCAGCTCCTTTCCA
Organism: Mesotoga infera; assembly: GCF_900157305.1. Lineage (NCBI taxonomy): Bacteria > Thermotogati > Thermotogota > Thermotogae > Kosmotogales > Kosmotogaceae > Mesotoga > Mesotoga infera. The sequence continues at coordinate 227,013 of NZ_LS974202.1, forward strand.
CCGGAACTCTCCGGTTTGTCGTATCTTTCGAACATCGGCTTGTCCAGGCTACCGTTGTTGCTGTATCCAAGGACCTCCCAGTATCCTCGGTAAGTCTCATCGTCCGAAAGCTCTATTTCTTCGACCCAGCGAGCCCACTTATAGCCCCATTTATCTTCCGCTACCACTATGAAAGGAAAACCCTGCGCTGGGGGAAGTTTTATACCGTTAAGTCTGTCGGCGAGTATTATGTTCCTTTCCTTAATGTAATCCAGACTCAGGCTGGTAGTGTAGCCGTCGGTAGATTTGAAGATCACGTTATCCACCTCCGCCATCGGACCGGCCTTTTCTATCAGTTCCACGAGCGGTATCCCTCCCCACAGCATTTTGGCGGTCCATCCCTCGACACAAAAGAGGGTCACGACTTTCTCTGTGTGTTCCAGTTCCTGAAGAGTGGAGTAGCTCATCTCGTAAGGCCTTTCGACAAGCCCGCCTACCCTGAGAATGTAATTCTCTTCGCTGACGTACTGTACACCCTTTATGGAGTTCTCTCTGAAAGCAGTTAGGTCATCAAGCTTTATTCCCTGGTAATCTTTCACCAGTATCTCCTGCACATTTTTTTGCGGTGCGTTATTTATTCCAAAGACTATAACTGTAACTACGATTGCGCATAAGATTATGAAAAGCAGAACCTTCACCGGTTAACACCTCCAACGACTTATCTGGTATCGTTAAAATTAGACATCGACGCTTAATTTATAGTTCGCCACTCTGGCAAAGAAAAGCCCGGAGAAAACTCTCCGGGCAGGGTGGTAGGAGAAGAAGTCTTGTCAAGCAAAACTATGACTTCTTCAACCTTTAGAAAGTTCAGATCTAAACTTCATCTGAGCAAAATCGTCTTCATCTCAAAGGAATCCAGTATCGTCATCGTGACTCCGAGATTCTCGTTTCCAAACTCACTTTCGATAAATGGGCTTTGAAGCGTAATCTCCAGGAACTGAGCGTCGGCCGGTCTCTCATCGGGCATAAAATCCACAGAATTCTGGACAACAAATCTCAGCGGGTCCTGATTACCGAAAAAGTAATCTATAAAATTCTGTCGCTCATCTTCGGTGATACCCAAGGTGTAGGTCGCAATCTGGCCAGCAGAGGTATCTACCGGAACCCATCCGTAGTTTGGCAGGTAGAACTCGGCCCAGAAATGCGACCCGAGCTGGCCTGTGAAGATCTGAAAGCCTCCCGGTGCCCTAGCCGGTATGCCGATAGATCTGCAGAGTGCAGAGAAGATAATGGACTGAGTTCCACAGTCTCCGTAACCGTGTTCGAATGAGTAAACACTTTCGGGTATGCCTTCAGCTTCGATCGCAACGTGAGCCATATAACTATACAGGATGTTTTCTACGACATAATGGTATATTTTCTTCGCCTGGAGGTATGGGTTCGTCTCTTCTCCGACGATTTTCCTAGCCAGCTTTTCGAAACTTTCATCAAAGAAGATACTGCCTTCGGATTTTGTGTAATTCTTATACAGTGAACTTTCGGTGTCGTATTCGCCCACCTTTTCCGGATCTATATCGAACTGCTGCTGATAGTGTCTGAAAGTGAACTTCACCGAGATGTTCAAATCTTCTTTTAGATCAGAAAGATCGAATTCAAGCAGAACATAAGCAATATCACCATCGATTCTGGGGACTCCGACCACCGCTTCTTCTGGAGTCACCTCCAGGATATAGATGTTCTCCTGTGTAGCCGTCTGTAAGGGAAGAGGGAACCAGATCTTCAGAGAGCCCTTTTCAGGCAGCAAGGATCTTTCGGTGTTTACCGTATATTCGACAAGATAGTCTTTTGGGTTGAAATAAGGGCTAAAGGCAGGTTTGAAATTGGCAAAAGGTGTCTGCCGGGGTCCATACTCACTTAGAAGGTATTTGACCAGCAGGGTATTGGCGGCTGACCATTCGGGTTCGCGCTTTACCAGTTCGGGGTCGCGGGTGAAAAGATTGTGTTCGAATTCTCCAAAATACATTTCAACACCGTCAATGGTACGTCGCTGAATATCTCTATCCACTATGAATCTTCTTACTTCTTCATCACTCTTGAGTTCAGGATAGTGCTTCATAATGATATCTCTGGCCTCTTCGAAAGTCAGGAAGAATTCAACCGCGAGTTTGACCTCATTCTGTCTTTGAAGATATTCATCGGATCTTTGAAGCGTGGTTCCGAGAACTATTGTAGATATTAGAACGACAAAAAGAATCAGTTTCGCTTTCACACCTATACCCCCCATCTTGTCTTTCAAGAAGACACTATACATGAAGTATATAACTTCATACCTATAATTCAAACATAATATGTTATCTTATGACTTAGAGTCTAATTTTTTGCATTGATGTTCATTCAATTATTATCATCGTAGATTGAGAACATATGATTGTACCGATAGATTACATATCTGCGAAGAACTTTTCAGCTTAAGTCGGCAATCTCTTTTTATGTACTAATACAGGAATGCCAAAAAAATGGATATGGTTTTCTAACATCGACCGTGATAATATCTTTGCGGAGGTCGAGAAGTTATGGCCAAAAGCAAGCTTTTCACAAAGAGGAAACCGCCTTCGGGATCCGTACCGGGCACCCTTAGCATAGACGATTCCTCGCCTTTTCCGGTGATGAAACTGATAACTTTCAACGAGAAGGAGATGGAAGAGATCACCGTCGAAGATCCCTCGTTGCTTGAGAAGCACATTTTCGAAAAGGGGCGGGTAAACTGGATTGACGTTCAGGGTCTGGGCGACGAGAAAACATTGAGAAGGCTGGGAGAGATCTTCAAGCTCCATCCACTTGCTCTGGAGGATATCACCAATGTTCCGCAGATCCCGAAAGTAGAAGAGTACGAAAATGGCCTTTTCATCTGTCTTCGCATGATAAGACTCGAAGAGAAGGAAGTGATCTCCGAACAGGTCAGCTTTTTCGTTGGTGAGACTTTCGTCTTGACTTTCCAGGAAAGGTATGGGGATGTTTTCGACCCAGTAAGGCAGAGGATGCGCCGTGGATCCACCATAAGGAAACTCGGCAATGACTTCACGGTTTATGCTCTTATAGATACCATCATAGACAATTACTTCCCTGTGCTCCAGGAAACTGGGAGTTCTCTGGAAGCACTCGAGGATGAGATGATCCTCAAAATCAACAAAGAAAAACTCCAGAAACTTTACGAACTCAAGCATGGTCTCGCCGAACTGAAGAGAATTCTCTGGCCGACTAGAGACGCGATAGGTCAGCTGGCGAGAAATGAAAACCGTTATATAGATGGGAAGACGGCACTGTATTTTCGAGATGTGTACGATCATGTCATACAGTCCATAGATATGCTCGACCTTTACAGGGAACTGGCCTCCGAGCTCATGAACGTTTATCTTTCTTCCATGAGCAACAGAATGAATGAAATCATGAAAGTCCTCACCATAATATCCACGATTTTCATACCGCTTTCCTTCGTGGCTGGTGTTTATGGAATGAACTTCCACTTCATGCCGGAACTTGAGCTGAAATGGGCCTATCCGATTGTATTATTAGCGATGGTCGCCATCGCTGGAGCCATGCTGTACTTCTTCCATAAAAAAGGCTGGTTCAGGAAAGATTGAAGCGATATCAATATATACTCACGAAGTGCGTGAAAGTAACGGAGAAATGAATCAGAGAGGCAAGAAAGAGGAAAAAGGTCATTGAAAAAGGAATAGAGATGGGGAGAATAGAAAACCGGACGCTCCGGATGTAGAATAATTTGTCCAGACAAACCGCACAAAGGAGCGACCGGTTATGAATATTCTTGCATCAATTGAGCATTTTGTCCAGCTACGCTTTGGTGATTTCTTCTCTTCAATAGAGGCCTTCTATCTCAAGGATATACTGATTCTTATACAGGGAATACTGGAGCTTGGCCATCATTCGATCTCCTCAATAGCTAGAGACCCTTTGAACAAGGTGGCTCATACAACCCTTACCAGGTTTTTCAACGGTAATCCTAACTTCTGGAAGAACCTTGAGAAGCTGATCCAGAAGGTTATTCTCTCAACCTCTTCTGAGAAGATGATACTGGTTGTGGTTGATACTCAACTGGCCAGAAGGAGTAAGAAGATACCTTCCACCACTCCGACGTACGATCACAATCAGAAGCGGTATTGCCAGGTACAGGTTCTCCTTACCGTTGGTAGAGTCAGCGATGGTTTCTTTCCTCTGGAGATGATGTTCTCGAATTCGAATGGAGGTCCCACCAAGATTGAAAGACTTATAGATTGGCTGAAAGAGAACGAGATAAGGGATGCAGTACTTCTTGGAGACTCCTGGTACACCAACAGCCATGTGGTAGAGTCCTACTTCAAGACTGCTAAACAACACTTCTCGCTCGGTAAAGCCGCACTCTCAACTGAAGATGGCCACAAGCATTGGACTATCCTGGTTATTCTTGCCTATCTGATTTTCAATGACCTTCACCGATTTATTCTCGAGAAGACTAAGTCAGAAACAAAGAGGTACAAAGTGTTCGAAACAATCCAAAGAGCGATCTCCATGCTCAGGTCTTTACTCCTGGAACAGGTCAAAATCGACTTCCATCTCCTCGATTCCTGTTTCCGATCCTTTTCTCTTCTTCCTTTCTATTAACTGTTACATACACGCACTTCGTGAGTTCATAAGAGAAGATTTGTCCTATAAAGAGAGGACGGCTTCTTAATTATTGAAACCCGGGATCTTTTCTATTCCATTTTTAGCGATAATCAGCTCATAACACTCTTCCAAGGTCGGTTCTTCTCATTACTTTTAGAACTGTCCTGTCAACTCCCTCAGAAAGTTTGGCAACGCGAAGGCCGCGGTGTGAATTTCGCTGTTGTAGTATCTCAAAGGAGCATTGAAATCCAGGACTCTTTCTTCATCGAAGTCCTTGATTGGGTCGAAGGTTTTTGAACCGATTGTGTAGGTCCACATACCTGACGGGTAAGTGGTCATGAAACTCGTGTACATCCTGCATATGGGAAAAACCGAAGAGATCCTGTTGAAGGCTATGGCGACCCAACCCTTGTCGTAGAAGGGGTCCTCCGTTTCGGCGCAGAAGACACCATCCTTTCTCAGCGCGGCGTAGCAATTCACATAGAACTCTTTGGTAAAGAGATGTCCACCCTCACCGGCAGTGGGATCGGTCGAATCGACTACAATGACATCGAAGCGGTCTTTGAATTTTCTTACGTAATCCGCACCGTTTTCATTCACCAAGGTAGCTCTGGGGTTGTCAAGTTCGATCGACATTTCCTTCAAATATTTCCTTGAAGCCTCTATCACATAAGGGTCCACTTCACAAAGCACTGCTTCTTCAACGGAGTTATGCTTCAAGACTTCTCTCAAGCTTCCACCGTCTCCTCCACCTATTATCAAAACTCTTTTGGGATCGGGATGGGTGAATATAGGGACATGAACCAGCATCTCATGGTACATGAATTCGTCGGCTTCGGTGAACATGGTTATCCCATCTAGAACCAGGACCATCCCGAATTCGGGATGCTCGAAGATATCTATTCTTTGATAAGGGCTCTGATACGAGTAAACGAGTCGCTTCATTTTCATAAACAGACCGGCATTTCCACCGGTATAGTGTTCCATAAAGAGCATGTGGTTCAAGGTTCTCAGTTCACGGTCTTCCATATAATCTACACCTCCAGGTCGTATATGATAATTGTTCAATTCCTCTCCAAGGATATAATACATCCACGCGGGCAAAAACATCTAATGATATCAAACCCGAGCTTAGGCTTCACGCGAATGCGGAAAACACATAAAATCAGGACAGCAAAGTAGATTGTATCACTTTGCAGGAAGAATAGTCAAATTTTGGCTCAGATTTTCACGAAATTGCGGCCCTTCCGACTGTAGACAGGAAGCCTGGTTTTTCTCTCGATCAAAGGGTGGTAGAATTGTAGCAAACGATTCTCTCTGCAGGAGGATTCGGTTTATGTTCTTCGAAAAGGATACCTGTATCGATAAGCCCTTACGTCAGGAACCACGATCTAGACCAAAATGATAATTTTATTCCTCGAGGTATTCACTACTCTTGCTCTCTGGCAGTTGCAATATACAGTTTCGACAACAACGACTAAAAATAGCGTACTTGGGAGGTCGAGTATTTGAAGAGTAAAAGGTTCGATCTTTTTTTCATTCTCTTCTTGGCCGCAATGGTCTTCTTCGTTTACAGGCTTTACGGCTACCAGGTGAAGAATAATGAGAAGTACGTCCAGCAAGTCGAGAACATGAGCCTGAGATCCATTAAGACTTTGTCCACCCGCGGGAGCATACTGGACAGGTACTCCACACCGCTGGCCTGGGACGCACCGATTTATACCGTCAGGAAGAAGGTTGTATTCCTGGCCGACGATCTGAAGCGTACGGTTATCAATGGTTTTGAAGATAGAGACAGAGCCGAATCATTTATCAGGAGACTCGAGATGTATGGCAGCATCGAAACGGATCTCCCGGTCGTGCTAGCCGACCGTTTGAAAGAGTATCCCGAGCTCGAAGTGAGCGAAAGGATAATAAGGTATTACATCGAAAATCCCGGACTGGCACACGTGCTGGGTTACCTGCGAGGAGACGGTGAGGCGGTCATGGGTGTCGAGAAGCAGTACAACGATCTACTTACAGGAACTCCCGGAGAAAAAGTGATCAGGGTAGATAGCAGGGGAAACACCGTAGCGGTCGAGAGCGAGAGCTCTCCCCTTCCAGGAGATAACGTCATGCTGACGATAGACGCCCAACTGAGCATGTTCGCTTACGATAGATTGCTCGCCACAGGAAAGAACGGGGCGGCGGTAGTCATGAAGACCAACGGCGAGGTCCTGGCGTTGGTGTCGGTTCCCAGTTTCAACAATAATCTCTTCTCCAGAAGGATTTCGGATAGAGACTGGTTGAGAATGAATCTCGATCCCTCAACACCGCTGATAAACAGGGCGATCACCCCTTTCTCTCCCGGTTCTGTGATCAAGCCCTTTATAGCCATGGTAGCCCTGGCCGAAGGGTACGATCCCTCGATCGAAGTGATCTGCGGGGGTAGTTTCCAGTATAAGAATACCAGTGGCGAAGTTCAGGGAATTTATAGGGACTGGTTTCTCTACGGCCACGGTGTAACAGGACTGTCGAAAGCCATAACCGTCTCCTGCAACGTTTACTTCTACCAGCTTGGTCTCGAGCTCGAGATAGAGACTATGAACGTTTACGGCAAAAAATGGGGAATCTTCGAACCTACAGGTATAGATCTTCCGGGAGAGGGAACCGGGTTGCTCCCTTCTCCGGCCTGGAAAAAGGAAAAGACCGGTGAAGGATGGTTTCCCGGCGATACTATACTGACTTCTATCGGCCAGGGATATCTCAGTATCACTCCGCTCCAGCTGGCAAGGATGACGGCAGAGATAGCCATCAGAGGGGCCGAGGTTCTACCGTTCATCTGCCGGGAAAGATCGAGCGAGAGAGTTGTGATCGACCTGAATGAAGAGAGCTGGGATCTCATGATCAACGCGATGAAGGATGTTATAAGCAAAGGCGGAGCCGCCGCCGAAAGTGGAACGGCATACACCGCCTTCAGAAATTTCCAGTGGCCCGTGGCCGGCAAGACAGGAACGGCAGAACAGGGAGGTTCGTTGCCTACCCATTCCTGGTTCACAGGATTCACGCCCGTCGAAGATCCCGAGATAGTAGTTTCTGTCTTCGTTCAGGATGGCGGTTACGGTTCGGGACTGGCCTCCGAAGTATCGAGAGATATCATGGAGTTCTACTACGAAAACCGGAATCGATAGGTTACTCTCCTGCTGGAAACGGCATCTCCATCTCAGAACCTTTCTCGTATCCAATCCTTCTCTCGTCCAGCAAGCCTGTGACTCTGGACCAGTTTTCCTCAATAACTAAGAGGACCGCGGAAACATCACCGGCGTAATCTATGCTTACAGCCGTATAATCTTTTCCCTCGCTCAAAAGGCGGGTGAAATCATTCCAGCGGCTATAGTCGAGCCGGAGTTTCAGCTCGAAGCTCCGGCAATAATCGACTATGCCCGCCTTTTTAAGAGTTTCGAGAGCCGTGTTACCGTAAGCGTCTATTAAACCTCTCACTCCGAGTTTGATCCCACCAAAGTAACGTGTCACGACAACGGTCACATCGCTCAATCCGAGGTGATCGATAGCCCCCAGTATAGGCATACCGGCCGAACCGTGAGGCTCTCCGGCGTCTGAATAGTTGGCCACTTCCCTTCCGGTGGACGAGATTCTGTAAGCCCAGCAATTGTGACTGGCATCGGGAAAGATCGCCGAAATCTCTTTAATGAAAGACCGAGCGCTTTCCTCGTCTCTGACTCGGACGCAGTTACCTATGAATCTTGATCTCTTAACGTTGATCTCGAACGTCGCCCTCTCTCTCAACGATCTAATGCAACCCATTACTCTCCTCTCAAGAGCTTGTCTATGAACTCCATCGAAGGACCGAGGATGTATTTGCCGTCGATGAGCGTACCCTCGTAAACTTCGAGTCTTTTCATGAATTCATAGAAACTGGGGTCCTGATTATATGCTTCGGCGTATATGGCAAGAGCGGAGGCGTCTCCAGTGCCTATAATTATATCGGCCTCCTTCTGGGCTTCGGCAATGAGTATCTGTGCCTGCTTATCGGCCTCGGCCATCAACTTTCTGGCTTCTCTGTCGCCTTCGGCCCTTATGAGCGAGGCCTCCTGTATTCTCTCAGACTTCATACGGTTGAAAACGGCGTTCCTGTTCTCATCGGGTAGATCGGCCCTCTTCACCCTGACCGCGACGATCTCCAGACCGAAGTCGGCCATATCTCTGGCGGAAAGTCTGGTTATCTCATCTAGAACGTCCTTCCTCTGGCCCGAGATTATATCGTCGAAATCTAGTTTGCCAAAGGCGTTTCTCACGTTCGAATAGACGACGTCGTCTATTCTTGTTAAGGCTATCTGTTCCGACTTCATAGTCTCGATGAATTTCTGGGGATCAACTATCTTCCATAGCGCGTAGGTATCCATCAGGATAGTCTTCTTATCCCTGGAGTAGATCCTTTCGGCATCGACATCGTATATCTGAAGTCTTTTGTCGAACTTCCTGACCGTATCCACGAAGGGGGTCTTCAAGTACAACCCCGGTTCGGTAATAGAGTTACGGATCTCTCCGAACCTCAATACAACGGCTTGTTCGGTTTCGTCTATGGTGAAGAAGAAGCTTGGCAGCAAAACCAGGATGAGAATCGCAACGACCGCGATCGGTATAATCCACTTGTACTTCATCACTTACCACTCCCTTCCAGATCAAGGAGTTTCAAAATCCCGCTGTCATCAAGGACTATGTACTTATCGTTGCCTTTGAGTATCTTATTGAGTGTCTCCAAATACAATCTGGTCCGCGTCACTTCCGGCGCCTTCGAATACTCCTTCAATATCGCCAGGAACTTCTCGGCCTCGCCTTCGGCCTTGAGTATCCTCTCCTGAGCGTAACCTTCTGCTACCCTGGTGAGCTGGGCCGCTTCTCCCTCGGCCTTGGGGATGAGGTCGTTTCTGTATTTCTCGGCCTCATAGATCAACTTTTCTTTATCCTGTTTAGCGCTGTTGACATCGTCGAAGGCTGTTATAACCTGCTGTGGCGGTGCCACCTCCTGTAAAAAGACGTTCTTGACAGTAATACCGGTCTTCAGATTATCCAATTCTGCCTGGACTCTGGTGGCCGTTTTCAAGGATATCGCATCCCTTTCGGTTGTGAGTATGGCGTCGATTGTGTTGGCCGCAACTTCTTCCCTGAGTACGGATTCAGTCGTAAATTTTACTATATCGCTATCACTGACGATGTTGAAGGCGTATTTCTCAGGCTCACCTATGTAGTACTGTATCACCAGCTCCACCGAAACGATATTTCCGTCGCCCGTAAGCATAAGCGATTCGTTCGCTACAGACTGGTAAGTGCCCGTTCTGATTGTTCTGAAACCTATCTCTTGTTTTCGAAGGTTAGAGGTATCCACCACCACGGCGCTCTCTATCGGGTAAGGTAGATGATAACCCAATCCCGGCCCCACAGTACGCACATACTTGCCAAATCTCTTTATGAGTCCAACCTGATCGGGTCCCACCAGGAAGAAACCGCTCAGGAAGTAAATCGCAACCACTGCCAGTATTACCAGTAAACTTATCAATCCAGTCCAACGAAAATTCTTTCCTCTATTGGGTGTCATGGATCCGGAAAACCCGTTGTCCGGTTCTTCGATTCTTACATCGACCATTATTCAACCTCCCTCCATAATTCTATCTCGGTACTGAGAGTCACCCCGGTCGCTTCGAATACTGATTCTTTTAGCCTTTCAATCAGAAGCACGACATCGGTGTAACTCGCCTTTCCCCTGTTGACTATGAAGCCGGCGTGTTTGCTCGAAACTTGCGCATCGCCGACCGAAAGCGTTTTAAGGCCTAACTTCTCAATGGTAGAACCCACAAAGAAGTCCTGATAAGGTCTTACAAAGACGCTCCCGGCGCTCGGAAGATCCAGGGGCTGTTTTTCGAGACGTTTCCTCAACATCTCGCCCATCTTGCTCTCTATAGCTTCTCTTTTACCCTTCGCAAGAGAGAATTCAACGTTCATTATTTTATAGCCACGTTCTTTGAAGAGACTGTACCTGTATCCAAACTGGCATAAAGAACCCTCTATCGAATGTAAATCGTAGTTCTCATCTATGTACTCAACAGATTTCACCAGAGAGCCTATCTCGCCACCGAAGGCGCCTGCGTTCATATACACGGCACCTCCAACTGTACCGGGAAGACCGGTCAGAAATTCCATACCGGTAAGGCCTTCAGAAAGGCAAAGCCATATAAGGGTGTTGACAGGCACCCCAGCCTGGGCCGTAACGGATGTACCGTCGATCTTAACGGCGTTTAGGTGAGCGGTAGAAAGAACGATTCCCCCGTAATGCTCCGGGCAGACAACGTTTGAACCTCCTCCGATGAGCCTGTTAGGTATCTTCTCATTTTCCATCATTTTCAGTATCTTTACCATGGAATCGATCGAATAGGGACTCACGAAAAGCGGGACTCTTCCCCCTATCCTTATGGTGGTGTGCCAGCTCATAGGTTCTTCCAGTCTGATATCGGCACCTTGCATGTAAAGATCGCCGAAGTATCTTCTCAGATCTCTTTTTGCCATATATAAAGCCTTTCGATTATTTCCTTTCCGTTGTCGATTTCAAGCAGAATATCTTTCAATTTGGCATTTGAAGAGAGCAACATATGGAGACCTTCTAACACGAAGGCCCTGGTAGATTTGTCGAGCTTTGTATCGGAATACATACGGGCCAGAGTTTTCACTCCTTCCGGAGAAGCGGTCTGGCTGATGGCCATAATCAACTGATCTCTGGCGCTTTCATCGCCACCCTCCTGCAAAAGCAGTGAAAGGATGCCGGCCACCTTCGAACCTTCGCCCAATCGGGCGAGAGCCTCGTATATTACCGCCTGTGACCCCTCTTCATCGAAGTGTCTAAGTAGATCGTAAAGGTAAGGCACGGCCCTTTTGTCTCCCAATTCCCCCGCAAGATCGGCCAAATACAGCATGGAGATATCCTCGCCACCTTCTCTAAGTCTCTTCAACAATTCAGGAGAGGTTCTTTCACCCAGCTGGAGGAGTGCTTCAAAACAGATCTGTGCCGTTTCATCGTCTTCGCTCACCATGAGATCCATTAGAAGCGGCACGGCCTCTGCCCCCTTTTCCTCAACTATTCTATCTATAAGTTCTTGCCTTTCCACGCTTCACCTCTCAAGCCACTCATTTCGACGAGCTCTCTCTCTCTTTTCTCTCCGGAAAGCTCCTCTATTGTAGATATTGTATCAAGTTCAAATTGCTCTTTCCTTACAGCAAAGTGCCTTTCTGCTCTCGAAGCTATCTGGGGAAGATGTGTGATAACTATCGATTGCACCTTCGAAGAGATCTCCAGCAGCTTCTCGGCTACCACCTGACCCAGACGTTGTCCCACTCCGGAATCGACTTCGTCGAAGACGATGGTTCTTATTTCAAGCTGGTCTTTAAGTGTCGATTCGAGTGCCAACAGGCACCTGGAAAGCTCACCTCCGGAGGCTACGCTACCAATTTCCATGAACTCCATACCGGGGTTCGTCTTGACCATGATAGAGACCCTGGAGGTTCCATAGAATTTCGGTTCCTCCTCCTGGAACAGTCGAAACTCGAGTTCAGCGCCCTTCATTTTCAAGTCTTCAAGATGGATGCGTATGTCCCGGGCCATCTCGATTGCCCTTTTCTCCCTTACACCATCCAAAACCCTGCCGACTTCTCTCAGTTTCTGAAGATAAATCGATTCCTCTTTTCGTAATTTCTCTTCACGCTTTTGAAGCTCTTGAAGAGACTTTAGCTTGTTTTTGAACTCATCACAGCTTTGAAGAATATCGCTCACCGTCCGGCCGTATTTTCTTTTCAACCCCTGAATCAAGGAGATGCGCGCTTCAATAGCCCTGAATTCTTCCTCATCTATATCTAAACCGTTGCTTTCCTCACTAACGAGGTTGTATAGTCCTTCCAATTCCTCAAGCGCTAGTTGAATATGTGAAAGCCACCGGGAGTATCCGAAGCTCTCGACCTTCGTGATCAGAGATAGAATATCGTTTAATGAGTTGTAAACAGATTCGTCGCCATCCTTCAGACGATCCATGAGCTCCCGGAAGGTTTGCACCAGGAACTTCCCATTTTTATATTTCCTGTATCTCGTCTCGAGCAGACCGTCCTCGTCCGTCTTCAGTTCAGCCTGTTCTATCTCTTTTATTTCGAAAGTGAGGAAGTCCTTCTCTCTCTCGATCTGTGAAGGATCCACCACGAGCGAATCCAGCTCCCTCTTTATACTGGAATATTTTTCATAAAGCTCTCTGTACTCCTCCAGAGATCTCTCACCCTGGAGGGCGTGATCGAGTATCTGATAGTGTCTGTTAGAATCCAGCAGGGCTACACTGCTGTGCTGCGAATGGATCTCTATAAGGTCTTTGAAAAGCATCTGGATCATCTGCCTGGGCACCATTCTGCCGTTCAATCTGTATATAGTTCTCTGACCGGTGAAATTGACGCTCACCAACAGTTGATTGCCGTCTCCAATCTCTATTCCAAGCTCTCCGATCCTCTTTAGAATCGAGTCCTCCACGGAGAAATTGGCCTCTATGTTTCCAGACTCTTCACCGGACCAGGGCGGAGGGAAACCAATGGCAGTCCACAGCGCCTTCAGGAAGATGGTCTTCCCGGCACCGGATTCTCCAGTGATGGCATTCATTCCCCTAGAGAACTCGACATAGAACTCTCTGAAAGTGAAGAAATTCCTTCCCGCCAGCGAAAGTAACATCACATTCCCCCATTTTCGAAAATAGGCTAAACCACCCGACGGAGATCACTGATATTATACTATCCTGTGTGTCAAGAGGCGCAGGTCGTTTTATTGATCAGTCCACAAGAAGAATGAAGGAAGACTCCGGGTAAGACGACGAATGAGAACTGTAACTGTACCAATCGACATCATTTACAGCGGTTATTTTGTGCATTCCATAAATCCGAAACTAGTTGAGCCGATTCATGTTTCGGAACTGTCAGATCGATAAGAACCCAGAAATTTGAAGTAACTGCAACGGTTTCTGATTGATTCGATAGCCTCTTCTACTTTCCTTGCAGCAATAGTTCCTTCGAAGTCAACGAAGAAGAGATAGTGCCACATCTCCCTTTTGAAAGGCCTTGATTCTATCTTTGTAAGATTCAGATTGCGATTCGACAACTCTCCAAGAACCCTGAACAAGGCGCCTGGTAGATGTTCCGTAGTGAACATTATTGATGTTTTGCATCCCTCAGTGCATTTCACAGCTTCTCTTCCCATTAAGAAGAACCTCGTCGAATTGGTTTCCATGTCTTCGAAATTTCTACTCAAAATATCCAGCCCGTAGGTTTTCGCTGCAAGTTCACTTGCTATTGCTGCCGTGAATGGCACCTCCGAAGTTGCCAGATCTCTTGCTGCACCTGCCGTGTCATAGTATTCCTTCGGCTCAAATCCCTTTTCTTTTATATGTTCTGAACACTGTGCCAGAGCCTGATGATGAGAAATAACATATTTTATCTCCTCGATTGACCTCCCCTTTGGAGCCATGAGGAAGTGCTCAATTCGAAGAATGACTTCAGCCTGGACAAGGAGATCGCTCTCTATAAGGGCATCGTAAGCAGGAATTACTGTACCGGCCAGGGAGTTTTCCACCGGTAGAATAGCATAGTCTGCCTCTCCTTCATTCACAAAATCCAGCATCTCCTGGAACGATCTGCACGGTAGTGTAACAGGCGTTTCTCCTAAAAGCTTTCTTATGGCCTGCTCTGAATAAGCCCCATGTTCCCCCTGAAAGGCGACGATATTTCTCTCCAAAGGAATTTACCTCACTTTATTAGAGAATTGTTTGCTCAATTGCTCTCAATTTTACCAGCAAAAAAATCGAATTTTGAAACGAGAGGCCCAAAGAGATGTTACGAAGACCTTGTCTGTTAATATGCAGCTCGATTTTTCTCTTCATCTTTTTCCTGTTCATTTGGAGCAAGATTAAGTAGATAGGTGAGGATGGGGTTCTCTCCGCCGGAAAGCAATTGTTATCTTTTCTGCCTTGACAGTACGGTTGCCACTCCGTATAATCTTCACTGTGATGTTTATTCTGGAGGTAATGTTATTATGAAAAGGACATATCAGCCATCGAAGGTCAAGAGGAACAGGACTCATGGTTTTCTTGTGAGATCCCGTACGGTTGGCGGTAGAAAGGTTCTCGCCAGCAGAAGAAGAAAGGGAAGAAAGAGACTCGCTGTGTGAAATCAGAGGATCAGTCCCTGAAAAAAACAGAGATTATAAGAAGGAAGGCAGACTTTGACAGGGTTTTCAAAAAGGGAAAATCGATAGTTGACCCTTTTTTTGTTGCCTTATTTGTTCAGAACGGTCTGCCTTTTTCTCGTATCGGTGTATCGGTAAAGCGCAAGTTCGGCAGGGCGACTTTAAGAAACAGGCTCAGACGACTCGTTAAAGAGGTTTACCGGACGGGAAAAGAGGACTTTCCCAGAGGTTATGATATACTCTTCATTGCAAGAAAGGATTTATCAGACCTGTTTAGACAAAGAGAAGTTTCGTTTTTTGAGATTCAAAGGGTTTTGAAAAGAATCGCTGACAAAATTGGAGAAATGCCCGATGAAAAAGATTGTACTTTTCCTGATAGATTTCTACCGTAAAAAGATCTCTCCAAGGACCCGCCCCCGATGCAGGTTCTATCCCACGTGTTCTTCGTATACTTACGAGGCTGTCGAGAGATTCGGCGCTTTCAAGGGCCTGATTCTCGGCACATGGAGAATTATGCGTTGTAACCCCTTCAATCCCGGCGGGATCGATGAAGTTCCAGACCATTTTACATTAATTAGGAGGCACGAAAGATGAGAAAAACATTGACAATGTTTGTCCTACTTCTCTCAATTTTCACACTTTCGCTCATGGGCGCAGACCTGATTACTCAAGAGGGAACCAACACCCTAATCGTGTCTGGAAAGACGCTGAGAATAGTCATAGACATCGAAAAGGGGCTTCTCACGGGTGTAACCAGCTTCGCGGACAATAAAGGGGTCGAGTTCTACGCATACAATGAAAGCCTGGGAAAAGATGGCTTCAATATCTTCGATCAGCAGGGCAACGAACTTCTACCCCAGTCATTCTCGCGCACAACTGACGCAGAAGGCAACGTAATAGTGGATTTCTTCTACCAACAGGGTCGGAAAAGCTTCATCATACTCAACAGCCCGTATTACGATTTCAACGTCGTAGTAGATTTCAACCAAACCGTCGAGGTCGCTTTACCCTTCATATCTTACAATAACCAGACGCTAGGTCCCAATTCGAGTTACTATCTGACCTACGACAAATTCAGCGGTCAGAAGACTCTCTTCGCCATTGCCTCGCAACAGGGCTCTTTCAAATTCCAGCGATATGTCAGCGATGGAGGCAAAGGCGTTCTAGAGGTTTTCGCCGGTCCTATGAGGCTGATTCACGTCAAAGAGGCTCTCCCCGATTATTACGGTGCTCTCGTCAAAGACCTCGAAGGTTTTGGTGCAGTCAATTTCTTTTCCTGGATCTATCACGGTATAGTTTATTTTCTCTTCTGGCTTTACCAGTGGTCGGGTAACTTCGGATGGGCACTGATACTTTTCACGATAGCCACCAGGTTTATACTCTATCCGCTTTACCACATACAGACGAAGTCCATGCTGATGATGAGAATGCTTCAGCCGGAGATCGAGAAGATAAAAAATAGATACAAAGATCCCAGGAGACAACAGGAAGCCATGATGGCCCTCTACAAGGAAAAAGGTTACAATCCAGCTTCCGGTTGTTTCCCGATCTTAATTCAATTGCCGATTCTGATAATTCTATACAACGCGATACGCTATTTCAGCGAAGTTATGGCTTACACGCCAGGCTTCCTTATATGGAGCGATCTTTCCGTCGGTGATTTCATCCAGAACATCCCATTCATAATCATTACCATCGTGGTCGGCGTATTCAGTTCGCTCCTCACTGCACAGGATGCACGTTCGGCCAGATCGGGCGTGATTATGCAGCTCATCTTTCCGATCCTCTTCGCGACCTTTCCATCTGGTCTGCTTCTCTACTGGACTACCCAGAGTGTTCTTCAGCTTCTCATAAGCTGGGTGGTTTACAAGCGACATGGAATAAAGGGTCTCACGTTGAGGCAGATGCTGGGACTGCCTGAAAAACCGGCGAAATAGTATTCAGTTGCTCTCATGGAGGTGTTAATGTGAAATCGTACCAATTCAAGGCCGATTCTGTCGAGGAAGCGATCCAACTGGCCCGCAGGGAACTGGACGCTTACGAAGACGAACTGGATATAAAGATTATCGAAAAGGGTTCCAAGGGCTTTCTAGGAATCTTCGGCACGAAAGAATCGGTAATTGAAGTCTCTCTTCACGACAGTCATTCGGAAAGAAAACTGTACGAATATTTGAAGGGTATTTTAAGTAGCTTCGACGAAGAGGTACTATCGGAAGTCAAGCTGGTTGGAAGAACCTACAAAGTAAAAATAGAGGGCGAGAAGATCTCAAGGCTGATAGGCAAGCACGGGAAGACTGTGGCCGCCCTTCAGCATATTCTCAATATCTACGCCAACAGAATGGCGCAGATAAAGGTCAACGTCACCGTCGATGTGGGCGACTATCGCTATGAGAGAAAGAAACTAGTCGAAGAGATAGCCCACAGGACGGCCAAGTCGGCACTATCGAAGAAGGGCAAGATAGTCATGGAGCCCATGTTCTCTTTCGAGAGGAGACTGGTACACGAGGTTATATCTCAGTACCACGATTTGAAGAGTTATTCGGTCGGTTTTGAACCATACAGAAAAGTGGTTGTCGAGTACAGCGAACGAAAATATAAAGAAGATCGCAGAAAAAGCGACCCGATCAAAAGGAGGGGGTACGGAGATGCCGGACAACGTCCAAGTAGGCAGAGCGCATGAGGTAAAACCCCAGTTAATTGACAACGAAAAGGTCAGAAAAGTGCAGAAGAGGGTGCTCATAGGTAAGGCAAAAGGAGCGAAAAATTTCGTGATGAGGCTTTTCACTGTCGAAGAGGGGGGCTACAGTCCTCTCCACAGTCATCCCTGGGAACACGAGGTTTATATAGTGTCAGGCAATGCGACAGTTGTCACAAATAATGGTGAGCAACCGGCACAGGCGGGAAGCTATGTTTTCGTTCCCGCCAACGCGTTGCATCAATTCAAGAATACCGGAAAAGGTAACCTCGAGTTTATCTGTGTTATTCCAAATACGGCCGAAGAGGAATAGAATATTAATGCATAAGAAGTAATTTGAGACACAAGGAGGGACCAGCCATGCCGTTTTATATGTATGAATGCAAAGATTGTGGTAAGACAACGGAAGCCTTCCAGAAAATGTCAGATGAGCCGTTAAAGGTCTGTCCATCGTGCGGGGGACATCTAAAGAAATTGTTAAGCAATGTAGGAGTAGTCTTCAAGGGCGGTGGATATTATTCGACCGATTCCAAGAAAACTTCGAGTTTGAGCAGCACTTCAACGGTTCCTTCGAAAAAAGACTGATCAGAAGACATCTAGAGACAGATATGGAACAGCGTTTGTGGAGAGGGGAGAGTAAAGTCTCCTCTTCGCTTTTTCATAGGCCGCGACTGCTATCATCGCAGCGTTGTCCGTACACATGTCTATCGGGGGAAAGAAAACCCGTATTCCACGTTTAGAAGCCATTTCAATAGCTCTCTCTCTGAGCAGAAAATTGGCGGCCACGCCACCTGCAAAGGCGATTTTATCCACTGCCAGATTTTGTGCGGCGTCGAAGGTTTTTGTCACCAGCGAATCTACTATGGCCTCTTGTGCCGAAGCGGCCACATCTTCAACAGAAACTCCGGGATTCCTTTGGAGAAAGTAGAGAACGGACGTTTTCAGGCCGCTGAAGGAAAAATCGTAATTCCCCTTCTCTTGCAATGGACGGGGAAAACTATAAATGGGTGAGCCGCCTCTAGCGGCTTTCTCTATCTCGGGACCGCCAGGATATCCCAGGCCCAGCAGTCTGGAAATCTTGTCGAAAGCTTCCCCTGCGGCATCATCTCGCGTTTTTCCGACCATTTCAACTGTATTCCATTCCTCCATGAGCAGTATCTCAGTATGCCCTCCGGAAACCAAGAGCACTATGAAAGGCTGTCTTAGCTCGGGATACGAGATCAGGTTGGCGTAAACGTGGCCGTAAAGGTGGTTCACGCCTATGAATGGCCTGTTCAACGAAATTGCCAGCCCTTTGGCCACCGAAAGACCTATCAGTAGCGATCCGACGAGCCCCGGTCCCATCGTTGCGGCGAAGATGTCTATTTCTTCAAGTGTCAGGTCGGTCTCTTCCATGGCTTGGAGGACCAAGCGATCGACTATCTCCAGATGCTTTCTGGAAGCTATCTCCGGCACTACGCCACCGTACTTTTTGTGAATATCTATCTGCGAAGATACCAGCGAAGAAAGAACATGGCCATCTTCAACGATGGCCACGGCCGTTTCATCGCAGGAACTCTCTATGGCTAGGATTTTCATCAGGCCGATTCTCTCGAGATTATCTTTGGAGAGGCGTTATTGCTTATGACATCCTCGTTTATGACGACCTTTTCGACGTTGGTCATGGCGGGTATGTCGTACATGATGTCCAGCATCACCTGCTCGATTACACTCTTGAGGGCACGCGCCCCAGTTCCCCTTTTCATGGCTTTGGCGGCGATGGCCGTCATTGCTGCATCAGTGAATTCAAGTTCCACTCCGTCAAGTCCGAGAAGTTTCTGGTACTGTTTGAGTATGGCGTTTCGTGGTTCGCTCATGATCCTTTTCAAGTCTTCCGCGTTCAGGTCATTCAGAGTCGCCAGAACCGGGAAACGTCCCACGAACTCGGGAATGAGGCCGTACTGTATCAGATCGTCGGGAATGGCTTCCTGAAGTATCTGACCGAGTCTCAATTGGTTCTTGCTTTTCACCTCGGCGCCGAAGCCCATCGATGAATCGAGAACACGCTGCTTTATTATGCTGTCCAGACCGTCAAAGGCACCTCCCACAATGAACAGGATGTTGCTTGTATCAACTTTTATGAACTCCTGATAGGGATGTTTCCTTCCCCCCTGTGGCGGGACGTTGGCCACCGTGCCCTCGACTATCTTGAGCAAAGCCTGCTGAACGCCCTCGCCCGATACGTCTCTGGTTATCGATGGGTTGGGAGATTTCCTGGCGATCTTGTCTATTTCGTCTATGTATATTATTCCCAACTGGGCCTTTTCGACGTCGAAGTTTGAAGACTGGAGGAGTCTTAAAACTATGTTTTCAACATCCTCCCCCACATAACCTGCTTCGGTCAGCGGCGTGGCGTCGGCTATCGCGAAGGGAACATCGAGTATCCGGGCCAAGATGCGAGCAATCAACGTCTTTCCCGATCCGGTGGGCCCGACCATCATGATGTTAGATTTCTCTATCTCAACATCCTCGACATCGTTGAAGACTCTCTTGTAGTGGTTGTACACTGAAACGGAGATAATCTTCTTGGCTTTTTCCTGACCGATCACGTATTTGTCCAGTTCCATTTTGATATCGGCCGGAGTCGGCAGTTTTCTCCCCGGCCCTTTTTTGGCCTTTTGATCTTGCTGTATTATATCGTGGAATAGATCGACACACTCGTTACAGATATAACCTTCCGTTCCCGATATCAATTTTTTGACCTGCGAGGACGGTCTTCCACAAAATGAACAATGTCTTTCGAACGGCAACACTTTCCCTCCCAATATTTGCTGTTTTTATTATACACTGTAATAGAAATGCACGCATCAAGGAGGATATTTGTGAAAGCCTTGATCGTTGATGGTTATATAGATGAACCGGCCGCCTTTGGTGTGCCCCCGTACATTTCACCGAAAATAAGAGTAGTTGCCGGCGCCTTTTTTCTGAAAGGCGTAGATGTTGACTATCTCACAATAGACTCGGTGAGAGAGGGGGACCTATGGAGCAGGTGCCTCGACTACGATTATCTGGTCATTCACGGAGGCACAACCACACCGGGAAGGTATCTGGGAGGCACTCCGATTTCCAGCACGGAGGTCTCACGGCTTCTAAATCTTTGCGACGGACCGGTGAGAATAGTGGCCGGCCCCATAGTTTCGGCAGGATACACGCCCAGGGGCGGTACAACAGCTTTCAATCCTGATTTCAGTGAGGCCGAACACCTCTTGAAAGACGAGAGGGAACTGTTGAAAATACTGGATCTTCGCCTGGGGGGTGCGAGATACGATGTACTCAATCCTCTCTACTCCGCCGGTGCGGAAGTAATAAAACAACATCCCTCGTATCCCGACGTCATGGTGGAGTTCGATATCTCATCGGGCTGTGAAAGGATCGACGGCTTCTGCAGTTTTTGTACAGAATCGCTCCTATACGGTAACTTTCTCTGGCGCGATATGGAGGGTATAGAGGGAGAACTGAAAGCCCTGAAAGAAGTTGGCGTCAAGGCTTTGAGGTTCGGCCGGAGTGCCAACGTTACGGCCTACGGGTACGATCGGGTGCTTGACAGACTAGATCCCGGAGCTATAGAGAGGCTCTTTTCGACTACCAGAGATATACTCGATCCAGAAGTGCTCCACATAGACAACGGTAATCCGATTTTCATCACCCATCATGAAAGAGAGGCAAGAAAAGCTCTCGAAAGCATAGTCAGGTACAACACCTGCGGTGATACGATCTCCTTCGGCGTTGAAAGCTTCGATACAAGGGTACGGGAATTAAACAACCTCGGTGGCAGTGTGGAAGAGATTTACAGAGCCATAGAGCTGGTGAACGAAATAGGTGGCCAAAGGGTGGATGGAATCCCAAAGCTCCTGCCGGGCGTGAATTTGTTGTACGGACTTCCCGGGCACAGCAGCGCGAGTTACAAAATCGATTTCGAAGAGCTGGCGGCTATTCTGGACAGCGGTCTTGTGCTCAGAAGAATAAATATACGTCAAGTAATGATCTTTCCGGGAACACCACTATCGCGAATGGAAAAACCGAAGGTCGATCACAGATTGTACGAAAAACATAGACAAAAGATAAGGACCGAGATAGATTATCAGATGCTTAAGAAGGTCTTCCCGGTCGGTTCGATAATTAAAGGCGTGATCCCCGCTTTCAACGAAGGCCAGATCTTCTTCGGCAGACCGCTAGGCACTTATCCGATTCTAGTGGGATCGCCCGTCTCTTTTAAGGAAAAGACGGACATTGTCGTCATCGATCACGGGATGAGATCGATCACGGGTCTTCCGCTGGGAACAGATATCAACTCGCTGGGTGAGAGGGAGCTGAGATACATACCTGGCATCGGCAGAGATCGCGCCAGAACGATTGTTTTCAAGAGACCTTCGGGTACAGGGGAACTTGCGGAGATAGTCGGAAATGATACAATCAAGACGATGTCGAAACTCGGACTTAAACTGGGGGGTAAGGAAATTTGAAAGGTAAAGTGGTAATCATAACTACGGGCGGAACGATCGCCATGATCACCGACCCGGTTTCAGGCGCATCGATACCGGCGCAAGGGATCAACAAGCATGTGGCGAACATAAAAGGTCTTGACGAAATTGCCGATGTTGAACATATAGAGTTTTCAAACATCCCCAGCCCTTACATAAATCCCGATACTATGTGGAAGCTCTCGAGGCTAGTTTATAAAACCTTGAGCAGAGACGATGTAACGGGCGTCGTGATAACCCATGGAACAGACACTCTCGAGGAGACGGCGTACTTCCTGGATCTCACCGTAAACAGCGAAAAACCAGTCGTTTGCACCGCAGCGATGAGAAATATAGACGAGATGGGAACGGATGGTCCCAGAAACGTCCTGGCTTCGGTGAGGGTCGTTCTCAACTCCTTGGCTATAGGCATGGGAACTACCGTCTGTCTCAATGAAGAGATACACGCCGCGCGAGAAGTTACCAAGACCTATACCAGCAATGTGGCCACTTTCGATTCACCCGGACACGGACCGCTGGGGATAGTGGATGAGGACACGGTCATCTTTTTTAGGAAGCCTCTTCTGAGGGCAACTTTCAACGTTGAAAGGATTGAAAACAGAGTAGCTCTTGTCAAAACCTTCACCGGAGACGATGGCTCGATATTGAAGTCTCTGCCCGAACTGGGATATAAAGGGGTCGTCCTCGAAAGTTTTGGAAGGGGTAACGTGCCGGTTGAGGTCTATCACGTAGTAAAATATCTGATAGAGGAAAGGGGTATGCCGGTAATTATAACCTCGAGGTGTTTCAAAGGTCGTGTTCTAGGAGTTTACGGTTACATCGGTGGTGGAAAAAGCCTCGCCGATATCGGAGCTATATTCGCGCAGGAACTATCTTCCATGAAGGCCAGGATAAAACTCATGATCGTAATGGGAATTACGGACAACCGGGAAGAGATCGAGAGACTTTTCCGTCTTCCTTTGAAGGGGGTTTGATGTGTTTCGAAACATCGTAAAACAACCACGCTTCATCGCGGCCGTTTTCACTATGATATACCTGATAATCGGTCTTGTAGTCTTTTCTGTTTCACTCAGAACGGCCGTAATCGTCTTCTCGACTTTCACGGTGGTTCTCCTTCTCGAACCTTGGGCCAGACTTGCTCAGAAATACTTCAAAATAAAGCGGTCTCTCTCCCTCGGTTTTGGGCTGGTGATAATCTTCGTGGGGCTTATAACGCTTATCGTCTTTTTGACAACACCGCTGGCAAAGGAAGCGTCGAAGTTTTACAACATCGTCGTCGATTTCTTCCCTTCAGTTGAAGAGACCAAGATAACCTCCTTCGAGGTGAACACCAACATAGACAGGCTCCTTTCGGAAGAAAATTTCGTGAACGGTTTGACACAGGAAGAGAAGGGCTCTCTTGAGCTCCTTTCAAAGGATCTGAAGAGCTACTACGCCGAGATAATGAAGACGGTTCCCACGATGGAATCGTCCTTCGAGAAAGAGTTGAAAAGCATCGAAGAGGGGCTCAGAGAAAAGGGAAACTACATAGTGATCATGAGTAGTGACCAGACCAGAGAGGCTAGCTACGAAGAATTGAACGAGGTGACTTCTAGATATCTCTCCCCGTCGAATGCGGCAACGTTATCGGAGGAACTTCTGGCAAATGCTATGCAGGTTCAGTCACAGGAACTGTGGCGTGAAGTGGTAGCCTATTTCATGCCTAAGAACCTCGATCCGGTTAGACAGGCGGCCACGTATGAAAGTGTCAGAAACTTCCTGATTCAGGTACAGAACATCCTCAGAGAATTTCTACCAAGCCTTCTGGAGAAGGTTCCCAGTTTCATCACCAGTACTGGGTTGGTGATTTTCTTCACCATAGTGGGGGCTATCTATCTCAGTTACTACTTCCTCTCGATAAAGGAGATAGTACCCAAACTCTACCCGAAGAAAGTCAGGAAGATCGCGACCGAATTTCTCTCCGATACTTACAAGAACCTGGAAAGGTACGTTATATCCATAGTTCTGGTTGCGATCATAGTGGGCATCGTGGTGGGAATAGCAATCAAAGCGATGGGGCTGAAGTACAGCCTGTTGATGGGTCTGTGGGCCGCTTTTACCAATCTCATACCGATCGTGGGGGTACCACTGGAGTTCATACCGCTCTTACTGCTGGCGGTTTCAACACAGAACATTCTGCTGGTCATAATTCTATTAATTGTCCTTACGATAGTTCACGCGGCGGCTTTCATACTCTTCCTGGTATTCATGAAGGGCTACAATAGGATAAACCCGGTCATGATAATCCTGATGATAGTAGTGGCAGGACAGCTCTTCGGACTGTTCGGAGCTATAATCGCCGTCCCCTTCGCGATACTGATAAAAATGCTCTGGATACATTTCATATCGCCGCTGCTGGATGAAGACCAGCCAGTGGATGGTACCTCTTAGCATTTTGAACATGTAGAAAAAGTCGATATTGCTTATCCTATCGTTGATTAATACAACACCCTTTTTTCCGTGCAGATGTTGACGGCGGGAGTTTATATTATAGCCAGGTGATTTGGCATAACACCTTTATATATCTTAGATAAGCATTATCACAGAATCAGGCAGGCATCTCCGAAGGAGAAGAATCTGTAACGTTTTTCGATGGCTTCCCTGTAGGCCTCCATGATAAGCTCCCTTCCGGCGAAGGCCGACACGAGCATAAGGAGTGTCGATTTCGGTAGATGAAAGTTAGTTATGAGCGAGTCGATTACACCGAACCTGTAGGGAGGATAGATGAAGATGTCCGTCGAACCGCTGTCTTCCACCAGTTTTCCATATTTGGATACGACGCTTTCGAGCGTCCTGACAGTGGTCGTTCCTACGGCCACCACTTTACCGCTTCTTTCTTTGGTACGGTTCACGGCCTCGACGGTTTCGGAAGATATTGTGTAATACTCCTCGTGCATTTGGTGTTCTTCGATTCTTTCGCTCTTTACAGGTCTGAAAGTTCCAATTCCGACGTGTAGTGTTACGTACTCTATACCTACACCCTTCTCGCTTATACTGGCGAGCAGTTCGGGTGTAAAGTGTAGCCCGGCAGTCGGAGAGGCTATCGATCCCTCCCTCTTCGAGTAAACTGTCTGGTAAGACTCCGGATCCTCCGGATAGATGTGAATATAAGGAGGTATAGCCAGCCTACCAACGAGTTTTATCTCATCGTCTCTGGCACCTTTGAAATCCAACAGCCTGCTGGAATCGTCACAGTGCTCTATGACTTCGCAGTCCAGACTGCCAAAGATCAATCTGCTGCCCTTCTTCACTTTGTTTCCCGGCCTGACTATTGCCTTCCACAATCCCTGGTCGATCTTTTCAATGAGGAGGGCCTCGACGGAGGCTCCAGTATCCTTTCGGCCGATCAATCTTGCCGGAATAACCCTGCTGTCGTTCATCACGAGTGTATCACCGGGATTTAGATACTCTATGATCTCCCTGAACGACCTGTGATCGATCGATTCACGGGCTCTGTCGATTACCAGTAGCCTCGAGCTGTCGCGGGGTACCACGGGTTTTTGCGCTATCAGCTCTTCGGGTAGGTAGTAATCAAATTCCGAGGTTTTCATCTATCTCCTCCGGTCTGAGCAATATCAGATCTCCGACGCCGTGTTCCAAGTACCTGTCGTAGGTTATCACTACGGCGTCGTGCTGTCTTGCAAGACGTATGATCTTCTCATCGGCAGGCGAGTAAGTCTCCACCTGCGGCAGAGAAAGCCATCTTGCTAGCCGTTCTTGCTGGAAACCACCGATGGTGTAAGCGATATTTCTATCGAAGACTACGCGAAATGGAAAGAGTGCGACCCTCGACTTTGCCATATTTACGAAGAGGTCGTCCAACCTGGCTAGATCGGGAGTATCCTGCCTGGAATAGACTATGTTGCTCCCGTCTATCACTACCTCTCTGTGAGAGCGAGAGAAGAGAACCGACCAGACGTAAGGGTGAACGGACTTAAGCTCACTCGTCAGCCTCTTCAAGTTCTCCCTATCGAGAGACTGTACTTCTTCTCTCAGGATTCTTAATTCTTTGAGATTGGTGAAATCCGTCGTTTTTATCCGCGCGTTGATACCGAGATCTTCGACGGGTTCTTTCTTGAAGCATAGGGCCGATTCCAACATGATGTAATTAATCACGCCCATCTCCTGGAGTGAACCCGTCTCTTCGATCCATCTGGCGTAATCCTCAAGACTCTCCACCTCACCCTTTAATAGGCCGTTGACCGGCGGATTACTCCTCGGATCTAATATGAAAAGAAGATGTCCAACCGGTCGCACCGGTAGATTCACAAGTCCACTCACATACTCCACTCTTTCGAGCAGAGAACGGTCCCTCTCTCGCAGAATGTCTATGGCAAACTCCAGCTCTTCGAAAGAGAGCCCGGAAAGCTCAGGGATAATTCTCTTCAACTTTTCGAGAACAGATCGTTCAAGGGGATTCTTTTTGAGGAATTTTGCGAACCTCTCCAGGCTATCTTTCCGCTTTCCGTAGAAAGAGTAGAATCCTTCCGATGAGACATTATCTATTATTTTCGATCTTATCGCTGTATCCAAGCAAAAAACTCCTCTATTCAGAATATGGCCATCTTCAAGTCTTTGACACACTTTCCTCTCTATGATATAATGAGTTCTGTGCAAATTACAACTTAAAGAGGTGAAGCCCCGATGAAAAAAGGAATGCACCCGGAGATGAAGCTGATCTCAGTCAAATGTACTTGCGGTGCAGAACATAAGTTCTACTCCACTAAGGATAACATCAAGATCGACCTTTGCTCGAGTTGCCATCCCTTCTACCGCGGAGACGCATCTTCGATGATCATTGACACCGAGGGAAGGGTACAGAAGTTCAGAAACAAATACGGAGACAATTACTGAGAGCTGGCGCATGCGCCCTTCTCTAGTATAGAGTCAAATGGAGGTTAGTCATGTGAGCGTGAAAGTGGGTACCGTTGTTGAGGGAAGTGTGGCTTCTGTAAAGAAGTTCGGAGCTTATGTTACTCTGGAAGGCGGAGAAGAAGGATTTATTCACATTTCTAAAGTGGCGAGAGAGTACGTGAAGAACATTGAGGACTATCTCAAGGTTGGCCAGAAAGTCGAAGCGAAGGTTCTGGGGACGACGAAGGACGGGAAGTGGGAACTTTCGATCAAGGATCTGAAGAGCAAGGGATCAGACGAAGGACCTTCGAATCAAGACTTCGAGAAGAAACTGGCGAAATTCATGCGAGATAGCGGCGAGAAGATTTCCGCCTTTAAGAGAAGACTCGACAAGAAGAGAGGTATCCGTAAAAGACCTTAAGAGACTTTTATGAGATATGAGATAGAGGAAGGGAGCTGAGCTCCCTTCTTTCTATTGATAGAAGATCTTTAAGGCCATAATCGAGAGCCAGACGGAGAAAAAGCGGGTTCCAAGAGCAAGATCGCCGAAAATACCTTATAATTGGAATTAGAAGCTGTTATTTGGAGGTTGATCGTATGTACTTTCTCGAAAGAGTGATGGCCGTTCCCAGATTGCCTGAAAAACTGGCCAGACTTGAAGAGCTGGCCAGAAATCTCTGGTGGTCTTGGAATTACGATGCGCAGGAGATGTTCAAATATACGGATCCGGAGATGTGGTACCAGGAGAAACGGAGTCCAGTTCGTTTGCTCAGAAGGATAAAACAAGAGAGGCTGTACGAACTGGAAAATGATGTACAGTTTCTGGCCATGTACGAGAACACTCTCAAAAAATTCGACGAATACATGGGTAATAAAAACACCTGGTTGGAGAGAAACTATCCCGACCGTCGAGACAGGTGTATCGCCTATTTTTGCGCTGAGTACGGTTTTCACGAATCCTTCCCAATATATTCTGGTGGATTGGGGATACTGGCGGGAGATCACTTGAAGACGGCCAGCGACATGGGGCTCAACTTCGTCGCAGTTGGCCTTCTTTACAGGAACGGTTATTTCGAGCAGAGAATCGATGAATCCGGCTGGCAGCAGAACATATACAGTCGCTACGACTTCGAGGACTTCCCGGTAGTGCCGGCGTTGGACGAAAACGGTGACGAGGTTTATATAAATATCGATCTGCCCGGCAGGAAGTTGTGGGCCAAGATTTGGAGGGTGCAGGTCGGAAAGACCGCTCTCTTTCTACTGGATACGGATATCCCGCAGAACGAGGTGGAAGACAGGAAGATAACCTCTAACCTCTACGGCGGCGACAGAGAAATGCGGCTCAAACAGGAGATACTTCTGGGAATAGGCGGTGTAAGGGCTCTTAGAGTTATGGGTATCAATCCCGAGCTCTGGCACATGAACGAGGGCCACGCTGCCTTTCTCTCTCTGGAGAGGATCAGAGAATACGTTCAGGGGAAAGGGCTGGATTTCGCAACGGCAGCGACACTGGTGAAGTCTGGAAATGTTTTCACAACTCACACCCCCGTTCCCGCCGGTAACGACATCTTCGATCTGGAGATAATCGAGCGGTATTTCAGGGCTTTTTGGGAGAAGGTGAAGACAAGCCGGGAAGAGTTCATGGAGCTCGGACTGGAGAAGTTTCCTGGTGGCGGCCAGCACTACAGTATGACGGTTCTCGCACTAAAACTCTCTGCAGCCTCCAACGGCGTAAGCGAACTCCACGGGAAAGTTAGCCGGAATCTGTGGAATCATATCTATCCAGACCTACCGGCCGTAGAAGTTCCCATAACCCATGTAACCAATGGCGTGCATATATGGACCTGGTTGAACTCTTCGATGGTCAAGCTACTCGATCGTTATCTGCCGGGAGACTGGCACGAAAGGGTGGACGATCCGGAAGTCTGGGAAAGGGTGGATGATATACCGCCCGAGGAAATCTGGCAGCTTCACCTGGCCCTGAAATCCCGAACAAAGAGTTTTCTTCAAACAAGACTGAAGAGACAGCGTAGAAGGCTGGGAGAGACTATCGAAGATTTGATGGAAGTCGATGAGATACTCCCCGAGGACGTTCTCACTATCGGCTTCGCCAGGCGTTTCGCAACCTATAAGAGGGCAACCCTAATATTCAAGGACATCAATAGGCTGAAGTCTATTATCTCCAGCTCCGAGAGGCCTGTACAGTTCGTTTTTGCTGGCAAAGCACATCCGGCAGACGACCCTGGCAAGGAGCTAATAAGAAAGCTGTACGAGATCTCCAGGACTCCCGAATTCAAGAACAGAATCATCATCGTCGAGAACTACGATATGAACATTGCGCGCCACCTGGTAAGCGGGGTAGATATATGGCTTAACACACCCCGGAGACCCCACGAAGCCAGTGGAACGAGCGGAGAGAAGGCCGGCATGAACGGCGTCCTCAACTTCAGTGTAATGGACGGCTGGTGGGTAGAAGGTTATGATGGAAACAACGGTTGGGCTATCGGCGACAATAGGGATTACCAGGACAACGAGCTTCAAGACCGCATAGATTCAGTTTCTATATACAGTACGCTAGAGAAGGAGATCGTTCCGCTCTACTACTCGAGGGATGATAACGGAACGGCAGTGGAATGGGCCCAGAAGATGAAAGACTCGATAAAGGAGATTGGCAAGAGATTCAACACGCAGAGAATGCTGGCCGATTACGCAGAGAAGCTTTATTTCCCGGTGATCGATCTCTTCGACGAAGTTCAGAAGAACGACTTTAGACTCGCAAGGAACGTTTCTGGCTGGAAAGAGAAGTTCAGCGCTAGCTGGAACGCCATCAGGATAAAGCCGAACATACAGGTCGAATCCACGACCAGATCGATAAAGGTAGGACAGGAGATATCGCTCTCGGCCAACGTCTATCTCGGAACGATGGATCCTAACGAAGTTCTGGTCGAGATTTTCGTGGCGAGAATGGACGATAACGGCGAGATGATCAATTTCAAGCTTTATCCAATGAGTCTGATAAAGGAAGATGTACACGGTGAGTATATCTACGGTGGGAAGTTCACCATTCCGGAGGAGGGTAAGCTTGCCTACACGATCAGAGTCGTTCCCAACCCCGATCACCTTCCCGAAAGATACTTCATACCGCTCGCCAGGTGGATCTCATAAAAAACCCGCCTTCAAGGGCGGGTTTTTCAATTACCGGAGGAAAAGTCGCTGAGAGTTCTTTCGAAATCTCCCGGGGTTATCTCACCCCAGATTAGAGCTTTATACAAACCCGGAACGGCTTTTATAGCTTCCAGTTCCTCTTCCAGAAATACCCTTCTTCTGGGATCGTACAGTTCATCGATAATCAATTCTGTAGATTCAGGACCTGAGCTAATCATGCCGATGACAGCGTTGTAAACCTCTGTGATTTCGCCTTCCCTAAGACCTAGCTTCTGCAGCTGTTCGAAAATCTCGTGATTCTCGTTTCCTTCGGCGATCATCTTGAGAACCATATTTACGTAATCAGGGAATGTCATCGGTAATTCAGGCACCTCCTATCATGTCTCTGAAGCGCAGTGCATTGTGGACCGCTCTCCCCAGATGACAATTGTTGAAAAACACGAACACTTCCAGTCCATGCCCATGAAATTCTAGCACATCCAGGGCAAAACTTCTCAGGTCGTCCTCGGAATAGTTGTAGTTGTATCTTTCACTCCCCTCGCTTTCGAACCAGCCAGGATTCCTTCCGTGGAACCGAAAATATGCGACGTTCCTTCCCTGTCTTGGCAGATAAGGGAATAAGCCGGCTATAGATGGTTCATCAACCACCGCTGGGACGATGTCGATCTTCTCGAGGAGTTCGAAGCTCTCTTCCACGGCCCAGCTATCGTGTCTGAACTCAACTACGAGCCGATTTTCGCCTGCGTCAAAAACCTTCGATAATCTCTCCAGATAGGCTATGTTTTCTTCATTCCTCTTGAAAGACCAGGGGAATTGAAAGAGTATCGGTCCAAGCCTACCTTCCTCTCTCATTGGAGTGAGTACATCCAGAAAACCGACGGCTAGCTCCATTAGATCGGCCGAAGGCGCCTTCCAAAACTCGTGCGTGATCTTACCCGGTGCTTTGACCGAGAAGACCATCTCTCCGGCGATCTGTCGTAACATACCGGCTATGGTTTTGTAGGAGGGCATCCGGTAGTAAGTGAAATTCAGCTCGACGGCATTGAATTTCCACACATTGTGGTAATACCTCAGCATTTGCGACGGTACGAGTCCTTTTGGATAGGCTGTTCCTACCCAGTCTGGAAAAGAGTAACCGCTCGTACCGATGTGGATCACTAAAGCTCCTCTATTATGTAAACGGGATCGTTGTTGTTCAGTATTGCGGCGTTGGCCTCATCGACATCGACGTGGAACTCGAGGGCATACGTTGGGTGAACCCTTATTAAAACATCGTCGAAGATCGTTTTTCTGGTACCGTCACCCTTACAATAGACCATCACGATGTCTTTGTCCTTGACGCCGTACACAAGGGAATCCTCCGGAGTCATGTGAATATGCCTTTTGGCAAGCATCACCCCCGACTTCAACACGATCGTTCCCCTCGGTCCTACAACCGTCAGTCCAACCGTGTTCTCGTGGTCACCGGAATCTTTTATGGGGGGTTTTATACCGAGCATGAAGGCATCGGTTCTCGATACTTCGATCTGTGTAGCCTTCCTTGCCGGTCCCAGCACTCTGATTCCAGTCAATGAACCTTTTGGTCCTACTATTATGACTTTTTCATCGCATGCGAACTGCCCGGGTTGGCCCAGATCCTTGATTGGAGTCAACTGGTGGCCCTTTCCGAAGAGGAGCTCGATGTCCTCCGCGCTTAGGTGGATATGTCGATTTGAAACGCCAGCCTTTATTGCAGGCTCTTTTAATTTCACAAAAACACCTCCAGGATTCTTTCTATCTCTTGAATTTCGTTGGACCTACTAGGCCCTTTCTGACTGTTAATCTAACACTTTCCGGTAACGTTATAGATAAGCTCACGGGACCTTTTGCTATATTTATCCACCCCTGACCGTTCACGTGTAACTCCTGACCGGTTTTCAGGGAGTATTGCTCTCTCTTCCACACCAGCGCAGACTTCGCCAAACCGTTGAAGGGTGGCTTCAAGAAATTCCCGAACCACGAGTCCCACTGTGCATCGGCAATAGAGGAATTCGTCTCGTGGATCGATACGCTTTCAGGCATGAAGAGATGAAAGATACCAACCGGATCGCTGTTGTTGACCGCGTCTATCCTTACGAATCCTCCGGCGAAGACCGTCCGTTCGCTGTGAAACTGCACCGTGTAACGTTCAAGCTTCTTACGCGGTAGAAGAACGCTCTGATCGGAGACGCTCAAAAGATCGCTCACCCTGTCGCCCGTAAAAACGCCGGGAGTATCGTAGACGGTTATTCCAGCCCTCTCCAGGCGTTTCGGGGTGACTTCCAAGGTCGTTCCGGGAAAACGGCTTACCGTTATCTCGTTCGAGCGGGCGAGAGCGTTCAGCAACGAAGACTTGCCCACGTTGGTCACGCCGATGGCGGTGTAATTTTCCCCGCTCTCTTTCAAGTAAGTGAAGAGAGAATCGACACCGTATCCGTTCAGGGACGAGACGAGTTTTATCCTTCTTTCGGGCGCCTTCAACGTTTCAACGGCCCAAGCCTTTATCTCTTCGATCTTCACCTCGAGGGGAAGGAGATCAACTTTATTCAGTACGTAGTGTACTCTGTGACCGGTAAGAAGCGAGAGGATATCTCCGCGGAATGTCCCGTTGAAATCCGAAAGATCTATCACATACAGTATGTCTCCGGCCGTTTTCAAATACACCTTCAAATTCTCGAGCGAGTGAACGGGATTGTCCTGCGCATCGAGTCTTCCGTAATGCTTCATAGAGAAACAGCGTTTACAGAGTACCGGTCTGCCGTCACTCAACCTTTCGTTCAGAACCCTTTCGGATATGTAGCCCGGAACGGTTTCATCGACCGTCTGGAGTTCAACGCCGCAACCTTTGCACTTCATCTGTCCATAACCTCGACGTTCGGGTGTCTCTTCATTTTTTTGAGAAGCATCCTTTCCACTCTCCTAACCAGTCTGGTCCAGAAAAACTCTCTCTCGCTGAGAGGTTCGGTCTTTATGGTATAGGCTCCCAGTAGGTTGCCCATGATTATATCCGTGAACAGCTGGTCACCTACCACGATCGTCTGGTAGGGGGGAATCTCCAGATCCTTCAACACTTTCTTCGCCTTAAAAGTCAACGGTTTTCTGGCCCTGCTGAGAACCTTTATCGTCGCAAGCTCATCGTCTATCTTGCCAAGGCGGCCTTTCTTTCCGTTGGATACAAGCACGATATTCATACCCAGTCTCTCTATCCTGCTTAGCAGAAGCTTCTTTTCCCTTGAGACGGTACTGGCACCCCATTCTTCCAGAGTGTTGTCGAAGTCGAAGAGAATCAGCCTGTAACCCGATTCCTTCAGAGAATCGAAGTCTATGTCCATAACGTTATTGGCGAATCTGTGGGGCGTAGCCAGGCGGTTTATCCTGAAAATCCACCCTACAGTGAAAAAGAAAAGGAGGTACACACCAATGGAGATTCTTGCCATCACTCGTTTATACCACTTCTGGGAGATATCCACGATAGGTGATACCAATATCGAGTACATTCCCATACGGTTGCCGGCTATTATGTCAGTGAAGAAGAGATCTCCGATTATAACGGTTTTTTCCGGTTTAGATTTCATCTCGCTCAGAACCCTTCTCAGCTCTTTGGTACCAGGTTTTCTCATCGAATGGTAAACCTTGAGCTGATTGCCGAAGATCTCTTTGAGATTTCTGACCCTCGATTGCGGTCCGTTGGTCACCACTCCGACTTTCATGCCCGACTGTATCAGGCGGTCTATCACTTCCTTATTTCTCATATCGAAAGGCTCGCGCCAGACGGCGATGGTATTGTCGTAGTCGAAGAGAATGGTGTTGTATCCAAGTCGCTGGAGCCGGTTGTAGTCGATCTCCCTCACGTTCTCTGCCTTTTCTTTGGGAACGGCGTTATCAAGTATGTCCAGGATTCTCACGTATTTCCACCACTTCAAGATCGATTTTCTTCTTTATACTCTCCAGAAAATTCATTGCCTCCTCCAGCAGGTCGGCCGGAACGATTATCTTTAGAAAACCGTCGTCGGTCACGTGCCTTATGTTTAGGAGGTTGTCTTCCGCCTCGGCTATGTAGCAGAGGACGTGAATGTCCACCGGTCTTATCCTTACGAAGAGATCGTACTCCCTGGGTCCTTCGTTCATCTAAATAGCGTCAGGAGACACCGTGCTTCAGCCCGGTGAGGAATGACGCTTCCCTCCTTTCACATAATAGTGATGATGCTCTTTCTACAAGTTTTAGTTTACCTACACTGGCAGAACGACTGACGACTTCTCCGTCAAGAGTACGCAAATCAAAATATCCGGACGATCTGCGTCCAAACACAAAACATTCCCTATCAAGATATTCAACCTTATCGAACAATTGGTAACCGTGTATGTATCCAGGAGCCTTATTCTCTCTGCGGATACCTTTTTTTGGGTTTGTTTTGTGCAATTGCCTGTTTTGTTTGCGTACTTGTTTGAAGAAGTACCAACAATCACTTTCTTTTGTAGATGGGTTTCCTGAGATGCACCTGGCATCTATACGGTGCGACTTTTCGAGATTGTGTTTAATTCGAACATTCTTGGTTATATAGCCAAAAGTCAGAGACACATTTGAATACAGTTCTTTTAGTTTGTTGTAGAAAGCCCATCGCATTATGTTCATCGATGCTGCGTCCCTGAAGGAAGAGTTGCGCTTGACTTTAAGTTCGATCTCCCCTTTATGGTATTTCCTATGACAGGTTTCGCATAGAGTAATCAAATTATCCGGAGAGTTCCCGCCACTCTTTCTCGACTCGATGTGGTGTACATTTAGAACCGGATCTTTCGACTTACCATTACAGTGTTGACAGGTGTGTTTGTCCCTGAACAAAACATACTCCCTGACATTATAAAATCCGAGCTGTTCGCCTTGTTGGTAATCCTCGCCAAGAATGTCGGGGTTCTTTATTTTCTGTATATCGAATTGAGCCACTTCTACTATTACTTTTGTGATCGGCAGGATGTCGTGCACCATCTTAACCACTTTAATGTGAGTGTCAATCTTGTTCTGTACCGACGGTGCTACCCAACCTTCAGGCTTTTTTCTATTGAGAAAACGAGATTGCCTGTAACGAGTCTTTCTGTTTCTTCTAGACCTTCTAAGCATCCTTCTGGTAGATAACAGATCCACAATATCTGTTCTCAATTCGACTTCTGCTGAAAATACTTCCCTGTTCTCAGTTGTAGCCGATAGCCCTATTGTCTTACTTCCGGCATCTACACCGAGAATTACATCTTGTTTGTATCCAGAGGAACCGTACAACAACTGAATGGTGAATGGCGTTCTTTTAACCACTTTAGCCTTCTGCTCTTTCAATAGCTTCCTTGCTTTCTGTGGTTTACAGGGCATTAGCGGTTTCCCGTGCCTGTTAATAACGTAGACTAACATATAGTCTGCCTCCTTACGGAGTAATTCTCCCATCGCCAATGTTATCCGACAGTTTCTCGTTAGCAGCACTGTCCCTACCCATCAGAACTGTTTAACCACTAACCGCAGAGCGTAAGACTTGGGAACGCATCCTACGGTGCCTATACATTTGCCGGTAACGTAGTGCTCGAAACACTTAGAGTCAACAAGAGCTACTAGCTCACGGCTTTCGCCGGGGGTCGTTGACAGACTGAACACCTCTACTAGAGAAGTTCGGCAGCCAGACTGGCCAACTCGGACCTTTCGCCCCTTGTCAGAGTTATGTGCCCGGCGATGGGTTTGTCCACCATCCTCGAAGCCGCGTATGTCAAACCGTTGCTGAAAGCGTCGAGATAAGAGTTATCTATCTGGTAGGGATCTCCTATCAGGACGATTTTCGTGTTTTCCCCCACTCTAGTAATTATAGTCTTTATTTCGTGAGGCGAGAGGTTCTGCGCCTCATCGATTATGAAGTACTGGTTCGGTATAGAACGACCCCTTATGTAACTCAAGACCTCAACCTGGAGTTGTTCTCCCTTCTTCATGAAGGCTTCGAGATCCATGCGCCTGTTGCCGAAAAGGATATGCAGGTTGTCGATTATCGGTGTCATCCAAGGACTCATTTTCTCTTCCATTGATCCGGGAAGGTATCCTATATCCTGACCCATGGGGATTACCGGTCTGGCCACCAGTAGTCTCTCGTAACGTTTCTCATCGATAACCTTCCTGAGCCCGCAGGCCAGAGAAATCAGCGTTTTGCCTGTTCCGGCCATGCCGGGTATGAAAACAATTTTTATATCGTCGTCCAGAAGAAGCTCCATGGCCATCAACTGCTCGAGGTTTCTCGGCTTGATACCCCAGCTGGAGCTCTCCATATCCAGTCTCAAAGGCACCACGTTTTCCCTGTCGGGTGAGACTCTTCCTACGACACCATCTCCGAAATCTACGAATTCGTTGGCCTCCAGGCCTTCCTTGACCTCTCCGGCGGGGAGACCTTCCTCCAGGAGGAACCTTTCCATCAGTCCGGGATCTCGCACTGTCTCGACACCGGAAAGCCGGTCGTCTATCTCGACTCTGTCGTGAAGGTAATCTTCGGCTTTTAAGCCAAGTATGTCGGCCTTGACGCGCATGTTTATATCTTTGCTCACAAGTACGACTGAAAACTTCTCGCTGTCAACTAGCTCCATGGTGTAAAGCAAAATGGCGTTGTCTTTGTAGCCGTTCGACGCGAAGGGAGGCAATTTACTTTTGAACTCGTTGAAAACGACTATACGTATCATGCCGCCCGATTCCGTTTTTATCCCCTCCACGAGACTGCCCTTCTCTCTCAGCGAATCGAGATATCTGCTCACTTTCCTGGCATTCTGACCCACCGATCCAGCGTTCTTCTTCAATTTGTCGATCTCCTCGAGAACGGGGAAGGGAATGATGATATTGTTATCTTCGAAGTTCATGAAACAGTATGGATCATGAACCAGAACATTTGTATCTAAAACGAAGTCCTTGACCATATCAACCCCTCCACTTCTTCACAAACTTGCCCACTTCCGAAAGCCCTCCCAGGTATCTGGCAAGAGCCAAGAAGACTTTGGCGGTTACGCGGGCGTCGTCCATCGCCCTGTGAGTGGGAACGTCACGTATCCTCAATCTTCTGGCCAGTCCGTAGAGATTGAAAGGACCATCTTCGAAGGCCTCGTGGGCGAGTTCTATGGTGTCAATGTAATTGTTTGAAAGCGGCATTAGACCGGTTTCCTTAGATGCAATATCAAAAAAAGTCATATCGTTGACTATATTATGACCCACCAACACCGATGTTCCTATATAATCCTTGAACTTAGGAAAGACCTCGGCCATGGGGGGTTCTTCAGAGACGTCTTCGTTTCTCAAACCGTGGATACCCGTTATCTGGGCCGGTATAACCACGAGAGGGTTGACCAAGGCCTGAAAGGCCAGGTTATGCATTATCTTGCCACCATAAACAGGTATGGCCGCTATCTCGAGAATCCTATCGCCTTCTAGCGGTTTTGACCCGGTTGTCTCTGTATCAACAACCACGTAAAGCTTTTTCATAGGAAAACCTCCTGAAAAAATTTTACCATGAGAAAATATACATACCTTAAGTTCATTTTTCGAGTAGAATTGTTCGAGGTGATCTGTTTGAAAGAGCTACGTGTTCATGTCGTTCACAAACTTGGACTCTCCGAGGCCAGGAGAAGATTGGAAGAGAAAATGGGGGAACTCATGGAGCAGTACGAAGGCAAATTCACGCTAGAATCGACCTGGAAAGACAACACCCTCCTGTTCAAACTTGCCGCGATGGGGGTGAAAACAGAAGGAACTCTCGAGATAAAAGACACCACCGTTACGCTTTCGGGAACCGTTCCACTGGTGGCGATCGCCTTTAAAAAAAGGATCGAAGAGTCTATAAAGAGGGATCTGGAAGAGATACTGAGAGTATGAAATCCCGGAGTGGC
This sequence comes from Mesotoga infera, assembly GCF_900157305.1. Taxonomy (NCBI): domain Bacteria; kingdom Thermotogati; phylum Thermotogota; class Thermotogae; order Kosmotogales; family Kosmotogaceae; genus Mesotoga; species Mesotoga infera. Next base: position 265,090 of record NZ_LS974202.1, read on the forward strand.
GGTCTCATCGGAGGCATTCATGATTGATCTTCACAACCACAGCAATTTCTCCCCCGACAGTAATGCGACCCAGAACGAGATAGTCGAAAAAGCTATCGAAAAGAATCTACTGGTGATCGGTATATCCGACCACGACGATCTCGATACTTCCTTTCCCTACAGTTTCAGACTTAGAGACCCAGCCGGGTATCTGGAAAACCTCTCGCTTCTGAAAAGTAATTCTCCGATCAAGGTTTTGAGCGGACTGGAGGTCGGTATTGGTTCTTCCTACAACACTCCGCCCGACGGAGAGTTCGATTACTTCATCTACTCCGTTCATTCAATACCGGGAATCAATGACCTGGAGATCGACAACATCTGGACACTCTATCTCGAAGAGTCTCTGGAGGCTATAAAGGGGTTGACCGGACCGGGTTTCTTTGGACACATAGACTTTCTCCGCAGGTATATAAAAGGACACAGAGAGCTCGACAACCTTGCGCTCCTCGATGAGCTTTTGAGAAAACTCGCCAAGTCGGATATAGGGATCGAGATAAACACCTCTGGCTGGAGGGCGCCTTACAACGAACCCACTCCCCAGCCATGGATAATCGAGCGATACCTCCGGATGGGTGGAAGGTACATAACCATCGGTTCGGACTCGCACAGGGCGTGCGATGTTGGCAGCCACGTGGAAAAGGCGCTTTCACTGTTGCTAGATCTGGGGGTAAGGGAGATCTTCTACTGTGAAAAAGGCACGTACATGCCTCTAAAGATTTCGACCTAGCGCTTTCCGTGCCTTTTGAGAGGGAATTTTAAGAAACGTTTCAGATTCATCCCCTCGCCGAGTTTAAGCAGTCTGACTAGAGAGAAGTACACTATTACACCAACCAGTAAAGCCACGATCGTGGCCGCTGCGCCGATTCCAATAGTGAGTCTTATGGCAAGCATGATGGCAGTCATTATCAGGGACGCTAACATTATTTTGCCGATACTGATCAATGCTTTCCTTTCATAGCCAGCCCAGGCAAAAAGCGTCGCAGTCACTATAATCGTGCCGAGCATTCCTGCGATAGAGGTTGCCAGCGCAACGCCCACCGGACCCATCGTGAAGCCCAGAACGATATCCAGAACGACATTCACACCTACCATCAAAGCGGATATGATGGTGGGAGTTACAGGACTCTTCCTCGCGTAATAGGCCCTCGACAGCACGCCGTAAGCACCGTAGAAAGGCAGTCCAAGAGTATAGGCGTACAGTAGGCCCGAAGTGACCGCCGTATCCAGCGTGGTGAAAGAACCCCTCTCAAAAAGCAGTCTCACCAATCCCTCGCCGGCCACCAACAATCCGAGCGTTGAGGGCAGAAGCAGGAAGGCCAGAACGGTTATCGAACTCCACACGGCCTTACTGAACTCTTCTTTAGAATCCTTTCCCGTCAACCTTGAAAGCTGTGGAAGGGCTACCGTCGCAACTGCAATCGCGAATATGCCAAGAGGAAGCTGGTAAAGCCTCTGCGCGTAACCCAGACTGGAAACGGCGCCAGCACCGAGTTCTGTAGATACTCTAGTATCGACGAAAGAGTTAATCTCGTTGATGGCCGGAGATATCGAGGAGATGAGAAAGAGACTGAGAAAATCCCGCGCGTCCTGACTGTTGTAATGGGGGTTGAAACGAAAGCCGGAACGTCTTGCAGCGAGCATGACCACAAGAAGCTGGATCGCTCCGCCGGCGATAAAACCGATCGTGGGTCCAAGTATGGGTGGAGAGAACTTCTCGGAGAGGAGTATTCCTACGATCGTCGCCAGATTTATCAACATGGGCGAGGCGGCGGCAATGAAGAAGGCGTCGAGACTGTTCAATATGCCACAATAAACGGCCCACAGCGAGACCAGAGTTATGAAGGGAAAGGAGATTTTTATCAGTTGAGATGTCAACTCGATGGTATCGCCACTGAAACCGCCGGCGAATATGCCCGTCAACTCTCGCGAAAAAAATATGCCACCGGCGCTTATCGCACCGGACAGAAGTAAAACGAAAATCATCACAGCCGACGCGAACTCAAAAGCCTTTTCTCTCGAGCGATTGAGCCTGTCGTTGAAAATGGGAACAAAGGCCATAGTCATGGCTCCGTCGGCGAAGATCTTCCTCAGAAAGAAGGGCAACATCACGGCGACCAAATAAGCATCGTACTGCTGAGAAGTGCCGAAATAGCCTGCAAACATGGAGTCTCTCACAAGACCGGAGACTCTCGAAAGCAGTGTTGCTATGGCAAAGATAGCTGTATTTTTAACTGTGCTGGCCGTCATTTGATCCTCCAAAGAAGATTATAATACAGGCGGCCGATTTCGACTGAGAGATCCTTTGGATAGATACACCTGATGAGAATTATAAGGTTTCGCTTAGTGTTCTCGAGAAAAACTCTTGAATCCCTACTGTTTGGCTTTTTGCAGGGTGAACCCTTAAAGAATCACTCATGGATCTGTGCTATACTGTTCATGAAAGAGCCGGTCTCACCCTATAGCCGGCCAACAACGCCGGAAGGAGTGTAGCCGCATGGTCACTGGCGGCGTCCGAAGTCGATGAAAAAAGTTGCACTGATCTTTGGAACCAGACCGGAGGCAGTAAAGATGGCACCGGTCTATCTGGCTATGAAAAACTCAAAACTCGAACCAATAGTGATTGCGACGGCACAACATCGTCAGATGCTCGATCAGGTTCTCGGACTCTTCGGAATAAACCCCGACTTCGATCTTGACATAATGCAGGAACGTCAGTCGCTATCTGGATTGACTTCGAGGTTGATCCAGAAGCTCGACGAGATTTACGCGGCAAACTCCTTCGACGCCACCCTGGTTCAGGGTGACACGACGTCTACATTTACGGGTGCGCTCGTTTCCTTCTACCATAAGATTCCAGTGGGTCATGTCGAAGCCGGGCTCAGGACCGACAATATCTACAACCCATTCCCCGAGGAGGTCAACCGCAGATTGAACGGAGTTCTCTCGACCTATCACTATCCTCCAACCGAAAGCGCCAGGGGCAATCTGCTCCGTGAGGGTGTTCCCTCCGATAGGATGATAGTGACGGGGAACACGGTTATAGACGCATTGCTGTGGACTATCGAGAACAAAGCCGGAGCCACTTCCTCATTCAGGGAGAAGTTCGGCCTTGAAAGCGGCCAGTACATCCTTATGACTATGCATAGAAGGGAGAACTGGGGAGAGCCGATGAGAAACGTGATGCTGGCCGTGAGGGATATACTCGATTCCATGCCGGAGATGAAGCTGGTTTTCCCGGTTCACCTGAATCCGGTCGTGAGAGAGACTGTCTACCCTTTGCTAAAAGGACATAAAAGGGTAATCCTCACAGATCCACTCGATTACTTGCCTTTCGTCTCTCTAATGGAAAAGGCGGCCCTGATACTCACAGATTCCGGTGGTATACAGGAGGAGGCACCGGCGCTCGGAAAGCCCACACTGGTTCTAAGAGAAACCACGGAGAGACCCGAAGCCATAAAGGCCGGCACGGCCCTTCTAGTCGGTACCGACAGGAAGAGGGTCTTCCAGGAGACGATCAGGTTGCTGACCGACCGGTCGGCCTACGAGAGGATGGCGCTGGCAAGCAATCCCTTCGGCGACGGAAAGGCCTCCCTGAGGATTGCCGAGCATCTGGAGCTTGTGCTTGGCTGATCAGCGATCACTCTTTCTTCATCCGGATCTCCCAGAAGTATTCGTACAGGGGCTTCAGCGCCTTGAATTCGCTCTTGAGAAGGTTGGAAAATTCGCCAGAAAAGAGCAATTCGTCCATACCTCTCTCTACTGAGATATAGAAGTCTTTCATCTGGTACCAGACCAGCAGTTCACCGGGAACATTTTCCTTTTTTCTGGGTCTTTTATACTTCTCTCCCATAATCAAGAAATGGCCTTCACGTAGAATCGCCGTCTTTTCCATAAAGACTCTGGTATTCTCTTCCAGTTCAAAAATCAACTTTCTCATGGTCTCGCGCGACGGAAAATAAAAGCCCATTCCGTAACGGTAACTGTCGGGAAAGAGCTCGAAGAAAAAGCCTGGCGAGTCCTTCCAGTCGGGAGATGGCACTTTGAAGGTAAACCACATATTGGTTCTGTACGGAGCCTTCCCTCTGTTTCTCCTGGCGTCGCGACTTATCCGGCTTATGGTTTTTCCCACCTGCGGTCTCGTCTCCAGAAATGGATCAAGCTCCTCCATAAAGGGTCCAAGCTCGGTCACAAGAGCCTTGAAAGGGTCAAGAAGAACCTCCCTGTATCTCTCTCTGTTAGCCTCCATCCAGGCTCTGTTGTTGTTCTTCCCAAGATCTACGAGAAAATCGAGGGTTGCCCGGGTAAAACCGTTGAACTTATCCATCTCTTCCTCCTTATCTGATTACAACAGGCAATTCAGAAAAACTAGATGGGTATCGACATGTACCTGTCCTTAACAGCGTAGAAGATCTCACTTACCCCCAGTTTTCGCAAGAGATTCAACGCATCGCTGTTGTACTTTCCTACACTTATGGCCCTGTGAGAGTCCGAACCGATTGTTATCAGCCTTCCCCCAAGTTCGAGATACCTTTCGATAACCCACGGCTGGGGAGTAGGATCGCCCAGTCTGTACATCCAGCCCGACGTGTTGAACTCCAATCCCACGTTGCAGGCTATGATCTGTTTTAAAAGTATATCCATCAGCTCGCCCGGACTGGGGGGTTTCGAACCGGGGATGTGTCTTCTCAGAAAGTCAAGATGGCCCAGGAAACCCGGTTTATCTATAAGCTCCACAGCCATGGCCGCCTCTTCGAGGTATATGTCCCATGGATCTTCCATATCTCTCAGATCGGGAAAACCGGGAACTGTGTGGACCGAATAGATGTAATAATCGAAATCACCTACCGGCCACGAAATCCCAGTTGACTGCAATCCCAGTTCAAGACCGGAGAGAACGGTTATCGGATAGCTACCTTTGAGGCGTTCTATTTCTCTAAGATAGCTGTTCACCCCCTCTGGTTGAAGGCAGACATCCTGTCTCAACAGATAGGGATCGAAGTGATCGGAGATTCCTACGACCTTCAGCTCTCTCTCAACAGCCGCCTGTATAACGTCGGCCATGCTGTCTTTTCCATCGGAGAAAATTGTATGGTTATGTATATCTATCATATACTACTCCTACTGGTATTTAATCTGATAACAATTCAACTGCTTCTCTCTTTTCTTTGTCAGTAATATGCAAGTATATACTTGTTGTTGCTAGATTTACATGTCCAAGTAGTTCCTGAACTGTTTTTATACTTGCACCCTTTTGAAGAAGGTGAGTTGCAAAGCTGTGTCTGAATAAATGCGGATTTACTTTTCTTTCAGGGAAGACCCCTTTTACATGTGTATTCAACATTTTTGGGATCAATTTTCTGGATGTTGGCCCTCCCCTAGTTCCGATAAAGAGATGCTCCTCGTTTTCGCTGTTGGGAAATGTTGGCCTTATCTCGAGGTACTCGAGTATTATCGATTGCATCTGTTCGTTAACCGGTACTTCACGGTCCCTGTTTCCCTTACCGCTCTGAACACGTATCGCCGGGTTCTCTCCTAGTCGCAGGTCGCTCAGGGTGAGATGGCAGACTTCACTCACGCGCAAACCACAGAAATACATGCTGGCCACTATCGCCTTGTTCCTCCTTCCCAGATTGGTCGGTTTGAAAGAGGCCAGTATCTTCTGTACATCGTCGTAGCTGAGATAGTCCGGTATCCTTCGCCGAGATTTGGGGTTTTTGATCAGCTCGGTCGGGACTTTCGGAACCACTCCGCTTATGTAGAGAAAAGTATAGAAGGAACGTATGGTCGATAAGTTCCTTGAAACTGTCGAGGGCGAGGGCTTTCTGGTAGAGTATCTTCCTTGGGAGAGTTCCTTCACGAAGGCTTCGATCTGCCTGCGCTTCACCTGTGTGTAATCCAGGTCGTGGTCGAGAAGATACTTCTTGAAGTGTTGAAGGTCGGTGAGATAAGATTCTACGGTGTTTGAAGACATATTCCTTACGAACTCCATGTTGTCTTTGAACCTGTCTATGGCTTCATCGAAATCCACTTTCCTTACCCCCAAAATCGCCGATAATATGAGTCATAATCAACATTATGTATCATTTTATTTATTGTACCACATGAGGTTATTCCTGCAACCTTTCAAAAGTCTTTTCAGTAGCCATTTACAGTACCAGACCCTTTAAAATGCCCTATAACGAGTTTTTCAGTCTCTACATGCCTTTCTACCTGTTGACCGCGTCAAAAACACAATACGGAGCGTTTTATCGATTATCCTCCTGAAAGCGTCTCCAAAACTGCGTTTTGATTTCAGATATACTGTCTCTGTATTTTTCGGCGACTCTGTAATTCTTTCCCTCCCTCAAAACAAGCTCTTCCTTGATACCCGAGTAATGTTTCGACAGCGCACCCATTATCGCGCCGAGGGCCATGGGACTTTTCAGCCTTTCTTCACCAGTTTTTTCGAGAAAGAGGTTTATTCTCTCCACCAGCTCTTCTCCATTACAGGGTGACTCCGAAAGAGCGAAGAGCATTCCGATAGTTGGCAGTTTGAGACCTTTCATGAAATCGTTCAACTCGTCGCTCTCCCACTCTCTTTTGAGGCATGAAGGCTGTGCCTTTTTGGAGAGCTCCTTTCTAAATGCCAGGAAGATGAGTTCCATAAAGGAACTGATCCTCTTGTCGTAATCGTCGTCTGTCATGAGAATCGAGGCAACCGAACTGACCGGTAGATCTATCTGCGAGACCATTGTGAACAGCTCGCCCAGTCGTTTAACCGTAACGAAAGGTCTCCCCAGTTCCAGTTCCTGCGGAAGGATCAACAGCGCGTTTCTGGCTATTCCTTTAACCTCCTCGAAGCTCTTCCCGATTATGGCCGAGACCTTTATTTCGAAGCTTTCGTTGACCTTCCAAATGCCAGTTATCTTTTCCCTTCCGGAGTACTTGACATAATCCACAGAGAAACCTGTCACTTCGGCCAACCTGTTAAGGAGATCACCGTAAGCTCTATCCAGGCTCTCGACATCTCCCCCGAAACCGGAGATGTTGGCGAGAAGGTTATCTATGTCTGCAAGTATAGGCTCGGGCCGGTTGTACTTGGTCAGGTAACCACGAATGAACCTGTTCCTGCTCGAACGATCGCCGCCTTCGTCCGAAAGCGTTCCTAGAATCCTTATAACATCTACGGCTGTTATTTCTGTCGGCATATACATCACCCCTCAACTTATACTACCATGAATACATACAGTTCTGTAGGTGGACCTATAATCTATATATTCAAGAATAATGGCTAGTTTATTAGTATGTTCAGGTTTAATTTAAATATGAAATTGATTATCACAACTCTACTTTGTACAATTCAGATTTTTCTAGTATATACCCGTAATCAAATTCAGGTACGGCGCCGACTTGCATAGTGACAATCGCGCCAAGAAGATTTCCGACTTTCAGACATTCGTCACCTTGCTTTCCGGAGAGATATGCATGGAGAAAACCGGCGTTGAAGGCGTCTCCGGCGCCGGTGGTATCCACGGCTTCTACGGGGAAGGCCTTTACCGCGGGACCCTTCTCGATCCTCGAACCGGCCACGCCCATAGTCACCACAACCGTGTTCATTCTGTTCAGGAAAGGTGAAATAAAGGCCCACTCCGTTTCATTTAAGAAAAGAACTTCAGCACTTTCGGCGAGTTTTGAGACCTCGTGAGGTCTTTCGAAGGTCACAATGCCGCCGGGGTTGTAGGAAAACCTTTCTATGTTCAGAGAGTTCAGTATCATCGACAGCTGACCGGTGGAAATGCCTGCGAAATGGTAGAAATCGAATCCTCCGGCAACCGTTTCGTATTTCTCGTTCACGCCGCGATAAGTGTACAGATGTCGTTGCCCTTGCCCGCCGATAACTGCAAAGCAAAGGCCCGTTCCGCCAGTAAGCACTTTGACATACCCGGTCTCGACTCTCTCACGTGAACACCTTTCGATAAGGTACTCTCCGAAGAGATCATCTCCCACAGCCCCTTGCAGAAAGACTTTCCTTCCAAGGCGCGAGAGCATAATCGCCGTGTTAGCCGCGCTTCCTCCAGAAGAGAGGCCCAGCTTTTTTATTCTGTTTTCCTCACTGTTAACGCTGTCTCCTATTACTGCGTTCAAGTCTATGTTTATGTTTCCAACGACTGAAATTCTCAATTTTCTCTCCTTCTCCCGATTGGGTTTACGTTCTTTCTCTCTTTATAATTATAATTGGAAGTGATAGGAACAGCGTTTTCGAGGGAGGTATAAACTATGGTTGCGTTTCCTGAAGGATTTCTGTGGGGTGTTTCAACGGCAGGTCATCAGATAGAAGGCGGAAACAAGTACTCGGATTGGTACGAGTGGGAAAAGAAGGGAAAGGTTAAAGGTGGGGAGACTTCCGAGACAGCCTGTGGAAGCTGGGAGCGCTTTGAGAGAGATATCAAGGCTCTTGAGGAACTCGGGGTGAAGGCTTACCGTTACTCTATAGAATGGGCAAGAATCGAACCGGAAAGCGGCAAATTCGACGAAGACGCCCTTGAAAGGTACGCTGGCTTCACAAAAGAACTCGTAAGTAAGGGTATCCATCCAGTGGTGACACTGAACCACTTCGTTCTGCCGCTGTGGTTCGCCAGGATGGGCGGCTGGGAGAAGAGTGAAAACCTGGTCCATTTCGAGAAGTTCGTCAGAAAGGTTGTCCAATCTATAGGCCAATACGTTCATTACTGGGTGACCGTCAACGAGCCTAACGTTTATGCCTCTATGTCGTATCTGCTGGGAGAATGGCCACCGCAAAAAAAAGACATTGAGCTGACCCGTAAGGTTTTGACGAACCTTATTTATGCGCATACGATGGCTTACGACGCAATAAAGTCATCGGTTCCCACGGCCATGGTGAGCATCGCGCTAAACATGATGCCCTTCCTTCCCTTTAGGAACTGGCATCCAGCGGACCTTGTCGCCGCAAGACTTCTGGGAAAACTATACAATTACTCTTTCGTCGATTCTATAAAACTTGGCAGGTTGGCCAGGCCGCTGGGGAATGACGAAACCGCACCGGAGATAAATGGAAAGATCGACTTTCTCGGTATAAATTATTACAGCCGCACCTTCGTCAAGTATTTTAGACCCTTTCCACAATTGCTCAACGGTCAGGAATTCGAGAGGACGGATATGGGTTACGAATTCTTCCCGCAGGGTCTGGAAGGAGTGGTTTTCAAAGCTTACAAAAGATACCGCTTGCCAATAATGATAACGGAAAACGGGATAGCCGACTCCACCGATAAAAAGCGCTGGCCCTACATCGATGGTGCTCTCCAGGCACTCGCCAAATCGATGAAAAGAGGAGCGAAGGTCTTCGGTTATCTTTACTGGTCGTTGATGGATAATTTCGAATGGAAGGAAGGTTATTCGATGAAATTCGGTCTCTACGAAACCGTTCGCGACACAATGGAACTCAAGGCCAGACCGAGCGCCGAAAGTTTCAGACGTTTCATCTCCGAAAACCGATGATCAAAAGGTCGTGGAGGTGATTGAATAAACGAACGGCCCAGTATGCTTGCCCCGTACGGTGCTGATTTAGGCTAGTGTTCGATTTAACTCATGACTCCTTTTGAATATTCTCACCACCTTTCAGACATTCAGATTTAACCTGTCGATCGATACCGTTCTGCCGATATGTGGTGCTAGAATCATGTTGACTTCTCATCGTGTGGTTCATCCGTAAGGGGGCGTAAATGAATATGGAACTTATTTCTGCACTGATAGCCGTGGCGGTTTCCCTGTTTTCGGTAATTCTTGGTATCTATCTCTTTCGCTGGGTCGGCAGGTACCCAGTCGGTAGCGAGCGAATGCGGGAAATAGGCGAGGCGATCCGCGAGGGAGCTGATGCCTTTCTCAAGAAGGAATACGTGATACTAGCCTTCTTCTCGATCGCGATCTGCACCCTTCTAGCGATTTTTTTGAGTATCTCTTCCGCGATCGCCTTTTTGATCGGAGCTATCTCTTCTGGCGTTGCAGGCCTGCTCGGAATGAAAGTGGCACTCAAGGCCAATGTTCGTACAGCAACGGCGGCGGACCGCGAGGGCCTCGAAAAGGCTTTTCTGATAGCTTTTCGGGGTGGTTCAGTGATGGGTCTGCTTGTGGTGGGACTGGCACTTGCCGGTGTGAGTGTGATTTACGGTATAACTCTGAAGGCGGAAATACTTCTTAGCTTCAGCTTCGGGGCGAGTATTCTTTCGCTTTTTGCCAAGGCCGGTGGAGGTATCTACACAAAAACGGCCGATATAAGCGCCGATCTCGTAGGCAAGGTCGAAATAGGAATTCCCGAAGACGACCCTAGAAATCCTGCCGTCATCGCAGACAACGTCGGTGACAACGTGGGAGACGTGGCCGGTATGGGAGCCGATCTTTTCGATTCTTACGTGGCCAGCATCGTAGCCGCGATGGTCCTCGGAGAGACTCTGGGAGTGAAGATGGTAGTCCTGCCGCTTATTCTGGCATCGGTCGGGATCCTCTCCTCACTGGCCGGAGTCTTCAGCGTCCGTGTCAGAGGGGAGAAGAATCCAGGACGTGCTCTGGACCTTGGAACCTATATCACCTCGGCGATTTTCGCTCTGGCAACGCTTGTGATCTCGATGGTGCTTTCTTACGACCTGAAATTCTGGGGTGCCTCGATGGCCGGTCTAGTAGCCGGAACGGTGATAGGCTTCACCACAGATTACTTCACTTCCATCGACAGACACTTCGTGAAGAGAACGGCCAAAGCCTCGCAATCGGGGGCGGCTATCACTATTCTGACGGGTTACTCATACGGATTGATGAGTCTTCTTCCATCGTTGGTGGGAATCGGCGTAGCTTCCGGCATAGCCTTTGCCCTGTGCGGAGTTTACGGAATAGCCATAAGCGCTGTCTCCATGCTCGCAATTGTTGGGATGATAATCTCTAGCGACGCTTACGGTCCTATTGTGGACAACGCCAAAGGTATCTCCGAACAGTCCGGACTGAGCGAGAAAGTCATATCTCTGACCGATAAGCTCGATGCTGCCGGAAATACCTCGAAAGCCATTACTAAAGGCTTTGCGATAGGGGCGGCAGGACTCACAGTCATAGCGCTTCTGGCAACTTACCAGGAACGAGTGGCAGCCATCACCGGCCAGAGCATAACCTTCGATCTCATGAATCCGCTGGTGATGCTCGGCCTTCTGACAGGTCTTTGCGTTCCCGCACTCTTTTCAGCCATGATAATGCTGGGTGTCAGCAAAAACGCCTTCAGGATGATAGCCGAGATCAGGCGGCAGTTCAAAGAGATCAAGGGTCTCAGTGAAGGAACTACCAGACCAGATTATGCGCGGTGTGTAGAGATAGCCACGACCGGCGCCTTGAAGGAACTGATGCTTCCCAGTCTGATCTCGATCGGAATAACACTACTGATAGCCTTCATAGGCGGGATACACGCTCTGGGAGGCTTTTTGGGCGGAGCTATCCTCTCGGGACTGTTCAACGCATTGCTGATGGCCAACAGTGGAGGTATGTGGGACAACTCGAAGAAATACATAGAGGACGGCGCTTTCGGCGGAAAGGGATCCGACGCGCACAAGGCAGCCATAATCGGCGACACTGTGGGAGACCCCTTCAAAGACACCGCCGGCCCTTCCCCCCTGAACACACTCATTACGGTTCTATCTCTAGTAGCCTCTTTGATAAGCCCGTTGGTTATTCTCTACGCTGTTTTCAAGTGATTATCCACTGAAAAAGGCGGGGAAAATCCCCGCCTTTTTTATCACCACAGATCAGAGGAGCGTGTTCACCAATTCTTCGATTCCCTGTCTCTTTTCGGCCGAAACCATGAACACAGGGGGCAGAGCTCCACACTCCGATAGACCGTCTTTGACGGACTTGAGGGTTATGGATTGCTGGCTTCTCGAAAGCTTGTCGGCCTTCGTCAGAACGACCAGGTAAGGCAGGGAGTAGTATATAACCCATTCCAGCATCTGCCTGTCAACGGCCTGAAAGGGATGGCGGCTGTCCATGAGGACTGCCAGGAGCGATAGAGACTTTCTCGAATCGAAGTAATCGATTATGAGTCTCTCCCACTTCTCCTTCTCCTTTATGGAAGCCTTTGCATAACCATAACCGGGTAGGTCCACGAAATAGACCGACCCGTTGACGGTGTAGAAGTTTATCGAACGGGTCTTGCCCGGAGTCGAACTCGTGTGGGCCAGTTTTCTACCGAAAAGGGAGTTGAGAAGCGAAGACTTGCCGACGTTAGACCGGCCGGCAAAGGCTATCTCCCTTTCCAGCGGAGGCGGGTACTCTCCTGATTTGAAGACCGTTCTGCACAGCTCAACACTCTTTATCACTCAATCACCTTTGTCCAGCAGAGCGACTTGGAGGACTTCCAGGATATCCTCCACGAAAACGAACTCCAGCCGGGATTTTATCTCTTCGGGAACCTTTTCCAGATCCCGTTTGTTAGCCAGGGGTATGATCACCGTCTTCATTTGGGAACGGTAAGCGGCCATCAGCTTCTCTTTCAATCCGCCTATCGGCAGAACCTTTCCCCGAAGGGTTATCTCGCCAGTCATTGCGATATCGTTCCTGACCTTCCTGCCGGAAACAGCCGAAATGAAGGCTGTAGTAAGAGTTATACCGGCACTGGGCCCATCCTTGGGAACGGCTCCCTCCGGAACATGTATATGGAAGTCCCTCTTCTCGAAGATATCGGCATACTTTTCACCATCGCAGAGTTTTTTGGCGAGCGAGGTGGCGATCTGCGCCGATTCCTTCATAACATCGCCAAGCTGGCCGGTGATGATGAGCTTTCCCTTCCCCGGCACGGGGAGCACCTCAATGTACATGATCTCCCCTCCGACGGGAGTCCAAGCGAGTCCTGTTACCACGCCTACCTCGGGCTTCTTTCGGAAATCGCTGTCCTTGAAGAGCGGTATTCCCAGGAATTCGCCGAGATCGTTCACCCCTACGTTTATACTCCCCTCACCTTCGGCCATCTTCAGGATAGCCTTCCTGATTATCTTTCCCAGGTTACGATCGAGCTGCCTCACACCGGCCTCTCTGGTATAATCTCTTATCGTTCCCTTTATCGCCGATCCGGTGATTTTGAAGCTTCCATCCTTCATGTTGTATTCGTCGAGCAGCTTGGGCAGTATATGATCTTTGGCGATATGATACTTCTCCGACTCGGTATATCCGGGTATCTCGATGACCTCCATCCTGTCCCTGAGGGCATCGGGTATGGAGTATAGAACATTCGCCGTAGTTATGAACAACACCCTGGAGAGATCGAAGGATACCTCCAGGAAATGATCGGTGAAATTGCTGTTTTGCTCGGGATCGAGAACCTCCAATAATGCCGAAGCCGGGTCGCCCTGGAAGCTTATTCCCATTTTGTCGACTTCATCCAGCACAATCACTGGGTTCTTCGAACCGAGCTTTCGGATCATCTGCATTATCCTGCCAGGAAGGGCGCCGACGTAGGTCCTCCTGTGGCCACGTATTTCGGCCTCATCTCTCATGCCGCCCAGAGATATTCTTCCGAACTTTCTGCCCATTGCCTCGGCCACCGATCGCCCCAGAGAGGTCTTGCCAACGCCTGGAGGCCCTACCAGACAGAGTATGGGAGCCCTGAGTTTTTCCGAGTACTTTCTGGCAGCCAGGAACTCCAGTATCCTTTCCTTGACGTCCTGCAATCCGTAATGGTTGCTGTCCAACGTTCTGCGCACATCTTTTATCTTTATCTCATCCTCCGTCTCCAGAGACCAGGGAAGGTTAAGCAACCAATCCAGATACGTTCTCACCACCGTCGCCTCAGCCGAGTAGGGAGACATCTTCTCCAATCTGGATATTTCCTGTTCGGCCTTCTCGCGAACTTCGTCAGACAGGTCGGGGGAAGCAGCCCTTTCCTTCAATTCCTTTATCTCTTCATCTTCCTCGCCTTCGAGTTCCTCCTGAATCGCACGCATTTTTTCACGAAGATAGTACTCCTTCTGACCCTGTTCAATCTTCTCCTTCACACGCTTATCCAGCTCCTCTTCGAGCGAGAGGATCTCTATCTCACGACTCAGAAGTTCCATAAGTGTCTTCAGTCTCTCGACAGGTTCGACTTCTTCTAGCAACTTCTGCTTCTCCTCCAGAGCGAAGGGAACGATCGAAGAGACGAAATCGGCAAACTTGTCAGCGTTGGAAGTGTCTTCGAGAGCCATCAGGGCTTCTTCCGGGAACCTACGGCTCATCGAAACGTATTTCTGCGTCAGCTCCTTGACCTTGCGAACCAGTGCCTCCAGCATCTTGCTCTTTCTGGCTCTGGACTTAAGGCTCTCAAGCTTTACAATCAGAGCGTTCTCCTCTTCGACTACCCCCGAGATCTTAGCCCGGGCCAGTCCCTCGACCAGGATCTTGTAATTGCCATCGGGCATCTTCATCAACTGGACGATGCGGCCTATAGTACCGACTTCGAAGAGATCGCCCAGTTCCGGTTCCTCTTTGGTTATATCTCTCTGAGACACCAGGAAGACCAGCTGATCGTACTTGCCGATCGATTCTTCGAGCGCCGAAAGAGACTTCTCCCTCCCTACGTAGAGCGGCATCACTGAAGAGGGATATATCAACATATTGGTTCTCGTCGGAATCGCTGGCAATATATCGGGTATCTCTATCTTTCTCTCGCTTCTAATTGCTGCTTTCTCAAGTAATTCGAATTTTTGTGCCACCAGAACACCTTCCTTTCATTTGGTAAGATACCGTCTTTTCATTTCAAAAAAGAGAGCAATCCATCGGTTTTCTCATCGAGCGATGACAGGGACACGACTCTTTCATTTTCGCTCCAGTGCTTAAGTTTTACTATCAGACACGGCAATTCCACGAAGGGTCTGTACATTTCGGGCCACTCGATAGCCATAACCGTGTTATCGTCGCCGAGATCTTCGAGGTCGAGATCCAGCAATTCTCTTTGATTACCCAGTCTGTAGAGATCGGCGTGAACTAAAATCAACCTGCCGGGATATGTGTTGATAATGTTGAACGTCGGACTTCTAACCAGCCTCTCTTCGATTCTCAACCCTCTGGCCAGTCCCCTCACAAAAGTCGTCTTTCCAGTGCCCAGATCACCGTAAAGAAGTATCGTCTCTCCTCCGCAGAGTCTTTCGCCGATCTCACCGGCCAGTTTCAACAACTGGTCTATATTCATCTTTCCCAGTTCATAGATCTTCTCAGTGCTTCTTTCCACTTCGAAAACTCTTCCTCCATTCTGTTTCCGCTCGGTTCGAACTCCACCTCGCTGATACGCCTGTTTTTCAGCACTTCCATGTCCCATAAGCCTGTGCAAAGGCCTGAGAGCATCGCAGCACCCAGCGCCGTCGTTTCCTTTATCAGAGATCTATCCACGGGGATACCGAGCACGTTAGCTTGCATCTCCATCAGGAAGTTGTTTCTGGTGACTCCGCCATCCACCAGGAGCTTCTTCAGTTTTATCCCTGTCTCTTCTTCCATCAATTCCAGTATTTCGCGAGTCCTGAAGGTTATGTACTCGAGCACTGCTCTGACTATATGGCCCTTCTTTGTCCCTCTGGTCAATCCTATCAGCGTCCCCCTTGCCGAAGCGTCCCAATACGGGGCTCCCAGACCGGTAAGGGCTCCCGAGAAGTAAACTCCACCGTTGTCCTGAACCTCACGTGCAAGCGATTCGGTCTCCGAGGGACTGGCTATTATTTCCAGACCCTCTTTTAACCACGTTATAAGTGCTCCAGAGGCGAAGATAGACCCTTCTATGGCATATATAATGTCTTTCCCAAGCTTCCACCCAATCGTTGTCAGGAGGCCGTGTCTTGAGTATTTCGGCTCCGACCCGGTATTCATGAGTATGAAAGAGCCGGTTCCGTAGGTACACTTTGCATCTCCCCGCGAGAAGGCCGTCTGTCCGAAGAGTGAAGCCTGTTGGTCTCCGGCTATACCGGCTATCTCAGGACCGTATATCGAAGCTCCAAGAGCGTTACAGGAATCTACGACCTTCGGAAGGAACTCTTCATCTATTCCGAACATATCGAGAAGCTCTCTATCCCACTTCAATTCCTGTATGTTGAAGAGCATTGTTCTTGAAGCATTCGAGTAATCGCACACAAATCGCTTCTCTCTTGTAAGGTTCCAGACCAACCAGGAGTCGATCGTACCGAAACGCAAGGTACGCCTCTTTGCGGCCTCCTGGACCGCGGGAACGTTTTGCAGCATCCATTCCATTTTCGTGGCAGAGAAATACGGATCGGGCATCAATCCAGTCTTGAGGTGTATCTTTTCTCCGAACTTTTCCCGCAGCTCCTTGCATCTTTCGGTGGTTCTCCTATCCTGCCAGACGATAGCGTTGCACAAAGGCTGACCGGTTATGGCGTCCCACGCGACCACGGTTTCGCGCTGGTTGGTTATGCCTATGGCTTCGATCTCACGGTAAGAGACCCTGGCATCTGATACCACGTTTTCCACAGAGCTCATAGTACTGAGAATTATATCTCTAGGATCGTGTTCAACTCTGCCAGGATTGGGGTATATCTGCCTGAACTCCTCCTGTGAAACGGCCACCTGATAAAACTCCTCATCGAAGAGTACGGCCTTGCTGCTGCTGGTTCCCTGATCGATGGCCAGAATATAACTCATCCTACCGCCTCCTCCTTCATATATTAAAACGTCTCTTGAAAACGATCGCGTTCTCCGGACAGATCTCGTGGCAGACGTAGCAGGTTATGCACTTGCTATAATCTATCCTGAACCTGTTTATGTCTATCGCACCGACAGGGCAAGTCCTTTCGCAATTCCTGCACTCAATGCACTTCTTTTTATCTATCTTTGGAAACTTCGTTACGAAATGCCTCAAGAAACCTGCACCATAAACCGCGATGTAATTGGTTTCTGGTAATACCAGCCTCGACGGCACGGGTGCGTCGCCCACGATTTCGTACTCACCAACCAGATTCTCTTCTCTGGCCATTCTCAAAAGCGGCACTTTAGAGTGCTTCACCTGGAAGAGTTCGGCTATCGCGTCGTCCAGAGAAAAGACATTTCTCGAGAGTGCCACGATTCCGGGATAGATCTTCCTCCCATTCGACGGTCCGTTTCCATCCATTCCCTCGACCCCGTCAAGTATCGTCAACGAGGGCTTTAAATACCTCGCCAGATCCAGAAGCATTCTGGAAAAATCTATCATGTTTCTCGCCCTGAAATGCCAGCCCTGTTTTCTAGCACCGGGGATACAGCCAAAGAGATTCTTGACACCAAACGTGACGAGCGTGAGGGAATGAGTCTTGAGTTTGGCCAGATTGACTACAAGATCGGCCTCCAGGACCGGGCGGGCTATTTCGAAGTTCCGATACGTCCCCTCCTCCAAAACCACAGAAACGGGATCGTCAAAATCGACAAGGGGAATTTCCAGTTCCCTGCAGACGCTTTCTATTCCAGCGACTCTGGCTGCTGCAATTGTACTGACCCTCGCGGGAGAATCCCCCACACTGACCTTTGCCCCGCGCCGAAGAAAAATCTCCGCCACCGCTCGGACTATTTCGGGATGAGTCGTCACAGAGCTGTCTGGCGTTCTGGCCGAAAGAAGGTTCGGCTTCAGAAGTACCTTCTTTCCCCGAACGTCTTCGTTGAAATTAAGCAGATCGAGACCTTCAGCTATCTTCTCCCTGCACTTTGCGTATTCTGGGCTGCTTAGTATTGCCACTCTGTTCATTTGATTCTTTCTCTCCATAAAGAACCCTCTTCTTCTTTCTACGATCATCCACTATGCAGCGTACCTCTTCGGGAAGTTTAACTTCGCAAGAAGAGAGAATCTCTATTATTATCTCTTCCGGGATCGACGTAACGGCCCAGAGATCTGTGAGATATATCCTTTCGCCCGTTCTCACGGGCGCCTTTTGCAGGGATGATTCGATAGCTTTTCTGTATCTCTCTCTTATTTCCTCTTCTGTATGATTCACCTTATCATCCATGGAAAGTCACCTCAGTAGAATTATACTCTATACACATCACCCACAGTTGAATAAAGGCTTCCGTCATATTCTGAAACTTGTGTCCGTTCTTGTTGTAAAATTTTAGAAGAAAAGGGGGGAAACACTGGTTGGAGAAAACAGGGATGGATTTCGTGGTCCTCGACACCGAAACTACGGGCTTGGATGTCAACCGTGGTGCCAGGCTACTGGAGATAGCCGGTGTCAGGGTCCGCAACTGGCATATTGTGGAGGATGATGTCTTCGACAATCTCATCGATCCCGGTTGCATGGTTCCTTTAACGATAACCAGCCTGACCGGGATAAGCGACTTTACGGTGAAGGATATGCCTCCAGTGGAGAAGGTTCTTCGAGATTTCTTTCGCTTCGTCGAAGGTTCTATATTGGTAATTCACAATGCCCCCTTCGATCTGTCTTTTCTAAACCACTTTGGTGAGAGATGCGGTCTTGGAAGAATTCCCAACTCCTACATTGACACCATCGAAATGTCCCGAAGTCTCTTCAGACGCGACCGTAACAATCTGGATATTCTTCTTGCCAGGCTGGGAATAGTCGCGGACTCAAGGCACAGAGCACTTGGAGACGCTATGGCGACGGCCCGGGCTTTTCTGGCTATGAGTGAGAAGATGGGTAAAGAAAGTGTAACGAGATTCATAAGGAAGTAGGCTGGGGTCTGAAATGCCATGGCCGAATGATTTCTAGAGAGTCCATACGGAAAGAAACCACCCAGAAAAACTTAAAAAACCCAACATTTCGATCTGGTAGAATCTAAACGTTGCCAATCGTCTTTATCCGCCAAAATCGACCCCGCTTCGACTTCGAATTCTCTATATATTGTGGTAGAATGTTTATCGTCCACTAATTATTGAGCTTATTCATGGAGGTATGATGATGCTGAATGTCAGAAAAAGAAATGGATCAATCGTAGAATTCGACCTGGACAAAATAATAAACGCCATGAAGAAAGCCTTCGATGCTACCCTTACCCACTACAACGAAGACATTCTTGAGAGGGTTGCGCTACGTGTCGTAGCCGATTTTCAACCAAGGGTAAGCGACAACCTCGTAGATATAGAAGACATCCAGGATTCCGTCGAGAGGACGCTGGAGAATCTGGGCTTCACGGAAGTCGCCAAGGCTTACATTCTCTACAGAACTCACCGCGAAAAGCTAAGAGAACTCAAATCCTCGATGCTTGATTTCTCGGAAACCGTCAACAGTTACCTCAACATGCTGGACTGGCGTGTCAGAGAGAATTCAACCGTAACCTATTCCATAGGTGGCCTCATCTTGCACAACAGCGGAACGGTAACGGCCAACTACTGGCTGAGGGAGATGTACGATCCCCAAATAGGTAACGCCCACCGCGAGGGAGATATTCACATTCACGATCTTTCCATGCTATCGGGCTACTGTGCGGGTTGGAGTTTGAGACAGCTGATTGAAGAAGGGCTCGGAGGGGTAAGGGGGAAAGTATCCTCTTCACCGGCGAAACATCTTTCGACCCTCGTGAATCAGATGGTGAACTTCCTGGGTATCTTACAGAACGAATGGGCCGGTGCCCAGGCCTTTTCGTCTTTCGACACGTATCTGGCTCCCTTTGTGAAGATAGACAACCTCTCTCTGAAGGAAGTGAAGCAGAATATCCAGTCCTTCGTTTTCGGCGTCAACACGCCTTCCAGGTGGGGAACGCAGGCTCCTTTCACCAACATAACGCTCGACTGGGTGGTGCCGAAAAAGATGAGAGACGAGCCGGCCATAGTGGGAGGAAAGAGACTCGATTTTACCTACGGGGATTGTCAGGAAGAGATGGATATGATAAACCGGGCCTTCCTGGAGATACTCGACGAGGGCGACGCCAACGGACGGGGATTCCAATATCCGATCCCTACTTACAATATAACGAAAGACTTCAATTGGGAAAATGAAAATGCGAAGCTTCTCTTCGAAATAACGAGTAAATACGGAACGCCTTATTTCCAAAATTTCATAAACTCCGACCTGGATCCAGACGATGTTAGAAGCATGTGCTGCAGACTGCAACTGGATAAGCGTGAACTGAAGAGGAGAGGAGGGGGATTGTTCGGCTCGGACGAATTCACCGGCTCGATCGGAGTCGTAACTATAAACCTTCCGAGGATCGCGTATCTCAGCAAGAACGAAACGGAGTTTCTGGAAAGGCTGGCCAGGGTTATGGAGCTGGCCAGCAGGAGCCTGGAAGTCAAGCGGTCGGTGGTGGAAAAGTTGAACGGTGAAGGCCTCTATCCTTATACCCGCAGATATCTAAAAAATTTCGACAATCATTTCTCGACCATCGGGCTGGTTGGAATGAACGAGGCCTGTCTCAACGCACGCTGGATTGGAAAGAGTATAGCCGAAAACGAAGGGTACAACTTCTCTCTGAGAGTGCTAGACTTCATGAGAAATAAAATAATGACCTTCCAGGAGACTACCGGGCACCTGTACAACCTCGAGGCGACTCCGGCCGAATCAACCTCTTATCGCCTGGCCAAGATCGATAAAAAGAAGTTCCCCCAGATAATTACCGCCGGAAAGGATAGCCCATACTACACGAATTCCTCGCACCTCCCCGTGGATTTTACGAGCGATATCTTCTCGGCACTCGACCTTCAGGAGAATCTCCAGCAAAAATACACGGGCGGTACGGTCTTCCACGCTTTTCTGGGCGAGAAGATATCTGACTGGCAGACAACCAGGGAACTCGTGAGAAAAATAGCCGGCAATTACAGAATACCCTACTTCACACTGTCCCCCACCTATTCTGTTTGCCAGACCCACGGGTACCTGAGCGGCGAGCAATACGCTTGTCCAAAATGCGGTGCCGCGACGGAGGTCTATTCAAGAATTACCGGATATTACCGCCCCGTCCAGAACTGGAATATCGGCAAACAGGAGGAATTCAAAAGGAGAAAGGTTTATCAGATAAGGAGAGAAAGCATAGATGAACTTTGCAGGCTGGGAAAGAGTGAGCCTGGTAGATTATCCAGGGAAAGTAGCCCTGACGGTATTTACCTCAAGCTGTAACTTTAACTGCGCCTACTGCCAGAACAAAACGCTCAAGAGACAAGTAATCGAGGAGTTGAGTGAAGAGACTGTGATAGATTATCTCGATAGGCGCAGAGCTCTGATAGACGCCATCGTAATAACAGGAGGCGAGCCGACTTTGAGGGTCGGAGAGTTAATACCCTTCATAGGCCATCTCAGGGAGCGGATACCGGGCAAATTGGTTAAACTCGACACTAACGGCTGGAATCCGGCTCTTCTTGCCCGCCTTATGGAGTGTATAGACTTTGTGGCCATGGATCTGAAGTCGCTGGATTATTCGCTCTTCTCGGATGTATCAATTGAGACCATAAGGAAAAGTCTCGATCTGGTTAAGGCCTTCAGGGAGCACGAAATAAGGATCACGCTCTACCCTCCCTATATAAAACGTGAGGACTTCGGGGAGCTGGCCGAACTATGCAGAGGGGCCTCCAGAATCGCCGTCCAACAGTATCGAAGGATCGATGGAAACGATCAAGAACCATACAAGTCAGGAATTCTGGAAGAATTTTCCGGGGTTCTTTCAAGGATATCTGGAGCGCAGATAGTTTTGAGAGAATGAATCACAGTCATAAAGAAACCGGGGACTACTGTCCCCGGTTTTGTTCGATTCGGGCTAACGTAGCTCGAAGTAGAACTTGAAACCGTCACCTCCGAAGAATATCTGAGGCTCAAAAGCGATGCCCAGAGGTGTTCTCCATTCGAAGCCTATTCCGATCGACAACCCGAAAGTCTTATCTGACCCTACCACTCCCATAAGATATAGCTTGGGGATGTAGACACTCAGCTCGTCGGAGGGAGCTATCCCGAAATTCTCCGTTAAAGGGACTCCGGCTTCCACGGATTCAAAAACGAAGTGACCTGGATTGAACGAGTAAAGATTCCAGCCTTTGAGATCGGTGTTGCCGCCTATGTAGAACTGCTTCGTTACCGGGGCAGTCCCCAGGTAGGTGACACCCGCTCTGGTAGTGCTGAGGATGTATATTCTTCCAATTATTCTGTACCAGAAGTTTAGCACGGCAGTCTGCTGCAGGTAACTGTATCCCTTGCCGAAACCGTAGCTAAGGACCGTATTGCCGTACAGATTGGACCTCTCTTGTCGGAAATTCTCAGCATCGCCGAAGGCGAAGGCACCGTTGACGATCGAGACGGAGTAATCGTTCGTCACGGAAGCGTCGAAGGTGCCGCTCTCGAAAGTATAGGAAACTCCAGCCACGTAATCGCCGAAAGGATAACTCGCACCCAGCTTGAACCTGTTCAGGGTAAGTAGAAGATCGCTTTGCCAGGGAACCTCTTTGAAAAGTGTGAGTTCGGTTATAAAATCGATACCTGTTCCCAGCGCTTGCGGGTATCCAGCTCCCAGAGTGAACCCTCCCCAGAAAAATTGGGGTTGCGGAATAAAACCCAAGAATTTCTTATCGGTAAACCTGAGGAATCGAAGACCTCCGTAAATGTTCACTCCCGTTCCGAGCAGATTTCTCTCCCCAACGCCGATCGTCAGATATTGGCCGAAGTACGGATAAATCGTATTTGCCTCTTCGACCGTTATCACAAGCCTGTAATCACTGTCAACAGTCTTGATCTGCATATAGACGTCCGTAAAGAGACCGCTCTCCTGCAAGGCCCGTTTGGCCCTGTAAATCTTCTCTATGTCGAATTCGTCACCGATCTTAATGCCGGAAAGATTCCTCACGGTTGAGTCCAGCGTCTTCGCGTTGCCCTCTACCGCTATTTCCACTATTCTGTTCACTCCAAACAGCGAAATGGCAAACACGAAAAATACTGCGAGCACTATCGCTCTCTTCATAGTCCACCTCACTTCAAAAGGCCGTTGACTTTCTCAACGGCTTCGTTGAAAGCCTTTTCCGGCTCTGTAACTCCCTTTCTGACCTGTTCGATGGAATCATAGAGTATGTTCCTTATCTCTATTATGTTGGTATGAACGGGTCTAGGTCTGGCAAATTCTATAGACTCGATGGGAGCCTTCAATTGCGGGAAACGCTGCCAGATTAGCTGGATCTCTAGAGACTCCATCGCGGACTTTTTCACCGGCATATACCCAGTCCCCTCATACCAGAAGAGAGTGTTTTTTTCTGAAACCATCCATTTGAGGAAGGTCCAGGCCGCCTTAACCTTCTCCTCGGAAAGACCCGACATTATAGATAGCGAGGCTCCTCCTAGCGTTGTAGTCCTTTGCTTGTTCTGGGGAAGAGGTGCAACTCCGAGATCCCAGGGGATGTTTTCCAGGGCGTACCTGATCCCACCACTGGTCATCGGTCCCATCGAGATCTTGCCCATGGTGAAAGACTGGATCCCTTCGTCGATGGTAAGATCTATCGGTGAGAGCCCTTCCAGGAACCAACTCTGCCATCTTTCGAGCGCCTCGATTCCTTCGGCCGAATTGATCAAGCATTCGGTCATATCTTCGTTGAAAATCTCGCCACCGTTCTGCCAAACGAGAGGCTCGAACTGGTAAAACATGGCGTCAACTCCCCACAGGAGCCCATACTGGGACGGTCTGGAATCGGAAGCTTTCTTTATCGTGAGCTTTCTGGCGTACTCTTCCATCTCTTCCCATGTCCTGGGTGGTTTGTCGGGGTCGAGCCCTGCCGCCCTGAAATGATCCTTGTTGTAGAAGAGCATGAGCGCACTTATGTTGAAAGGCAAAGCGTAGGGCTTTCCATCTCTGATGATCGTCGTCCAGAAGTTGTCAACGAAATCCTCCGGGGATATGGCCGGATCGTTCGCCAGAAGCTCGGTAAGATCGAGAAGCGAACCGTCTTTGGTGAAAATCTGTAAATGCTCGATATTTATCATTGAGACATCTGGCCCCTTTCCCGTCAAAAGGGCGGCCTTCAACTTCGTGACCGTATCGTCGTACGAACCCTGAAAGATGGCCTTCACAGTGATTTCGTTCTGAGATCTGTTGAAATCGTTCACCAGCCTGTCTATTATCGGCTTCTGATAATCCGACATGGAATGCCAGAAGGTGAGAGTAACCTTGCCGATTCCGGTGAAAACGAGCAGCAAGAGAAAAACTGAAACGATATACCTTTTCATACCTGACCTCCTTTTCCCAATCAACCCTTAAGACCTGTTAACGTTATGCCTTTGACAAACTGCTTTTGAGCTATGAAGTAAGCTATCATTATTGGCAGAGTAGCCACTACCGTGGCGGCCATGAACTCGCCCCACTGAATGCCCCCCTCGGATTTGAACATGGCCAGTCCAAGCTGAACGGTACGCATCTCCGGTTCACTTATTACCAGAAGCGGCCAGAAGTAATTGTTCCAGGACCACATGAAAGAAAAGATTGCTATAGTTGCCATCGCCGGCCTTGTCAGTGGTAAAAAGACATTCATCAGTATCCTGAGAGCACCACATCCGTCTATCGTGGCGGCATCTTCAAGATCCTGAGGTATGGTGAGAAAGAATTGTCTGAGGAAGAATATGGAAATCGCCGTCGCTGCATGCGGTATTATAAGACCGGTATAGGAGTTTTCGAGGTTAAGGCTCATGACTACAAGGTACTGTGGAATCATCACCACCTGTTGAGGCACCATCATCGTAGCTAGAAAGGTATAGAATAGCAGGTCCCGGCCTTTGAACCTCATTCTGGCGAAGGCAAAGGCGGCCAGCGAGGCAGTCCCCAGCTGGAGAAGAGTAGTGACGCTGGCCACTACTGCGCTGTTTAGGAGATACCTGGCGAACGGTACTTTTCTGAAAACGCTCAGATAGTTCTTGATAGTGAACTGCCGTGGTATCAGCGAGAAAGGGTTCTGGAGTATCTCTCTCAGGTCTTTGAAGGAAGTCATTAAAGACCAGAAAAATGGGAAGATCATGACCAAAGCACCTGCGATAAGTATTACATACTTAATCGTCTTGAATCTCCTTCTATTCATAATGAACCCTTCTTTCGAGAGTTTTCACTTGGAAGGCCGTCATCGAGATCACGAAAATGAAGAGCACGAAGGCCATCGCGGCCGCGTAGCCGAAGCGGTAATAGGCGAAGGCCTCTCTATAAAGCCTGAAGACAACTACCGAAGTAGTATTAAGCGGACCGCCTTCGGGCGTCATCACCATCACCGGACCGAAGACCTGAAAGGAGTTTATGCTGAACATAATCAACAGAAAAAAGGTTGTGGGTGATAGGAGAGGTATGGTTATCTTTCTGAGGCACTGGAATCTCGTTGCCCCGCTCAGAGAGGCGGCCTCGTAATACGTTTCTGGAATTCCCTGCATACCTGCCAGATAAACCACCATGGCGTAACCGACGTTTTGCCAGATTCCCATGAGTATTATCACAAAAAGCGCCACGCTGGGGCCCTGGAGTATTTTCGGAAGCTGTATGCCTGTCCAGTTGAAGAGAATTTGCACAATTCCCTCGGGATTTGTCAACCAGTTCACGTACTCCCCTCCCATGGATCTGATCAGATGATTGACATAACCCAGCTCGGTACTGAAGAGAAAACTGAAACCCATTCCGGCGGCTATTGGTGAGGTGACTACCGGGAGAAAGTAAACAGTCCTGAAAAAACCTATCCCTTTCAAAGTCGCATCGTTGAGAAGTGAAGCGAAAAGAAAACCCAGAACGAGAGAAAAAGGCAGAACGCCTACAATGTAGTAAGCGGTGTACAACATTGAATCCCAGAATTCCGGAGAACTGAGTATCTTCGCATAGTTTCCCAGACCCACGAAAGTCATACCGGGCGAGAGGTCCCACTCGTGAAGACTTATAAAGAAAGAGTAAACGAGCGGGTAGAGAAGAAAGAAAAAGATAACCGCCCCCGCCGGTAAAATGAAGAGATACGGAGTTATCCTCCTTCTCATGGCTCATCGCTCAGATCATACCGGAATATATGAAACACCTGCCCTTTCATTTCTCTCGTACTAGATAAATACTAACATCTCGGCTCAGCAAATCAATCACCGATAACCGGATTCTAACGAATAAAGCGCCGAAAGTTTCTCTATTCGCAACGGCATATGTACCAGCCGCTAGTCGCGGAAAGTCTGACTCTATCTACAACCGGATAGAAGCTTTTAAGTTCTTCGTAAGCAGTAGATACGAAATTCCTGTAATCGCTCCTCTCGAGAAATTCGACGAACGAGACCAGGAGGTTTTTATTGGGGAAGAATTCGTGAAGTATCATCTCCTTCTTGCAGATTCTTTTCGTTTCTTCGTAGAACCTGACCCTTCCATCGATTTTGTGTCCGTGTAACACATAAGAGGCTACCAGGAGATCGAAACTGTTGTCTTCAAAAGGAAGATCCTCGAAAAAGTCTGCCCGCATCACTCTGACTCCTGTTCCGGCCAGATTTCTCCTGGCTATCCTCACCATGTTACTGGAAGCATCCACGGCAGTTACTTTTATACCCAGCTCGCTCAAGGCTCTGGCGAAGGCTCCGGTCCCGCAACCTATGTCGATCGCTCTTTCGATCTTGTCATCAAGTCTCCAGTAGTTCTCCTTCAGGAGCCTTCTGTAATTCTCCAGCTGCGATCTGAAAGCCATATTATAAAAAGGTGCGATAACTGAAAACAGTCTAATGTGGTTCTTTCTCTCGATCATTTTTCTCTCCTCAAAGAGATACTATCAGAAACACGCGATCGATTCAGGTTAAATTTGGAGATAAGAAAATAGGAGGTTGACACTCATATAAGTAATAGTGTATCATATATGTACTAAACATATAAGGAGGCGAATATAATGCCCTATGGCTTTGGTTACGGGAATCGTTTCAGAGATGGTTCATGCAGGTTCTTCGGTTATGTTCCCCGAGGTGGAGGAATAGGTGGAAGATGGCCCGGTTCTGCCAGAGGAATGGGATTCTACGGTAGAGGATTTTACTATGATTATCCAATCACTCCCGAAATGGAACGAGTCGATCTTCAGGAGTACAGAGATTATTTAAACAATGAGCTCGAGCTCATCAAATTGGAGATCCAGAAAATCGAAAAAAGACTGGAGGATCTGGAACCCCAATCCAAAGGAGAGTGAGAAACCATGCCATGGAGAGATGGAACCGGACCTTCAGGTCAAGGTCCGATGACAGGTCGGGGAATGGGGAACTGTGCACCAAAAGACTCCGTAAGCGGGCTGGACGTCACTCGGATTTACGGGGGGAGAATGTTTTTCGGCGGGGGCTTTTACCTTCGCGGATTTAGGCTTGGGTTAGGCTTGAGTACTGGTCACAGAAGAGGATTCAGGCTCGGGAGACGGGGGTAGGAGCCTTTGGTTGTTGCCGTCATAAGCGGCAAGGGGGGTACGGGAAAGACCACTCTAGCCACTAATTTTGCTAAAGTCCTCTCATCCACTCGTAAAGTTCAGCTGCTCGATGCCGATGCCGAAGAGCCAGACGTCCATCTCTTTTTCCAAGTCTCAAAGTATTACGAGGAAGAAGTCAGGCTCATGCTTCCGGTGATAGACAAAGAAAAATGCACCCTGTGTGGAGAGTGTGCAAGAAGATGCCAGTTCGGAGCCTTATCGGTTTTTAATACAGGAGTTATGGTATTCAACAACCTCTGTCACGGTTGCGGCCTGTGTTTCAACATTTGTCCCGAAAGAGCCATTGTTGAAATGCCGAAGACCATAGGGAGGGTCGAGCTGGGTAGAATAAGTGATAACCTTTACCACGGCATGGGTATTCTTGAAATCGGAGAACCATCCCCGGTGAGGATAATCAGAGCCCTGAAGAAGCACATCGACCCGGAGAAAGTTGTGATCCTCGATTCTCCGCCGGGAACGTCTTGCCCGGTAGTTGAAACGTTGAGAAAGGTCGATTACGCCCTGATGGTGACAGAGCCGACACCATTCGGACTGCACGATTTGAAGCTGGCGTTGCAGATAGTCAGGGAGATGAAAATTCCCTTCGGCGTAGTCATCAACAGAGATGGCGGAGCTTATTCGATGATCGACGAATTCGCCAGCGAAGAAAAGATAGAGATACTCGAGAAAATACCTTTCAAGCGTGAGATAGCGAAAGCATATTCCAACGGTGTACTTTTCACCGATGTGCTTCCAGAATGGAAGGAACGCTTCGAGAGGCTGTACGAAAAAATCTTAAAATCCTCGGAGGTGGTTCGGTGTTCCAGATAGCGATAGTGAGCGGAAAGGGAGGCACCGGAAAGACCACCCTGGCCGGCTCTCTATCTTTTCTCTTCGATAACCACGTGATGGCAGACTGCGACGTCGATGCCCCCAACCTTCATCTTTTGATGGAGACTGAAAAGATCTCCTCCTTCGAATACTACGGGGGTAAGAAAGCCGAGATTTCCAATGACTGTATCTCGTGCGGTGTTTGCGAAAAATACTGTCGATTCGATGCACTTATTCGCGGAGGACCTTACAAAGTCGATCCGTATGCCTGCGAGGGTTGTGGAGCCTGTCTAGTCGTCTGCCCGGCGAAGGCGATAACACTCAGAGAAAACAAATCCGGCGATTATTACCTTTCCAAGTTCAATGGTACTCCTCTCGTACATGCCCTCCTGTATCCCGGCGAGGAAACATCCGGAGGTCTGGTGGCAGAGGTTAGAAAGCTAGCTATCACCGTTTCCGAAGAAGAGAAGAGATATGTCGTCATCATAGACGGAGCACCGGGAATCGGCTGCCCGGCAACCTCTTCCATAACCGGGGTTTCATACGTGGTTGTGGTTTCCGAACCGACCGTATCGGGATTGCACGACTTAGAGAGAATAATCGAGACCGTCCACCATTTCCGGAGGGACTGCGGAATCGTTATAAACAAATGGGACATGAATTATGAGAAGACCTTACAGATCGAGAGCTGGTGCAGGGTAAACCGAATACCCGTGCTTGGAAAGATCCCTTATGACGAGAAAGTCGTCGAGGCCACAGAGATGGGCGTTCCGGTCGTATCACTCGATGGTTCCGGGGCGGCAGACGGTATAAGAGAGATAAAAAACAAACTGGAGAACATAATGATTTCTGGAGGTAAGAGATGAAGATCGCTATTCCAGTAAAGGAAAAATCGCTAGACAGCTTTCCCGACGATCGCTTCGCCCGTGGAAGGTATTTTTTGATATACGATCCCGATTCCGAAGAACAAGAATTTATCGATCTATCGATAGAGGCCGCACACGGCGCTGGACCAGTGGCCGTTAATTTTCTGGCAGGCAAAGGCGTGGATACTATAATCGCCTTCCATCTGGGTCAAAATGCCCTTCAGGCGATAGAGGTAGCCGGAATCGCCTTTTTTGAAGCCAGAGAGGAAACGGCGCGCGAAAATATCGCAAGGGTTCTGAGTCACAGAAGCAAAAGGTGAGATCAACGTCCGCTTTGCATGTTTGACCGCTTCCGGGATAAAATAGATCTCGGGGTGATGAGTTGAAAAGAGAACAACTCGCTGCGCAGTTCGATCTGCTATCGAGATTGCTCAAAATTTCCAGGGACAATCCTTTCAAAATCAGGAGCTATGAGTTTGCGGCAAGAACCGTACGGAACAGGCTCCCCGAAGGGGAGTTGACCGAACGTGAGATCCACGACCTTTCCCGGTTGAAAGGCATAGGTAAGGCCATAACCGAGAAATCGCTCGAGTTCCTGCGTGAGGGAAAGATTTCTAAGATCTCCGAGCTGGTCAAGGCGATGCCTCCGGCAATCTTGGAACTCGCTTTGGATGGTACCCTAGATCCTGAAACTATAGCCTTCATTTGGAAAGATGCCGGTCTCGACGAAAGCGAATCTATACTGGCTTTTCTGAAAAAGCAGAGAGAAGATCTTAAGTTGAGCCGGGAGGAGCTGGCCAGACTCGAAGAGAGATTGAAAAGAGGGCCCTGAGGCCCTCAGAGTGAGTATATGTGTGAATACTTGTCTTTGATGTACCTTATGAAATATTCGGGATCCAGTTCTTTTTCGGTAACGACTTTCAGCAGTTCTTCAGGGCTGTAACGTCTGCCCTGGCTGTGGATGTTCTCCCTGAGCCAGTGTAATAGGGGTTTCAAGTCGCCCTTTTCGATTTTTCCTTCAAGATCTTTTATGTCGCTTTTTGCTTTTGCGTAGAATTGTGCAGCGTAAAGATTCCCGAGCATATATGAGGGGAAGTACCCTATCATTCCAGAGGGCCAGTGGATATCCTGCAGCACACCATCGCTGAAGTTGGCCGGTTCAATTCCGAGATACTCTTTCATCTTTTCGTTCCACCTGGCCGGAAGTTCTTCCACCTGTATATCGCCTTTCATAAGACCTTCTTCAAGCTCGAATCTCAGCATTATGTGGAAGTTGTACGTTACTTCGTCGGCCTCGATCCTTATCAAGGAGGGTTTAACGCTGTTGACGCTTCTATAGAACTTCTTGAGGGGCACGTTTTTGAAATTCGACGGGTAGGCCTTCTGAATATGCGGATAGAAGAATTTCAAAAACTCTTTGCTGCGCCCCACAATGTTTTCCATCATTCTCGACTGAGACTCGTGAATACCCAGAGACGTCGCCTCGTACAGAGACGTACCCTTCAAATGGGCGGGCAATCCCTGCTCGTATATAGCGTGACCCCCTTCGTGAAACGAACCAAAAAGCGACGGAGTGAACTCGTCTGGCTGATACTTGGTGGTAACCCTGACATCGCCGACCCCTATTCCTATCGTGAAGGGATGAACCGTCTCGTCAAGCCGACCGGCTTCGAAATCGTAACCGATGAATTTGAGGGCTTTGTGGCTCAACTTCTCCTGGGCCTTTCTTGAAAATTTTCCCTTTAGCAACTCGGTTTCGGGAGCCTTTCCCTCCGTAATGAGCCTTTTCAAAAAAGGCACCAGTTCCTTCTTGAGAGGCTCTATTATTTCGCGCAACCGTTTCGCAGTCATACCCTCCTCATAACCTTCCAAAAGGGCATCGTAAGGGTTTTCCGCAAAGCCGTAAAGACTGGCCATCTCTCTGGAAAGACTCACGATTTCTTCGAGGTAAGGTGCGAACCCTTCGAAATCGTTTTCCACTCTGGCCTTTTCCCAGGCCTTCTCGCTCCTGACGGTCAGCACGGTGAATTTCTGATAAAGCGCCGGTGGAATTGCCCTGGCCCTTTTGAAGGCTTTGGCAGAGACTCTCACCATGGCCTTTTCATCATCGCCGAGAGAGTTGTATGTCTCCGGCTCGCTAAGCTTTTCCAGGATCGACCCCAGCTCGTCCGAGACTCTTTTTTTGAAGGCCAGTGTAGATATATAACCGAGGGCTTCTGCGCGCATTTCGTTGCCCTTGGATGGAAGATACGTACGCATATCCCAGGCCATGATGGCGGCCGCACTGTTAAGGAAGGAAAGTTCCGTGTATTGGGAATTCAGTTCTTCGATAAGACTCACTTTTGCACCTCCAATTTTCGCAATTATATCACGCTGTTCATTCGGTTTTTTTCCCTCCTACCATCGCCTTTCGATCCGGAAAGATCGCAACTATGAGAAAGGAAACGAAATAGGGTATAGTTAGCAGCAGTTTAGGGGAGATCTGTGTCGAAACCTGAAGGAAAATCGAAAGTTCTGTCACGAAACCCAGCATTAGAGCCGAGAAACCGATCAGAAAAGGCCTGTCTCTCCCCATTATTATCGCCACCAGAGCTATCCATCCTCTACCACCAGACATATTGGCCACGAAGAGTCCCAGCGGTAACGAAAGTGAAGCTCCGGCCAATCCGGAAAAAACACCTGCGATAATAAAGGATACAAGTCTCACTCTGTTTACATGTACACCCGAGTAGTAGGCACTCTCCTCATCCATACCACAGGCTCTCAACTTCAGTCCGAATGAGGTTCCCCTCAGAACGAACAACAAGAGCAAAGGCGAAGCGATCGCAAGATAATCGAAGAAGTTCAGGTTGTTGAGAAATCCGAGAAAATCGAGACTCGAAACGGCCGGGCGTGGTGCTCCAGGAAAAACCACGGTTCCTTTGCTCCTGAACCAGAGATCGGTGAGCATTACGGTAAAACCACTAGAGAGGAGGTTGGTGGCTATCCCGGCAATGTAAAGGTTCGCCCTCATGTACCTGACCATTACGAAAATCAGCAGAGAGACAGCCACCGATGTTGCGATCGCCATGATGGTGCCGGCTGTTACACTGGAAGTCGCGGATGATACGACCACCCCAGAGAAGGCCGAAAAAAGTATCATTCCTTCGAGACCGATGTTTAGCCAGCCCGAAAGCTTTGTCACAAGACCACCACAGGCGGCGAAAACAATCGGGGTCGCGTTTCTCAACGTATCGTTCACAAAGGCCTCAATCAACCTTCCCTCCCCCCTTCATAAAAGAGAGTACGGCTTCGGCAGTTACAAGATAGAACACCACTGCCTGAACGATCCTGGATATCTCGGGTGTAAGACCGGCTTCGAAAGAGGCTATTTGCGCACCGCTTTCGAGATATGCAAAGAAAAGGGCCGCCGGCACTACCCCCAGAGGATGGTTTCTGGCAATGAGGGCGACTGCAATTCCGTTCCAACCATAACCCCCGGAGAAGCCCCTAAGAACCCTCCCATGTACGCCAAGCACATCGACTATACCGCCAACGGCGGCCAGCCCTCCGCTGAGAAACATGGACCAGAAATAAACGGCTTTAACATTTATGCCACCGTAATAGGCGAATCTGGGACTCTTACCTGTAACGCGAAAATCGTATCCTGGTCTAGTCCTGAACATAAACGCCCAGAGCAGAACCGCCATGATCAGTGCCAGGAAGAGTCCCGAATGAAGACTCGAAGGTTCCAGGATTCTGGGTAACATGACTTCCTTTCCAAGACTCATAGAAGCCGCCAGACCCGAAGGTCCATCGTTGAAGGGACCTTCTATTATGTAATCGACTACCAGTACGATTCCGTTGCTCAGGAGGAGCGAAGAGATCAACTCGTTCACACCTCTGAAGCCCTTCAAGAGCCCGGAAATTCCTGCAATTAGGGCTCCGGAGAAAAAGCCAGAGAGTATAACCACCGGTAATATTAGAAGTGGAGAGGTTCCCCCCATACGGACACCTATATATGTTCCAACAAGTGCTCCAAGATATACCTGGCCCTCAAGGCCAAGGTTGAAACTCGAACTGGAGAAGGCAACGGCTGCCGCAAGTCCCGTAAAGATAAGAGGGACCGAGGCCGAGAGTAAGTTCCCGAAGTAGAAGGTGTTCGTAAAAACGGAAAGAAAGAAGGCGAAGATTGCCTCAAGCGGTTCCTCCACAGTCATGACGATCACTATAAATCCAACGGACAGGGCGATCACAAGAGTCGAGAGTGTCCTGGCAATCACAAATACCCTACTAACTCTCACTTATTTTTCACCTCCGCCGTTCCCTGGAGATAACGGTTCAACATCGATCTTCCGATTTCCCCCGTATTCGGTAGATCCACAACTATCTCACCGTCGTACATGATCAATATCCTGTCGGCAATTGAAATAGCCTCGTCCAGATCTCCCGTGAATAGAACTATGGAGAGATTCTGCTTGAGTGAGAGAAGCGTTCTGTGAACCATCTCGGCGTGCTTGACATCCAGACCTCTGGTAGGCTCGCTCAGGAGTATCAAATGGGGGTTGCCTGAGATTTCTCTGGCCAGTATCGTTTTCTGTAAGTTGCCACCCGAGAGCGTTCCTGCCAGGTCGTCTAGAGAGGAGTATTCGACACCGTAGCTCGAGAGAAGTTCACGGGTCCAGGTTCTCAACGGTCTTTCTTTCAGAAAAAACCTTTCCCTGACCCTGTTCAAAACAACGTTATCCATTATCGAAAGACCTGCACAACTCGCGATCGTATCCCTATCGCCTATCAAAGCCGCGACTCCGATCTTTCTGAGATCGGCTGGCGTCCAGCCGGTAATATCTGTATCGTAGAGATGTACACTCCCAGAAAGTACTCTTCTCATGCCAAATAAACTTTCGAGAAGCTCTTCCTGGCCGTTTCCAGAGATGCCGGTTATAACGAGTATTTCGCCCACTCTGGAAACAAAGGAGACGTTCTTCACCGCCATAAGCCCCCTGTACCGGCCTTCAACCTGAAGCGATTCAACCCGAAGAACCTCTCCGGTATCCGTTGACTTTCGATCTCTAAATCCTGCGATCGCCAAATCCTCTCCAGCCACGAGGGTTCTTAGCATCCCCTCCGTCACTTCTCCCTTGCGGAAAGTTCCGGTTATTCTCCCCTTTGCCATGATCGATATCCTGTCGGCAATTCTGTAGGCTTCTGGCAGTTTGTGTGTTATAAAAATCACGGTCTTTCCGCTTTCCTTGAGCCTGGCTATGATATCCATCAATTCTTTTCTGTCGCAATCGGGGAGAATGGCCGTCGGTTCGTCGAAAATGATCAATTCCGGAGACCTTATCAGCACACGAAGAATTTCGACCTTCTGCCTTTGAACTACCGACAGGTCTTCAACCCTGACGTGCGGTTCTATACCCATACCGAACTTTTGGATGGCCTCTTCGATACTCTTACGGCTTTGCTTACGCCCAAAGCCAGATATATCCATACCCAGAAGTAAATTCTCAGCAATCGTAAGTTGCGGTATTACTTTCAGCTTCTGTGATACCAGACCGATACCGGTCCGGATGGCTTCGGTGGGATTGGCTGGAGAGTAGTCCCTGCCATTTATAAACATCTTGCCGCCATCGGCTCTCTCGATCCCGGCAATTATCTTCATCAGTGTAGTCTTACCTGCAGCATTTTCACCAAGGAGTACGTTCATCTCTCCGGCGTATATATCAAGAGAAACACCGTCGAGAGCTCTGACTCCGTTGCTTTTGTAGGTCTTTTGAACATTGCGCATACTGAGGAGTATCTCTTCCAACAGGCTCACCATTTCCCGGCAGGATTTAATATACTCATTGATAATGTTACCATCAAAGAATAAAAAAACGGGAAGCTGTTTTTTCAGCTCCCCGCAGCAGGAATATTTTTCAGGCCAACTCTTCTTCTTCGAACTGTGCAGAGACGGCCGCTTCTTCGATCTGCAGATTCGCATACATGTCGAGACCGGTTCCGGCCGGTATCAACTGTCCCACTATCACGTTCTCTTTAAGACCGAGTAGATAGTCACATTTGCCGGCCACAGAGGCCTCTGTAAGAATCTGCGGTGTTTGCTGGAACGATGCAGCAGATAGCCAACCTTCACTTTCCAGAGAGGCTTTGGTTATTCGCAGGAGCTTCCTCTTGAACTTCATGAGATCTTTTGGCATTATCTGCACCCTTTTCTCGGGAATAACGGTGTCCGGATTCAGATCTTCGATCAACTTTTGGTATTGATCCTCTTCGACATCGTATATCGAGATCTGCTTGACACCGCTCTTGAGGATCTTGCCAAGAAGTTCTTCGGTTATCGGCTCACCTTCGGAAGCGATTTTCTGAATCTTCCCATCGGCATCTTCTCCCAGAACCCTTCTGGCAAGTCTCTTGTCCATAACATACTCTCTGTTTTCCTGAACCTTACTGTTGGCCTCTTCAATCGTCTTGTTTATCTTTCTAACCTCTACTATGTCCAGAAGATCGCCTGGCAGGAAATCGGTATCTCCGGGGTCTGTGAGCTCGACCTTCGAGAGCATCTGTCTTATTATCAGCTCGAAATGCTTGTCGTGTATTTCGACGCCCTGTTCTGCGTAGACCCTCTTGATCTCTGTTAGGAGATAGAGGGCCGTTTGAACCAGGCCGAGCTTCTCCATGAGTTTCCTTGGTCTGACGGTTCCGGTAGTTATCGCTTCTCCTTCGACGACTTTATCGCCTATCTCTATCTTCGGCTTGATGGCCGATGAGAGATCGTACTCGCTGATACGGCCATCTTTTGTCTCGACGTAAACCTTGCGTCTCCCCTTTTCGTCGGACACAAGATCTTTTACGAAGCCTCCGTCGTCCTTTTCTATGAAGAGGGCCTCGGGATCCTTAAGTTTCTTTCTGGCTTCGAAAAGCTCTTCGGCCCTTGGAAGACCTCTGGTTATATCCTGTCCTGTTGCGATACCTCCGGTGTGGAAGGTTCTCATAGTCAGCTGTGTACCGGGTTCGCCGATCGATTGAGCCGCAATGACTCCTACGGACTCACCGACATTCACGATCTCATGGTTGGAAAGGTCCATACCATAGCACATCGCACAGACGCCGTTGTCGGACTCACAGGTCAGAACCGATCTCACCTTGATTGACGGTCTCACGAGGACTTTAAAGGTTTCGTTTGCCTGAAGTTTCTTGGCGGTCAGTTCATCTATCTTTTCCTGGTATTTGATTATAGTTTCATTGTTGCTGTTCTTCACAGTAGTACCTACGAACACCTGTCCGACACACTGATAGGTCATCACTTTCACTTGTCCGAGATCGGAGTTCTTTAGCTGGTGAAGAAGATCGCTGCCGATGTGGGTACCGGATTTGTAAGACTTCTCTCCGAGCGTTATATCCTCATTGAGCTCTGTGTAGCTCGTCAATCTGGTCACCTTGGACAGGTTCAGAACGTCCTCGCGTGCCACATCGACCTCCGTGCTGAATTTCGAGAGGAAGGAGGCGTCCTCGTCTCTTATCATGGTATCTCGCGAATACTCCTTACCCGTTTTTGAGTTCTTCAGCACCTTGCCGGTTCTGGGGTCAATCACGTCGGTTGCTAGAACCCTTCCAAAGAGGAAGTCCTCCAGTTTCTCTATCGTGACACCGTCGGCCAAAAGTTCGATCGCTTCGATTCCTTCATGAGTGCCGCAGTTGGGCGTCGTAACGGTTATCGTCTGAGAGACATCGACCAGTCTCCTGGT
Organism: Mesotoga infera; assembly: GCF_900157305.1. Taxonomy (NCBI): domain Bacteria; kingdom Thermotogati; phylum Thermotogota; class Thermotogae; order Kosmotogales; family Kosmotogaceae; genus Mesotoga; species Mesotoga infera. Next base: position 301,875 of record NZ_LS974202.1, read on the forward strand.
CAGATAACCTGCGAATGAGGTTCTCAAGGCAGTGTCGGCAGAACCCTTTCTGGCACCGTGCGTCGAGGTGAAGAATTCGAGTTCAGTCAAACCGTTTCTGAAGTTCGACTTTATCGGAACTTCTATGGTCTTTCCTGAAGGATCTGCCATCAATCCTCTCATCCCGGCCAGTTGCTTTAGCTGGTCTATGTTTCCTCTTGCACCTGAATCGACCATCATAAATATCGGGTTGAAGGGGCACTTCTCGAATTCACCGTAGGTCTTGTCCATGATATCGCCCGTAGTATCCGACCAGATACGGATTATCTCTTGACTCCTGCCCTCTTCGGTCAAAAAGCCCGATCTGTAGAGACTCTCGACCTGGTTGACCCTCTTTTGGGCAGCGGCGATCACTTTGTCTTTTTCCGGATAGACGACTATGTCTTTTATCGAGATTGTCAGACCGGAGTAAGTGGCGTAGTGGAAACCCAGCGACATCATGTCGTCGAGAAGGTTGGCCGTTCTGTCTATCCCGTATTCGTGGAAACAGTCGTAGATGAGTTTCTTTATTGCCTTCTTGTTGAACTTCTTCGAATAGTCTCTCAACTTCTCTGGCACGATCGTGTTGAAGATTATTCTTCCGACCGTTGTGAGTGTGAGTTCACCGACCGTGGGATCGGGGTCCAGTTTGACCAATATAGGATCGTGCAGAGATATGAAACCTGTATCGTAGGCCATGAGAGCTTCGCCTGTCGAGGAAAACTTCCAATCCACCCACTCAAGCGCTTTTTCTCTGACCCTTCTCCTCGCCTCGACTCTGGTTACTTTCTCATCCTTCAACAGTTGAGCGTAGTAACCCATTATTTCTTTTTCCATCTTCTCGTACTGCTGATCGACGGTCGTGAGATAGTAAACCCCGACTATTATGTCCTTTCCCGGCATCGAGATCGGTTTGCCACTGGCCGGTGAAATGACGTTGTAGCGGCTGAGCATAAGGAACTTCGCTTCCGCCTGGGCAGCGGCAGAAAGTGGCACGTGTACGGCCATCTGGTCTCCGTCGAAATCGGCGTTGAACGGAGCGCAAACCAATGGGTGAAGCTGTATGGCGTTTCCTTCGACCAGTCTGGGTATGAAGGCCTGAATCGAGATCCTGTGGAGCGTGGGAGCTCTATTTAGAAGCACGGGATGTCCTTTTATTACGTCTTCGAGCACTTCCCAGGCCTCAGGCATTTCCTTCTCTATTATCGTTTTCTTGAGCTTTCTTGCGGTCTTACTCGACTCGCTACCATGAAGCAACTTGGAGAGAACGAAGGGTTTGAACAACTCCATCGCTACTCTCTTGGGGATTCCACATTCGTGAATCTTCAGATCCGGCCCTACAACGATAACGGCTCTACCGGAATAATCGACTCGCTTACCGAGGAGATTTCTCCTGAACCTTCCCTTCTTTCCTTTGACCAGATCTGTCAGAGATTTAAGGGGCCTTCCCGATTTGTCGGATACGGCCTTTCCAACCCTTCCGTTATATATGAGCGAATCGACGGCCTCCTGGAGCATCCTCTTCTCGTTTCTGATTATTATGTCAGGGGCTCCGATCTGCAAGAGTTTAGCAAGACGGTTGTTTCTGTTTATAACCCTTCGGTACAGATCGTTGAGATCGGTAGTGGCGAACCTTCCGCCTTCGATCTGAATCATGGGGCGCAGATCGGGCGGGATGACGGGTACAACGTCCATCACCATCCACTCAGGCCTGTTCTTGGAGGCTATGAAGTCTTTTACGTACTTCAGTCTTCTAAGAAGCTTGAGAGCTCTCGCGCTGCTCTTGGGTATGGACTTCAACTCGTGTTCGATCGCTACCTGCAACTCCTCGAGATCCATTCCCTGAAGCAGCTTTTTTATCGCAGCCGCACCGTAATCGCAGGTGATCTTTCCCGGATATAGCTCCCTGTAAGCCTCGTACTCGTTCTCGATGAGCACCTCGCCCACCGTTCTGCCGGTCTCTGCAGCGACGGATGGATCGATCTCGGTGATTATCACTATCGGCCTGTCGCTCTCTGTGTCCGTTTCCACCTCGAACTTCCCGGGATAGTATTCGTCGAAAACTCTATACTCTGTCGCAGAAAGGACCTCATCTTCGAAGAGAAAGCGATCGGCCAGAGTGTCTCCCTTGTGAACTTCATCCCCGTTCTGAACGTAAACCAGAGAACCCTCGAAGGTGGGATACTTCTTCTCGATACCGGTCTCATCCTTGATGATTATCCAGTTCATCTCTCTCTGCGTATTGCTATCGATTTTTTCGATCATTACCTTCCCATCTATATCTGTAGTAACGGGACCCTGAGGAGATTTGACCTTGTAACCCTGTTCCACTTCGAAATCCAGTTTCTTGGTGTATATCTCGTATTCGGTCTGATACATCGTCATGCCCGAGAAGAAATCGGTTTCTTTCGGGTTGGTAACGACATAAAGCCTTTCGATGACTCTTTTGGAGCCATAATAGATTATGTTTTCCAGATCTTTGGCCGGTATGTTCAGAAGAGAAGAGAGAACGCTCGGCGCGCTCTTCAGGTACCAGACGTGTGTAACTGGCGCAGCCAGTTCGATGTGACCCATTCTTCTTCTTCTGGCCTCTTTGGACTCGACCCTCACTCCACACCTTTCACAGATGGTGCCCTCGTACTTCTTGCCCTTGTACTTTCCGCAAGTACATTCGTAGTCTTTGGTCGGTCCGAAAATCTTCTCGCAGAAGAGTCCATCTCTTTCGGGCTTGAAAGTGCGGTAATTGATCGTCTCCGGTTTCTTTACCTCACCGCTCGACCAGCCTCTAATTCTCTCCGGCGAGGCGATGTTTATCTGGAGAGTGTTGACTTTTCTTTTATACGTGCTCACAGGCATCTGCTTCCCTCCTTGAGGGGTAGCTCCCTTCTATTTATCTTCATAATTTATCCACATCCAGTTCGACGCTGTTCTGGTCGAAGACCTTAACATCCAGAGAGAGACCCTGGAGTTCCTTTATCAACACTTTGAAGCTCTCGGGAATTCCCGGTTCCGGTATGTTAATACCCTTCAATATAGCCTTGTACACATCGTTTCTGCCTTTTATATCGTCGGACTTTATGGTCAGCATTTCGTTGAGTGTGTGGGCCGCTCCGTGGGCTTCCAGCGCCCATACTTCCATTTCTCCAAATCTCTGGCCACCGAAATGAGCCTTTCCTCCAAGCGGTTGCTGGTGAATCAGTGAGTAAGGGCCGGTGGAACGGGCGTGGATTTTGTCTTTGGCTATGTGCACTAGCTTGAGCATATACATGATTCCAACGACGACCGGGTAGTCGAACGGTTCGCCGGTTCTACCATCTCTCAGAGTCACTTTGCCAGACTTCTGTCCCTCACTGTCCCCTTCGTCTAAACCGAGCTCTCTTCTCACATGGTAAAGCTCCGTCATTATCTCTTCTTCGGTTGCACCGTCGAATATTGGAGTCGCGAAGTACCTGTTGGTAAGCTTTCCGAGCCAGCCCAGATGAGTCTCCAGAACCTGTCCCACGTTCATTCTAGAAGGAACGCCGAGCGGAGAAAGCACTAGCTGAATGGGTGTACCATCTGGAAGGAAGGGCATATCTTCCTTTGGAATAATGTTAGAAACGACGCCTTTATTTCCGTGGCGACCGGCCAGCTTGTCTCCGACATCAAGCGGCTTTCTGATGCCTACGAAGACTTTGACGAGTTTGTTGATACCCGAACCAAGTTCCGAGACTTCCTCCTTGTCAAAGACTTTAACATCGATTACCCTGCCTTCAACACCGTGCGGGAGTTTCAAAGAAGAGTCCTTGACATCCCTACCCCTGTCTCCAAAGACGGATCTGATTATCTTCTCTTCTGGTGTCGTTTCAGACTCTCCTTTGGGTGTTACCTTACCGACAAGGATATCCTGTGAAGTCACGTAAGCTCCTACCCTTACAATTCCGTTTTCGTCAAGGTTCTTGAGTGACTCCTTTGAAACGTTCGGGATATCGGCAGTGATCTCTTCGGGTCCCAATTGAGTGTCTCTTGCGATAGTTTCATACATCTCCACGTGTATCGTGGTGAAGGTATCCTCACCGAGGAGCTCCTGGTTCACAAGTATGGCGTCCTCGAAGTTGTAACCCTCCCAGGGCATGAAGGCCACGAGGACGTTCTTTCCAAGGGCCAGCTCGCCCATATCCGTCGAAGGGCCGTCGGCTATTGGATCTCCTTCTTTGACGATCTCTCCGACCGATACTATGGGTCTCTGATTAACGGCCGTGTCCTGGTTCGTTCTGACGAACTTTTGGAGAAGATATTCATCTTCCACCGGTTTTCCGTTGATATCCAGAACAGGTTCGCCTTTTTCATCCAGTCTATGAATCGATATCTTCCTTCCATCGACCTTGCTTACACGACCGCTGTGTTTGGCCAGAACCACGTAACCGGAATCTCTCGCGGCGACACCTTCGACACCTGTACCGACTATGGGAGCTTCGGATTTTACCACCGGAACGGCCTGTCTCTGCATGTTAGAACCCATGAGAGCTCTATTAGCATCATCGTGTTCGAGGAAAGGTATCAAAGAGGTCGAAATCGATACGATCTGTTTGGGAGAAACCGACATATAATCGACATCTTCCTTCTTGACGTATCTGACCTCACCGGCGTATCTTATTTCCACGCTGTCGTCGGCAATTTTGCCGTTGCTGTCCATCTTAACGGTCGAATGCGCAATGTTGTATCTTTCCTCTTCATCGGCCGCCAGATAAACTATGTCGTCGGTGACTTTTCCCTTTTCAACCTTCCTGTAAGGTGTGAGGAGAAATCCGTACTTGTCTATCGTCGCGTATGTGGCCATCGATGTCATGAGCCCAATGTTAGCACCTTCGGGAGTCTCTATCGGACACATCCTTCCATAATGAGAGTGGTGAACATCTCTGACTTCGAATCGGGCGTGTTCTCTCTTCAATCCCCCTGGACCGATTGCCGAAAGTCTTCTCTTGTTCGTCAGCTCAGCAAGAGGATTGACCTGATCCATGAATTGCGACAGCTGACTTGTGGCAAAGAACTGGTGTAGAGTAGTCATAAGGGTTCTCACGTTCACCAGACTCTGAACGGTTATCTTGTCGAAGGAAGTGTATATGGTCAACTTCTCTTCGAGGAGTTTGTGGATTTTTATGAATGCTTTTTCAAACTCCGTTTCCATAAGTTCTCCGACAGTTCTGACTCTCTTGTTTCCGAGATGGTCCTTGGTGTCAAGTAGTTCGGGCCGGCTCTCTATCTCGGTCAGATGTCGGGCTGCAAGAACTACGTCCAGGGGTGTCAGCATGCCCGATGTTTCCGCATAATCGGTGTCTTTGCTCACCTTTTTACCTTCCACTTCTCTAAGGTAATCCTGGTAAACTTTCTTCAGTCTGGCGTTTACCTTGTATCTGCCGACATCGGAAAAATCGAATCTGTCTGGACTGAAATAGAGGTTGTTTATGTAGCTCTTGGCAGCGTTTATTCTGGGTATCTCTCCAGGTCTGAGTTTTCTGAATAGCTCTATAAAGGCGTCGTCCTCGCTCATACCCTGCCCGTAGGTCTTTTGAAGCGCAAGATAAGTTTTCATAGCTATGGGCAGCGGAAGACTGACAGTCTTGACGTCGGATTCGATAATTTTTGCTATCATCTCTTCTGTCAGCGGTTTTCCCTTTTCAGCTATCACTTCTCCTCCGGGGGTTCTGATCTCTTTCAGAACTATGCTGCCAACGTTGGCCAGGAGTTCGTCCTCGTCGGTAGCATCTATTACGTTTTCGAAAAGCTTCAACAGCTCAACGTCATCTTCATAGCCCAGAGTTTTCAAGAAGACGAAGAAATTCAACTTTCTTCTTCGGTCTATTCTGGCCTGCATTATCTGCTTGTTTGGATTTAAAAGGATTTCGAACCAGGCACCCTTCACCGGAAGAAAGTGGGCAACGTATATGGGGAGGGAACCCGAGGCTGCTTTCGTTGGTTCATCGACGAAGTATACGCCGGGAGATCTTACCAGCTGATTGACGATGACTCTTTCTGCACCGTTGATTATGAAGGAGGCGTTATCGGTCATATAGGGAAGATACCCGAAGAAGGCTTCCTCTTCTTTGATCTCTCCGGTGTAAAGATCGGTGATTCTCACAGTTACGTACAGGGGTACCGAGTAAGTGAGACCCTTATCTTTGCACTCCTGTATGGAATGCTTCGCCTCACCTATACGGGTTGCAACGAAATCCAGCGAGAAGCCTTTTTCACCCTTCTTGAGATCGGATCTCTGGATCTGCGACTTGATGGGTGAATACTTCTTCAGAACACTCAAAAGCCCTTCATCGATGAACCTGTTGAAGGAACGAGTCTGGATCTCAATGAGATTCGGGATTTCAAGAGGTTCATAAACTCTTCCAAAGACCCACCGCTCTCTTTTGCCAAAATTGGCCTTTCTCATCAGATCACCTCTCGTACATTTAAGCACACCAAACCCACATCAGAGAAACTCTCTGATGTGGGTGTAGAAAATTATATCGAAACTATGTAACCAATCAATTGCCTAATTACTTCAGTTCGACTTCGGCGCCGGCTTCTTCAAGTTGCTTCTTGAGCTCTTCAGCCTCTGCCTTGGGCATATTCTCCTTGACCACACCCTCAGGCGTGCCTGCCTTCTCGACGAGATCCTTGGCTTCCTTGAGACCAAGCCCGGTGATGGCCCTTACAACCTTGATAACATCTATCTTCTTCGCACCGAAGGATTTCAGGACAACCTTGAATTCGGTCTGCTCTTCTTCCTCCTCAACGGCCGCTCCACCGGCTACAGGAGCTGCAGCTACCGCTACTGGTGCCGCAGCGCTGACACCAAACTCCTCTTCCAGGGCCTTTACAAGCTCCGCAAGCTCGGCTACCGTCATTGCTTTTATTGCACTAATGAGTTCTTGCTTATTCATCTTACCACACCTCCGCCTTTATTATTCTGCTTTTTTATCCTTAATTGCATTCAACGCGTACAGAAATTTCGTGAGTACACCATTCAAAGTGTAAACCAATCCGGTTATCGGAGCGGCAAAACCTCCGACTACCATGGCGATCAACTGGTTTCTCGATGGTAGCTTGGAAAGTTCGATAGCCTGGTCTCCCCTGAAGAAACCTCTCTCAAGGTACCCGCCTTTGATTATCGGGAGAATCTTGTTGCCTTTGTTGAAATCGATCATTATTCTCAAGGCCGAAACTGGATCTTCATCATCGATCGTGAGAACGGCCGTCGTACTCGAAACGGTCTCCACCCATTCCGATTCCTTATAGCCAGCGTTGTTTAGGGCGAGTCTTACTAGCGTGTTCTTGGTAACGCTGAACCTGGCCTTGTCGCCGTAATTCTCGTAAAGCTTGTCTCTGAACTGGGTTATCGCATCGACTTTCATTCCCTTGTATTCAGCAAAAAGTATAAGAGAGGCTCTCTTATAGCGGTCGGTCAGATCCTGAACGATCTCTTCTTTTCTGGCTCTGGTAAGCATTTATCGCACCTCCTTTCAAAAAAGCGGCCCCATGAATCGAGGCCGCAGAAGGTAATATGACTTCTACGTACCTCGGTAGGCGGCGATTGGCTCTTAAATACCTACTGTCTTCGGTACCGCAGGTTATCTTTCTTATGTTTCTTGCTATTTTCTACTTCTCTGTTTCCCTTGAGACCTCAACCTTTATACCGACTCCCATGGTTGTGGTAATGAAGGCTCTCTGCACGAAACGCCCCTTGGAACCGGAGGGTTTCATCCTGTTTATCTGGTTCAGAGCCGATACGAAGTTCTCAAGGAGCTTTTGGGGCTCAAAAGATTTCTTGCCTACGGGAAGATGAAGATTCCCGGTCTTGTCGTTCTTGACTTCGATTCTTCCAGCTTTGAATCCCTTCACCGCATCAACGACGTCGGTCGTAACCGTTCCAGCCTTGGGAGAGGGCATCAACCCTCTTGGGCCGAGTACCTTACCGAGCTTACCGATGTCCCTCATCATATCGGGTGTGGCGATCGCAACATCGAAGTCCGTCCAGCCACTCTGGATCTGCTGTACCAGTTCGTCGGAGCCTACAAAATCTGCGCCAGCCGATTTTGCTGCTTCGGCCTGTTCACCTCTAGCAAAGACCAGTACCCTGGTTTCCTTTCCGGTTCCATGGGGAAGTGAAACAGTTCCGCGAACCTGCTGATCGGACTTTGCAGGATCTATTCCCAGCTTGAGGTGCATCTCTACGGTTTCATTGAACTTGGCGGAAGGAAACTTCTTGAGAATATCTATACCCTCTTCCACCGAATAAGTCTTCATCCTATCCACAAGCTGTCTCGCCTGTGTGTATCTCTTCGATCTAACCGGCATTCAGATCCCCCCTCAACCTACTATTTCGATGCCCATGTTTCGCGCCGTTCCGGCGATTATCTTCGCTGCGGCATCTACTGTTCTGGCGTTGAGATCGGGAAACTTCACTTTCGCAATCTCCTCCAGCTGTGCTCTGGTGATCCTTCCGACCTTTGTCCTGTTGGGTATCCCGGAACCTTTCTGAATTCCGGCAGCCCTGAGAAGAAGGAAACTCGCGGGTGGAGTCTTCAGTTCAAACGTGAAGGATCTGTCGGCATAAACTGTGATGATTACAGGAAGTATCATACCGGCCCTGTCAGCGGTTTCTGCATTGAACTGCTTGCAAAAGCCCATAATATTCACACCGTGCTGACCCAGAGCTGGACCGACTGGTGGTGCTGGGGTAGCTTTACCGGCTTCAAGCTGTAGTTTAACCTGAGCCAAAATCTTCTTTGCCATTGGAAAAACCTCCCTGTGGTCTATCGGGCCTGAGCCCTCCCACTACTTCAGACTATCTTCTCGACTTCGGAAAGCCCCAGTATCACGGGGGTCTCTCTTCCGAAGATACTAACTACGACCTTTAACTCCTGCCTTTCGGGGTCAAGCTCGGTGATCTTGCCTACGAAGTCCTCGAAAGGACCGGAGTTTATCCTCACTATCTCGCCTATCTCAAATTCGACTTCTATCTTGATCGGTCCAACATGCTCTTCGTACTCTTCTATGCCAACCAGCCTGAGAAGAGCCTTCACTTCCTTGCCCTTAAGTTCAACAGGCTGACCTCCAACGGAGACGAAGTTGACGACGTTGGGCGTGTTTTTTACGAGGTTTTGTGTTTCTTCGTTCATTATCATTTCTATGAAAACATAGCCGGGATAAAGTCTCGTCCTGATTATTTTGAAGATCTTTATCTCTTTTCTTCCAGGAAGCTCCGACAGCTCGACTCTGCCCTCGGTCTTGGAGGTAACCTTTCTGGAATTGCCGAGCACATCACCCCTCTTTACAGTTGTACCACGTTTCACAAACCTCATATCGCAACTGTCGGGATGAATGAGATAAACATCTTCTTCGCCGTTCACACGTTCGATTACCACGCGTTTCATCTTCTGAGTGTAAACTATTTTACCGTCAAGCTCACAGAAGTACTCCCCACTCTTCGCAAGAGGCATACCCTGTCTGATCCTCGCGCCTGTCTTAACACCTGTCTCGATCTTGGCACTTTCGGGTATGTAGTAAGTTTTTGTGTAACGTCTGTCAACCGTTTCAATGAAGATGACTCTGTAATTTTTGACCTCGGTTATAGTTCCATCGTTCTTGACTTTTATCTCGAGTTCTTCCGCGACCGGTTCACCCTTGACAACATCCTGGTTCTCCTTCACGAGCAACCTGGCGTTGGCCGGAATTATATGTTTCTCCGCTGCTACGTTGGCTCTGTCGAGTTTAGTTTCTTCCGGAACCAGTATTTTACCGAAGAGGTGCGAAAAACCGAAAGACTCTATCTTAGTCTGAATAGCTTCTCTGATAGAGTTTTCCAGACCGGAATAAGTTTGAATTATGAACCACTTCTTGCGCACTACATATCACCAGCACATGGGCGTATCAAGCGCCACCGGTGAGAAAACTCAAAAGACTTCCTATAACGTTAGTGAAGAGCACATCGAGGAGTCCAAGGAATACTCCGCAGACGATTAGAATCACGATTACGGCACCAGTCGACGAGACCATCTGCTGCCTGTTAGGCCATGTAACCTTCTTCACTTCACTTTTCACTTCGGAAAGAAATTTCCAGAATCTTGCCTTGGCCATGGGATTCCTCCTATTTCAACAGATAGTCCCGAACCTACTTTGACTCTTTATGCTCAGTATGTTTTCTGCACTTCGGGCAGAATTTGTTCGAGTCAAGCTTGTACTTCTTCTGGCGATTTTTGAACCTGTAGTAATTTCTCGTTCCACAGACTGAACACTTCAAAGTCACCAGAACCTTGTTTCCCTTCGTCTTCTTTGCCATTGCATGCACCTCAACAGTAGCAAAATTAATGGTGGTAAGGGGTGGGTTTGAACCACCGAAGGCGTTCCGCCAGCGGATTTACAGTCCGCCCCCTTTGACCGCTCGGGCACCTTACCACCGATAGTTAACCTATGGAGCCAACGAAGGGACTTGAACCCCCAACCTGCTGATTACAAATCAGCCGCTCTTCCGATTGAGCTACGTTGGCCCGACGCACGATATTTATTATAACCAATGACTGGAGCCCTGTCAACAAGGAGGAGAAAAATAAGATGACTACCCTTGCTGAACGTAGATCTTCCGGGACTTTACTTGACTTTTGGAACGAGGATCATCAACATCTCCTCGTTCCTAATTCTTATATACCCCTCTTCCAGCTCCTTGAGTGCGACAGTAATTTTGTCCCCGGCCGCTCTTACAGTTGCCGAATCGAGTTTAGGTCTGCCGAAGTCTTCGAGGTCTTCAGCCCTTTTGGCCGCTGCAACTGGAATTGCATACTTGTGTCTTATTCTCTTCAGTAGAGAATCGTAGTTAATTATCATTCAACTGACTCCTCAAAAAGAAATTTCTCGCCTTTAGCCCTGATGATTCTATCAACCCGCAGCCTTTCAGCTGTTATTACCGCTTCAAATTGGCTTACCGACTGTTTTAAGTTATTGTTAATTACTATATATTCGAAGTGTTTGACCTGTTCCAGTTCCCATTTGGCATCTTCGAGACGAACTTTAAGAGATTCCGAATTCTCCGTCCCCCTTGAGGTGAGCCTTCTGACCAATTCTTTGTAAGAAGGAGGCGCGATGAAGATGTATATTGCGTCTTCCAGGCTCTTCATAATCGAAATGGCACCCTGTATATCTACATCCAGAAGAACATCACGACCACTATCTGTACAGCTGCCGACAAACTCTTTCGAAGTTCCGTAGTAGTTGCCATGGACTTTCGCCCACTCGAGCAGTTCTTTCCCCTCGATCAAAGATTTGAAGGTTTCTTCGGAGACGAAGAAATAATCCTTTCCATCTATCTCTCCGGGTCTTATCTTTCTGGTGGTGTAAGAGACCGAAAACACCAGATTGTCGTTTCTAGCTAGAATTTCCTTCAGTATGGTTGTCTTTCCGGCCCCAGATGGACCGCTCATAACGAAGACTAGTCCCTTCATTCCTCAAAACTCTGTCCCGATTCCCGGATATCTTCGAGAAGCTTCTCGATATCACTGAAGGTCTGCATGAATCTGGAAGCTATCGTCTCTGGTTGAATCGCCGATAGTATGATGTGATTGCTGTCCGTAATAACGATCGCCCTGGTTTTTCTGCCGTATGTTGCATCGATAAGTTTCCCCTCGTCCTTCGCGACTTCCTTCAATCTCTTCAGTGGAGCAGATTCAGGGTTGACTATCGCGATCACCCTGTCTCCAATAATGACATTTCCGAAACCCACGTTAATGAGTCCGTACAAGAAGAACACCTCCCACTACTCTATGTTCTGTACTTGCTCCCTCAGCTTGTTCACCAGAGTCCTGCCCTCAACAGATAGAGCAGATATTTCGAGCTTCTTCGATTTCGAAGCCACCGTCGATAACTCCCTATGCAACTCCTGACAAATAAAGTCCAGCTGCACGCCGCAGTCGTCGTCGTTGGAGAGAATTTCCCTGAAAGAAGCGATATGAGAATCCAGTCTCACCAACTCTTCTGATATATCGGCCTTTTCAGCCAGAAGAACCACTTCCTGCTCAAGCCTGTTCTCTTCGAGCTCTCCATCGAAAAGCTTTTCGACTCTCTTTTTAAGAAACTCTCTGTAGTAACCCACCATACCGTCCGACATCTCTTTCAACTGCGATGAGATTTGTTGTAACTTATCGAGATAATCTTCCAGGGCCTTCAAGAGGTTGAGTCCTTCCCGTTCGCGATCGCGATTGAGTGATTCCAGAGCTTTTTCCAGAACTGGAACCACTGCGTTCCACACTCTTCTCGCCAGTTCTTCCGAGGGCCTACTCCTGAGTATTTCCTTGAACCTCGTCATAGAATCTATCGAAACCTCTCCGTCGAGGCCAAGCCTTTCGGCTATCGCCTTCAGAGAGGTGTAGATCGATATTGCCGTGCCAAAATCCGGCTTCAAAAGACCGCTGTCTTCAATGAGCGAAATCTCCACTCTGGCTTTCACAGTACCCCTTTTGATTCGTTCCTTTATATACCTTGAAACATCGAGTTCCAGTTCGGCAAAGGTCTCCCCCGAGTTAACGTCGAGGTTCAGGTACTTCGAATTAACTGTCTTGAGTTCGACAAGAACGTTAATACCGTCAACCACACTCTCGGCTCTTGAATAACCGGTCATACTTCTGATCAAAAGAATCACCTCAAAGACAGTTATGTCTAACTACAGTCAATTATAACCGTTAAGAGCTAAAATTTCAAAAGAGAGACCGATTTCTTCAGCCTTTCTACTAAAATCTCAAGTTCTTCAACCGTTGTGAATTTCGACATACTTATTCTCAAAGAGCTGGAAGCTATCGCGGCCTCCAGTCCCATGTTATCCAGCACGTACTGACCGCTGTCGTTTCTGGAAGAGCAGGCCGAAGATATTCCCACATAGACGCCATCGGTTGATAGCGCGTTGGCAAGGACTTCGGATTTCACACCAGGAAAAGAGACATTCAAAGTGTTGGCGACCGACCTCTCTGCAGTGTTCACCACCCCGCCGATCCTTTCGACCTCCAGTTTCAACCTCTCCTTGAGTCCCTTGAGTTTCGCCGTTATAGCCTCCATCGAATCGACGGCCCTTTCCATTGCGATAGAAGAAACCACAATTCCCGGAACGTTTTGAGTGCCAGATCGTAAGGCCTTCTCCTGTCCACCTCCGGTTACAACCGCGCGTATGGGTGCGCCACGTTTTACATAGGTAATGCCTACTCCTTTCGGTCCATGGAACTTGTGGGCCGAAAAGGAGGCGAAGTCGCAGAAAGCTTCAGCCGGTGTGAAGGGACATTTCCCTATGGCCTGTACGGCATCGACGTGGTACAGGACACCTCTACTCCTCAATGCTTTTCCCACCTCTTCGAAAGGCTGGATAGAGCCTGTTACATTGTTCACCGCCATGAGGGAGACCAGAAATGTCTCTTCATCTACCATTTCGAGCATTTTTCCGCTATCGATTATCCCGTCACGACCCGGCTTAATCTCCACCACATCGATCTCGTGAGTGTTTTTCAGATCCTTCAGAGTATTCAAAACTGCCTTATGTTCTATCGCCGATGTGACCACCTTTTTCCTTTTACCCCTGAAGGAGATACACGAGCGTAACACCCAGTTGATTGACTCGGTCGCACTTGAGGTGAAAAAGATCTCTCTGGGATCGGCCATGAGAATTCGGGCTACTCTCAGACGCGCTTCTTCAAGCATCTTGTTCGCCTTTATCCCCATAGAGTGAATGGAGTTAGGATTTCCATATTCCTCGGTGCAGAGACTCAGCATTTGCTCGGCCAGATCTTTATCCATGGCTGTGGTTGCGTTATTGTCGAAATAGCAGATCAAAGATCGATCATCTCCTCGAACTCGCTCTCGGTAATCACCTTTATACCGAGCGATATGGCTTTTGCTTCTTTTGAGCCAGCCTTTTCTCCCGCTATAAGGTAATCGGTGTTCCTGGAAACCGAGGCTGCTACCTCTCCGCCAAGAGAAGTGATTAACTCGTGTATCTCGTTTCTAGAATAATTCTTGAGTGTTCCAGTTACGACAAATTTCAGCCCTTTAAGCGGCTTCCTGGCTCCAGACTCTTCCTCCAGTGTGTTCAACTGAGAGCGGAGAGCGTCGATCTCACGCTTCACGGCTTCTCTGGAGAAGAACTCCCTTATAGACTTCGCGAGCTCTTCTCCTATACCCGTAACGGATGTCAGTTCATCGATAGAAGCCGTCGCCAGAGCCTCAAGATTACCGAAGCGTTTTGCCAGATCCCTCGCCAGTTTCGTTCCGATCCCGGGAATGCCCAGGGCGGTGATTAGCCTGTGAAGAGGATTCTTTCTGCTCTTTTCGATCGACGATAGCAAGTTCTCGGCCATTTTGTCGCCCACACCTTCACCAAGTTTCAGTATATCTTTCTTCGTGAGTCTATACAGATCGGAAAAGTCACTCACAAGACCTGAATCAACCAATCTTTCCACGAGTCTCTCTCCCAGTCCCTCAATATCCATGGCGTCGCGAGAAGAGAAAAAGGTTATGCGTCTGATCAACTTCGCCGGACAGAGAGGGTTGAGACATTTCAACGCCACTTCGCCTTCCTTCTCCCGTCCAACATCGCCACCACATACCGGACAGTTCGAGGGCATCTCGATCTCGATTTCTTTACCATCTCTCTTTTCCTGTATACTTTTTACGATCTGCGGAATTATCTCACCGGCCTTCTCGACGATAACCGTATCGTTTATCCTTATGTCGCGATCCCTAATAAAATCGAAATTGTGCATGCTCGCTCTCTTGACAGTCGTTCCGGCCAGTTGAACCGGTACAAGCTCGGCGACCGGCGTTATATTTCCCAGCCTACCTACCTGAAAAGTTACTCCGGTGAGCACGGTGCTCACCTGTTCGGCCGGAAATTTAAAGGCCATCGACCATCTGGGAGCCTTCGCCGTGTATCCCAGCTCCTGCTGTTGTAGATAGTCATCGACTTTGACAACCACACCGTCGATCGCATAGTTGAGACCACCCTTTCGGGCGGTCCACTTCTCCCAGTAAGCAACTATCTCCTCTGTACAGCTGGCAATCTCATGGTTGGGCTCAACCCTGAATCCCAACTCACGCATGAATTCGTAGAGCTCTTCCTGACTCCTAACGCCGTAATTCATCGGTTCTACCACCTGGTAAAAAAAGGCGCTTAACCTACGTTTCAAGACCTG
The DNA here is from genome assembly GCF_900157305.1 of Mesotoga infera. Taxonomy (NCBI): domain Bacteria; kingdom Thermotogati; phylum Thermotogota; class Thermotogae; order Kosmotogales; family Kosmotogaceae; genus Mesotoga; species Mesotoga infera. The sequence goes on from NZ_LS974202.1 coordinate 317,087, forward strand.
CCCCGGATCTAGCTGTCTCAAAGTGCCGGCAGCGGCGTTTCTGGGATTGGCAAAGACGGGAAGCCCTTCTGAAATTCTCTCCCTGTTGAGCTCGTCGAAAACATCCTTCGGGAGGTAAACTTCACCTCGCACTTCGATGTCCAGACTTTTTCTGAGTCTCAACGGTATAGATTTAATGGCCCTTATGTTCGTGGTTACGTCCTCACCGACAAAACCGTCTCCCCTGGTTGCTCCAAGTAAGAGAACACCCTTTTCGTACTTCAGTGAAATCGACAGCCCATCGATTTTCAGCTCGCAGGCATAACGAACCGATTCACTACCGAGAGCCTCTCTGACTCTCTCGTCGAACTTCGCCACTTCTTCTCTGGAATAGGTGTTGTCAAGTGAGTACAATCTGTGCGTATGTACAACCTGACGGAAGGATTCGACGGGCTTCAAACCGACCCTGGCGCTTGGAGAATCTGGGGTGGCCAATTCCGGATAGCGTTTTTCTATATCTATAAGTTCTCTCATTAGTTCGTCGTATTCGCCGTCGGATATGACGGGATCGTCCAGAACAAAGTATCTGTAGGAATGATAATTGATCTCTTCTCTCAGCTTTCTCAATCTTTCTATTGTTTTCTCGTCAGCTTGCAAGATCTTCCCTCCTAAAAAAGGATGACCACGGCGATCGCGTACTCTTTTTCGTGAGATATACTCACAGTTACGGCCGAACCAGCGATCTCAAGAAGGGTTACGGAAGGATCTGGAGAACCGTCTTCTTTTGAGAGGAATTCAATGGCAGAGAACGGTATATCCTGTCTGCCAGATGCTTTCACGAAGGCTTCCTTGGCCGCAAAACGCCCCGCCGCGAATTCCCGTTTCCTCGATGGATTGCCGAGGGAATCGTAGATCCTCTTCTCTTCTTCTCCAAGGATTCTCAGGGCTATCCTCTCCGTCATTCTGGATATTTTTATTATATCTATTCCCGCTTTCATAAGCCGTTCCCTCAGACCTCCACCACGGTGACGCCGCTTCCACCTTCGCTGGTTGTTCCAATTCTGAAGTTTTTCACACCTTTTGCCTTGCGCAGATAGTTCCACACACTCTCTGCCAGTTTTCCCGTTCCCTTTCCATGTATTATGTATCCCTGCTTCAAACCGTTTCTCCTAAGGGATTGAATGAAATCCGACACCAGGATCGGAACGTCTTCAGTGTAATTTCCGCGTATATCTATCTCCGAACTTGTTATGGGAGACTGAATTTCGAAGGAGACCTCATCGACTGCTCTATTCACTTTCCCGATAACCCTTATTTTGGAGACCGGCACTTTGATCGTTATCTTTCCTGAATCTACGATAACCCTGTCGCCGTCGATCGCCGAAACCTCTCCTTCTGTACCACCATCAAGAAGTCTGACTGTGTCCCCAACCTCTGGGATTTCTTCGTTCTTGTTGACGGCGAAGCTCCTGTTCTTTTCAATCTGGATTTTCAGATCTTGCAGTTTCTTGACCGCCGAAATTTTATCTCGCTCTCTTTCCGATCTGGAAAGGCTGATCGAGTTTTCTATCTCTTTGAGTATTCGACCCAGCTTTTCTTCCAGAGAAGCCATCTCTTCGCTGACTTCCCTGTATCTCTTCTCTTTGATAAGAGAAAGCTTCTCCTCGAACTCTCGGGTTCTGCTCTCCAGTTCTCTTTTTATGTTCTCCAGGGTTCTCCTCTCTTCCTCGAGAGTCGACCTCTCCTTGTGGAGTTTGCCTATCACGATTTCGAGGTCGCGTGCATCACTGTCCATGTATCTCTGTGCCTTGTCTATGATCTCCGATGGAAGACCGAGTCTTTTCGAGACTTCTATTGCGTTGGAGGAACCGGGAATTCCCATTAAAAGTCTGTAGGTAGGTCTGAGAGTGTTTACGTCGAACTCAACACTGGCGTTTTCCACATCTTCCCTTTCCATAGCGTACAACTTTATAGGGGTCAGGTGTGTCGTGAGTATTAACCGGCAGTCGGTCGATAGGAGTTTCTCTATAATCGCTATCGAAAGCGCCGCCCCTTCCACCGGATCGGTACCTGCTCCCAATTCGTCCAGCAGGACGAGGGAGTCGGCGTCCGTGCTTTTTATTATATCTATGATCCTTGAAATATGGGAAGAGAAGGTACTGAGGCTTTGTTCTATGGATTGCTCGTCTCCTATATCGGCGAATATGCTTTTGAAGTAGGGTATCGAGGAAGTTTGATCGGCCAGCACCGGCAACCCGCAAAGCATAAGCAATACGGAAAGTCCGATCGTCTTCATGGCAACCGTTTTTCCTCCGGTGTTCGGGCCGGTTATGAAGACACCGTTTATCCCATCTCTCATGTGAAAGGTTATGGGAACGACTTTATCGTCTTCTATGAGCGGATGACGTGCCTCTCTCAGCACGAAGTTCCTGTCGTTCGACGGTTCTATGAAGACACCCCTCCTCTTTCTGGCGTATCTGCATATTCCGTAGAGACTATCCAACACTCCCAGCGCTTCAAGAGAAGGTCCGAGCCTTTCAAAAGTACCCTGGAAAAGAAAAGTCAGCTCTCTGAGTATTTTTCTAATCTCCTCTTCTTCTCGCGATTGAAGAATCTTGAGGGTGTCGTTCAGCGAGATCAGCTCCTGCGGTTCGAAATAAACGGTCGCCCCACTGCTCGAAGAGCCATGTATTATACCCTGGTACTCGTTCTTTTTACCCGAGGAGAGGGGGAGCACATACCTTCCATCCCTGCTCAGGACGAGAGTGTCGGTCAGGCCGTCTTTGTAGCGTGACATGATAGAGTCCAACCTGTTCCTAAGGTTTCTGGTAAGCCCTCGAAGCTCGTTTCTTATCTCTCTAAGTACCGGGGAAGCCTGGTCCTTCACGAGTCCCTCTTCGGAAATTTTCTTTCTAACCTCTGCAATAAAACCTCTCTCGCACGATAACAGCGAAGCCACCGCCACCACGTTTGGGCTGGAATCGGCCAGGGGTTCGAAGAACTCCTTTAGTCTGCAGGTGTTTTCCATGGTAGTTGCGCATCTGTTCAATTCCTCGCCTATGAGCGTATAGCCAAGGTTGACTTTTTCGATGTAAACATAAAGATCGTGGAAAACCGAAAAGGGCGGTTCACCTTGAATTCTCATGATATTTTCGAACTCGCTGGAACGCTTGTAAAGAAGAAGGGGATCCTCAAAAAAAGGTTTGAGCGACATCACCCTTTCCCTGCCGTACCTGGAAACTGTTTTAGACGCGATCTCCGAAAGTACGGCTTCGAACTCCAGAAGGCGAAGAGCCACACTATTGCGTGATGAATCCATCTGGCAGGACCACCTTTCTGACTATTCGGGGCATCAATTTCTGGCGGTTGCGCCTGTCGTATATCGATATGATGCCGTAAACCACTGCGATGGAAGCGAAGGCCAGCCCGACGGCCAATCCCTCGGATTTCAGGAATGTGTTAACAACTATCAGGACGGCGAGAAAAACGATTAGAGGAATACCGTACACTATCATGGCCACCCTGGTGGCGGAGAGCTTTCCGGTTTCTATCTCAACTGTATCGCCCGGTTCGACTTCGATGTCGTTTCTCAATGCCTGAATAGTGACTATTTTATCGCCCTGCGAAACACTGCAGCTGTTTTTGGAGCCGCAGCTCGCGCAGGCTTGAGTGCGAGCCTTTTCGAGGAGCACGGTATCCCTTTTCAGCTCCTTGACAATTGCCAACTCTCTCATGCTTGATCCTCCGTTAGAACCGGTAAGTTATCTCTCCACCGGTTTGGAATACTGGAAGTGTCTTCTCCCCGAAGAATTGTTCGATCTCCAGTCCTACGCTTATACCGAACGACAGGAAACCGACACGCACATAAAAAACGGGAGATATGGAGTAGAATAAACCGAACTTGCCGAAGTTCAAGACCAGAAAACCGGCCCTTGACACGACTCTCAAACCGGCCGAAGATTCGCCGGTGAAATCATAGGCCTGACCAATAAAGATCTTCAGAACCGTATTGAAAAAATCGTTCTGGAAGTAATCCCTGGAAGAGACCGGTGAAACGAAAGAAACGCCCCCTCCGAGTTCCAGAGAATTCTTGCCACCGAAATCGAATAGGTAGGCCACACTTACACCATCGTACACGAACGATGGAGTTTCTTTGCCTACATTGGTGAAATGTCCGCCATCTATTATTATCGATGGAGCGCCCGTACAGAGAATCGATATCGTCAGAAGCACAGCCATCAGATACTTCTTTACCATCGATCACACCTCCAGCCCACAAAATTATAGCATGGTGGTTACTCAGTCGCGAGAAGAGGAATTATCTGAGGATACTCGCCAGATAACCGACCGTACGGTATCTATCGCCTATAATTTCGCCGCTGGAAGTGTTTTTGAGAACTTTCATTTCCGTGAACATACTTCTTACCGCAACCATTGGTCCCAATCCACAGGCACTTATACGTTCTTTTCCGGCCAGGCTGTACGCTTCTTCGTATTTCCCGTCTACCAGAAGCTGGACCAGTCTGGAATCCTTCTTCATCGTTGTTTCGTGAGGCTCGTAGTGGTTAAGGTCAGAGGAGGCTATTATCAACAAATCCTCTCTATCGCCTATAGAATTCTTTACTATATCGCCCAGAATCAGTGCTAGCTCAAGCCTCTGATCAGTCATCACGATCGGAACTATGCTTATTTGAGAATAGACGTACTGGAGGAAGGGAAGCTGCACTTCTATTGAATGCTCGTAGAGATGCGCCGACGTATCTGCCTGAATCAGGCCCTTAGAGTTGTCTATCAGCTTTCTGCAGAGATCTTCATCGATACCCACTTCTCCAAAAGGAGTCGACCAGGCCCCATCAGTCCAGATAGACAGTCTGGTACCTAGTCCAGTATGATTTGGACCCACTATCAAGACAACAGCCGGTTGAACCAACAGAGAGGCTTCGTAGTATCCCCAGGCCGCCACGGGGCCGCTGGCCATATAGCCGGCATGGGGTACTATGAGACCGGACAATCCTCTCTTCTGCCCTCCGCCGGTCGGCAACATCCCCGGACCGGCCGGGTGCAAAAAGCAATTTTTTATCTGAATCTTTAGATCCTCGCTGTCGCCGGCGTAAAACTTTCCGCTGACAACGGGTTTTCTCGTCAAGGCTGTACCACCTCCGCCGTGATGAAGATAACAAGCTCTCTCTTATCGGTGGTCTTGGTCTCGGTGGTGAAAAGCTTACCGATGAATGGCAGATCGCTCAAGAAAGGCATCTTGTTGACATTCACGGAGTCTTTGTTTGCTACCAGTCCACCGATTGTCAGTGTATTGCCATCACCAATCACAAGTTTGCTCTTGGCCTCTCTGGTCTTTTCACCGTAGAGCGTTCTGGTGCCATCGACATATTTCTCGGGTTCGCTGACCTTTATATAGAGGTCGAGAAGAATCTTCCCATCATCGTTGACCGTGGGAGTTATGCGTAACTCGACACCGGTGTTGAGATTCTCTATGGTCTCGATTTCCACCGGCCGACCATCGACGTACTCTATCTTTTTCACCAGATATGGTATGGTGTCTCCTATATGAATGGTCGCCTCTTCACCGCTCATCGAAACTATCGAGGGGCTGGATATAAGGTCGGAATCAGCGTCTCTATCCTTGAGATCGGCACTGATGTTGGCATTTGCAGTGTTCACTATGCTGTCCAGTATCTTCGAGATATCGAGGTTTTCGAAGATCTTGAAATTCAGATCGATAGAACCGTTCTGGATTATTACATCGGGATTCGTGATTTCCAAGGACGTGGTGAAATCTCTCTGCATCTCATCCACTAACGACTTATCCACTAGTTTGGTCTCTATTCTGACCTGCTTCTTCGGTTTGGCCAGAGAACTGGCGATTTCGTCGAATATGCTGTCCACTTTGGACTTTGCGAGCCCTCTAACTACTATGTAACCGTTGACCGGGTCGGAAAGAACCTCTCCGCCGTAGAATTCGATCAGTTTCGTCACTTCTTCGACGTTGTGGTAAACGCGATATACGAGCTCTATGTCCGTCGCTTCCTGACCGGACTTCTGTTCCTTCTTAGTTACGGCGTATATATTGTCTATCCTGCTTATGGAGACGGGTTTCGTAGCGTTGATAACCTTAACCAGACTTTCCCAATCGATCTCTTTGACGGACATGGTTATGTTTTCATCTATCACATCTATGAACAGCAAGGGAATATCGAGCTTTCCCGCTACGACTCTAAGCAACCTTTCGAGGTCCTGGTTAACCACATCTATGCCAATCTTTGACCCGCTGACTGTAACACCCTTCTCGACTGGATCCACGGCCTTCCTGGACTCTTGAACATTCTTTATCATCGCTTCGGCGTTGTCTAGAACCATTGAGCTCTTGGATTTAAGAAGTATCATCTGCAGGTTCTCGAAGGTCTGTACCGTCAGGCCATCTATAGCTTCTCTGAGCAGAGAGGCGAGCTCCTGAGGATCTACCGTTAGATCAGTAACGTATCTGGATATCTCTCTGTCGGCCGCTGCTTCTTCAATCGTTTTTGTTAATTTCATCAGGGAATCCGGATCTCCTATGAGCAGCCATTGTTTATCCAGTTCCACGAACTCCGCCTTCAGGTTCAGTTTGCTTATCATTTCCGAGAGTTGAATCTGCGTCACCAGACCTTTGTCGATCCTAACGGATTCTCTGGCCGCCTTGTTGGCAATGAACAGGAGCGCTTCCTCGGCCATAGCCAGGTCGTTCTGAGCACCTATTCCAACTATCCTGCCTGCATATTCGATCACCGAACCCAACTTTATACCGGCGGCTTCAAGGTAGTTCTGAATATCCACCACACTCCATCCACCAATCACCGGAAGCTCATAAAAAGTTTGTTTCCCGCTTCCATTCTCTTCCATGGAAGTGCGAAGTTTTTCTAGAAGGTTTGTGGAAGCTTCGATAGCGTTCGCCTTGCCTACAAATATCAATCTTCCGCTGAACTTTCCAATCGTTACCTTTATGCCTATCTCTTCGAGAATGTTCCGTAAAGCCTCCAGATCAAGCTCCTTTTCAAGTGTAGGACTAAGGGCAACAATACTATAATCCAGGAGCTTTTCGCCGGCACCGGCCGCCTGGAAAATCACGGTTATCAGATTCTGTACATCCTCGGCGGCACCAACCAGCATATAGCGAGATGGACTCACCTGAATTATAGAAACGTCCAGTAAGAGATCTTCGGCCATTCTCTGTAGAATTTCGGGATCCAGGTTCTCGGGAAGGTCTACGTACTCGAAGTGTACACGCTGGTTGTCGTCTATGTAATTAACAGCCGCCTGTGCCAGATCGATCGATTCTGTATCGCCTACCAAAAGATATCCACCGCTCACATCGTATATTCCTGCGAGTCCTATTCCCTTGGCGGTGAGATACATGTTTAGAGTAACTGAATCTATTCCAGTGATGGCTTTGATGAACCTGAACTGGTTTATCACACCAGTTTTCTCAACGACCAGTCCTTTAAGAATCTCCTCGAAACTCTTCAAGTCCTTTTCCGTTCCTATCATGAAGACTCTATCACCGACGATCTGGAACTTCAACTTCAATTCCATCAAGCCCGCGATCGTTTCGAGCTGGCCGATCTCAGTTCCGACCGGCATTGCGAAGGTTACATACGATATCGATCCATCGGTCGATGTACCGCTCGCGTCGATGCCGATGCGGAGTGAAGATATCAACTGCTGTCCCTTGCTAAGGGAGTCTTTTGTACCTACCATGATGGCGTAATCGCCGGCTTCTATCAATCGAATAGGTATCTGTATGGACTCGAAGGCCGTCTGGAGCTGCCCGATAGTTAAATTCTTGGGCAGTATCGTGATAGTATAGGATAGCGGCTCTTCGGTACCGCCAATGTCTTTGGACAGCGATTCGAAGACATCCAGCGCAGCTTTTACACCCCCTTCACTACCGGTGAAAACCATCCAGTCCTCGTTTTCCAGGATTTCAACAGATATCCCGATGAGCCTGAACAGCTGACCCAACAACTGCGTCGTTACTCCTTCCTTTATTTTCACGATTTCGTAGGTGTTTCTCTCACCGGTATCGCCGGTGGAAACCATTATCAATTTTTCAAGAAGCGACTCAGCTTCGTCCAGAGATTCGGTCTTTCCGGCGAGTAACAATACATTACCCACTTGCAAGAGTTCGAGTTCGATACCGGTCTTTCCCAGCGCCTTTTCCACATCGAATAACGTGAATCCCGACGGCAAAGAAAGTAGCCTGTATGCCTTCTCCACAGATTCGGCCGATTGTTCGGGTCTGAAGATCTCGACGAGTCTCCTGGTCTCTTCTATGTCCGCAATACTTCCCGTTACGAGGAGTTTATTGCCGTTCCTGATGATAGTGCTGGGGATCTTCAAGGAATTTATAGCTTCGTTCACAACGTCGATATTCATATCAGCCGGTACGTCGATGACCTCATAAGCGAGCTTCATCACCTCGGGCCTGCTACTGGTGCCATGTAAATCGCTTATTACACTTACGACCTTCGGCAGAGATTGTGGATCTCCCACCAGAATTAGCACATTACCGACCTGCGTGAGATCGGCCTCAAGGCCTATCTTTTCGAGAATGCCAGAGAGAGATGCAAGATCGAAGCCTGTCGGCATCGAAATCGTCGTATACTCTCTGGTAACATACTGCACCGGAACTTCCTCTGGTCTGAACTCTGAAAGCAATTTCTCGGCCAGAGCGTTCTCTTCACTAGTTCCTACGAAGACTATAGAATCGGAAACCTGGACGATCCTGGATGATATCTTGAGCGAATCCAGCAGCGATTCGAACTCGGTCAGTCCTACACCGGACGGAAGCGAGGATATCTTGTAGGAGACCGTCTCTTTGCTTCCGCCTTCCAGAGCGCCCGATATATTAGTCATAAGACTCTTGAAGGAATCCACACTGCCCGTAGTTCCTATAACTACAATATTCCCGGCAACCGGGATCATCTCCACGTTCAATCCGAGCCTCTCGGCCAGGAGACCGGCTTCTTCCATTGTCAAAGTCTCTGGAAGTGCAACGACGGAGTAGATCTTCTCAATGTCTTCTAGGGCTTCCTCCGGTCTCAAATACTCAACGATATCACCCGCTTTTCTGAGATCGCTGTCAGGACCAATCAACATCAAGCGACTATCGATCTGAACTGTGGATATGCTCAGGCCCATATCGGTCATTATCTTCTGGAACTTTTCGAGGGTTAATTCCGCGGGCAGATCGATAAGAGTGTAGGAAAGGGCCTTCCCAAGTCCGCTCCTGATAATTTCGTCGAGCATAGCAATGGCCATTTTCACGTCTTCTTCAGGCCCCGAGATAGACATGCTCTGTCCGAGTCTCGTGTAGGAGAGGTTGAATCCAGAAGACAAAAGTGTATCGCGCAACTCTTCAAATTCCATACCTGAAGGAATGGCGTAAAGCTCAGTTGCTTTCTTGATCTTTATATCCAGATCGTCAAGAAGAGCTTTCACCTTCTCAAGATCCTTTCGAACACCAATCAGAAGATAACCCCGACTACTCTCCTGGAAAACCAGAACATCCACATTCATGGCCTGCAGGAAATTGCCCAGGATTTCTCCAGTCCAACCTTCAAGCAAAGGATAGAAGGCAACAGTGGTCTCAGTTGCAGTAGAAGTGGAATCGATCTTTTTCAAGAGATTCTTGAGGGAGTTCAGTTCCGACGGTTTGCCGACGGCGACTATGCTATCTCCTTCACCGTAAACTTTGATGTTTATCCCCATACTCGCCAAGATTTCTCTCAAATAATCCAGGTCAACTCCAACGTTCGTGAGCGTCTCTATCTGTGGAGCTTCTTCTGCCGGCTGTTTGACAGCAACCTCGTTCAATATGCTCCTCAGATTCGATATATCCTGTTCCTTACCGTATACTACGAAACTGTTTCTCATTTCAAACACCGAAACATCGAGTTTCAGGGTCTCCTTGATACCGTTTAGCTCTTCGAGGGTGACCTCTCTGGGAACTATCGCGGTTATTCTGTGCTCATCGACGATATCGTTCCTGATAGTCAAGAATCTTTCCAGTTCACTCTGAGTGCCGATCATCACCAGCTTTCCAGCGACAGAAAGGGGATAAACGTTCAGGTTGAACGCTGAGATCACAGACTGAGCTGCTGCAAGATCGAACCCGTCTCTGATTTCTAGTGCGAGGTAGCTCTGCACCCCGGGAACTATTTGAGCCTCTCTTCTAGACAGAATAGAGGTTGCCGTTTCCCTGGCTCTATCTATCGCTCCTTGTACACCTACCACGATCGTACCCGTCGGGGTACCAAGGATGTCCACCGTAATGCCAAGTCTTTCGAAGATCGCTTTGAAATTCTCGATCTCCTCGGTTGGAATGTCTATGAACGTGAAGAGAATTTGATCCCCTGTCTGTGTGATCTCAACATCTTCTTTCAGTTCATCTAAGACCTTCAATGCCTGCAAAATGTCTCTCTCTGGACCTATAAGCATGGTCTTTCCATCTGTTATGACAACGGTGACCGAGAGTCCCATTCTTTCGAAGAGAAGTTCCAAATTTTGAACTGAGGGAAGTGAATCCACAATTCTGTAATGAGGTTTCTCCAGTCCGGTCAGTCTCGAAAGCTCTTTCTGTATCCTGTCCAGTACTCCCGATGGACCTACAATCAGATAGCCCGATTGGATGGAAGTTATACTTATCTTTGCCCAATCCTTTTCTCCGAGATAGCTTCTGAGATAAGTGGTCAGTTTTCCTTCTTCCCAGCCGACTAAATTGTTGAACAATCTCGATTCCGTCGTCTCGTCTATTTCCAATTTGGAAAGTATTGATTGCACTACTTCTAAAGCCTTGTCAGTCTCAAGCTCTTCACCAACAAGAATTACTCCCGAAGGCGAAGAAAGCAGTTTCACCGGGAGCTTCAGGTTATCGAGAATATTCGAGAATTCATCCATTTTGTCGATCGGTATTTCCGTAAAGACATACTTCAATTTTTCGTCGACGGCTATCACATCGGTTCGGTCGCTTATGGAACTTATTATATCTACGGCCGAATCGATTGCCTCTCTGTAACCCACAATAATCATGTTGTTTCCATAACCGATAACGGTGACGGCTATTTTCATCTCTTCGAGTACCTGCCTGACGATTTCCAGTACTTGAGAGCCGGCCTCCAGAATTGTGTACTCGTATTCACGCGAAGCGACAGGTGATTCAACATCTCTTCTTAGCATCTGGATCAGATCCACCGTTCTAGTAACGCTCTCCTTCTTCCCGACCACGAGGTATCTGTCCTCTATCGGGAGAATGGTGACTTTCAGGCCCAGTCTCTCCAGCAGTGTGCCAAGCTCTTCTATCGCAGGCAGCTTCTCTTCCACTATGTAGTACGGGTCTTCTATGCTCGTCAGTCTCGTCGCTTCCTTCTCCATCCTGTCGAGTACTTCCTGTGGTCCTATCACTATGTATCCGCCAGTGGACGGAGTTATGGATATCCTTCCGAAATCATCCTCCCCAAGGTAGTCCCTGAAGTAACCCGAATACTTGTCGTCGCTCCAGCCCGGAACCACTGACAGCACGGTCGAGACTCTGACACTCTCCCCAACCTTGCTCTCTATCTCTTCCTCCCTCGCCAGTATCGCGTTGATTATCTCCACCGCGCTCTTGACAGCCTTCTCCTCTCCTATTACCAGCACTCCTGAGGGTGAAGAGAGAAGATCCACTTCGTACCCCAGTCTCTCGAGTATCCCGCCGTAGCTTTCTATCTGCGAGCTCTCGACTCCCACGAAAGAGTAGGTCACTTTCTTCTCCACAGGTGTCTCTTTCAATCTCTCTGCTATCGGCGTAAGCAGTTCACGCCCCGCTTCCAGATCCTTGCTGGAGCCTATCATCACAACGTTGTTGCCTATCTGGATCAGCTGTACCTTCACCTTCAACTCTTCCAGTGTTCTCTCCAGTGAGTCTATGTACTGGGCTTCTATCTCCACGAATTCGAAGCCCTGCGGCTCTTCCACCGCAGGTTGCATCCCAGCCTTCAGCGTTGAGATGAATTGTGAGGCCTTCTCCACGCTCTCCTTCTTCCCGACCACGAGGTATCTGTCCTCTATCGGGAGAATGGTGACTTTCAGGCCCAGTCTCTCCAGCAGTGTGCCAAGCTCTTCTATCGCAGGCAGCTTCTCTTCCACTATGTAGTACGGGTCTTCTATGCTCGTCAGTCTCGTCGCTTCCTTCTCCATCCTGTCGAGTACTTCCTGTGGTCCTATCACTATGTATCCGCCAGTGGACGGAGTTATGGATATCCTTCCGAAATCATCCTCCCCAAGGTAGTCCCTGAAGTAACCCGAATACTTGTCGTCGCTCCAGCCCGGAACCACTGACAGCACGGTCGAGACTCTCCTTGGCTGTTCTCCGGCCGAACTCATCTCTACTTCTTTTGCAAGAACCGCATTCACAGTTTTCAGAGCCTTTTCGACCTTTTCTCCCGTCCCCACGATCAGGACGCCCGAAGGCGATTGCATCAGTTCAACACCGGCTCCAATTTTATTCAATATGGCCTGGTAGCTTTGAATATCGGCCAATGGAATTTCTGTAAATGTATAAACTGGCTCCTCAACCTGAGGGCTGATCCTCTTACTCATTATATCCGCGACTATACTGGAGGCCTTTTCTATTGTAGATCCAGTTCCTATGGCGACCACACCCGAAGGTGAAGATAGTAGTGATACATCTACTCCCAGTCTATCCAGTATCTCCTGGAGACTCGCAGTGTCTTCATCTGGAATATCTAGAATCCTGTACTCCAGAGGTTCTTCCTCCACTGTCTCTACAATTAACGATCCCAGAAGTCTATTCAATATCTCTCCGGCCCTCTGAACCGCATCTGATGAACCGATTATTATCGCCGAACTGCCCATCGGAACGAGATCTACTACTACACCTAGCCTGGCCAGTAATCCCGTTAGATCCTCAACGGGCGGTAGTTTCTCCTTCACAACGAACTCGGGATCTTCAAATTTTCTAATTCTTTCTAGTTCGCTCTCTATAGGTTCTTTGAGATCTAGAGGCGTGAGAACTACATATCCACCGACCGATTCGAGAATCGATATCCTGGCGAAGTCATCGGCACCCAGGAAGAAACGCGCGTACTGTCCGAAATCTTCTGTGGTCCATCCTGGAATGTTTTTTATCTCTATCGATACTCTACTTTCACGATCTATCTCCTGTGCCTGAAGGCTCTTGTAGAGAGACTTGAACTTCACGAGATCTTCTTCGCGCCCGATAGCTATGAGTTTGTCGGAGATGCCAAGCAATGAAATATCGTATTCAAATGTCTTCAGTAACGGCGTTAAAGCTTCTACACTGAGTCCCTGGGTCAGTGGTAGCAACAGGTAGCTCTCGTGTTTCTCTTTCTGTGGGATTTCGGGAACTTCTCTCGACATCAGCGAGTCGATTAGGCCGATGGCTCTCGAAAGCTCCTGTGGAGCCCCGATGGCGATGACGCCAGTTGGGGTTTCAAGAAACTCAACCTGTATTTCGAGTTTCTGCATGACCGGTAACAGTTGATCTATCAGAGGTGCTTCGATATCCACGAATCTGTAGTCAGGTTCGGGTTTTGAGTAGAGGCTCTCACGGTGTTTTAAAATTGATTCAATGACACCTGACGCCTCTTCCAGTCGATCGGCCTGACCTATAACTATCGCTCCCGAGGAAATTCCCACTATATCCACCGGAATGTCAAGTTTATTGATCACTGACGCGAGAACCGGTATATCTTCGGGTATTGTCTCGATCAGGGTGAAGCCAAGTTCTGCCGGAGGTTCTTCCTGGGTAGCACTGTCAGGATAGATAGTCTCGACTATCTGATGTAAAATATCAGAAGTGCTGATCACGTTTTCTTTTGTTCCAACGATCAAGTATCTGTCTTCCAGAACTATTATGTTGACTTTTATACCGAGCGTAGCTAATAACTGCTCGAACTTGTCAAGGGCGGGAATGCTCTTCTCTATGGTGAAGAAGGGGTGCTCTAGCTGGGCCAGTCTCGAAATCTCCGTTTCAAGTTTCTTCACTGTCTCCTCCGGACCGACTACGATGTAACCTCCAGCTGAAGGTGTGAGCGAGATCCTAGAGTACTCGTCTTCCCCGAGGAAGTCGCGGAAATAGTCGAAAGTCTTCTGTTGATCCCAGCCCGGAACCACCGACAGCACGGTCGAAACTCTGACACTCTCCCCAACCTTGCTCTCTATCTCTTCCTCCCTCGCCAGTATCGCGTTGATTATCTCCACCGCGCTCTTGACAGCCTTCTCCTCTCCTATTACCAGCACTCCTGAGGGTGAAGAGAGAAGATCCACTTCGTACCCCAGTCTCTCGAGTATCCCGCCGTAGCTTTCTATCTGCGAGCTCTCGACTCCCACGAAGGAATATCCGATTTTACCCTCCGCAGTATTGTCAACTATCTGTGCTGAAACATCGTCCAGGATCTCTTTTGCGGCATTTACTTCTTTCTCTAGACCGACGATCACCATGTTGTTTCCCGCTTCTATCAGTCCAACTTCGATCTTCAGACTGGAGAGGATACTTTCTACAACGCCCTTAAACTGAGGATTGACATCGGAAAATCTGTAAACGTACTTCACATCACCTGTATCCAGATCTGTCTTGAGTGTGTCGATCAGCTCTCCGGTTTTAATTACATCGCTCTCGGTGCCGACGATAAGATTTTTCTCTCCTACCGGTAGGATGTTTACGTTCAACCCAAGTCTTTCCAAGAGTCTGCCTAGCTGATCAACCGGTGGCAGAGCATCCTTTACCAGATAGAAGGGGTCCTCTATCTCCGACAATCTGACGACTTCGGTCTGTATCTTCGTCAGAGTTCTCTCCGCTCCTATGACTATAAAGCCGCTAAAGGAAGGGGTTATGGAGATTCCGGCAAATTCGCCCTCTCCAAGGAGGCTTCTGAAGTAATCTGTGAATTTGTCCTCCGTCCAGCCCGGTATATTTTTTACGATCATCGATACTCTTTGACGTTCATCACTCTGGACAATGGTTTTCGCTTCACGTTCCAGTATGGCCTCTATTATCGGTCTGGCTTTATCTATATCTTCTTCGGTTCCTATAAGAAGGACACCAGCTGGAGAGGAAAAGAGTTCGACATTCAAACCAAGTCGCTTCAGAATCTCGCCGTAAATGGCAACGCCATCTGAAGGTATATCGACAAACTCGTACACTATCGAAACTTCTTGCGAGGGTTTCCTTTCCAGAATATTGTTGGCTATTTCGAGCGCCTTGTTCACCTGGTCTTCCTTGCCTACGATCAATATTCCTGCAGGAGATTCAAGGAGCGCAACCTCTATATCTATACTATCGAAAATAGGCACGAAGTACTCCATATCTCCGGAAGTTATGGCGGATAATTTGAAAATCTGTGGTTTTGTCTGCTCTGGAACTCCCAGAGTGTCAACCAATTTAGTTATCAGCTCGCGCGCTTTGGCAACGTTCTCCGAAGAACCGACCACGACACTGTAGTCTTCTACCTTAAGTATATCGACGATGATTCCCAGTCTCGCGAGGAGGTTGTCTATTTCCGTTATGTTTGGCATTCTCGTTTCTATGGAATAAGAGGGATTCTCGATCCTTGAAAGCCTTTCGAACTCTTCGCTAATTGCACCTGTCATCGATCCGGGAGCGTTCAATATATATCCTTTGGAAGTCTGGATCAGAGAGATCTCTTCTACCTTTTCGCCAAATACAACTCTTAGGTAAGCAGCGAGCCTGGTAGGATCCCAGCCGGGTATACCGGGTAGCTCTACGCTCACTCTGGCATCTTCAACACTTTCACTGGAGAGAATCTCTCCGTAAAGCGCGTTGAAGCTGTTTAAGTCGTATCTGTCTCCGACCGCAACGATCTTGTCGTACACTGGAGTGAAGGTAAGATCGTATCCGAAGACCTGCACAACTGATTTGAGCGAATCAATGCTGATGTCGCTTCTACCACGGAATATCATATACCCCGTTTCTTTATCGCCCTGAGTAGGGGTAACCGACTCTTTTTTAAGAAGATCCTCTACCAGTTTTTTGACGATTCCCAGATGGACGTCGCTTCCAATACCAACGATTCCGGAAGGGGTATCAACGAAATCCACTTCGATCTTCAGTTTCTCGACAATCGTTTTGAGGCTTTCGAGAGAGCCGGGGTCCACATCCACGAGGCTGTAGCCAATAGGACCGGTTTCAAGAGGTTCAAGCCTTGAAAGTATTGATTCCACCACTTCCATGGCCTTCTTCAACCTTTCTTCAGGGGCGACTGCGGCAACTCCGGTTGGTGTATTCACGAACTCAACGGGTAAGTTCAATTTCTCGAGAAGCTCTGATAGACCAGCTACTTCTCCATAAGGGATGTTTACGAAAGCGTAGTTGTAAACGGTACCGGGAACTGTCACTTCTCCTCCGACCGGCAGGCCGCTGCCAAGCTGACTTATAAGTCGGGAGACCTCTTCCACGTTTTCCTGAGATCCGACAACCATGAACTGATTATCTACGGGAATTATTGACACAGCGATGCCCAGTCTCTCGAGAAGCGACTCGAATTGACTCAAGGACGGTATCGACGACTCAAGTCTATAAAAAGGATTCTCAAGCATTCTGAGCTTTTCGGCCTCACCATCCACCGTGTTCAAAAGACTTTCCGGTCCTACTACTATAAATCCGTTTCCAGACCTTGTAACTGTGATAGTTGCAAATTCATCCGGTCCGAGAAAGTCTCTTAGATATGTCTGGAATTTATCGAGGTCCCAGCCTGGTATCGAACCTATCTGAAGAGAAATTCTGGCTTCCTGTTCCGAAAGATTTTTCTCGATCATTTCGACTATCCTGGGGACTCTTGTCTCTATGATTTTCGCCAATTCCGAAAGTCTTTCCGGATAACCCCTCAGAACTATCAATCCTGCGGATCTGATGAATACCTTCGATTCCTCGGGATTCAAGAGTGTATCTATCAGCTCTCCCAAGCCCGAGTCATAGATCTCCGGAGCCACTTCGAGTATAAGATCTTCGGTTTTTCTGAATATCTGTTTCTCTCTGTTCTCCAGTTCCACCAGGGCTTCATCGAGTATATCCGAGGGAGCATAGATGTAAATGAGTTTTTCGGATATCTGCTCCAGAGAATACTCGTCAACAACCAGACCTCTTGAAGCGAAATAGGAGTCGAAAAAGCTCTTGACCTCGTTGAAAGTGTTTTCTGCTTTGAGCTCTATATAAGTGTTCCTGTAATCTTCAAATGTGATTCCTGTGAAAAGGCTCAAAACGTACTGAGCCGTTTCTATGGAAGCTTTCGAACCTTTGATTATGTACCCTTTCTTCTCGCCTATGGTCTCGATTACGGCACCTGTGATTTTTTCGACTTGCGATATCGTTTCTTCAACAACGGGCATATGGTACTTTATCACCGAGTAAGTAACCCCTTCGGATATCTTGCTAAACGATTCCATAGTCTTTTCGACGAACTCGACCAGGTATTTCGGCAGATCGAAGGTCACTTTTCCAACCGGTTCGAACGTCCTGTCAACGGTTACACTATCTTTGGAATAGCTCTGGAGAAGGTTCAAAATCGTTCCAACTATCGTACCGTCGCCTGGTAAGCCTGAACCGGAACTACTGCCAAGTCTCAGAACGTCTTCCACTAGAAAGAAGTTTTCCGGCAGAGTGTAGGTTATCCTGATCCTGCTCGAATCGAGTTTCTCGGACGTGAGATTCTTCCTGTAGAGCTCCAGGTATTCGAGAAGCTCATCGACGTATTTACTGTTGCCAGAAAGTATTATCCTGTTGAACTGCGGTATAGTACTTATGGTGACGGAATCGGAGAAGAGAATGGAGTTTAGCTCTCTTGCAAGCGTTTCGTAAGCCGTCAGTGGCTCAACTCCGGTTGATGTTGCCTCAGAAGGCGCAGTAAACTCTTTCGTGACAATGTTGGTGGTAAGTAAAGATGAAAGCATGAAATGTGTCTGGAGATCTCCAAATACCATCAGCGAGGCTTCGTTTGGTAGATATTCTATGAAACTGTTTACGGGAAGCGTCTTTCTAAGTCTTTCCACCTGCTCCGAGACCGTTTCTCCATCGACATTGAACTCCACACCGATATAAGTTCTCCAGAAAGTGTTGACCAGTTCTCTCACTTCATCGGGAGTACCCAGATAAAAAGTACCGTCGCTCAAATATGCATATGCCACCTTGTCACCGAGCGAGGTTAGGATGTTTCGAAGTATCTCTTCTGGTAGAGCCAGGTTGAAGCCTACAAGTATCTTCTCGTCTCTCACGCTTGGTGAGAGTATGTAAGAAAGGTTCAATATCTCCTCTGAAAAGAGATAGGTCATCGCGCTGGCGATGGTCATTCCGTAAGTTGTGAATTTATCTATATCCACCTCGGCACTCGACCGGAAAAACCTTATGATCACAACGTTTTCCCTTACGATGATTTCCGGTTCGACTCTAGCGGGTGTGAGCAATGCGGTATTAACTGAGAGTCGTGACGGTTCCTGCCTGATCCACAAACCTTCAACCGGTCCCATCCGAAGAGGAAGATTCATATCCTTCCCATTCACACCGTTCAGAGAAAGCGAGTATATCGTCTTCGACGGGTTTGACTGGATGTTGTACGATTCGACGAACGGTTCGTTGAAGACCAGAGTAAGGGTAACGGATTCAACATCCATCGAAGGAATAACCGAACCCAGTTGATTCGAAAATGCTAAAGCGATGGCGCTCAGAACCACGAAGAGAACCGCGACTTTTCTCACAGAAATCACCCCATATTTACCCCTAGAGTCAGAGGAGTTCAAGACCTGAAATATTTCACAACCACAAAGCTGTTCGTGCTGGTATCGTTAAGCAAAACGGCAAATTCCGTTATTCCGTACACAATATACGAGGGATCTACGCGTTCGCCGACCCTTACCGTGACCTGCGTTCCGGCCGTATCGAGAACGGCATAATCCACCCTGTTCAATCTGAAATACGCTACATAAGCTATGTTTTCCGCTTCCTGTCCTACTTCGAGCATAGAGCTTATAACCTCGGACGGGCTGGCAAAAAGCGGTGTAAAGTGATCTTGCATCCTGACTGGTTCGGATAAGCTTGAAGTGTTGATCGGCTCAACCCTTATTCTATTGGCCGTGACTTCGGTTATTTCCACAGGTTGAAGAAGGAAAGCGAGCAGAACGCCACCCATTACTAAGGCGCAAATCAAAACGACGATTATTACAACCAATTTCTCCATACCATCAATCCTATCCTAAAAACTTCCGGTGATAGAGACATCTGCTCTCAATTCTATCATAATGTTAGATGGCAGAGTTGACTCCGGTAGTATAGGGAAACCCAGATTTGATCTTAACTCCAGCTTATTTATTGTTATCCTGGGTTCATTCACTAGCATCTCCACAAGATCGAGAATATCCCTCGACCTGCCAGATATGGAAATTCCCTTGTAATCACCCGGTTTGTTAGAAATACCCAGAATTTTCTGGAGATCGCCGAGATAACTCCTCGTACTCATTGAACCTATTGTTTCATTTCTAACCCTTGTGAGAAGCTGAAACTCGAGAAAAGCATTCTCGAGCTCGTTCACCTCCATCAGAAGAGTCGTCGTGTTTTTAAAGGCGTTGTACGAATAGACAACAACCAGAACGGAGAAACCAATCACAGCAATTAGTACCAGAGCTCCAAACAAGAGCTTTGCGTTGATACCTTTTCTGTCGAGAAAGGTCAGTTTCCTTTTAAGGTGTTTCTTGAAGTCCTTATGAATATAAAATTCACTGGACTCCAGGGTTCCGGTTTCGGATTGATCGGAAAATTCTATCACTTTGAAATCAAGATCGTCGTTCTCCTTTTTCATTGTTTATCACCCACTTCAAGGTCAATAATCTGAAGGGTGTAAAGGTCCGCGAATTCTAGGTTACCTCGCACATTGGGAGTTGACAGCAAAACCGGAGTGCTCGATGGGGTAGGGAAGGAGACTTTGTTTCCATCGTATATCAGATAATAGAAGGCGTTACCTTTACCATTTTCGAAATTCACCCTGGTGAGAATGGTCTTGACTGCATTTTCATCATTCAGAAAGGTGTTTAAAGTTCTGAAGACATTCATTTCAAGAGATTTTCTCTGAACATGTGTTCTAAGATCCCTTACCTGCATTGAAAGTCTGTTTTTTGAGTTTATGTATTCCTGCTTTTTATCTCTTATCGTTTGAATATCCTGCCTGAGATTACCCGTTAGGTATGTTCCGGTGTTATCGAAGAGAAAGCCTTTCAATCTCGAAATCTGCCTCAGTCTGAATTCGAAAGCCTGTGAGGCCAAAAAGCGCGCTCCTACGACCAGAACTACAATGAGCAATAGTATGATCAAAGCATTTCTAAGCCTGCAAACTCGTTTCTTCTTTGAATACAAGTTTACGTCTACCAAGCTGCTCACCACCCCTCATGAGAAGTCCGGCCGTTGTGTAAGTAATTCCTATCGTTTCTTTTATCTTCAAAGGTAGGACAAGAACACCGGTATCCCCCCCGAGCATTCTCTGGAAAGCCCTGCCGTATACGGCAGTAGAAAGGCTTGATTGACCGACCACGAAAAACTTGCTGAAAGATGCCTCATCGGCAGCCGAAGTGTTTGGAGAACTCGATAGGGTATTGGTCAAATACATCCTCAACTGGTAAGATATCATACTCTCGAGCTGTTCCGACGCTTCCTCTATGAGTGAATCGTAATAAGCTTTTGATCCTGTGAGAAACTCCCTTTGAATATCCGTGTTCGGAGAGAGCGAATCATCTTCCCTGAATTTACCTGCCACATCAGAAAAACCGCCGTTTATGTAGTTCAGCCCCACTATTTCATCACCCTTGAGCATCACCAGAAGAGAGTAATCGCTGTCAACCATAAAGAGAACGTAATTGCCCTCTAGCGCGTCCATTTGAGCAATTTTGAAGATCTGAAAAGGCTTCACATCAACAACGTTGGGCTCTGGGAAGCCACTTTGTCTGAGATTGCTTATGAACTCATCTAGTACCTTCCTGCGGGTAATGACAAAAGCCGGCACGATTCCGCTTTTAAGAGCGGTCAAGGAATTTAGGCATGCCACACTGACTTCGTCTGGCGGCAGAGAGAACTGGGAGGCCGCTTTGTAGCTGGCAACATTGAGAAGGTTCTTCATGGATTTGACCCTTGGAACTTCGAGATGCTGGAAAACGACGTTCTTTGGATGAAAGCTCGTTACAAAAATCTCGTCGGAGGGAAGAGAATTGTACTGCATGAAGATCCTGACAGCTTCATCCAAACTCTTTGGACCTGTTTTTAAAACCGAAAAGACAGGCTTCAAGTAACGGCCTTCGACTACAGCCCTGGCTATTTCGGTATAACCGTCATCGATGTTCAGTGCCGTTATCATGGTCTGGAACATTCGCTTCACTCCCCGAATCGTTGCTCAGTATGTCACCTTACCCGTTACGGGTTGTATCGTAAGAACAGTATCATTCTCAAAGTATAGCGTTGTCGAACCACTGAGTATCGCTATCGAACCTTCGCCATTGAAGATTATCCTGAAGTCCTCCAGATTTTTCCACAGACAGTTCTCTAGCAAATCCCCGGTGTTCGAGTAAAGCTTTCGCTGCCTGTAATTATATATTAACTCAACGGTCTTAGATCTTCTGACAGCCTTCAGTCTCTGGTTTTCGAGAAAGCAATCGAGTTCCACCTTACTCAACTCTATCGACAAATTGGAGATCGCTTCTCCCGAAAAAGCCATTATACAACCCATACATATGCCGACTATGGCCAGACAACATACAAGTTCCACTACACTCATCCAATACTCTGCTCCATCGCGAATATCGTGTTGTACATGGTGTAAGCCAGAAACCCTATAAATCCTCCTATGAATATGATCATAATAGGCTCTACAAGGGAAACAAGTTTCTTAAGTGAGCTCTGAACCTGCGTGTGATAGAAGTCGGCCACCTTAAACATGACCTCGTCGAGCTTTCCTGTTTCCTCGCCCGTCGCGACCATACTAACCACAATCGCCGGAAAGACTTTCTGCTGGCCCAGAGCAACGTGGATGCTTTCACCGGCCTTGATCTGGGAAATCGAAATCTGTATGGCGTGCTCCAGAGAAGGACTCTGAGAGACCTGACCGGCAAGTTCTAGTACCGTCGGTAAATCGACACCACTGGCAACCAGAACCGCGGTCGTTCTGGTGAACCTTTCCATGGCCGTCATGTTTCTCAACTTTCTTATAGGAGGTATGATTTTTCCAAAGATTTCTTTGACATAGTTGCCGTATTTACTTTTAAAGAAAAGCCATCCACCGACTAAAATACCGACCAGTCCAAGCAGAATGAAAAGCCAGTGAGATTTAAGAATACCATTTATGCCCAGAAGAATCCCCATCACTCCCGTTGGCTTGAAATTACCTCCGAAAGCGCTGATCAGGTTGGGCAATATGAAAAAAGAAATTATTCCCACGATACCGACCGCGAAAACCATCATGAACAGTGGATAGGCCATTGCAGATTTTACTTCGTTCTGCAATTCGACCATGCCTTCGTAGAACTCTGAGACTCTCTGGAGCGATTCGTCCAGTACACCTCCGGTCTCCCCCGCTTTAACCAGGTTGGTGAAAAGAGGCTCGAAGACTCCAGATTTTTCCAGCGATTCGTTGAAACTCATACCGCTCTCTATATCCAGAATAACTCTGTTTATAATTTTCCTGAACCTTCGGCTGAAGAGCACTTGAGTTGAAAGAACCTGAAGCGCATCCCTTATTCTGACCCCTGAAGAAACCATTGTCGATAGCTGCCTCGCGAATAGACTAACCTCTTTAGGAGAAAGAGGAAAGATCGAAGTACGCACATTGTTCTGAGATGCGATCGGCCTTATTGCGCTCACCGTGTAACCTCTGCCCGAAAGGATTTGAAGGGCATCGAGTTTGGAGTTGGCGGTCAGCTTTCCTTTTTCGGGTTTACCCTTACTGTTTATGACTTCGTATCTAAAGTCAGGCATTGATATCTCCCACCCTTCTCAGAAGACAAATCGCCTGCGACTGTACGAATCCGGCACCGCTTCCATTTCCGGACTTAGGCTTTACGCTCATGATTTCACTTGAAACCTTCAGCGCCTGCGCGATGCTCTCTTCGATTTCCCCGACAAGTTCGGACAATCTCACCTCTTCTATAACCACTACCGAATCGATGTTTACTATCTCCCATGAATCCATCAATCCAGTTCGAACTTCGGCCAGAAATTCTATACTTCTCCTACCCTTGTTCCTTTCGTTTTCTGGAAACCAGAGTCCTATATTACCGGCTTTGACCGCCCCGAGAATCGCATCGACAATCGCATGAGATAAAACATCACCATCTGAATGACCGTGAAGGTAAAATTCGTCGGATACCATCACACCACCAAGAAAAAGCCCCTTGTTACCCCTCGCTATTGGATGAACGTCGTAGCCTATTCCAATCCGGTACATTATATTAACCTAATAGGCATTATAATATAAGTATAACCCTGAACATCTATGGGGTTGATCTGCAGCGGACTGTTGGAATCGACAAAATTCAACTCCACCTCTTCTGTATCGATTTTTCTCAAAGACTCCGAAAGAAACCTCGGATTGAATGCTATGACGAGGTTATCGCCTTCTTTCTTTCCTTCTATCTCCTCGATCGCTTCACCGTGGTCGGGGCTGCGCGCAATTATTCTTAGAAGCTCGTCCTTTATGTCGAGCTTGATGGAATCAGAACCCAGCCTGGCGGCGATCGAGGCTCTTCGAACGGCGTCGGAGAGATTTGAAGTGTACAACCGGACTCTCGACTTGAAGGATTTTGGGAGAACTCTCTTGTAGTCGGGGAACTCGGCATCGACTACTTTGGAAACCATCTCCGTTCCATCGAAGTAAAACCCCACCCTGCTGCCATCGTAAACAATCTTCATTTCATCAGACATTGCGCTTTTCATACTATTCTGAAGGTCTCTCATGCTCTTGAGTGTCAGAAGGAAGTGATCGTCAACGCTAACATCTATTCTCTCTTCTGCAAGCGCCATTCTGAAGCCATCGGCCGCCACGAGGCGTAGAAAACCTCCCTCGAATTCCCAGTAAACACCGTTGAGGTTTCTCATAAACTCATCTCTTGCGGCGCAGAATATTACACGATCGATCATCAGTTCTATTGCGGAAACGGATACTACGAACTCGACACCACCTGTAGTTGTTTCCACATCGGGAAACTCTTCGGGATCCATAGTGGGTAGCGTGAATCTGCTCTTACCGGCTCTTATGATTAGATTCGTCTCTTCAATCTCGAATATTATCTCTCCCTCGGGTAGGTTTCTGACTATCTCGAGAGCCACCTTCGCATCGACCACAAAACCATCCTGCCCATCGATATGTTTGGCCTTCACTTCCGTCTTAATTGCCGTCTCGAGATCGGTGGCCGTAAGCTGAACGATGGACTCGCCTTTCACGGAGAAATTTATCCCCGAAAGTATTGGCTTGACCGTCTTTGAAGCGGCGGCACCTGAAACAGCTTCAAGTCGCGTGAGTATCTCGTTGCGTTCAACCACAAAGTTCATCGGTACACCTCCACTTAATGGGCTTTTGATAAATTATAACATCTGTATGGCACAATAATTATCGATAATCCGCTCATCAGTGGTAGATGGCGGTTATAAGGAGGGATTAATGAAAATAAAAGATCTTCACTCCTGGAACGTGGGTAGAAGTGAAGCCATTGAAATACAGAGACTTCTGAGAGAGAACATCTTAATAAAGGAAAACCCTATCAGACCTTCTCTGGTTGCCGGGGTAGATCTTTCCTTCCCGGACAAAAATATAGGTCTGGCAGTTGTCACAGTCTTGAACTTCCCGGAACTTGAATTGATGCAATACTCGTACCATGTTGGAATTATCGAAAGACCTTATATCCCCGGTCTCTTGTCTTTCAGGGAAGGACCGGTGATAATAGAGGCCCTAAAAAACACCCCGGAAGTCGATCTCGTTTTTTTTGACGGCCACGGAACGGCTCACCCCAGAGGACTAGGTATCGCTTCTCATATAGGACTTTTTCTGGAAGTCCCCACGATAGGAGTGGCAAAAAAACTCCTATACGGGAAGTGCGACCTCCCTGGGAACTCCCGGGGCGACATTTCACCCATACTCTCGCCGGCCGGTGAGTTGATAGGCTATTCTTTGAGAACGAAACCAAAAGTAAAACCGGTGTATGTCTCTCCCGGAAATGGACTTTCTATGAAGCAGGCACTTGAATTTTCTTTAAAAGCCACCGGTATCTACAGATTGCCAGAACCGACCAGACAGGCCCACATACTTAGTCAGAAGCTCAAAGGTCAACTCAATCTGTAGAAGACTATCGAAGCTGCACCGGTTATACCGGCGTTTTCAACCAGCTCGCTGAGGTTGACCTGGAATGTATCGCTGAAAGACGGCATTACGAATCGCGGTAGTTTTTTTCTGATTCCATCAATTAGGATACTTCCGGCTCTGCTCATACCCCCACCGATTACGATATGTTCGGGATTGAAAATGTGTACGAAATTACCGATCGCGGCGGCCAGCGCATCCGTAACTCTTTCAACTATCATAGAGGCTGCGAGGTCTCCCGCCTTGGCACAATCGAACACAACTCTGGCCGTAAGCTGTGGAGCCTGGTAGATGAGCGATTTCGAAAACCTCTTCGAATACTCTCGCGCCATATTTACAACCGCTGTTGCCGACGCTAGAGCTTCCAGACACCCATGCGAACCACAGCCACACAATGGACCTCCTATCTGGACTATGGTGTGGCCAAGTTCACCGCCGTAGCCATTCTTGCCGGTCATGAGAGTCCCGTGGGTTATCACCCCACCGCCCACACCCGTTCCCAGCGTCAAACCGATCATGTGTTTGCAACCTTTGAAGGCACCGAAGGCCCACTCCCCGAGAACAAAAGCGTTGGCGTCGTTCTCTACGAAAGTTCTTATACCGGTCAGCTTTTCAAGAATGACGGTCAATTCGAAGCCAGACCAGTCGGGAAGGTTTGGGGAGAAAAGCACGGTACCGGTTTCGTGATCGATTGAACCTGGCGAACCAACGCCAATGCCGATAATCTCACCAACAGAGCTCCCAGTCTCCATTATTAACTGCTTGATAGCTTCCGCAATACGTGTCACTACCGCTATTCTTCCTTCGAAAACCTTGGTGGGTATTATACTCTTGGAAAGTATCCTTCCGTTCTCTTCCACAATGCCTATTTTGGTCTCGGTTCCACCAAGATCGACTCCGATTACCAGATTCGACATTCAAATCAACCTCGTTCAGTATTGTTTTTTCTCCATTTCGATAAGATCCAGGAACTCTTCGTTGCTGGCAGTCCCTCTCAATTTGTCCATGATCAATCTCAGCCCTTCTTCTTCAGACATGGCCGACAACATACGCCTCAACACCCACACTTTTCTCAGAATATCCTGCGGAAGAAGCAGTTCCTCTTTTCTAGTACCGGAGAGAGTCAGATTGATCGCGGGGAACATTCTCTTGTTGGCCAGTTGCCTGGAGAGAACGAGTTCCATGTTTCCGGTGCCTTTGAACTCCTCGAAAATCACTTCGTCCATCTTGCTTCCTGTTTCTACCAAGGCCGTTGCGATTATAGTGAGGCTTCCGCCCTCTTCTATGTTCCGGGCGGCACCGAAGAAATGCTTGGGCTTGTACAACGCCGATGGATCCACTCCGCCCGAGAGAAGCTTTCCACTGGGGGGGACGTAAAGGTTGTAAGCCCTGGCGAGTCTGGTGATACTGTCCAGAAGGATCACCACGTCGTAGTTGAACTCAACCAGCCTCTTCGCCATTTCCAGAGTCATTTCCGCAACTTTTATCTGTTTTTCGGGATGCATATCGAACGGAGCGGCAAGAACGTGCGCGCTGGTAGTTCTCTTGAGGTCCGTCACTTCCTCGGGTCTTTCATCGATCAGAAGTATTATTCTGATTGTGTCGGGATGGTTTTCGGCGATTCCATTTGCCAGTTCTTTCAGAAGCACCGTCTTTCCGGCTTTGGGAGGAGAAACTATGAGACCTCTCTGACCCTTCCCGATTGGAGAAAAGAGATCGAGCATTCTTGTGCTTAGAACGTGCGAATCCGATTCCGATATTAACTGTTCTTCCGGAAATATGGGGGTCAGGTTCTGGAAAGTGATCCTTTCGGCAGCGAAGTTGATGGCCTTATGGTTGATCGCTTCGATTCGGAGAAGGGCAAAGTACTTTTCCCCTTCTTTCGGTGGTCTCACCTGACCGGCAACGGTGTCTCCACTGGTAAGGTTGAATCGTCTGATCTGCGATTGACTGACGTAGATATCGTTCGAACTCGGCAACAGATTGTTCTCAAGAGTTCTCAGAAAGCCGTAACCACCATCGGTGATTTCCAGGACTCCCTGATCGAAGAAGTATCCATAGGATTCTGTCTGAGCCTTGAGAACGGCGAAGATGAGATCCTTCTTGGCCATTTGCGTGTAATTGGCGACGTCGTATTTTCTGGCCAGTTTGTAGATCTCTCTTATTGGCATGTTCTGAAGCTGGGAGATATCGATTTCGACCTCCCTGATATTGTCTTTGTCTTTCTTTAACTCTTTCAGCTCTTCAGGGGCTTCTTGCCTGGGGCTCTCGCTGACCTTTTCAGGTTCTTCGGCCGTTTCTAGCGTCTCCTCTTCGGTTGCCTTTACGACTTCGAGCGGTTCCACTACGGGTTCAGCCTTCGAGACTTCGGAAAGAATCTCTTCTTTGGCTTCTACTTTTTCCTTTTCTTTGGATTTTGAAGTTGTTCTTCTTCTGGTTGGTTTCTTTTCTTCCTTTTCAATTTCTTCGATCGGGTTTTCTTCACTCTTCTTTTTTCTTGGACTCAAATCAAACGGTACACTCGATCTACCATTCAGTAAGAATGTACCTACCCTCCTTCCGTGTAGTAGGGATTCAGTATCAGTTGGAGCTATTGAACAAAAGAAAGCAAAGGAGACCTACCTCCGGTAAATCACTCGCGACCGCGATACCGGTTTTGCCCGACATGTTTCGATCTGCTAAATAAAAAATCTTGTTCCATGATACCGCAGAGATCGCCACAGCGCCGTGTCAACGGTTTTCACAAATCAAATCAAATACTCTGAAGGTAGAGGATCGGCAATTCCTCCCTTGGATCTGTCCAGGGCCTTCCTTGCCGAAATTATCGCGAGAAACATCAGTATCCGTCAGCAATAATATACCATTTAAGAAGCGGAAAACAAAGCTTACGAGCGTTGCTTTCTTTCGTATTCCTGCCAGTCGTTCTGGAATCTCCTCAACCCGTTGTCAGTCAACGGATGGTTGAAAAGTCTCAACAATACTTCATAAGGGATGGTTGCGATGTCCGCGCCGATCATAGCCGCTTGAAGAACATGTCTTGGATGTCTCACACTTGCAACTATTATCTCCGTCGCGAAACCGTAGTTACCGAAGATTTCATTCAGCTCGGCAACCAGTTGCATTCCGTCGTTTCCCACGTCGTCCAGCCTTCCAACGAAGGGGCTGACATAGGTTGCGCCGGCTTTGGCCGCCAGAAGTCCCTGTAACGAACTGAAAATAAGAGTGACGTTCGTCTTTATTCCTTCTTCGCTGAGAGCTTTCACGGCCCTTATCCCGTCGGGCGTCATCGGAATTTTTACTACGACATGTTCGTTGAGAGAGGCCAGCTCTCTTGCCTGAGATAGCATATTGTCGAAATCGGTCGCTATAACTTCGGCAGAAACGGGACCCTTTACGGCTTCACATATCTCCACGATGCGCTCTTCGAACTTCGCATTTTCTTTCGAAATCAGCGTTGGATTGGTAGTAACACCGTCCACAAGTCCTAATTTCATTCCATTTCTTATCTGTTCGATGTTCGCAGTATCGAGAAATATCTTCATGTACCACCTCGCAAAAAATGGCTACCTTTCGGTAGCCATCACTTCGTCTCTTTCTTCTCCTCGCTGTCCACAAGCTGGAGGACGGCCATCTCGCTGGCGTCTCCCCTTCGCATGCCCAGTTTAACAATTCTGGTGTATCCACCGTTTCTGGTCAAGTATTTCACTGCAACTTCATCGCAGATCTTCTTTACAAGCTTCCTGTCGTTGAAGTTCCTGTTTATCTCTCTTCGAAGGGCAAGATTTCTGGACTTGAGTTCCATGGCTTCTGGGCTTCCAGTACTCTTCGTACCCAGTTCCTGGGTTATCGTGGTAGCCTTCTTCGCCCTGGTAATTATAGATTCCACGAACGGTCTCAGCTCTTTGGCCTTGGTGACCGTAGTGACAATGGTACCGTGTTCGAAAAGTTCTCTGGCCAGATTTTTCATCAGAGCCACTCGCTGGCTGTGGGGCATATTCAATCTGGATCCACTTACTCTATGACGCATGGCTAATTGACCTCCTCACCATCATTCTTTCTTGAGTATGATGTTGAATTTGTCACGCAGTTTCTTGACAACCTCCAGCATCGATTTTTCGCCGAAGTTCCTGATCTTCAGCAAATCAGCTTCTGTTTTGTCTATCAGATCTCCGATAGTGTTTATCTTATCTCTCTTCAGACAGTTCAGGGATCTAACCGAGAGATCAAGCTCTTCAACTCTTTTAGAGGTGAGCGGATTGGAATCGACCTCTTCAGTTTGCGGAGATTCGCTCGCCATCTGTGCTTCTTCCTGTATCAACTCTTCCTCTTCCGGTTCAACAGGGGTAACAGCCGAAACCTGATTCTGCTGACCCAGGCCGTTCGAGACAACTTCGAAATGTCTGGTAAGAATATCCGTCGCACGGAGCAAGGCCTCCGACGGTTTGATAGACTTCTTCGTCCAGACTTCGAGTACCAGCTTGTCGTAGTCCGTTCTCTTTCCCACACGAACGTTCTCTGTCTGAAAATTCACCTTCAGCACAGGACTGAAGATACCATCTATATAGATCATCTCAACATCGTGATCGATCTCCATCTCTGAAACCGGTACAAAGCCCTTACCGATTTCCGCGAAGAGTTCGATATAAACTATCGAATCAGTATTGAGCGTTGCTATATACTGAGAAGGATTCACCACTTCCACACCGGTCGGCGTCTTGATGTCCCCGGCCGAAACAACTCCCGGTCCGACTTTTTCTAGAGTGAGTTTCACGGGGTCGGAGAACTCCAGAGCAGGTTTTAACTGGACTTTCTTCAGGTTGAGTATTATCTCCAGGATATCCTCTTTCACACCCTCAATCACATCGTACTCATGGTACTTACCCGGAATCTTGAGTTTGGTTATAGCCATACTGGGTATCGATGAGAGAAGCACTCTCCTCAACGAATTACCGATGGTGATCGCGTAGCCCCTCTCCATTGGAGAGAGTACGAACCTTGTGTAGTAGCTATTTTGATCTTCCTTTTCCTCTTCGACTCGCAGGTTCTTGGGCATTATAGATGCTATCATAGTTCTCGCCCAGCTTTCGGGCACACACCTCCTTTCAAGAAGGTTAGAATCGGTTTACTTGGAGTAGAGTTCGATAATGGACTGTAGATCAACAGGAATCTCCACTTCTTCTCTGGCCGGATACCTGAGATAAGTACCCTTGAAATCCTCGTAATTGACTTCTAGCCATGGATATGCCGCTCTTTCTTTGGCAGCTTCTACTGCCTCCTTAACTGGCAGTACCACCCTGCTCTTTTCCTTAATTTCCACAACATCACCGACTCTTAAGTTGAAGGAGGGCTTGTTCACTCTTCTACCGTTCACCATAACGTGTCCGTGGCTAACGAGTTGCCTCGCCTGTCTCCTGCTAGAGGCAAACCCCATTCTAAAAACGGTATTGTCGAGCCTCGACTCGAGTATCTTCAAGAGCGCGTTACCCGTTTCTTCCTGTTTTCTTACAGCCATTTCGAAGTATCTTCTGAACTGTCTTTCGAGGACTCCGTAAATCCTCTTGACAACCTGCTTCGACCTGAGCTGCATTCCGTACTGAGTCAGTTTGCGAGTAGAAGCTCCGTGCTGCCCCGGTGCCACCGGTCTCTTGATTTGGCCGCATCTTGGAGAAAAACATCTCTCACCTTTTAAATATAGTTTGAAACCTTCACGACGACAGAGTTTACAAACAGGTCCTGTATATCTGGCCATTCAATTCCCTCCTCAATTACACTCTTCTTCTTCTTCTTGGTCGGCAACCATTGTGGGGCAATGGTGTAATATCCTTCAGCGTCTCGATGGTCAAACCTGCCGCCTGTATCGTCCTTATGGCCGCCTCACGACCGGAGCCCGGTCCCTTAACTTCGATTCCAACCCTGGTGATACCGAGTTTTATAGCTTCTTTAGCGATTTTATCGGCGCCAAGTTGAGCCGCATACGGAGTTGACTTCTTCGAGCCTGAATAACCCGCCGTCCCGCCGGACGTCCACATAAGTGTGTTTCCATCAGGATCGGTCAGGGTGATTATGGTGTTATTGAAAGAGGATTTTATATGTACAATCCCTTTGTCTGAAGTGAGTTTTCTTCTTTTCTTGGCTGCTGGTCTCTTTGCCATTCGATATACCTCCCGCTGATTTTCTAGCTCTTCTTACGGATTTTGCTCGATCTGGAACCCTTTCTGGTTCTTCCATTTGAATGAGTCTTTTGACCCCTGACAGGCAAACCATTTCTGTGCCTGTAACCCCTGTAGCTGCCTATCTCGATCAGTCTCTTGATCGAGCGGTCAACCTCCGTTCTCAATTCACCTTCGACCTTATAGTGTTCGTTTATGAACTTCGCTATTTTACTGACTTCTTCGTCGGTCAGATCCTTCGCCCTTTTGTCGCCGTCGATTTCCGTTCCGGCAAGAATCTCATTAGCTCTTGTGTACCCTATACCGTAAATATAGGTCAGGGCAACGAAAGTCTTTTTATTGTTAGGAAGTTCAACACCGAGAATACGTGCCATCTATTTTCCTCCTCAACCCTGACGTTGATTATGTTTGGGATTTTTCTCGCAGACTATTCTTATTCTCCCATTGCGCCTTATGATCTTGCAGTGTTCACATCTCTTCTTTACCGAAGCGCGGACTTTCAATTCGTTTCTCCTCCTTTGTCTATCCTTTTTCGATAAACAATTCTTCCTTTGGTTAGATCGTAGATCGAGACCTCTACTACGACCCTATCGCCGGGGATCAACCTGATGAAGTTCTTGCGCATTTTTCCGGAGATGTGAGCGAGAACGGTGTGTCCATTTTCCAGTTCGACCCTGAAGGTTGCGTTGGGCATAGATTCAAGCACCGTTCCATCCATCTTTATGATATCGCTTTTGTCCGACATCAGTGATCCTCCTCACAGTCTCGAAAGAATTCTGGGACCGTCTTCCATTATGGCTATGTCGTGTTCGAAGTGTGCCGCACGCGAACCATCAGCCGTAACGGCTGTCCATCCATCTTCCAGGAGTTCCACATCGTAATGGCCACTAGCAACCATCGGCTCGATCGCAAGTGTCATTCCGACCCTCAACAACATTCCGCTGCCCTTTCGACCGTAATTTGCGACCTGTGGATCCTCATGAAGGCTTGTACCTACTCCATGCCCTACATAGTCCCTAATTACGGAAAAGCCAGCACTTTCAACACAGGTTTGAACGGCATTACCGATATCACCCAGACGGTTACCGGCCATCGCCATTCTTATTCCTTCATATAATGACTCCTCAGTTTTCAGGAGAAGTAATCTATCTTTCTCGTTCAAAAACTCACCCACAACGAAAGTCTTTGCGGCATCACCGTAGTAGCCATCCTTCACGACTCCGCAATCGATAGATACTATGTCGCCGGCCTCAAACACCTTCTCTTTCAGGGGAAATCCGTGAATAACTTCTTCGTTGACCGACACACACAGAGTGTACGGGTACCCGCCGTATCCCTTGAAAGCAGGCGTGCCGCCTTTTTTTGCAATCAACTCGGTCGCCACCCGCTCCATATCATAAGCGGTTGCTCCAACCGATGCGTATTCTGAAAGAGTGAAAAGGACTTCTGCAACGATTTTGGCAGCAACTTCGATTTTACCTATTTCCTCTGGAGATTTCAACCTGACCATATCAAACATTCCCCAGAAGCCCGAAAATCTCTTCGGCCACTTCATCAATATTGCCTGAACCATCGATATCGAGAAAGAAGACTTCACTGTTGGAATAATAGTCGATCACGGGAGCTGTTTTTTCGGCATAAACGCGGTATCTAGACCTCACAGTCTCCGGAAGATCGTCATCTCTCTGTACCAGTTCCGAGCCGTCGACATCGCACAGCCCATCGATTTGTGGTTTGATAGTGAGTAAATTGTATACCTTGCCACATTTCGGACAGACCCTTCTGCTGGAAATCCTGTTAACCACTACTTCTTCGCTGGAATTCACCAAAAGCACAACATCGATTTTCCTGTCGAGCTCTCCAAGCATCTTATCCAAAGCTTCGGCCTGTTCGACAGTCCTTGGAAACCCATCAAGTATGAATCCATTCTTCGCGTCCCCTCTTGATAATCTTTCCTTCACCAGACCAATCATAAGGGTATCAGGAACGAGCAGCCCTTTTTCCATAATCTCTTTGACCTTCAGCCCAAGGTCGTTGCCAGCAGCCACGGCTTCCCTCAACATATCTCCTGTGGATATGTGCGGAATATTGTATTTATGGGCTATTCGCTTTGCCTGTGTCCCCTTACCGGCACCGGGAGGACCCATCAGAACGATATTCATTCTTACCTCCTTCCACGGAGTTTGCCTTTCTTGACAAAACCCTCATAGTGTCTGACCATGAGGTGCGTTTCCATCTGCTGTAGTATGTCGATGGCAACACCGACGGCGATCAATGTGGATGTTCCGCCTATCGCCAGACCTCTTATTCCAAAAACGCCGCCTATTACCAGAGGCAATAAGGCGATCACGACCAGAAACACGGCTCCCATGAAAACGACGCGGTTCAGAACTCTTTGTATGTACTGCTGGGTAGAGAAACCCGGTCTTATTCCAGGGATATACCCTCCATAGTTCTTGATATTATCCGAGACTTCCCTGACATCGAAAACGAGCGAGCTGTAAAAAAAGGTGAAGAAGAACACCATTCCACCATAGAGGAGTATATAGAGTGGCGAGGTTTGAGCGAATAACGTTTCCATAATGCTTCTACCGCTGCTTCCGACCGGGAAAGCTGTGGCGATGAATTGCGGAAGCATCATTATGGCCGAACTGAAAATGATCGGGATGACTCCACCCTGATTGACCTTTATCGGGATATGTGTGGAGACTCCACCGTACACTCTTCTGCCCGTCACTCTTCTGGCATACTGAACCTCGATCCTTCTCTCACCCATCTGGACGTAGATTACCGCCACCACTGTGAAAAGAGCGATCGCCAGAAGTATTGCCCACTGCAAGGGTGACAGTGATACAACGATCTCTGCTATGGAGGCCGGGTATCTCGCAACTATTCCACCGAAGATCAATACCGAGATACCGTTTCCAATACCCTTCTCAGTTATTCTTTCACCCAACCACAGAAGGAACATCGTACCTCCGATCAGGGTGGTGGTGGCCAGAATTACAAACAGAAATCTGCTAGGTAGTGCCATAATCGCTCCGTTAGAGGAAAGACCGAAAGATATCAGGAATCCTTGAAGACCCGCAAGTCCAATTGTTAGATATCTGGTATAGCGAGCGTACTTTTTCTTACCTTCTTCTCCTTCTTTGAGCATCTCCTTAAGACTGGGGACCACGGCAGTCAGAAGCTGCAGCATGATCTGGGCGTTTATGTAAGGGGTAACGCTCATAAGGAATATAGAAAACTGTTCCACAGCACCGCCGGTAAAGACATCGAAAAAGCCTATGAATCCACCGGCTCCTCCCTGTGAAAGAGTACCGAAATACGTGGCCCAGGCCTGAATATTGATGCCCGGTATCGGTATATAGACTCCAAGTCTAAAGACTGCCAATGCCAAGAAGGTGAAGAGAATTCTATCTCTGAGCTCTGGTATCTTGAACGCGTTCTTCAGGGCATTCCACATTTTCAGATCACCTCTGCCTTTCCACCGGCAGATTCAATCTTCTCTTTCGCAGAAGCGCTGAAAGCGTTGGCCTTTATATTCAGGGATTTCGTTATCTCCCCTCTGGCCAGAATTTTCACTCCGTCCTTGAGGTTCTTCAAAATCCTCATCTTCAAGAGTATTTCTGGCGTAACTTCGCTTCCACTCTCGAATCTCTCTTCCAGTATCGAAAGGTTGACAGTCGCATATTCAACGGCGTCTCTATTCTTGAATCCTTTAACAGGTATCCGCCTGAAAAGAGGTGTCTGTCCGCCTTCGAAGCGAGCGGAGACCTTTCCTGTTGCCCTGCCCTGGCCTTTGTGACCTCTAGTAGCAGTTTTACCCATACCCGAACCGGTACCGCGCCCTATTCTCTTGCTTCTTTTTCTCGAGCCGGGAGTCGGTTTTAAATCGTC
The DNA here is from genome assembly GCF_900157305.1 of Mesotoga infera. Taxonomy (NCBI): domain Bacteria; kingdom Thermotogati; phylum Thermotogota; class Thermotogae; order Kosmotogales; family Kosmotogaceae; genus Mesotoga; species Mesotoga infera. The sequence goes on from NZ_LS974202.1 coordinate 352,548, forward strand.
AATGTTAAAAGCCATCTTCTTACCCCCTTCAGTCCGCTAACTCTTCAACAGCCAGGAGATGCCGAACAGCGTTTATCATGCCTCTGATCTGGGGCGTATCTTGATGAACCATCTCGCTGTCCAGCTTTCCGAGCCCCAGGGCTTTGACCGTCTTGAGCTGTCTTCTGTTATAGCCTATGGGACTTTTCACCAGTTTGACTCTTATACTCTTTGCCATCACTGACCATCCTCCTCACCAAGGCCATGGAAAACGGCTTTGAGAGAGATATCTCTCAGCTTTGCAAATTCCTGAGGGGCCCTCAAGCTTATAAGACCATTCAATGCAGCTCTGGCCATATTCAGAGTGTTAGAAGATCCGAGAGACTTCGTCAGAATGTTTTTCACTCCGGCAAGCTCTACCACTGCACGAACGGGAGAGTTCGCTATAATACCGGTACCGGGACCGGCCGGTTTCAGCATTATTCTGGCCGAATCCTGTTTTCCCACGGTTTCATGAGGTACGGTTTCGTTTCTGATAGAAACTTCGACTATGTTCTTCTTCGCCTCAAGAACGGCTTTTCTTATTGCTGTAGGGACTTCCCTTGCACTTCCAATACCGAGACCGACCTTGCCCTCACGGTTACCGACGATCGCAACGACTCTAAAGGAAAGGTTCTTTCCTCCGGCCACGACCTTCGTAACTCTTCTTATCTCAATTATTCTTTCTTCAAATTCGTTATCTTCCACCTGTTTTTCGACGGGAGCGTTCCTGGATGTTCTCGGATTTCTCCTGCCTTCACGGGAGGGTCTAGAACCACGGTCGTTCATCATTTCTTCAGACATTTAACAACTCACCTCCTCAGAACTTCAGTCCGCCTTCGCGGGCACCATCAGCAAGTGATTTGACTCTTCCGTGGAAATTGAACCCACCACGATCGAAGACTACACTTGAAATCCCCTTCTCCAGGGCTTTCTTTGCAAGAAGCTTTCCAACCTGGCTCGCCGCTTCAACGTTCCACGGTTTCCCCGTGGAGTCTCTCATTTCCCTGTCGACGGTAGAGGCAGAAACCAAAGTTATCCCTTTTGTGTCATCTATGAGCTGGGCATAAATATGCTTTTCGCTTCTATAAACTGCCAGCCTTGGCCTTTCGGCCGTACCGGAAAGCTTCGCCCTAACACGAAGATGTCTCTTTTGTCTATGTTCTTTTTTATCTTTATGCTTAAACATTCCAGCAGCCTCCTCGATCAGACCTTCTTACCGACTTTTGTCCTGACGGTCTCACCCTTGTAGCGTATTCCCTTGCCGGAGTAAACTATCGGTATTCTCCAGCGTTTGATATTAGCTGCAACCTGTCCCACGAGATACTTATCGAATCCCCTTATCACCACCGATTGGGGGTTAGGTACTTCAAAAGTAATCCCCTGCGGAGGATCTATCTCGACAGGGTGGGCGTAACCGAGGTTCATCAACAGTTTCTTTCCCTGGAGCTGGACACGGTAGCCTACTCCAACTATCTCCAGTTCCTTGACGAAACCCTTGGTAACACCGAGCACCATGTTGTTTATGAGAGACCAGAAAGTACCCGCGTATTTGGCAAGCCTCTTATGATCGCTCTTTCTAATGATTAGATCTTCGTTTGTCTTGACCCAGATCTCTTTTTCGTTGCCTTCGATCTTGACAAGAGGAAGGATCTCCTGCTTCAACTCTCCCTTAGGGCCTTTGACGGTGATCACGTTGTCTTTTATGCTATGAGTAACACCCGCAGGAAGTTTGATTGAATGCTTCAGAAGTCTTGACATCTAAATCCCTCCTTACCAGACATAGCAGATGACTTCGCCACCGACACCCATAATGCGTGCCTGCTTGTCGGTCATCACACCGCTGGAAGTACTGACGATTGCTATTCCCATTCCTGATTTCACCTTGGGCAGTTTGTCTCTGTTCACGTAGATTCGTCTGCCAGGCTTGGATATTCTTACTATCCCGGTGATAACGTTGACCTTGTTCCTGCGGTCTCCCTTATACTTGAGAAAAACTTTCAGAACACCCTGCTTGCCATCTTCGATATATTTGTAGTCATCTATATAACCTTCAGCCTTAAGAATGTCCAGTAGTTTCTTCTTCAGGTTCGAAGCTGGTATGTCCACACTCTCTTTGAAGGCCGCATTTGCGTTTCTGATTCTTGTGAGCATGTCGGCTATGGGATCACTCCACATTACATTTCCCTCCTCACCAGCTTGCTTTCTTGACACCGGGGAGTTTTCCCTCGGAAGCCAGCTGTCTAAAGCAGACTCTGCACAGCCCAAACTCTCTGTAAACAGATCTGGGCCTACCACAAATGCTGCATCTATTGTACTTTCTTACCTTGAACTTGGGTTCGCGTTTCCACTTCTCGATAATAGATTTCTTAGCCATGCCTTACCTCCTTATACCATGGCCCTTTTGAAAGGAACACCCAGAAGAGCCAAGAGCCTTCTGGCCTCTTCATCGGTTCTGGCCGTGGTCACCACTATTATGTCCATTCCCTGTACCCTCTTCACCTGATCGGGCACGATCTCGGGAAAGACTAGCTGTTCAGGAAGTCCCAGAGCGTAGTTTCCTCTCCCATCAAAGGAATCTGGATCGACACCTCTGAAGTCTCTTAACTTTGGAAGGACGATGTTTATCAGCTTGTACAGGAAGTTGTACATTCTCGGGCCTCTCAAAGTGACCTTCAATCCTACTGGCATTCCATCACGGAGCTTGAAATTCGCAATGCTCTTCTTCGCTCTGGTGATGACGGGTTTCTGGCCCACTATGTTGGTCAGCTCTTTTCCGTGAATCTCGAGCAGATCTGCGTTCCTAGAACCTTCGCCGATACCCATATTTACAACGACTTTATAAACTCTGGGAACCTCGAGCTTGTTTTTGTAACCAAACTCTTTGGTCATGGCGGGGATCACTTCGTTTTCGTATCGCTCTTTCAATGGGATATATTCGTATGCCATCAACTACTCCTCCCCATCAAACCTTGTCGATTATCTCGCCGCATTTTTTACACGCTCTTACCTTTTCTCCATTTTCGAGTATCTTATGGGCGATTCTCGTAGGCTTATCACAGTTGGGGCAGACAACCATCACTTTAGAAACATAGATCGGGGACTCCCTCTCTATTATTCCACCTTCTCGATACTGGTTTGTCGGTCTCTGATGCTTTTTTGTGAAATTGACTCCTTCGACAATCACTTTCTTTTCGGAAGGATATGTCTTCAGTACTTTTCCCTTTTTGCCTCTGTCTTTTCCAGATATGACCATGACCAGATCGTCTTTCTTCACTCTACTCATTCAGATCACTCCTCACCAGACTTCCTGGGCCAGAGAAGCGATTTTGGAAAAACCTTTATCTCTGATCTCTCTGGCAACAGGTCCAAAGACACGTGTCCCTCTGGGCTGGTTTTGTTTATCGATGATCACCGCGGCGTTATCGTCGAAGCGGATATAAGTGCCGTCCGGTCTGCGTATCTCCTTGGCTGTTCTCACCAGAACCGCTCTAACTATATCGCCTTTCTTGAAGTCCGTGTGAGGTGCCGCATCTCTGACGGCCGCAACAACAATGTCACCGATCGTTCCCGATCTCTTTCTGTATCCTCCGGTAACCTGGATCACTTTTATGACCCTGGCGCCCGAATTGTCGGCGACTTTGAGGTAAGATTCCAGCTGAACCATTATTTCTCACCTCCGAAAGCGCCTTCAACGTCCTCGGGAGTTTCAGGAATATCTCCGGTGTAGATATCTTTCTTTAGAACACGTATCAACTTGAATCTCTTCATCTTGCTGAGAGGTTTGCATTCTTCGATCTCAACAGTGTCACCCATTCCTGCCAGACCTTCAGGATCGTCTGCGTGGTACTTTTTCGTCGTCTTTATAGTCTTTCCGTAAAATGGATGAACGTGCGTTCTCGTAACGCTCACCACTATGGTCTTTTCCATCTTGTTGCTCACTACAGTTCCTATCAGTGTTTTCCTTGGCATGGCGGACTTACCTCCTTATCCCCAGTTCACGACCACGCAGGATAGTCTTTATCCTCGCTATATCGCGCTTGACCGAAGTAATCTGGGAATGGTTCTTCAACCTGTTCATCTCTAGCTGGAACCTGAGGTCCATCAGCTTTCTTTTCGAGTCTTCGAGCATCTGAAGTAGTTCCTCGTCTGTGAACTTTTGCAGTTCAACCGGCTTCATCAGAGCTCACCTCCTATTTGATACCTGGGGACTATCTTTGTTCTTATGGGTAACTTCGAAGCCGCCTTTGCCAGAGCTTCCTTGGCAAGCTGATCGGAAACTCCACCGATCTCGAACATTATCTTACCCGGCTTTACCACGGCAACCCAGCCTTCGACGTCTCCCTTTCCCTTTCCCATTCTCACACCGATTCCTTTGGAAGTTATGGGCTTGTCGGGAAAAACACGGATCCAGAGGTTTCCGCTTCTTTTTAGAGTCCTGGTTATCGCAATTCGGCATGCTTCGAGTTGCTGAGCAGTTATCCAGTGAGGCTCCAGAGCCTTTATGCCCCATTCGCCAAAGTGAACAAGCGTTCCACCCTTAGCATTCCCATTCATCTTACCTCTCTGCTGTTTCCTGTATTTTACCCTTTTGGGCATTAACATTATGAACTACCTCCCCTCTTGCAATTACACCTGCACGTCGCCTTTGTAGATCCATACTTTTACTCCAATGATGCCCATCTTCGTAAAAGCAGTGGTGTAACCGTAGTCCAGATCAGCTCTGAGGGTCTGGAGAGGAAGTCTTCCTTCCAGGTACCACTCTGTCCTGGCGATATCGGCCCCGTTCAATCTACCGGAGACCATGATCTTTATTCCTTTTGCCCCTTTACGCATGGCCGTGAATATGGCTCTCTTCATGGCTCTTTTGTAAGAAGCTCTCTTCTCTATTCTCGATGCAATGTCCTCAGCGACGAGTATCGCATCGGTTTCGGGTGTTTTCACTTCTTCGATATTCAGCTGAAACTGCCTGGTTATAAGCTTTTCCAGCTTCTGTCTGAGAAGCTTGACCTCGCTACCCTTCTTTCCTATCATCACACCGGGTCTTGCGCACCTGATAGTGATTACCACTTTGCCCGGTTCCGGCCTCTCTATGTATATCTCCGACACACCTGCGGCCATATAGTTCTTCTTGAGAAAGCCCCTGATCTTGAGATCTTCGAGGAGATATTCCTTGTAATTCTTCTCGTTTATCCAGCGTGCTTTCCAATCTTTACTGACACCAAGCCTGAATCCATAAGGATGTACCTTCTGACCCACTTATGTCACCTCACTCCTGAGGATTGCTAGTTTCTTCTCTGTTGGCTACAACAACTGTTATATGGCTAAAACGCTTCTGCTGTATATCTGCTCTTCCTCTGCCGCGAGGCCAGAGCCTCTTCATTCTCGGGCCATCGTCAACGACGGCGCTTACGACGTAGAGGTTATCCACGTTCAGCCCGAAATTGTTCTCTGCATTTGCGACTGCGGAACGGAGAACTTTATACACGAGTCTGGACGCTTTCTTTGGAGAGAACTCAAGTATCTGGAAAGCATCCCCCACGTTTTTGTTTCTTATGGCATTTACCACAGATCTTGCCTTTCTAGGAGAGATCCTGGAGTATCTGGCCACAGCTTTCGCGCTGGTAACAGGTGTCGCCGCTTCTGCTTCTTTTCTGGCTTTATGAAAGGCAGAACGCTTCTTTCTCTGTTCTGCTTGAGGCATATCGGCATCCCTCCTCATTTGACTTCACCCTTCTTGCTCTTCTTGTCTGCGTGACCACCGAACCGTCTTGTGGGAGAGAATTCGCCCAGTCTGTGTCCGATCATATTCTCTGAGATATAAACTGGTATATGCTTCATACCGTTATAAACGGCGATAGTGTGTCCGATCATCTCCGGGAGAATCATAGAGGCTCTGCTCCATGTTTTGATTGGTTTTTTCTCTCCTTTTTCATTCAGCTCTTTTATCTTTTTCAAGAGGCTCGGGTGTACGAATGGTCCCTTTTTCTTAGATCTCGACATCTTCAACTACACCCCCTGATTAATTCTGATTCCTGCGCTTCACTATGAGGTTATCGGAAGCCTTTTTATGCTTTCTTGTCTTATAACCTCTGGCCGGTTGACCCCAGGGGCTCTGTGGCAGATGACCTTTGGAACGACCTTCTCCTCCACCCATCGGGTGGTCGACCGGGTTCATCGTCATACCTCTGACCGCAGGTCTGACTCCCAGCCATCTCTTTCTTCCGGCCTTTCCGTGTATTTCGTTGGAATGCTCTTCATTGCCAACCATGCCGATGGTCGCCATGCACTTCACCACGACTCTTCGTAGTTCGCCCGACGGCATCCTCAGCAGAGCGTGTCTGCCTTCTTTTGCCATGAGTTGTGCGAAGGTGCCCGCTGCACGGGCAATCTGTCCGCCCTTTCCAGGAAGGAATTCGATATTGTGAACTATCGTGCCTACAGGAATTCTCTCCAGAGGCATAGAATTTCCTACAGAGATCTCTGCGTTCTCTCCATTGAGGATTCTGTCACCGACTTTTAGACCCTTGGGAGCCAGCATGTATCTCTTCTCGCCGTCCACGTACTGAAGAAGAGCTATTCTGGCCGTTCGATTCGGGTCGTACTCAATAGAAACAACTCTAGCAGGAATGCCGAGCTTATCTCTCTTGAAGTCAATTATCCTGTACAGTCTCTTATTGCCGCTACCCTGATGTCTGACCGTGATTCTTCCGTGATGGTTTCTTCCGGCCTTGCTCTTGTTTGGTTCGACCAGAGACTTCTCGGGATCAGATCTCGTTATCTCTTTATAATCTGGGAGAAGCATGAACCTTCTGCCATGGGTGACGGGATTGAACTTTCTCAATGCCATATCATCTCACCTCACCTTAATGCTGGCCTTCGAGTTCTTTTATCCTGTAACCGACCACCAGAGTAACAACGGCCTTCTTCCAGGATCTCGTTTTACCAACAAAGACTCCGCGTTTTTTCGGCTTCGCCTTAATATTCATAATGTTTACCCGATCCACTTTCACATTGAAAAGCTTCTCCACGGCGTCCTTAACTATGTACTTATTGGCATCTTTATGTACTTCAAAAATGTACTTGTTCAATTCACTCGCTGCAACTGTTTTTTCCGTTACCAGCGGTCTGAGGAGAACATCTCCGTAGTACTTTTTATCAGCCATTACCCCAGCACCTCCTCGATCTTGCGCACAAGATCAGTGGTGATGACCAGTTTTTCATGGTTCACGATGTCATAAACGTTCAGACCGTCTATGTTGGTCTTGTTGCCGTTGGCCGAGTTTCCAGGGTTGTCGGCTATTATGACTTTTACGCCATAAATGTTTTTTCCTGAAAGTCTAACGTTCTGATACTCGTCCTTCTGCCAGGGCAGAATGAAAAGGGTTTTCTGAGTCTTATCGAGTCCGAGATTACCCATAACGTTTCTCAGTTCTCTGGTTTTCGGTCTGTCAAACTTAAGATCGTCGAGAATAATGAGATTACCTTCCTTAAGTCTGAGGCTGAGAGCCGACCTCAGTGCAACCTTTTTCATTTTCTTGGTCATCTTTATGGACCAATCTTTGGGTTTTGGTCCGTGAATTACGCCACCATGCCTCCATAGAGGGCTTCTGGTGGATCCGACTCTTGCTCTTCCTGTGTGTTTCTGGGCCCAGGGTTTTCTACCCCCGCCACTCACTTCCGATCTGGTCTTGACAGCTGCCAACCCGGCACGTCTTCCGGCCAGCTGCATGTTGACATATCTGAACATAACGTCCAGATTGGGCTCAACATTGAATATCGTTTCATTCAGCTCAACCGTACCAACTTTCTGTCCGGCCATGTTCACAACGTCGGCTTGAGCCATGTTGCGTCCTCCTTCCAACACATTTTCGGGGCTATCTAGTTGCGCTCTTAATCACTAAGAGGCCGCCCCTCGCTCCTGGAACTGCGCCATAAATGGCTATGAGTCCGTTCTCTGCATCGACTTTTACTACAGTCAGGTTCTTGATTGTCTTCTTCTCGTTACCGTACTGCCCGGGCATCTTCTTGCCTTTCCAGATTTTCGCCGGTTCGGTGTGGTTACCAACTGAGCCGAGTTCTCTGTGGAATTTCGCTCCGTGAGAAGCCTCCCCACCCCTGAAGTTCCATCTCTTCATGGCACCAGAGAAACCCCTTCCTTTCGAATAACCGGTTACATCAACCTTTTCGCCTTCTGAAAAGACACCGACTTCTATGATATCACCAACGGTGTAGTCGTTGATGTTACCAACTTTGAACTCCTTGAGAACTCTGTGTGGCTTAACCTTGGCAGCCTCAAATTTCTTCACCAGCGGTTTGGTCAATATCTTCTTGGCTCTCTCTGGAGTGAGTTCTTCAAATCCAACCTGTATGGCATCGTACTCACCGCCTTCCAGGGTCTTCTTCTGCACAACTGTACATGGACCGGCTTTCACTACGGTAACTCCGAAGGCTTTTCCGTCTTTGTATAGAGTTGTCATACCGAGCTTTCTACCCAATATACCTTTCATTCAGCACACCTCCGAAGTCTGCTTACAATTTGATCTCCACATCAACACCCGCGGGGAGGTCCACCTTCATAAGAGAATCTATCGTTTTCGGCGTTGGATCGAGTATTTCTATTAATCTCTTATGTACAAGCTTCTCGAACTGCTCTCTTGCATCTTTGAATTTGTGGGGCGATGTCAGAACAGTGTAGAGCGTCCTCTCCGTTGGCAATGGCACCGGACCTGATACTTTGGCATTGGTGAGCTTTACGGCCTCGACGATCTTCTTGGCGGACAAGTCAAGTAGTTTATGATCGTAAGCCTTCAAGCGAATCCTGATTTTTTGCTTGGCCATGCCTTAATGTTCCCTCCTTCTGTAAACAGGGAAGGGAGAGAAACCTCCCTTCTCCTGGAAAGACCCTTAAATCACTCGATTATGGAGCTGACGACTCCGGCGCCCACAGTTCTGCCACCCTCTCGGATAGCGAATCTCATACCCTTTTCGATGGCGACCGGGTAGATCAGTTGAATCGTCATTTCGATGTTGTCGCCGGGAATAACCATCTCTACACCCTCTGGAAGATCTGCGATCTCTCCGGTAACGTCGGCTGTCTTAATGAAGAATTGGGGCCTGTAACCCTTCGTGAATGGAGAATGGCGCCCTCCTTCCTCCTTCTTCAAGACGTAAACGTTGGCGGTGAATTTTCTGTGGGGCGTTATAGACCCGGGCTTGGCAAGGACCTGACCCCTCTTGACTTCTTCCTTTGCAATACCTCTGAGAAGAGCCCCGATATTGTCGCCGGCCTGTCCTTCGTCGAGCAGCTTTCTGAACATTTCCACTCCGGTACAGACTGTTTTCTTGGTTTCGTAGGAGAGTCCGACGATTTCGACTTCGTCTCCGACATGGACCGCACCGCGCTCGATTCTACCAGTAACGACCGTTCCTCTTCCGGTGATGGTGAAGATATCTTCAACGGGCATCAGGAATGGCTTGTCGGTTTCTCTAACTGGATCCGGGAAGTAATCATCGCAAGCCTTCATCAGTTCGTATATCTTTTCCGTCCACTCATTCGGGGTTTCTGTTTCCAGAGCGAGAAGTGCAGAACCCCTGATGACAGGAAGTTCATCGCCCGGGAATTCGTAAGACGAGAGAAGTTCTCTGACTTCTTCTTCTACGAGTTCTACGAGCTCTTCATCATCGACAGCGTCGACTTTGTTTATGAATACAACCATTGCGGGAACGTTGACCTGTCTGGCGAGAAGAACGTGTTCCCTGGTCTGGGGCATAACACCGTCAGTAGCGGCGACAACGAGAATGGCTCCGTCCATCTGGGCCGCGCCCGTGATCATGTTCTTTATGTAGTCAGCGTGTCCGGGGCAGTCGATATGTGCGTAATGCCTCTTCTCGGTCGAATATTCGATGTGCGAAACGTTGATCGTGATTCCTCTTGCTTTTTCTTCGGGTGCCTTATCGATAGCATCGAACGGCGAGAAGTCTGCGAGGCCTTTGAACGAAAGGCTCTTCGTTATTGCCGCGGTAAGCGTCGTCTTGCCGTGGTCGATATGCCCGATGGTACCGATGTTAAGATGGGGTTTGGTACGTTCGAATTTTTCCTTAGCCATGGTTTCCCTCCTCCAAAACTTTTTGGGATCTTTATTTTCCTAGTATTTTCTCGGCTATTTTCTCCGGTACTTCAGCGTAATGCGAGAACTGGATTACATGGATGGCCCTTCCCTGCGAAAGAGATCTACTGACCGTCGCATAGCCGAATAGTTCCGACATGGGTACGTGAGACTTGATAATCTTCAGACCGCCTCTAGCTTCAAAACCTTCTATCTTGGCGCGTCTCGAGTTCAGGTCGGCTATGAGATCACCCATATATTCTTCGGGGGTGTTTATTTCTAAGGCCATTATGGGCTCTAGCAGAACAGGGCTGGCCTTTCTGGCGGCTTCCTTAAAGGCCATTGAACCGGCTATGCTGAAAGCGATCTCGGAAGAATCCACTTCGTGATAAGAGCCGTCAAGCAAAGTGACTTTTACATTAACCATTGGATAGCCGGCAAGATATCCAGTATCCATAGCCTCTCTCACACCGCGCTCTATAGGTTTTATGAACTCTTTGGGTATTGTTCCGCCCACAGTCTTGTCTTCGAAAAGGAAGTTCGAGCTGTTGTCTTTTATCGGTTCGACTCTGAGAATTACGTGACCGTATTGGCCCTTACCGCCGGTTTGTCGTATGTACTTAGCTTCACCCACAGCAGAGGACCTTATCGTTTCCCGGTAGGCCACCTGGGGGTTTCCAACACGAAGGGAAACGTTGAACTCTCTCTTTATCCTCTCGACTATGACTTCCAGGTGCAGCTCGCCCATACCCGAAAGTATCGTTTCTCCAGTTTCGCTATCAACAAAACTCTTCAACGAAGGATCTTCCTCCACCAGTGCAACCAGCGCTTTGGTCAATCTCGCCGCGTCGTCCTTCGTCTGGGGTTCAATGGCGATAGATATGACCGGTTCGGGGAACTCGATCTTTTCCAGTACAACTCGCGGTTCATCGACAACTACCGTCTCTCCGGTCATGGTGTTTCTCAAGCCGATCACAGCCACTATATCTCCAGCCCTTATATAATCGACTTCTTCTCTTTTGTCGGCATGCATGAACAGAAGTCTGGAAATTCTCTCTTTTTGATTCTTGTTCGTATTGTAAACATACGACCCTTTTTCAAGAGAACCGGAATAAACTCTCAAAAAAGTGAGTTTTCCCACGAATGGATCGACCATTATCTTGAAAGCCATGGCCACAAAGGGATCCTCCTCGTTGGGAAAGATTTCTATCTCCTCGTCGCGGTCAAGTACATGCCCGATAACAGGCGGCAGATCCTTCGGCGAAGGTAGATAATCTACAACGGCGTCAAGTAGTGGCTGGATACCCCTGTTCCTGAAAGCCGTCCCGCAAAGAACCGGTGTCATTTTACCATCGAGAGTTCCCTTTCTTATGGCAGCCTTCAATCTGTCAACAGGTATCTCGTCCCCTTCAAGATAAATCTCGATAAGTTCTTCGTCGTACTCGGCCACGTGCATAATCAGATCTTCACGGGCCTCTTCCGCTTCGTCTTGAAGAGATTCCGGTATATCTTCGTAGCCATATTCCGTGCCTTCATGGTTGTACCACTTTACGGCTTTCATTTTTACCAGATCAACTATTCCGTCAAAGCTGGACTCCGAACCTATTGGAAGCTGAATCGCGATGGGATTAGCCTTCAATTTTTCCACCATGGTTCTCATCGCGGCTTTGAAATCGGCTCCGATTTTATCCATTTTGTTCATGAAGGCTATGCGGGGCACGCGGTACTTATCGGCCTGCCTCCAGACCGTCTCCGATTGAGGCTCCACTCCTGCCTGAGCATCGAAAACGGCAATAGCTCCATCCAACACTCTTAGCGATCTCTCGACTTCTATTGTAAAGTCAACGTGTCCGGGTGTATCGATGATGTTAATCCTGTGGTCCTTCCAGAATGCTGTAGTAGCGGCGGAAGTGATAGTGATTCCTCTTTCCTTCTCCTGGTCCATCCAGTCCATAGTCGCGGTACCTTCATCCACGCTTCCGAGCTTGTAATTCTTTCCGGTATAGAAAAGAATCCGCTCGGTAGTCGTAGTTTTACCGGCGTCTATATGAGCCATTATGCCAATATTTCGGGTTTTTTCTAAAGTAGTAATTCTCTCTTTCACTATCTACCCTCCCGCGGAAGGACGCTTACCATCTGAAGTGAGCGTATGCCTTTCCAGCCTCCGCCATTTTATGGACATCTTCTCTCTTCTTAACGGCGTTTCCCTGGCCGTTATAGGCGTCTATTAACTCGAGAGCTAGCTTGTCCCTGAGAGGCTTACCTGATTTAGAACGTGCGGAGGAAACTATCCATCTTATCGCAAGAGAAACCGCTCTTCTTTCCGGTACTTCGAATGGAATCTGATAGGTCGCACCGCCAACTCTTCGCGGTCTAACCTCCAGAAGAGGCTTGACGTTTCCTATAGCCTTTTTGAAAGCTTCCATCGGCGGTTGCTTGGTTTTTTCCGAAAGGGTTTCGAGCGCCTTGTAAACGGTCATCTCCGCTTTACTTTTCTTTCCACCTATCATTATTTTGTTTATCAGCCTCGTGACCACTGCATCGTTGTATATTGGATCCAGTACTACTTCACGCTTTTCGGACTGTCGTCTTCTCATCTAGACTTGCCTCCTCATTTCTTGGGTCTCTTTGCTCCGTAGCGGCTCCTGGCCTGCTTCCTGTTGGCAACTCCTTCGGCATCGAGAGTACCTCTGATTATCTTGTAGCGAACACCGGGAAGGTCCTTGACTCTACCGCCTCTAACCAGTACAACGGAGTGCTCCTGAAGGTTGTGTCCTTCTCCTGGAATGTAAGCCGTCACTTCGGTTCCGTTCGAAAGTCTAACCCTCGCTATCTTTCTCAAAGCAGAGTTTGGCTTCTTGGGAGTCATAGTCGAGACCCTTACACAAACACCACGCTTCTGAGGATTGTTTTCTAGAGCTGGTGAAGCAGATTTCTGTTTCAGCTGTTTTCTTCCGTGTCTTATCAATTGATTTATCGTGGGCATCTGCTTTCGATTCGCCTCCTTCTAAACATTTAGCCGAAAGCAATTGTACAATGGACTTTTGGAACTGTCAAACTAGAACAGCGTCCTTATGATATTGAAAAAAAGAAATTTACAGACATTTTACTTACACTTGCAAAGAAGACTTTATGAGAGCGAAGTAGGCGATCTCCTGGTTTATATCGCCCCTCTTGAATTCCTCGTCGAGATCTTGGAGGCACAGCAGGAGAAAAGCGATCTTTCTCCGATCCAGCGAAGCGGTTATATCTATATTCTGCTCACCGCTGCCGGAGAAGTTGAATCCCACAATCTTCGAGATCCTAGATGCCGAGATGCCGGTCGCTTCGGAGAGTGATTTGACTTCTTTCCACGAGAGTGTACCCCCTGCGGTTTTATGTTCAAGCACCGTGCCGATCTCGATCAGGATCTTCGAGAGTACAGAGGAGAAAAGTGGAAAGGGCAATTGCCTATGGTCAAAATCGTACAGGAACTCCGGGCCACAGCTCAAAAAAGTGAAGACCAGAGCCTCGACTTCGACCTCAATATCCTTCACCACGTATTTGTCGACCATCGCGGCGGTTATATTTCGGTCAACGACCTTGAGCTTTTCGAGTTCGCTCAGTATCCTTAGCTCATCTTTGCCGACTTTTTCGATCATTCTCTTGATCGAATCGCGAGTAGCCTTCATCTGAAGCTGTGAGGCGATGTTGATACCATGTTCAACCCACCGCTCCTCTTCCCACGGTTTTGGCAGTTCGAAAGATACCTTTATCTTTTCGATACCCGGATCTATGGAACCATCGATAAAGATATCGAGAGATGGATCTATGTATTTGAGAAGTCTCTCTATCGACTTTTTTTCTTCCTTTTTCCATTTGGAGAAACCGTCGAGTCTGACGGCCGTTTCGCCGAACATATTCGAAGAGGAGATAACCGTTCTGAATTTGTATTCTTTTTCGTCGTGATCGGAGGATATCCTCCGGCAGTTCGGGGCTCGGGCCGATATGAAAAACTCTTTCAGTACCAGACTTTCGCCGGTTATCTCAAATACCATCGGCCTCTCCAACTCCCAGCCACACTTCTATTCTGTCTTCCAGAGGGTGCCCGGCCTCGGGGAATTGTTTCATAACCTTCCCTGCCCCGTGAACGATGAGCTTGTCGATTCCGTAGATTTTCCTTACTTCGCTCACATCAATCAGTGTATAGCCAGTAAGATCCGGCATTTTCCAGTTGTATATTCCTTCGTATTTCTCTTCTTCAATATCTATTTTGTATATTTTTTTGACTATCGAAGCGAACATCGGGGCAGCCACATAGCCACCGTAATAGACACCGGCCTTCGGCGTATCGATCATGATGTAAAGCGTGTAGACTGGATTTTCCACAGGGAAGAAACCATAGAAGAGTGCGTAGTAAGTTTCGTCGTTGTACCCTCCAGGTCCGGCTTTTTGAGCCGTCCCGGTCTTACCGGCTATTCTAATCCCATCGACCTGCGCGAGTGTTCCCGTACCGTTCAGGACGACACTCTCAAGAACGGGGATCATCTCTGCCACCAATTCTGGGGAGAAGAGAATTCCATCGACCTTCTTCGGAACGTTGACGAATCCATCTTCATTCCTAATAGCTTTCAAAAAAGTGGGAACGATGAACTGACCACCCGCGGGGAAGACATTTAGAGCCTTAACCATTTGAAAAATGTTCACGCCCAGACCCTGACCGATCGGAAACTGGTAAGGCGATATGAGCGACCAGACCGAAGCTTTTGGGAAAATTCCCGGCGTCTCACCGGGAAGATCCACTCCCGATAACCTTCCAAATCCCATATTTTCAAGTGCGGCATACATTTCATTCTTTCCAAGAGTGTTGAAAATCTTTCCACCGACCTGCACGGTCGCCACGTTACAGGAGTTTATAATCGCCTCCCTGAAGGTCTGGACACCGTGTCTTTCACCCTCGACGTCGCGTATAATTATGTTCAGTCCGGGGACCGGCTGTATCCTCCCGTCGCAATTGAAAGTCATCTCTTCGTTGATGGCCCCTACTGTGAGAGCAAGCGAATAGATCAGCGGCTTAATAGTAGATCCCGGTTCGAATATTCCCTTCAAGCCGAGATCCCAGTTGTATGTGCCGGCGTAAGAGAGTACTTTGCCGGTCTTACTATCGAGAAGTATGGCAAGCCCTCCATCGGCCATATTTTTTTCGACGGTTTTTTGTAGCTCTTCGTAAACCATTCTTTGGAGATCTATATCTATAGAGAGATAGATGTCGCTCCCGTTTATCGGTTCTTCTCTCTTGGCACCAGTTAAAGTCCGCCTGATCAATCCGTCTTTCTTTCCGGAAAGGATCTCGTCGTACTGCAACTCTAGCCCGTTCAGAGGTACCCCACCTTTGTCCAGCGAGCCTATTATTCTGTCTAGTCCGTACTCTTTGAAGGTCAATCTCTCCCTCTGCATCTCCAGAGATATATACCTCTTGGTAAGGGGGGTGATTTTTCTCATCATTTCCTCGTTAGTCGGGGAGGTTCCAAGAAGCATGAAACTTTTAGTGCCGCGAAGGTTCTCTTCAAGAGTTTTGTATGATATTCCGAAAGCGATTTCTATGTTTCGTAAAACCTTTTCTATCTGTTCAGCAGAAGTCGATAGCCTGAGATAACCCAGATCCAACCAGGCTTCATAAATGATCGAATCACTTGCAAGCAACTTTCCGTCGGAATCATAAATCGATCCCCTTAGAGATGGGATGCGGTTTATGCCAACAACAACCGGTATATCCGGCTCGGTGAAGAGCGAAAAATAACCGGCTCTTACAGCGAATACAGCCACGCAGAGCACAAGAATTATGTACAAAAGAAAAACTCTGTTAGTGAGATTTCGAATTTAAGATCCACCTCACAGAAAACTACTTTTCAGCCCTTATCCCTACGACAGTCTCCAAATAAGAAATTTCTCGCACTACGTTCTCCAGGCGAGATTCCATGACCGTAAGGTTCTGTTCTTTTTGTCTTACCAACTCAGAGATCTTATCGGCCTCATTGCCGAAATAGAATGGAAGAGTGACTGAAACTGCCAGGGAAAGAAAGATAATCAGAACCTGTAAAAAACCAAACAAACCCTTTGCGTCACTGCTAACCAAGGCCTGTCCGTCTTCATGTACCAGTGGCTTCCGCTTCGCTGTAATAGATTGCACGAGATGTTCCTCCCTTCAAATCCGCTCCGCTGCCCTCAATCTTGCGCTTCTTGCCCGTAGATTGAGATCAATCTCATCTTTAGACGGCAATAGGGGTTTCTTCGTAAGTATCTTCAACTCAATGTCCATCTTTTCTCTAAACACCCTTTTAGCTATACCATCTTCCAGAGAATGAAAAGAAATAATTACAACACGACCGCCTGGATTAAGATAACAGGGAATTGCCCTCAGTGCCTTCTCGATGTTTTCCAGCTCATCGTTCACTTCAATCCGAATAGCCTGAAAAGTGCGAGTTGCGAAATGACTCTTTCTTTTGTACCTCTCGGCCGGTGGTATCGCCTTCTTGATAGCCTCTACGAGATCTTTAGTGGAATACAACGGTCTTCTTGAGATGATGCTTCGTGCGATCTTCCTCGCAAACCTCTGTTCCTCACCGTACTCGAAAATTATCCTCGCGAGGTCCTTCTCACTGTAGCCGTTCACGACTCGCTCAGCTGTAAGTTCTCTTGAAAGATCCATACGCATATCCAGCGGTTCGTCGATATCGTAGGAAAAACCCCTTCCCAGAGACTTCAACTGAAAGGTAGAGACTCCCACATCCAGTAAAAAACCATCAACCTTGGTAACACCGAGCTGTCGCAACACAATTTCAAAATTAGCATAAGATAGATTGAAGAGCTGGAAGCATCCCTGATAATCTTTCAGGTTCCGCTCCGCTAACTCCAGAACCTCCCGATCTACATCGAGCCCTACGACTCTAGATAGACCTTTGGTGGCCTCAAGAATAGCTCTCATATGGCCACCTTCTCCAGCGGTACAATCAAAATAAAGACCGCCCTCTTGCTTAGAAAGCAAATAATGGAGCGCTTCGTGAATCATTACGCTCCTATGGTGTTCGTCATATTGCCTTGACAACTAATTCACTCCGCTTGAAGAAATCATACCACTTTTTGGTGGGCAATGTCAAACATTTGGAAAATTTATTCAAGAGATTTCTCTATCGCCGAGAAGAAAAGCAATTCTTTTTCGATGAATTCTTCTATGTCGCCATCCATAACCGATTGAATATCCCCAGTCTCTGTTTCCGTTCTGTGATCTTTCACCATCGTGTAAGGCTGGAATACGTAAGATCTTATCTGGTTGCCCCAGGAGATATCTTTCTGGTCACCCATGAGCTTGAGCTTTTCGTTCCTCTTTTTCTCGAGCTCGATTTCGAAAAGCTTGGCGTAAAGCATTTTCATGGCGTTTGCCTTGTTCTGGTGTTGAGACCTCTCTGTCTGGCAGGCAACTACTATACCCGTCGGTAGGTGAGTTATTCGAACGGCAGAATCGGTTTTGTTAACATGTTGGCCGCCAGCACCGCCTGACCGGTAAGTGTCTATTTTCAGATCTTCTGGTCTTATCTCGATCTCCGGGACTTCTTCCATTTCTGGAAAGACGCTGACGGACGCAAAAGAAGTATGCCTCCTGTGGTTGGCGTCGAACGGGGAGATCCTGACCAGTCTGTGAACTCCCGCTTCGAACTTCAACTTTCCATAGGCGTAAGGTCCGGCAAAGTTCAGAGTCACGCTTTTTATTCCGGCTTCGTCTCCGGGTAGTTCATCGACGATCGTGACTTTGTATCTGTTCGCTTCGGCCCATCTCGTGTACATGCGCATCAACATCGAAGCCCAATCCTGAGACTCGGTTCCACCAGCTCCAGGATGGATCGATACAAAACAGTTGTTGTCGTCGTACTTACCGTTGAGGAGAATGGTTAGTTCAAATTCTCTAACTTTTCTCGACGCTAGGGCGACAAGTTCCTCCACGTGGTGGATGTAGCTCTCATCTTCCGAGGCCAGTTCGACGGCGATATCGATATTTTCGAATTCGCCCTCCACGTCTTTCAACAATTCAAGAGTGTTTCTGAAAGACTGAGCTTCCTTTCCAAGCTGGGAGGCCTGCCTTTTATCGCTCCATATTGATGGATCGCTCATTTTGTTCTCGATTTCCCTCAGCTTTTCCTTCATTCTCTCCAGATCAAGCGTTCCCTTTATCGAGTCGAACTTGTCTCTCAATTCCTGAATCTTTGAGTTGATTTCGTAACTGATCAAACCACACCTCCGTACTAGCGCTTAACCTTGAATCTTTTGGTGCTCTTCTTTTTTCCTGAAGAATCGGATTTCTTTTCGGCGGTACCGAACTCCGAGTGTACGGCCTGAAGATTTTTGAATTCTTTATCGGCTTTTTGCTGGGCCTTGTCGCTATCGACCTTTACTATTCTAACAATGGCGCTCGCTATATCGTCGTAAAGAGAATCCGTTAGTTGCTGGAAAAGTTCGTAAGATTCCTTTTTAAATTCTATCACGGGATCTTTCTGGCCGTAAGCTCTCAATCCAACGGAATCCTTAAGGTGATCGACGGATTCCAGATGTCTGCGCCATCTTTCGTCTATCATCCTCAGCATTATGTATTTCATGACTTGAGGGAACTCCTTGCCGAAGGACTTCTTCTTCTCCTGGTATGTATCTTCAAGCAGTTTTATGGCAGACTCTTTCAGTTCCTCAATAGTTTTCGACTCGCTCAGGCGATTCAGAGAATCGGGCGATAGAAAAGCGAAGGAACTTCTAATCTCCTCTCTGGATGGCATCGCCTGTAAGCCGTCAACTCTTCTTTCAACCACGTCATGAATTATCTCGGAGATATTTGAATCCAGTTCTTCACCCTTCAGAACCCAGTCCCTGTGGGCGTAAATCGCGCTCCTCTGTTGGTCCATGACTGAGTCGAGCTCAAATAACCTTTTTCTTATCTCGAAGTGTATCCCTTCGATCTTCTTCTGCGAAGAGGATATAATTCTGCTGAGGAGCGGATGCTCTATTGGCTGTCCCCTTTCGATTTTCAGGGTCGTCATTATCGATTGCATTCTTTCGCCGCCGAACAACCTTAGCAGATCGTCTTCTGTCGAAAGATAGAACCTGGATTCTCCGGGGTCTCCCTGTCTACCCGACCTGCCCACGAGTTGGTTGTCTATCCTCCTGCTCTCATGGCGTTCAGTTCCTAACACGAAGAGACCTCCGAGATCTACGACTCCTTCGCCAAGCTTGATATCGGTTCCTCTACCGGCCATGTTCGTGGCTATGGTTACGGTTTTTGCCTGCCCGGCTTTGGCCACAATTTCGGCTTCGCGCTCGTGATACTTTGCGTTAAGAACTTCATGGGGCACGCCTTTCTTCTTAAGTAAATTGCTCAGCTGTTCACTCTTCTCTATGGAGGTTGTTCCTACCAGCACTGGCTGGCCCTTTTCGTATCTCCTGACGATCTCCTCAATTATCGCTTCGTTCTTTTCTTCGCGAGATTTGTAAATCAGATCTTCCTTGTCCACTCTTACAACTTCGCGGTTGGTGGGAATGACTGCTACCGGTGTGTTGTACATGGATATGAATTCGGCCTCTTCCGTTGCGGCTGTCCCGGTCATACCGGAGACCTTCTCGTACAACTTGAAGTAATTCTGGAAAGTGATAGTAGCGAAAGTGACCGATTCCTGTCTTATCTGAACGTTTTCCTTTGCTTCTATTGCCTGGTGGAGACCTTCCGAGTATCTTCTACCCTGAAGAAGTCTCCCAGTGAACTCATCCACTATCACGACTTCACCCTCTTGACTCACGAGATAATCGACCTCTTTTCTGTAAAGAGTCATGGCTTTAAGCGCGTTGAGCAGGTGGAAGAGGTAGTCATAGTTGCTCGGATCGTATAGATTGTCTATCTGCAGCAATTTCTCTGCCTTTGCTATACCTTCGTCGGTAAGGGTGACAGTCCTGTCTTTCTCGTCAACCAGAAAGTCCTTTTCCTGCTGAAACCTCTTGGCGAAGAAGGCGAACTGCCGATAGAGACTGGACGAATCCTCGGCCGGTCCGGAGATTATTAACGGCGTTCTCGCCTCGTCTATCAGTATGGAGTCGGCCTCATCCACGATAACGAAGTTGTGGCCACGTTGAACTTTGTTTTCGAGCGAATAGACCAGGTTGTCCCTGAGATAATCGAAACCGAACTCGTTAGCCGTACCGTAAGTAATGTCGCAGTTGTAGGCTTCTTTCCGGTTGACCGGGTCCATGCTGGCCTGTATGAAGCCTGCCTTCATCCCGAGATATTCGTACACGGGTCCCATCCAGCCCGCATCTCTCTTAGCCAGGTAATCGTTAACGGTTGCGAGATGGCAGCCCTTTCCGGTAAGAGCGTTAAGATACAGTGGCATGGTCGCGACAAGGGTCTTTCCCTCGCCGGTTTTCATTTCGGCTATCTTTCCTTCGTTCAGGGCCATTGCTCCCATAAGCTGCACGTCGAAAGCCCTCATTCCTGTGGTCCTCTTCGCGGCTTCCCTTACCAGCGCGAAGGCCTCGGGTATCAAGTCTTCCAGAGGGCTGCTTTCGGCCGCTTTCTTCAGCTCCTCGGTTTTTTTCAAAAATTCTTCTTGAGTAAGTTTACTAATTGAGGGCTCTAAGGAGTTAATTTTCTCGACTACTTTTGAGTACTTTTTGAGAAGCATTTTGTTTTTGTCGAAAATCTTGTCGAAAATGGACATACAATCACCTCA
This sequence comes from Mesotoga infera, assembly GCF_900157305.1. Lineage (NCBI taxonomy): Bacteria > Thermotogati > Thermotogota > Thermotogae > Kosmotogales > Kosmotogaceae > Mesotoga > Mesotoga infera. Next base: position 373,414 of record NZ_LS974202.1, read on the forward strand.
GTAAAACCGGAGCGCGTGTACCATTTTACCGTTCTCCAGAAAAGTTTGCTGATAGAAGATCGCACTGTCCAGCGAAATCCCTATCAGCGATTTGAAGATCTTCTTCACATCGACGAAGGCCTCGACGATGTCTTTCTCCATTCCCAGTTCTCTCACAAACTCATAACTGACGTTGTCCCGAAGCGTTCCCGACGATGAAGCGGCCGAGTAATACTCTTCGGGAGTGAGTGTCGTGAGCACCGTGGTCGAGGGTGAGAAAATGAAATATATCGTATCGAAATCATTCTCCAGTTCATATACCCGGTTTCCCCTGTAAAGCGAAGTCTTAGCACCCCACTCTTTGAGAGGGTTTTCGAGGAAAGAGGTATCGCCGTTCTTGTTTTTGAAAACAGCCGAGACTTTTGGAACCTCCGAAACCAGTTCTCCGTATATCCGGGCATTTCCGGTACTTTCTCTAGACAGGAGTACTATGTAATCGGCCAGTTCCCTGTAAGGTTCGAGATCAAGCTCGAACCAGTGGGTCAATTCATTTCTAAGAGTTTCCACGGAAGAGGAGGGGAAGAAGACCGTATAGTCGCCATAAGTCTTTTCCGAAGCCTCGCTCTCTTTCGTATCGGCGAGCTTCAAAAAAACTTCCAGATCCTGCGAATTGAGGAATATCGTGTCCTGAACTATGGTTGCAGACAGCGTATGGCCTTCTGGCCGGGCGAAAACAACCGTATTGTCCACCGAGAAGGGTGATTGAAGTCCGAGATCGATCTTGAAACGATCGCTGTCGAAGAAGCCAGTGATGGTGTAGTCGTAACTCATCTCGGCTATCTCTCTAGCCTTTTCACTCGATTCGAGCAACCTTCTTCCCTGTCCCTGATAGGTGCTAAGGGCCGTTTGAACGGCTTCCCTGTTGCCGCCTATTATAAGGAACCCGTCTCCGGTGTGGTAGTAGAGTGTCCCACTATTGCTTCTCAACTCGCTTATTATCTCCCCGGGCTGTGCAAAGATAGTCATATCCAAAAGGGCCGCTACAGCTTTGAGGAGGGGAAAGGAAGACTCGCTCTTCCAGACTATGAAGATTCTCGCCCTGGAAAGCTTGAGCTTCTCGAGGAGGTAAAAGGGATCGAATGTGAGAAGGTCTTCCAGCGAGAGCTCCAGACCTTCTCCAGCCAGAAGAAGATCCCTGTTCAAAGCGTTCTTCAGAAGACTCGTATCGACTTCGGCGTTGTAGCCGGTCGCGTCTATTATCCCGTAAATAGCTCTCTCGGCGCCGAAACCATCGTCTCCAAGGTAGGCACCGAAGAAATTGGTATTGTCCCTCAGAGTCTCGAGAGTCGATCGCATACTTCTTAGAACAAGAAAATATCCCGCACTCTCTGGCACGAAATCGAAAAGCTCTTGAGCCGCTACTCCAGAAAAATGAATCACAAAGCACAAAATAAAAATGAAAAGCTTCAAAATGAACCCGATGGGCCAAATTTAAAGCGGATCGGGTTTTCCCTCCCTTCGATTGACCTTAAAACTCTACCGGTTGCTAAAGAGAAAAAACTCTATCAACTATACACCACGTATCGATATCGGCATAGATCTGTTTTTTCACTGTCAGGAGCAAATACTCTATGTTACCATTCTTTCCACGAATTGGAGAAAAAGTCACGTTCTGTGCGTATAGGCCGGCCTCTCTGAAGGCCTCTATGGATCTCTCCAGAACTTCCACGTGAATGGCACGTGACTTTACGACTCCTTTTGAGACTCTGCCGGGACCGGCTTCGAACTGGGGTTTCACCATGGAGACGCACAATCCCTCATCCTTAATAAGTTTGCCGATTTCACGGGCAATCGAAGAAGTCGATATGAAGGAGAGATCGACAGTTACCAGGTCAACACTCCCCCCGATCATCTCGAGCGTGAGTTTTCTCAGATCCGTCTCTTCTAACGATACGACACGTTCATCGTTTTTCAGCGATGGGTGAAGCTGATTCTTACCCACATCGACGGCAACTACACGCTTGGCCCCCTTCTCAAGAAGCAGCTGAGTGAATCCTCCAGTTGAAGAACCGAGATCTACAACCTCTTTACCTGAAACATCGAGACTAAAAAACTCCAGGGCCTTTTCCAGCTTGTAGTATCCACGACCCACAGGCTGTTTCCCACCGGTTATCGCGATGCGGCTCTCGACATCGACCCTGAAGCCTGGTTTTTCAACGACTGAGCCCTCCACCATCACTCTGCCGGCCTTTATCAATTGGCTGGCCTTGCTTCTACTCTCTGACATTCCTTTGCTTAATAAAAGTTCATCGAGCCTAAGTTTCGAATTCATCGAATATGACCTTGTAAAAGACCAGTCCCTGAGGAGGTGCAGAGCTGGGAAGATTCGACCTATCCTGAGAAAGAAGGAACTCTCTAACCTTGTCCTCTTGAATTGCACCCGTTCCCACCTTTACAAGAGTGCCGACTATGTTCCTCACCATTCTTTTCAAAAAGGAAACGCCCTCTACTCTGATTAGAATCAAATGGGAAGGATATCTGATTATCCTGATCGACGAGATAGTTCTGATTGGGTTTCTATCGTCTCTTCCCGTCTTGAAAGCTGAAAAATCGTGTTCTCCGGTCAGCTGATCGGCAGCTTTCCTCATCGCTTCTATATCCAACCTATAAGGAAACCACCAGACGTACCTTCGCCTAAATATATCAGGATCGTTCGAATTGAGTATGTAATAGTGGTATATCCTCTTCTTCGCCGCAAATCTTGGACTGAAATTGGACTCCACTTCGTGAACCCTTCTGACATAAATGTCGGCCGGAAGATTCGCGTTCAGGGCATCGCACATTATTTTGGCACTCAAATGATCTAGGTTAGAATCGAAAGCTATGACCTGTCCGTAACCATGGACGCCGGTGTCGGTTCTTCCGGCACCCTGAGTCACGATCCTGTATTTGTGGATCCTCTCGAGCGCATCCTCGAAGGTACCCTGAACCGTTCGCATTTCCGGCTGATTCTGAAAACCGAAGAAATCCGTCCCGTCGTAGGAGACAACAGCCGCAAATCTTTTCATGATTAGGCAGTTAAGGCCAGATCTAGCATCTCTGTGTAAAGATAGACCATCGAAGATAAATCTTTACCCATCCTTGACAGATCTCCGCCGTAAACATTCCACAGGATTTTGCTCACGATCGTTTCTACATACTTCAAGAGCGCGCTTTCGAGTTTGCCCTTCTCGAGATTTTCAAGGTAAAGTGAACTTATTTTTTCGCCAAGCCACGAAGAAATGATCTGGTCGTTGAATTTCAGCGATCCATCGGCGTAGTCGCGGAGCATTTTATAAACCTCTTCGGTGGTTTCCCTTATTGAAAGATGACTGGAAACGGCTCCTATAACGGCCATATCGAAGTATCCCTCCAGAGAGTCTGGAACTTCCATTTCGTATTTGAAATACAGGAGATTCGTGTCACTGTGCTTTCTTTCGAAGGATATCTTTCTTCTCATGGCACTCTCCAGACCGAAAGCGCTCAGACAGTTCCAGTATTTCTCCTTCAGAAGCAAAGAGGCTTGATCGGTCGACCAGGTAGTCATAAAGCCGGTTTTGGTCCGGTGATCGAACGTTGCTTTTTTGGGAGTCAAATACTCGTTGTCGTTGTACAGTATGTGTGCATATTTGTGATTCATCGGCCTACAATCCCTTCAACCAGTTCTTTCATTTCATCTATATTCTTTCTTGCTTCTTCTCTGCTCGATCCCTTGGCCATGAGATAGAATTTGATTTTGGGCTCCGTCCCTGAGGGTCTAGCGATGAGTTTGAGGTCACCCTCAAACTGCATAGATATGACATCCGAAGCCGGTAGTCCTTCTATGCCCGGGCTGTAATCTAGTATTTCGATCAACTTTCTCCCTTTCATTGGCGGGACCCCCTTCTCTCTCAATTCTTTCATTATGGAATCTATTTTGAACTTACCCTCGATCCCTTCGTATTCTTTGTTCACCAGGTCCTCCATGAAATACCCGTACCTGGAGTAAATCCCCTCGAGATAATCGTAGAGAGTTTCGCCCTTCTTTTTGAGGAACCCACCGATAACACTCGCAAGAGCTGCCGCGACAACCGCATCCTTATCCCTGGCGTGCTTTCCGAATAGATATCCATAACTCTCCTCGAAACCGAACAGGAAGTTTTCTCCTCCAGAGACTACGGATTTCTCTATCAATTCCCCTATGAACTTGAAACCCGTCAGGGTTTCCTTGACAGCCACTCCATAATTGGAGGCAATTTTCTTAACCAGATCGGTCGTTACTATCGTCTTCACTATGAAGGGATTATCCGGAAGCTTTCTTTCCATCATATCGAGTATGAAAGCCACCATGATAGAACCTGTCTGATTGCCGTTCAGAAGAAGGAAGTCGCCATTATGCTTAACCATCAGCCCCATACGATCGCAGTCGGGATCGGTAGCTATTATCATGTCGCAGTTGCGTTCACGCGCCAAATGCAGGGCCATTTCAAAGGTTCGTGGATCCTCGGGATTGGGGTAGCCTACCGTTGGGAAATTGCCGTCGGGCGTCGATTGCTCTTCGACACGGAAAACTTCGTGGCCGAGATCAGATAGCACTCTGTACACCGGATAGTTTCCGGTACCATGTAGAGGAGTGTATACCAGTCTCATATTATCATAATTGTTGCATAAAGATCTCACTTCATTTTCTATAGTTTTCATGAAACTGGAAAGTATATTTTCCGGAGCGATCTCGATAAGTTCCTTCCTTGGGGTATACTCTTCGAAGAAATCCGACTCGTTTACCCTTTCCGTTATCCTCGCGGCAGGTTCGGGAACGGCCTGCGTTCCGTCAGAAGTGTAGACTTTGTATCCGTTGTACTGAGAAGGGTTGTGACTCGCCGTAATCACAATGCCGCCGCTCGCTTTGAGTTCCCTGACGGCGTAACTGAGAACGGGAGTCGGAGTTGGTTCGTTGAAGAGGTAAACCCTTATTCCCATAGAAGACAGTACATCCGCCGCCACTTCAGAGAACTCCAGCGATTTGTTCCTCGTATCGTAGGCTATGACAACCGACGGCTTTTTCGAAGTTTCGAGTATCCACTTTCCAAAACCCAGCGTAGCCCTCGTAACGGTTTTCGAGTTCATCATATTGGTTCCCGCCCCCAGCTTTCCTCTCATGCCGCCGGTCCCGAATTCCAGATCCGTGGCGAACCGTTCTTTCACATCTTCAGCCGAAAGGTTTTCAAGTTCGCCGAGTAACTCACCGGAGGAATGTTTAAGCCATCTACTGTACTCTTTTTCTATCGCCAGGTTATCTCTCATGCTTCCTACCACCTTCCGACACTTTTTATATGATTTATCTCTCCCGTACTCAGCACTTCCACAACGTCAAGGCGAATTTCGTCGAATTTCGGCTTTTTCTGTGCTATGAATCTGTTGGCAGCCATCTCGAGATGCCTCAATTTTCTCTCGTCCACCCTGTATCTTGGCGGGGAGAAACCATTTCCACCCTTGACTTCAACGAAGACCAGGACTTTGCCATCGTAAGCCACTATATCGAGTTCTCCGAACCTGTAAGACACGTTTCTGGCGACTATCCTGTATCCCGTACTTTTAAGGTACGTGCAGGCAATTTCTTCGAACTCGCTTCCAAGTTCTCTACTCATCTTTATAGATTCTGGGAACGTTTATGTAGGATCCAACCTTCTCCGGGAAGTTATCCGTTATCTTTTCGTTGTTTTCAAAGTGTTGAACCACGTCGGATCTGGGCTCTAAGTCTATCTCCACTGGAGATATCATCTCGTCCACGCTCAGGTCGAGGTTATCGAGCAGAGTCATGTACTGTAGAATCTCTTCGATATCCCTCTTGAGACCGATTCTTTCTTCTTCTTCAAGCTCGAGTTTTGAAAGGCTCTCAAGGTGATGTAAAAGCTCCTCGCTAATTCTGGTCTCCAAGTTCATCCCTCCCCATCGATTTTGACTTCTCTCAAATACATTGCCGCATGTTCGGGGGGCATTGGATTTATATAAAAGCCCGAGCCCCACTCGAATCCCGCCACTCTCGTAAGGCGCGGCACTATCTCGAGATGCCAGTGATAGTGAGTCATATCCTTTCCATCCCTGATACCCGTATGAAGCATGAAGTTGTAAGGCGGGTTATCGAGGGACTTATGTATTCTGAGCAATGTGTTCTTCAAGATAAAGGCGAAGCCATCTATCTCTCCTGCCGTTATTTCACCGAAATTGTGGTTGTGGACTTTCGGAACTATCCAGGTCTCGAAAGGAAATCTGGCAGCGAAAGGTTCGAAAGCTATGAAATCCTTATTTTCTTCGACAACCCTGGTCCCTTCGAGTCGTTCCTGATTCACCATATCACAATATACGCATCTTTCTCTGAAGCTATAATAATCTATTGATCCGGCAATCTCTTCGCCAACTCGCTTCGGCACAATTGGCGTGGCTATCAGCTGACTGTGCGAATGTGCAAGAGAAGCGCCTGCCTCTCTCCCGTGGTTTTTAAAGATCAGAATGTATTTGATCCTCTCGTCTTTTTCGAGAGATCTGAAACGCTCTTTATAAGCCCAAATTATTTCTTTCACCTGCTGGTAGGAAAGAGTTGCCAGCGTAGCGTTGTGATCGGGCGTTTCGACGATGACTTCATGACCTCCAAAACCCTTTATAACATCGTACATACCGTGTCCGAATCTCTCCGGTTCCGCCCCGGGATCGAGGGCGGGAAACTTGTTCTGTACTACCCTGACCCACCAGCCAGGGCTATCCTTCTCGGTATCGGCCGGTCTGAAGGCCATGACTTCCGGTGGAGTCGTGTGTTCATTGCCGTAATCGAATGGACAGAAGGTGGTTTCGGCTTTTTCTTTGGAGTTTATGAAATCGTGGGGCCTTCTCGCCCTCTCAGTAGCTATTATCACCCAGCGCTTTATTATCGGATCTTTTCTGAGTTCAGGCATCGCCTTTGACCTCCAGAATCTTCTCGTAAACGGCTAGATAGTTCCTTGCTGAGGCTTTCCAAGAGAAGTCTTCCTCCATAGCGTTGAGGACGATCCTGCTCCAGGTTCGCGGATCTTCGTAAGCCTTTATAGCCCTTTTCAGAGTCTTGAAAAGCTCTTCGGGACTGTAATCGTAGAATCCAAAACCGTTTCCCTCGAAACTCGATGGGTCGAATTCCTTAACCGTATCGGCGAGACCACCGGTGAACCTCACCACGGGCACCGTTCCATATCTCATGGCGAAAAGCTGACCGAGTCCGCAGGGTTCGTATCTCGAGGGCATCAAGAACATATCGCAGCCACCGTAGATCTTCTGGGCCAGGTCCAGATTGAAAGTTATCTTCGCCGCAATTTTATCGGGACACTCAACCTGCAATCTTTCAAACATACTTTCGTACTTCTTCTCACCCGTACCCAGCACTATTAACTGGATAGGCAGTTCTATCAAATCCTCTTTAATCGCGGCTATCAGGTCTAGCCCTTTCTGGTCTACGAGTCTCGAAATGAGGCCGATCACGGCGTTTCCCGTGTGTGGCAGGCCAACAAAATCCTGCAAATACTTTTTATTGACAGCTTTGCCTTCGACATTTTTAGAATCGAAATTGACCCAAAGGTGTCTGTCCTTAGCCGGGTCGTACTCGGTTGTATCAATACCGTTGAGAATACCTATCAGATCGTCTTTTCTCTCTCTCAACACCCCGTCGAGCCCGGCGCCGTACTCGCTTGTCTGTATCTCTTTAGCGTAGGTCGGCGATACTGTGTTAATCATATCCGAAGCTATCAACCCGGCTTTCAGGCAGTTGATGTTGTCGCCAGAAGAAATCTTCTCCCATCTGTCTTTTTCAATTCCAGAGATACGCAGATAGCTTTCGGGATAGATGCCCTGGTAAGCCAGGTTGTGTATGGATATCAGTGTTCTGGCTGGCTTTCCGATCTGGTCGAGATATACGGCCATCAGTCCGGTGTGCCAGTCGTTCAAATGAACGATGTCGTAGCTGCCTTCTGAGGCGAACACGGAAGCTGCGTCGGAAAAGGCCATGGCTTGAAGTCCAAGATCGCTCACGTTATAAACATCTGGAACGTTCATGAGTTCGTCGTTCTTGAGAAGGTAAACGCTCACCTCGCTGGAGGGTAGTTTCGTTCTGTGAAGCTCGAATTCGTATTCCTTTTTGATGAACCTGGTCTTGACAGTCCTGCCGGTATTCTCTATTCCTATATTCTGCACAGAGCCGTGAAAAGGCATCAGCACGTCTATATCCAGTCCTAGTTCCTTCAAGGCTTTGGGAAGAGATCCCGCCACATCGGCGAGCCCTCCAACTTTTGCCAAAGGATAAACTTCATACGAAACGAAAAGCACTCTCATATATTCACCTCTTGAAAAGCGGCAAATCGTGAGAGAAAATAACCGTGTCGGCTTCCTCGAAATACTTCAAAACGAAGGCCGCCGCGTCGTCGTCTCTCATTCCCTTGCGCATTTCATGATAATTTATCTGCCTTATGCAGACATCTCCACAGATGAAAACCTTTCCGAAGTTGGTCGAATCGAAGAAATACGATACATGGTCTCTCGAATGATAGGCAGAACCGAGAACCTTTATGCTTCCGAGGATCGTGTCGCCGTCGGAAACCGTAACCACTTTATTCCACGAATCTATGACCTTTCGATACATCTTCCCGATCAGCGGTCCAAAGGAGGCGTAATTCCTGCTGGAATAACTCCCGTGGAGATAGACAGTTGCGCGGGTAAAGAAAATCGTGTTGAACGCGTGGTCCAGATGTAGATGTGTGAGAAGGATATCGGTTATGTCTTCAGGAGAAAGGCCAAAAATGGATAGCTTTTCCTCGAGGATCTTTATTGAGGGAAATCCACCTGGATCGACCAGCACTTTTCTATTATCTTCTATAAGTAATGAACAACTACTATTTGAGGCATCCACCATTCCCGGTACATAGAGGGTGCTACCGGGAAAGAGGAGATGTAAGTCCAAATCACATCACTCCCAGAATAATCAAACCCACTGTACCAATAATTATACAGTAAATACCGAAGAATCTCAGTCTTCCCTTGAGTACGAGCAGTTTCACCAACCATAGACCGAACAACCCTGTAACGAAGGCAATTGTCGCCGCCGGTAGCAACGTTGTAAGAGGAAGATCGACATTGGACAGTTTCAGAATGCCTGCTCCCAGAGTGACAGGCAGGCTCAGCAGGAATGAAAACCTGACCGCTTCGCTTCTGGTCAGACCTATGAGTAAAGCGCCGAAGATAGTCATGCCGCTTCTTGAGATGCCTGGTACGATCGCTATGGCCTGGAAAAGTCCAATCGAAAGCGCACCCGCTATAGAGATTTGCAGAACCCTTCTCTTGCCCTTGAAACTGTCGGAGATGAGTAATACCAAAGCCGTCACGAACAGCATAACCGAGGCGAGCCACGCGTCCGAGAATAGAACCTCTATCTTTTCTTCGAAGAAAAAACCGAAAACCACGGCCGGAATCGTGGCCACCAGAAGCAGGAGTATATATCTCAGCGAGTTCTTTCTGTCTTTTCTGTCGGCCAATTTCGAAAGGATCAACCAGATGTCGCGGTACGTGAAAACCAGAACGGCAAAAAAAGTGGCGAGGTGAAGAACTGTGAAGAAAGCCGCTTTAGATTCCTCATTCAGAGGGACATTTAAAAAACGCGAGAAGATCGTCAGATGACCCGATGAAGAAACTGGGAGAAACTCCGTCGCACCCTGCAAAAATCCAAGAAATATGTACTTAAGAAAGTCAGGCACCGAAACCCTCCTCTTCGCTTATAGTCTCGAAGGATATACCGTTCTCCTCGAGTATTCCGGCTATGTACTGAATATCTGTCTCGTCCGTCCTTATCACTACCCTTTTGGTTCCTTCGCTATCGCCGGAGGCAGTGATTATCGAGAGAATGTTGATCTCCTTTTCGGCCAAAAAGTCCACCACATCTCTCAGCGCACCGGGTTTATCCACCATACAGATCGAGATCCTCGCACCGGGTTTGTCCATGGCGGTGAACTCCATGAGACCTTCGAGAATCTCGAAAACGCTAATTACACCCGTCACGACAAATTCTTCATCGACGACCGGCAATAGATAATCGTGGCTTTCGATCAACATCAGCGCCGCGTCTTCTATGAAGTCTGATTCGGTGCAATAGAAGGCCGGCTCCCTGACTATCTCGGCCAGTTCTTTCGTGTAGTCTTCGCTATCTATTTCATCTACTGAAACTATGCCTGAGAGCCTTCCATTCTGAGTCGTCGTTATTATCGTAGATAACCCGTACTCCCTAACTTTTTCGAGAACACTTCCCAACAACTCGCTTTCTTTGAAAATGGGGTAAGTCCTGTTCATCCATTTTTCGATGTTCACTCTTCTCGCCTCTCTTCAATTACCCGGAATTTTTATCAGTTTCCGTCATCTTTAACTTATAATTGAACAATCCAGTATACTCTCGATTGGGGGAATAACGGTGTTTCATGGTTATGTAAAACTCCTTGAGCTTGCAACGAATCTCTTTACGATGTACAGATGGAACAACATGCCAACGCTCGTCAGAACCAACGAGGCGGAAAACGCCTTTGTGTCGGCACAGTACTGCCTGTTGATGTCGGAAATGTCGGCCCTCCACGGGTTGAAGCTCGACAAGAACAAGCTCTTCCAGCGGCTGGTTCTCAAAGAACTGCCCAAGTGTCTTCTCTCGGATATCTCGGTCGATACGAAGATACTTATAAAATCCCTGTCTCCGGAAAAATGGACCGCCGTCTTCTCCAAAACTGTCGAAGAGGTCGTACAGTACTTCCCCTCTAAAAGAAGGGGAGAGTTCTTCGTCTCCATGGTCGACACGAAGGACTCTTCGATCGAAGGCCGCATAATTCAAACGGGTGATCTGCTTTCGGCAATGCTGGAGGCCGAAATACACGGCAGATACTTCCCGGATTTCTTTGCCAGACCCCTCAAGGATCTTGAAAAGAGACTTGAGAATTTCAAGGATTTCCAACCCTACAGTCTAATAGCAAATTCCGACTGGATTAAGCGATACTCCGACGCCCTGGTGGTCCTTTTGCGCGCGGTCAGATGGAACAGGCTCAACAGGAACGTTCCCACAACCGTCGCGGGTCATTCCTTCTACGTCACTCTCACATCCTACATTCTATCCAGCATGGAGATAGAGAATGGGGGGAAAATCGACCCGGTGGAAGTCATAAAGCGCGCCCTCCTGCACGACATACCGGAGAGCATGACCGGGGATATAATCACTCCGACGAAAAAGAAGGTCCCTGGATTCGAAGAGGTGATATCCCAGGTCGAGGAGCAAATGGTCAGCGGTAACTTGCTCCGCGGTATGCCAGATGAACTTGTCAAAGAGCTCAAATCACGAATGCTCGATCCTTTCGCCACAACCGAAGGGGAACTAGTAAGAGCGGCCGACCAATTCGCTGCCACGGTGGAGTGTCTCATGGAGATCCGTTCCGGCAATACCCAACCGGCCTTCAGGGATGCCCTGCACAGAATGCTCGACGACCTCTCCTCTTCGACTTTCGAAAGCGTCCGGTTCGTAACGGAATCATTCAGATGGGGACTCGACTGGGCCGGCAGGTGATCAGCGCTTCCCTTCCCTTAGAAAAGCCTCGAACCTGTCAAGCCCCTCCTTTAGATCTTCCATGGAGCTGGAGTACGACATCCTAACGAAGCCTTCGTAAATGAAAGCGCTACCTGGAACCATTCCAACTTTCTTCTCTTCCAGTAATCCTATAGCAAACTCCTGCGAGTCCTTGAATCTACCCCCAAGGTAAGGTCGAACATCTATAAAAACATAGAAGGCCCCGGAAGGGTTGTTAAAAACCATGTTCATGGCGTTCAGCCTAGAAACGACGAAATCCCTCCGTTCCTTGAAGGTCTTCACCATATCGGAAGTATCGACTTCGAAGGCCTTCAGTGCGGCGTACTGGGCCATCGTGTTCACGTTCGAGACCAGATGACTCTGTATCTTTCCAACAGCCTTCGCCAGTTTCAAAGAAGTGGCCGAATAACCGACCCTCCAGCCAGTCATCGCATAGGTCTTCGAGAAGGCGTTTATAACGGCCGTTCTCTCTTTCATTCCAGGCACAGAACCTATAGAAAAATGCGGAGCATCGAAAACAAGCTTTTCATACACCTCGTCGGATATGACTAGAAAATCCCGTTCAATGCTTAGCGCGGCCAGTTCCCTGAGGAAGCTTTCCGGATATATGGCGCCTGTCGGGTTGTTCGGCGAATTTATAATGATACCTTTGGTTTTTGAAGTGAGCACCTTCTCTATTTCGGCTATTTCCGGTACGAAGCCGTTCTCTATTCTCGACTCTACGATCACTGGCTTTCCACCACAGAGTCTTATCTGGGCTTCGTAGCTCACCCAGGCCGGCGAGATTATAACTATCTCGTCGTCGGGATTCATAATGGCCTTAAGAACGTTGTAAATAGCCTGCTTCCCGCCATTGGCGACTACGATCTCATCGGCCGAGTAGTCTAGTCCGTTGTCGATTTTAAGTTTCAAAGAGATCCTCTTTCTCAACTCATCAATACCCGTCGCGTTAGTGTACTTGGTTTTTCCTTCGTTCAAAGCGAGTATGGCGGCGTCGATTATCGGTCTGGGAGTCGGAAAATCAGGTTCACCGGCCGTGAATTTGACCACGTTCTCGCCCGCTTTTGCCAGTTCCAGTGCCTTTTTATTGAATTCCAGAGTAGCAGAAGGAGTAACCGAAGAAACTAAGCGTGATAACTCCATTGGAGCACCTCCATAATAAATACTTGTATATGGTTGAAAGATCAGATTTTATTTACGATTTCAAGTACAACCATTGCGAAATCGTTCAGGCTATCTTTTTTACAGAGCCTTGCACCGGCTTCTTTCTTTCTCTTGCCGTTCACCAGGGAAGAACCGACGGCCATGACGATTTCGTTCATGCCGTACATCAACTTCTCTATGAACTCCACCCTGAAGCCTGGTATTTCGTCCCTGATGGCAGTCACCGTCGCTTCAACCACGGCCATGTACTTTTCGTCATCACCTAAATCGACGACCGAGGTCCCCTGAAGCTCTTTTCCGTAGTGGTCCAGAGTGACCGTGATGTCCAGTTTTTTGTTGGTGGCCTTCGTTTCGAGACTTTGTAACTGGAAGGAGTATCCCTGCGAATCTTCTTTGGTGAAGCCGTCCGTTGCGGAAGTCTTTTTCTCTTCGGTATCCAGCGCTATCTGCGCTATGGATACTATTTTCCTGTCGATCTTAACTCCAGAGGCTGCAAAGATGGCAGTTTCAATGTCTCGCACCAGTTGCTTCGCCGGTTTGGAAATATCTGCGAGCACGTGGATTTCGACCATTTCGCCGTCTTCATCGTTGACGATGCGTGCGCCGTGCACACCCGGTAACTTTGAAACTATTTCATCAACCGCGAGCTTGGTTTCCATAAAATCAACCCCCTAGACCTAAAAAACTATCGCAAAGAGTAACGAAAGACCCAGAAAACTGCCGGCAACCAGGAGGGAAATCCAGCCTTTCTTGTCGTACGGCCTGTAATCCTGAGGCTTTACTTCACCCTTTGGTTTACGCACCTTCTTCGTGCCGATCTCGAAAAAAACAACCGACAGAAAAAAGGCACACATCGCAATTATGAAAAGAACGTTAGATATCTGATCCATGAACTACCCTCGCACGAATCCATTTTCCCGCCAGACGGGTAGCAAATCGTACATGTTGATTTTAGCACAAAATACCACATCTTCGAAATAACCGATGGAGAAGAGTTTTTTGGCGTGGTCGCAGTTATCGATAAGGAATTGATCGAGAGGAAGCTTTGCGCTCCTGAAAAGGAACACAGCCGCTCTGGAAGCGTCGTCCAAGAGACGATCCTCGAAAGCTGAAGCGGCGGCGCCGGCCAGGAGTACGTCCTCCATAGAGAAGGCCCCTCCAGACCCGGCACATTGAATCACTACCGACCCCGACTCCTTTTTGATCTCTTCGATTACCCTGGCGAGATTTAGGAAGGATGCGGCCACGATCTTTCTGGCTCCCTTCGAATGCAGGGCAGCCGAAGTACCGTTTGTCGTTTTCATGACTATCTCCCTGCCCCTCACCAATTTCTCCTTGAAATCCAGGGGCGAGTTTCCCAGATCGAATCCCGGTATCATGTGACCGCCGCTTTCGCCGGCCAAAAGAACCCAAGGTTCTCTCTGCTTCATCGCGAAGGCCTCTTCAACCGTCTCCACAGGCACTACCCGGCTCGCTCCAGCATGGAGGGCGGTGACGATGGTGCTCGTGGCCCTCAGAACATCCACAACGACAGCCAGATCAACCTCTCTTGAAAGTTCGGCGGGAAGGAAGTTAACCTTTATCTTCATTCAAATCACCGTGCTTGCGCAAGATGACGGTGGATGTTGAGTTCGAAGAGCCTCCAGCCCGTTCCGCTTTCACCGGTGCATATGGTCGATATCGAGCAGTTGTCCAGGTTGAAACTGTAGTTGTTCTGAAGCGGCATGCCCAAAACATAACAGAGGATGCTCTTTATGAAAAGGGCGTGCGAGACGACTATTATGGACTGGCCTTCTTTATGGAGCCCCTCAACGTATTTCAGAAAACCGACCGAACGTCTCTGCAGCTCTCCTAGAGATTCCGTCTCGGGCATATCTGCCCATGGATCGCTGCGCCATTTTTGAATAAGCTTGCCGTGAGTCTTGAAAGACTCTTCGATTTCGGCACCGCTCCAGAGACCGATGTGAGCCTCTCTCAGCAACGGTGTAACGATGGGTTCTTTGCCGAACTCACCGGCGATAAATTCCGAAGTCTCCAACGCCCTCGACAGATCGCTGGTGTAGATCGCCTCCGGAACTTCGAAGTGTTCGAGGAGATACCTGGCCGTGACCCTGGCCTGGGCACGACCTACATCTGAAAGCGGCACATCGGAACTTCCCTGCCATCTTCTTTCTTTGTTCCACAAGGTGGTGCCGTGTCTTACGAAAACGATCTGCATTCATTCCCTCCCAATTCACTTCAGAAGTATTTCGTCGGGTTCCAGCGCTTTGAGACGCGCCCTCTGGATAAGGCGAGTCTTTCCTTTCACCTTGATGGTCACGCTTTCCCTGGGCGACGCATCTTCTATGAAGTCTCTATCGACACTCCCGTACACGATCCTAGAGACTTCCCTGACACTTTCCTTCCACACCGAAGGTTTGCCGTCCTTGAAAACTACGTATCCCTGAATCGGGAGCGAATCGTTAACCTCTATGAATGTTCTCCCGTCTGTTATATAACTCTTACCCATGTAGTCTACCCTTCTGAAAGTCGCAAGCCCCGTTTGCAGTCTCGCCAGGGCTGCCGTTACGCTTGTATCGGCAATCTCATCTGAAATTTCAGGCCCTTCGATGAAGGTCAAGTTGAAACTCAATGCTTCCAGCTCCATCAGCGCTCTCTCTATATCGGTATCGTACTCCTTCTTCTCCTGAACTTCTTCTTTGAAGCCGAAGACCGATCTGATAGACTTCAACTCCGGGGCCATACCAGTCAGCGCGTTGTTGATCTGCCGGAGGAGCTCTTTGCGGTTTCCGTAAAGATCGAAATACCCGCTCTTTATAAGCCGCTCGAGATCCTTGGCATGTAGCTTTCTTCTGTATGTTCTGACGAAAGAGAAGAAGCTCTCCTCTTCGGGCCTCGCCGGCAATTCGCCGTATCCAAGCAAAGATGGAATTGAAAGGAATAACTCCCCGCCTTCTTGAGTGGTCTCTGCGTTTGTAGAGATCTCTACCCCGCTATCTCGCAACTCGGCCACGAGCCTGGAAAGGTTGTGTCCGGAGACCTCTTTGATGATCTCCCCGTAGAAACGGCTGGGCCGGTTGGCCTTGAAGTAGGCCAACCAGTAAGAGATCAGGGCGTAGCAGAGACTGTGCGATTTGTTGAAGGCGTAACCAGCGAAGTTCATCAGAAAGGAATAAACACTTCTCCGCTTCTCGTCAGGGAGGCTGTTAAAACCGGCAGCACGGTTCAATATCTGATCGACTTTTTCTGCGTCCTTTTTCGAGATAGCCCTTCTCAGAAGTTCGCCATCGTCAAGGCTCAGGGCAAGCTCTTTGCCCGCTATGCTCAGCAACTGTTCCTGATAGACCAGAAAGCCGTTCGTTTCCGAGAGTATCGAGTCTCTGTTCCTCACTCTCTCAAGCTCGCCGGGAACCCTGTTCAACTTGATGTATCTATCGGCAACCCCGGATTTTATCGGACCGGGGCGGTTGAGGGCTATAGCTATTGAAACGTCGTTTATTGACGAGAGGTCTATGGATTTGACTATCTTGGTGGCGAAGGGGCTTTCCAGTTGAAAAATGCCCGTTGTGTAGCCTTTCTTCAACACCTCGTATGTCTTTCTGTTCGATGTGCCAAAATCCCAGGGTTCCTTGCCCAGCGTGAGTCTCTTCAGGAGCGTCAAGTTACGCAGCCCCAGTATATCGATCTTCTGCAATCCCATCGCCTGAAGCGATTCCATATCCCAGAGCGAAACCTGGAACTCCCCCTCCCTCTCCAGGGGGACCATCGTATTCAATGGAACATCGCTCAGGAGCACACCGGCGGCATGGATCGAAAAACCTGAATAAAAGCCCACCAACTCGCACGACAAATCGAAGAGTTTCCTCATCTCCTCGTCTCTCTCGAAAGAGCGGGGAAACCTCTTTCCGTCGTTGCTCCAGTCTATGAGGTGCGAGATCCTGGCTTCATCTATTCCCAACCGTCTCCCGATTTCTCGGGCCGCCCCTTTGAAGCCGAAAGTCGAGGCGGTCCTTATCAAACAAAAGCGATCGTCGCCGAAGAAGTCCCTCAGTTTCCGAAGAAGCTCCTGTCTCATGCGGTCTTCGACGTCTATGTCTATGTCGGGAGGATCGTCTCTTTTTACGCTTAAAAACCTTTCGAAATAGAGTCCTTCCTTCACGGGATCAACTCTAGTTATACCCAAAAGATAACTCACCAGGGAACCAGCCGCCGAGCCTCTCCCAGGGCCTATCCAGCAACCAATCTCCCGTGCCAGCGATACTATTCTTGACACTGTCATGAAGTAATCCTGGATGCTCTTTAGACAAATGACCGATACTTCTCTATCAAGTCGAGATAGATACTTCTCCTCGGCGGTTCTGTCGGAAAGCCTTCCCGAGAGAAGCGCTCTGAAGTTCTCCGGAGAAATCTTCTCGGGGAAAGTCTGCGTGTAGGGCTTGAGCGAAAAGCTTTCGGGAAGGTTCGACTCTCTTTCGATTCCGTTCCGGAGGGTCTCATATCTCTCTTTGTCCGGCAGCGAGTAGTCTCCGTCAAGATCGATTCCCCTAAGAGACGAGTAGATCTCGAACTTCTTTCTGTCCCGGCTCAGATAGCGCGTCTCCCAGATCGGATTGGGCGAGGCGGGATCGAGATTTTTCGGCCGCCCTTCGAACCTTATAATGTTGGGGGATTCGCTTTTAGAGGCGGCGATAAGTTCGCGAAAGCCTTCCATATTTCTGGCAATCCTGTAAGATTCGCCCTCTCTGATTCCCGGGAGTGTTGTTATCGAGTGTCGTGCCAGGACCTTCGACCACTTCACGAAAGAGGCCAATGTCCGGTCGATTATGACGCATCTTCTATAACCATGTCTCTCCAGCTCACGTGCCGTCTCCTCCGGGAGCAGTACGGACTGGTAGAGATCGTAAGAGGTAACTATGAAGGCCGTTTTCATCTCGTCATCCCAGACAGGTTCACCAGAACCTTTTTCATATCGTCGGGCAGCGGTGCTATGAAAGTCATCTTTTCCGAAGATCTGGGATGGAAGAGAGTCAACTTCGCGGCGTGAAGCATCTGACGTTCAACTCCGTATATCGTATCCTCCCTCGCCCTGCCGTACATGGCGTCACCCAAGAGAGGATGGCCTATCTCCTTCATATGCAGCCTTATCTGGTGGGTTCTGCCCGTTCTCGGGCTGGCCAAAATCAGTGAAGCCTCCCCGCCGAAGGTCGCCAGCGTTTTGTAGTAAGTCAGTGATTCCTTCCCGTCCTCGCTCACCCTCATTTTCAACCTGTTGACGGGGTGGCGTGAAATGGAAAAAGCAACCTTACCCGTCGGCGGAGTTTTTCCTTTCACAATCGCGAGATAGTCCTTCGATGTTTCTCGGTTCTTGAACTGCGCCGAGAGAGCGATATGAGAAAGATCGTTCTTGGCGACGACTATCACACCGCTGGTATCCTTGTCGAGCCTGTGGACTATCCCCGGCCTCATTACGCCTCCGATCCCCTGAAGATCCATACAGTGATTCAAAAGAGCGTTCACCAGCGTTCCAGATTGTCTGCTGGGGAGCGGGTGCACGATAACCCCGGGATCTTTGTTCACCACTACGATATCTCTATCTTCGTAGATTATTTTCAGCGACATCTCTTCCGGCTCTATCGACATCGCTTCGGGCCTGTCGGGAAGTTCGAAGGTTATCGATTCGCCGGATTTGACCCTGTAACCGGGTTTCTTCGAGATCTTATCGACAAAGACCTTGCAATCTCTTATTTGGCGCTGAATGGCCGTACGAGATATCCATGGAGGAGCTTTCTCAGAAACTAGTTTATCGAGGCGCCAACCGTTCTCCCGGTTAGTCACGAGTATTTCGTGAATCACGTCTTTCCCTTCGATACATTGATAAGATCAGAAGGATCGCTCCAAAGACTATACAACTATCGGCGGCATTGAAGATCGCCGGAAAGCCTCTGAATTCGAGAAAATCCACGACGTGTCCGAGTCTCAACCTGTCTATCAGGTTGTTGCCGACCGCCCCGCCAACGATCACGCCTATCAGAAAGGTCTCGAACCGGGATAGTTTCGAAGCGAAGACCATAGATAACACGACTATCGCCATGACCAGCGAGACCGCGACAGAAACTAGAACCAACGGCTCCTGGCTACTGAACAGACCGAAAGCGACTCCAGTGTTCTTGACATACCTGAGACCGAAAATATCACCGATCAGATCTATTCTCTGAAAATACGTCATATTCTTCTCTACTAAGTACTTTGTTACCTGATCGATTATCAGTGCCAGAGACATACCAAATATTGAAAGCAATAAAACCACTCCAGATAGTTCCGCCCTCACCCGGGGCCATCGATCTTAACCAATCTCTTCTGCCAGCGCTTCCATTTCCGATTCGTCTATATCGGAGTTGTCGTAGACTTCCTGAACGTCGTCGTTATCCTCGAGAATATCCAGAAGCTTCAAAAGCCGGCCGGCCTCCGAGCCCGATACTTTGAGACTGTTGCTGGGTATATAGCTCAGCTCGTAAGAGAGAGTGTAGCCGTTCTCTTCGAGGGCGGTCTTGACGTCCGACGCGGTATCCGGAGAGGTGACGATCTCTATGGGGTCGATATCGTCTTTTATATCCTCGGCGCCGGCCTCTATTGCGAGAAGCTGGAACTCTTCAAGATCCGAGATCTGTTCTTTGGAAACCGAGATGACGCCTTTTCTTTCGAACATCCAGGCAACCGCACCGCTCTCGGCCATTGTGCCGCCGTATTTGGATAGCGTGTGTCTTATCTCTTGGGCCGTCCTGTTCTTGTTGTCAGTCAGACACCTTATCAAAAGAGCCACTCCGCCGGGAGCGTAACCTTCGTATAATGCTTCCGAGAAAGACTGCCCCTCCATTTCTCCGGCGCCCTTCTTGATGGCTTTTTCCATCGTGTCTTTAGGCATATTGGCCGCTCTGGCCTTTTCAATGGCCGTTCTGAGTGACGTGTTAGTATTGGGGTCCGAGCCTCCTTCTCTGGCAGAAACCATCAATTCTCTGATTATCTTGGTGAAAATCTTGGATCTTTTGGCGTCCTGAGCACCTTTTCTGTGCTTAATGTTCGCCCATTTGTTGTGACCGGACATTTCAAATCCCTCCTATTTCATCCAGAATATTAGTCGTAGCTCTATTCTTGTAGTAACCTTCTTTTACATAAACAAATACCCCTTCGTTAGAAGCGGTTTCCTCTCTCGACAGGATCTTCAGCAATTCTTCCGATGGTACCGGTCTTTCCGTTGGCTGGAAATATTCTACCATATGGCAGGTTTTTAGAGTTGTTACTGTCAAGTTTTGAAAAACTTCTCCGGCCATGAAAGAACGCTGCCCGTTCTTGGTCTTTTTCACCACAATCATTTGCGGGTTGAAGCGGGATGGCTCGAAGCGTTCTGCGGGAAGACTCAGCGAAAACCTGTAGGAATCAAGAAAATCGTCGATCTTTATGTCCTTTGGTAGATACCAAGCCCCCAATGCTCTCAAGGTGAAAACCGAATACGCTTTTAGAAGTTCCAGAACGTTATCCACCCTATTCTCGCAGTCCAGCAGCACATAATTTGCCAGACTGCCCACACCCGTTGGAACGGCCGGTGAGTAGCTGATCTTCATTCTCGGATGAAAGCCCTGGGTGAAGGAAACTGGGATCGACGATCTGCGGATCAACCTCTCGATGGCCGTCGCCATCTCCTGATGGGACAGAAACCTCAGAAGACCGCCCGTAGAGAAACGAATCGCAAGTTTTCCAGCGCTCAAAAGACCCTCCAGGTGACTGAACAGAAACTCTTTGTTGTTCGACAGTTGTGCAGTTATAATTGTATTCGATACTCCAGGACTTTGCAATGATATATTGATCTTTTAGATAGAGGTGCGCAAATGTGGATGATAATGTCCGACTCTCACGACAATGTACCGAAGGTTTCCAGAGCGATCGATCTCGCCATCGAAAGGGGAGTCTCCGTCGTTTTCCACTGCGGCGACCTGGTCTCTCCCTTCACCGCGAGGGAACTGTTGAGATACAAAGGTACGCTCTATGTCGTTTTTGGAAACAACGACGGCGAAAGGATTGGTCTGAAGAATCTTCTTGGATCTTCGATCGGAACGGGCCCCGTTTCTCTGTGGCTGGAAGGCAAGAAAGTGGTGATGATGCATGAGCCTTTCGGCCTGAACGGCACCATCATGGCCGATTACATATTCTACGGTCATACCCACAGAATCGATACGAGCAAGGAGGGCGACAGATTGATTTTGAATCCAGGGGAGAGCTGTGGATACCTCACGGGAAGATCTACCGTGGTCCTGCTCGACCCTGTCAATCGATCATACGAGGTGGTGGAGATTTGAGCCGGTCAATAATAACATCAGTTTAACCGTGCCATCGGAATGGATAAGTATAATTGGACAGCAAGTAACAATCTGAATGGAGGGAAAGATAAGTGGAAAAGAATTTTTTGAAGAAGGAGAAGAACATCGAGAAATTCATCTTCTACTTCACGCCCGAGGAAGTCGAAAAGGCGGAGGGCGAAGTTGTGAAATACGTGAACCAGCACTATTCGATACCGGGATTCAGAAAGGGCAAGGTCCCTGTAAGTATCGTGAGAAACTTCCTCGACGAGAGTTTCGATGAAATGGTTCTCGAGAACCTTTCCGATACCATAGAAAAAGAGATCAAGGAGGAGAAGCTCTATATTCCCGCGTCCATAGTCAGCCAGAAGCGAGAAGGAGATGTCGCTTCGATAGAGGTTGAACTCCACAGAGAGCCCGAATTGAAGATAAAGGATTTCGGTGAGCTCGAACTGATGATACCAAAAAGAGACGAGGTGGTCGCCAACTATGTCAGCAACAGGCTTGAAGAGTTGCGGAACGAACACGCGATCATCGAACCGAAAGACGGCCCGGTCGAAATCGGAGACATGGCAAAGATCGAGTACTCCATAATTAAAGACGGGAAGAAGATCGCCGACAAGAAGGTCCAGGAGGTTCAGATCACTGCGGAGGACGACAGGCCGATGGTGAAAAACCTGATCGGTCATTCCAGGGGTGATACTATTCAGTTCAACAGGACTTTCGAAGGATCGGACAACGAGTATTTTTACAGCATAGAGCTTAACGAAGTCTTCAAGAAGAGCCTACCTGAGATCGACGATGAATTTGCCCGAACGGTCGATCCCGATCTATCGACCCTCGATGAACTGAAGAAGAAGATCGAGGAAGAGGGAGTGAAATCCTTCGCCGGCTGGAAAAAGGACTTCCTTCGTCAACAGGCTATGGATAAAATAGACGATCTTGTGGAAATCGAGATAGCAGAATCCACGATCGGGTTTTTCGTCCAGAGGGCGATCGAGAACTCGAAAAAGGACAAGAGCTACGACGGGTATCTTAAGCAGGCAGAAAGCCTGGAAAAACTCGTAGAAGAATTCAGGACGGGGATAATCAATGAAGTGAAGAAGAACAGATTCATCGAGGAGATGGCCAGAATAGAGGGGCTCAAAGTGGAAGAGGATGAACTTGTATCCTACTCCGAAGAGATGTCTTCTTACTGGGGAATGTCGGCCGATAGAGCCCGCGAGATGATCAAATCCAGAGAGGATATCAGAGAGGACCTGACATCGACGATTCTTAGAAACAAAGTCCTGGATATAGTGGTTGAAAGGGCTAAAGTCGTTGAGATAGAGCCAAAGAAAGAGGCCCCGGAACAGTCCGAGCAAAAAGAAAAAGAGTAAAAACAAACCGATTCCGTCCGCGGGGAAGAGGTCTTCGACCCTTCCCTCCTGGATGGAAACCATCTTTTGGGGGTGGAGTTATGAAAAAGAAGATCGTAATATCGTCAATTTTGATAGCGGTTGCAGTGGTCATGTTCTTTTTCCTCAAGGCCGTTTTCAGGGGCGATTTGATACTGAACCCGATTATTGTCGAGAATCTCGGCCCATTCACGATAAGATGGTACGGGGTGTTGATAGCCGCCGCGATAATCACCGCCTATCTTCTTGCCAGGAGAAAGGCCTTTAAAGAAGGAATAAAAGAGGAACACATAATAGAAGGGATCTTTCTCGGGATAATCTTCGGAGTCATGGGAGCGCGGCTCTATTACGTGGCCTTCAATTTCGAGTTTTACAGGGGCGACTTCTGGAGTATATTCAGAACCTGGGACGGAGGCCTTGCGATACATGGAGCCTTCTTCGCCGCGTTGTTGGTAGCCTTTTTATATGTGAAGTTGAGAAAGAAGGCTCAACTCAACTTCTTTCAGGTAACGGACCTTTTTACAGCTGTCCTTCCCCTGGCCCAGGCCATCGGCAGGTGGGGTAACTTCATGAACTACGAAGCCTACGGCAGTCCGACAGATCTGCCCTGGAAGATGTTCGTGCCAGAACAGTACAGAATGCCCGGTTATTCGAAGTTCGAGTACTTCCACCCAACCTTTCTGTACGAGAGTCTGGCAAACATCGCCATTTTCGCTTTTCTTTACTGGTATCTCGAAAAGAGAAGAAATTATGGCGAGGTAACCGCGCTGTACATGATACTTTACTCGACAATCAGGTTCTTCGTCGAGGGACTGAGGCTGGACAGCCTTTACATAGGTCAGACGGAGCTGAGAACGGCAAAAGTCGTGTCCGTGGTCCTGTTTGTCGCCGGCATCGTGCTTTTCATCCTTGCCCGTTATAAAGGCAAACCAGTGAAAAGAGTTTCTTGAAAGCTATGGCCCTGTGCGAAAGTCGGTTTTTCACTTCGCATCCAAGTTCGCCGAAGGTTTTGTCGTACCCGTCGGGAATAAAAATGGGATCATAACCAAAACCTTCCGTTCCCGAAATGCCAGGGGCTATCCTTCCCTCCACGCTGCCTTCAGCTCCCAGAAGGCTACCGCTGGAGCAATCGTAGAAGAGAGCTGCGCAGATGAATCTCGCAGTTCTCTTTTTTTCTCCTTTCATACGGGCGAGTATCTCCTGCATTTTATCGCGGTAGGAGGCTCCTTCCATGAACCTCGCGGAATTGACGCCCGGAAAACCGCCTAAGGAGTCTATCACGAGGCCGGAATCATCTGAAAGGAGATACACACCGCTATTTCTGTACGCTTCGATCTTCTTCAGAGCATTTCCATAAAAAGTGCCGGCGTCTTCCGCAACAGACTTTCCCGGAATAATCGAAGTTATAAGATCCAGATCGAAGCCCTCCGGCAGCAGTTGCTCGATCTCCTTGAATTTATGATGATTTCCGCTCACAAGGTACAGCCTCATCTCTTCATC
Source organism: Mesotoga infera (assembly GCF_900157305.1). Lineage (NCBI taxonomy): Bacteria > Thermotogati > Thermotogota > Thermotogae > Kosmotogales > Kosmotogaceae > Mesotoga > Mesotoga infera. Next base: position 397,449 of record NZ_LS974202.1, read on the forward strand.
TCCCTGATCTTCGCGATCACCTTCGAAGGCGAAGAAGTCCTGAAGACGGCGGCTCCCATGATGAGTATGTCTGCGCCTCGTTCCACAAGTTCCCCCGCATTTGAAAGACTTACGCCACCGTCGACGGCTATTTCGTAGGAGTATCCTTGCTCATCTCTCAAACGATGTAACCGTTCTATCTTCAACGATGCCCGGGGTATGAACTTCTGGCCGGTGAATCCTGGGTTTACGGTCATAACCAGCACCCCGTCAACGAAGGGCAGTATCTCCTCGAGAGCCTGAACTGGTGTCGCCGGATTGATTACGACGAAGGCCGAAGCCCCCAGATCCTTTATCGAAGTTATTAGCCTATGGAGGTGAGGGTTCCCTTCAACATGCACGTGCAGGTTTCTTGCGCCGAGTTGTACGTACTCGGCGATGAACTTTCCAGGGTCTTCGATCATAAGGTGGACGTCCAGCGGCGGGTGGTCAATCCTGCCGAGCGCCTCCATGATCGGAGTGCCAAAGGTGATGTTCGGAACGAAGACTCCGTCCATGACGTCCACATGGAGCAGATCGGCATCGATAACCTTTTTCACTTCTCTCGAAAGGTTCGAAAGGTCCGCGGCTAGAATCGAAGGCGATATTTTGGCCACTATTTTTTTCCTCCTTCATTGTCTTTAAGCTCTCTGGTCATTCTAAAGTAACTGTCGTACCTGCTTTCGGATATATCCCCCGCTTCCAGCAGTTCTTTTACATAACAACCCGGCTCGTCTATATGGATGCAATCGGAAAAGGCGCACATTCCCCTCTCCTGCGCCAGTTCGGGAAAGTGATCCTGCAAGTCTTCCACTTCAATCGATGGCAATTCGAGGTTGGCAAAGCCCGGCGTATCGGCTATAAGTCCTCCGAAATCGAACTGGAGGAGCTCGGCGTAGGTTGTAGTATGCCGTCCCTTCTCGAGGGTCCTGGAAAGATCGGAGACTCTAAGCTGCAGACCGGGATTGAGAGTGTTCAAAAGGCTGCTCTTGCCCACGCCCGACATGCCAGCCATCGCGCTTATCTTGCCCTTCAACGCCTCGCGCATCCGTTCAATATTGATCTTCTTCTTAGAGGACACCGGGATTATCTCGTAGTATTCGCCATAAATACCGGTGAACTTCGAAAGCTCTTTCCCTTCGAGGAGGTCTATTTTGTTGACGACTACCACGACCGGGATTTTCGAAATGCTCGACATGACCAGGAAACGATCGGTTATGAAGTTTGGAACTTCCGGCTCTCTAAGAGAGAGCACGAGGATTATTTGCTCTATGTTAGAAATTCTCGGTCTCGGCAACTCGCTTTTTCGAGGAAGTATCGCCTCTATTCTGCCCTGCCCTGCGCTTGAGAGCGAATATTCGACCACGTCTCCCACAATTGGCCTGATTCCCTGCGCCCTGAATTTGCCAGGCATTGAACAAAGAACCCTACCGCCCGACGCTCGATCGACCACTTCCATATTCCTGCTACCGAACCTTACTACTATTCCCCTTCTTCTTTCCAAACCCTTCCCCCTTTCTGTCGTCTCAATTGACCGCAGGCGGCCGCGATATCAATCCCACGTTCGTATCTCAAGGCCGCCTCGATTCCCTTCGATTTTATGGCCTTCACGAACTCATCTATCGTTTTTTCGTCGGGCCTTTCATGTTCCCGATCGACTGGATTGACCGGAATGACGTTTACGAAGGCCTTCAGACCCTCGAGGTATTTCACGAGCCTCTCCACGTCTTCTTTAGAGTCGTTCATCCCCTTCACCAGCGCGTACTCGAAAGTCAATCGGTTTCCTGTCTTTCTCTGGTAATAATCAAGAGAAGCCCTGAGAGTCGAAAGTGGAAATCTTCTGTTTACAGGCATCAGAAGACTTCTGATACGGTCGTCGCAGCTGTGCAGAGAAACGGAAAGCCTGAGATCCCTGCCCGAGTCGGCCAGTCTCATAATTCCCTCCGGAAGGCCGGCGGTTGATATCGTGAAGTGTCTTATTCCCAAGTTCCTTCCAGCCGGTTCATGCAGGATATCTATCGAGGCGTACAGATTCTCCTCATTAAGAAAAGGTTCGCCCATTCCCATAAAGACTATGTTATCAACCTCCGAGCCGAGATCTTTCTCCATGAGCAGGACCTGTCCCACTATCTCGCCGGTTGAAAGATTCCTGGTGAAGCCACCGACACCCGTGGCGCAGAAGGAGCATCCCAGCGCGCATCCCACCTGCGAGGAGATGCAAAAAGTGAAGTGTTCGGGATGTCTCAAGAGCACCGATTCGATGTACTCACCATCGTGAAGACGCCAGAGAAACTTCTCAGTTCCATCGGAAGAAACCTGCTTATTGACGACTTCCATTAGCGGGAAATACAGTTCCTCCCGCAGCTTCGCGCGCAGCGCCTTCGAAAGGTTTGTCATTGAATCGAAATCGGTGATCTTCTTTCTGTAAACCCAGTCGAAGATCTGGTTGGCCCTGAAGGCTCCCTCGCCCAGCCGGCACATTAAATCCCTTAACTCGTTAAGTCCCGTCGAAAGCAAGTCTATCATTTGATCCTCCCGAGAAGGCAGATATAACCGGGGAGCGGTGATGAGTCGGGTAGCAGCCAGTAACCATAACCGTCGAAAAGCCCATCTATCCCGAAATCTTTCAGAAACGCCCCCATCTGCATGGCGGCATAACCGGGTATCTCTCTGACCAGCAAGGTGTTCTCTTCAAGACTCAGCGCCTGTGAGTAATAAATGAATTCCTCTAGAGGAGATTCTTTAAGCCTCCCGACAATTGACGCCCTGATCTCTTCTGCGCTTCTGATGAGGCTTTCTCTGCCTAGTGTATGGAAGAGCCATGGCTTGGAGTTGAGCCGGGCCGTTTGGCTGCCGGAGTACTTGAAAATTGGGAGGCCGGGTTTTTGCAGGATGAACTCCATCTCGTCCCGTCTCTCGATTCCATCGGCCGGTCTGCCTTTTTGAAAGACCACGAAGAGATCTGAAAACTTGCTCTTTTCGAACACGTAACCGTTCTCGAGCATTGCCCTTTCGCCGCTCTTCGAATAATACGTCTCGAGCGGAGGCGTCTGGTTATACTCCATCAGGCCTTCGAGATCAGTGATGTACTCGATGCCCCTCCAGAGATCGAAGAGCCATTCTGGATGGGAGTGTTTCACGTGAGCGGGTACATCTCGAGTAAGACCGCCCGAAGAGAGTTTCCGCAGAACGGCGTTGGCGAGCCGCCTGAACTCTTCGACGCCTATAAGCTGTACCGAAGAGTGAATAGCTGCGTAAGGAGGAACGTTATCGAGAAAGAGGAGCTGAAGGGCGCCCATTCTGAGAGCGTTCAACACCGACACCGGTAAACGGCCGGGCTTGCTCAGGTACTTCGAAAGTTCGTAGTCTATTCTGATCCGCTTTCTCAGCGTCTCGAAAATCAGATTGGAACAGAAGGCACGATCCTTGAATGAAAGAGTGGAGATAGCCATCTCCACTTTTTTCGAAGAAATGTACCCGTTGCTGTCAAAAAAGGAAAGCACTTCGAGAGCTATCGAACGTGATGTCTGCATCAATCCCTGCTTCCATAAGCCCCTGCGATCAGAAGCATTCTCAACAGCTGGAGAATGGCGGTCGCAGTGGAGGCTACATAAGTCATGGCAGCCGCTCCCAGAACCGAGCCTACGGCCTTCAGCTCAGTCGAAGGCATTCCCATGGAAGCCAGAAGCTTTTTAGCTCTGGAACTGGCGTTGAATTCTACCGGTAACGTTACTAGCGTGAAAAACACGAAAGCCGAAAAGACGAGTATCCCCACCCTTATAAGCAGCGGGGAGACAATCAGGAGACCGATGACAAAGAGAATCCAGGACAGACTCGATCCGAGCTGGGCCACCGGCACGACGGCGTTTCTCACAACCAGAGGGGCGTACTTCTCTTTATCCTGGATCGCGTGGCCTATTTCATGTGCGACAACACCCAGAGCGGCGATTGAGCTGCTGTCGTGAGTCGCCTGAGAGAGTCTCACCACTCTCTTTCTGGAGTCGTAATGATCGGTGAGGTTCCCCCTGACTCTCTCTATATGTATATCGTAAAGTCCCGCGTTGTCCAGCAATCTCCTGGCCAGCTGAGAACCGGTATAGCCGAAGGTCGACCTGACTTTCGAGTACTGAGAGAAGCGAGAACTCACCAGAAACTGGGCGTAAGCCGCTAGAATAATCGCCGGAATCAGTACTATGAACGTCGGATCCCAAAACATCCAATCACCTCCATATAAAATTATATATCCGTTGTATTTGACGGTCAAATGCCGATATCGTTTCGATGCTATACTCTTCTGAAGGGTCTAGAGGATGCCGCTGGATCGAGAGCGACTATTGTGTGGTGGGCGGTGAGCAATGGTGAGATGGCGGATCAAGTCCGGCATGACGGAAAGGAGGAAAGAACGCGAAAATGGTGACTGACGGGCTCCTGACGTCTGTCCCATTTTTCGCGAAGACCGAGATCCTGACTTGGAGCACGTCAGGATGACGTGAGCGGACTGTCATCCCGGGCTCCGACCCGGGATCCACTCCTTAGAAAACCGTGATTCTGAGTCAAGCTCAGAATGACGTCAAGTGGGTCCGGCATGATGGGAAGAAAGAAGGACTGTCATCCCGTAATGCTTTTATACGGGATCTCGTTCTTTTCGCTCCTAACGAAGAACCTGGACGCGCAGCGTCGGAACGTCGAACGGTTCTTTTGCTCTTTCCAAGAACGGGTGCATGCTCCGGACGAAGGACGGCTCTTTCTGCTCTTCCAATAGACTAAAGAGGAGGTATGAAAATGTTTTACGTAACCAAGGAGTTCATTTTCGATGCGGCTCATAACCTCGTGAGTTATCACGGCAAGTGTGAAAAACTACACGGGCATACATATAAAGTACAAATAACTGTGGTAGGAGAACCCGCCGAGGAGGGAATGGTGATTGATTTTCTAGAACTAAAGGCCATTGCCCGCTCGAAGGCCATCGATCTGCTCGATCACTCGTATATAAACGAGATCATATCCCAGCCAACGGCCGAGAATATCGCCAGATGGATCTTCGAAAGAGTGTCGCCCGAACTGGAAAGGGAGAACTGCCGGGTATATGAAGTCACCGTTTGGGAGACCCCGACGAGTTCTGCAAAATACAGGGTGGGAGAGATTTGATAACGGTCCCGACCGGCCGATATATCTCGACCGGTTCTTCGATCCACGCCATCGACCCTTCGGCCAAGATAGTTTCCTTCATCTTGCTGGCCTTTTCTTCGCTCTTTCTCAAAGAACCGGTCGACTTTCTCGTCTACGGAGCTCTCTGGACGGCGATCTATATTCTGTCGGCCGTTGCCCTAGGGGAGTACCTATCGACCCTTTGGGGCATCAGGTTTCTTCTCTTGCTGGTCTTAGTCTTTCAATCGTTCTTCACTCCCGGGAGGGTGCTGCTCGACCTGGGAGTTGTAAGGATTACCGTTGAAGGGCTGTTAAACGGTCTCACACAGTCGGGAAGATTGATTTTCGCGGTTCTCTTCGGTACAACGCTCTCACTCACCACCTCGCCGGTCGAGATTTCGACTGGTTTCGAAAGGATACTCAAAAGACTGGGGCTTGGTGAGTCCAGGGGCTCCAAAATCGGTCTGGCCGCCTCTCTCACGCTTACTTTCATTCCTCTGATATCTTTGCAGACCGAAAGGATCATAATGGCCCAGAAGGTTCGAGGTGTCGAGTTCGACAAAGGAGGCCTCTTCAAGAAGGTGAAGAACGCGCTCTCGGTCGTGATACCCGTGATAGTCACCTCGCTGAAAAAGGCGCAGGACACTGCAGCGGCCCTTCAGATACATTTCCGATCGTCCAATCGCACGGGGATTCACTTACGAGTATCGAGATGGAAATTGCCAGAAAACCTTCTGACAGCCACGGCCTTCATGGCCCTGCTGGGCGTTATCCTTCTGTGAAACCGAAAAGCTCTCCCAGCCTCGATGGATTTATCCTCGCCATAGCCCTGGAGGCGGCAAGTCTCAACCTGCCGTCGTTGGAGAGATCGATAATCACCGATTCTAGATCGCCGGCCAGATCCTCGAGCTTGAGAAAACCGCTTACTGAAGCTGCCAGCATTCTGACGGCCGCCTCTTCCTTCTTGTTTTTCAAGAGTCTAGAGATCAGGCCGCTGCAGTTGAAAAGTCTGAGCTTCTTGACTGCCCTTAAAGAGGCTTTTTTCAGTCGGGACGAAGTCGATCTTAGCGACTCCTCAACCACTGTTTCAATAGATTGATCCTTAAGATTGCCCAGCGCTTCCAGAGAGAGAGCCCTGACCCTATCGGAAGGATCTTCAAGTCCCTGATGAAGGATCTCAACCGAAGAGGGCTCCTGTAAACCCTTCAGGTACTGCGCCCCGTAGAACCGACATTCTTCGTCCTCAGAATTCATAAATCTCTCGGCCAATCCGAGAAGCTGTGAATCGTAGCCCTTTATCTTGCGGAAAACCTTCAACGAAGGCAGGGAGATATACTTGTCATCGGAATCGAGCAGTCTTTTCAGGGCCGGGACGGCTATCTCCTCCGGGAAGACCGATATAAGGTCGATTATACTCTCCTTTATCGAAGCCGAACGATACTTCGAAAGGCTTTCCAGAAGAGCGCTCATTGCCTGCGAATTCCGCTGGGTCATCCTCGAGGCGAAGGCCATCTTTTGGAGTTTTTTGGGTAGGGCAGAGAGCCTCTCCTCGTCGAGTTCCAGCTCGCCACGGTAGGCCGATAGTATAGTCTGAATCTCGTTGATGGGATCGTTCTCGAATTCCTTCAGAAGCTCTGTATCTCCCGATTCGAGGAGGGAAAGCACGAAGGTCTTCCTGACTTTTTTCGACGGGTCGGAAGCGACCCTTCGCGCCAGGTCTAGGTCTTCGTAACCGAACTCTATCAGTTCCTTGACTGCGGCGCTTCTCACTGTGTCGGAAGGGTCTTCAAGAGAGAGGAGTATCTTATCCTGTCCGATACCGCTCCTGGACATCGAGGTTATCACGCTTCTCCGCACTTCGGGCGAGGGATCCTCCAGAAAGGCTTCAAGGTCCTCGATGATTATCTCCCTGTCGGAGGCAGACTTTATCGCGCGTGCCCTGACGTATGATGAAGGCGAGCTCAGCATGTCTTTCAAGTTCATCTCGGTTCTGGAGATTATTTCCTCCTCTATCGCCTGAAGAAGTTTCCTTATATCTTTCGGCATCATAGAAAATCACCTTCCACTCTGAAAAGTAGTTCTCGACCATCTATCGTGAGCCTTATCGAATTGCCCTCGTTTGTAAAAAAGGCGCTCTCGTCGAACTCCATGACCTCGTTGTAGGAATTGCCCGATCTTCTCATGATCTTCTGCTTGCTTACGTAGTATCTTATCCTTCTTATCTTTCCATCGACCAAAGCGTCGAAAGACACGAAATCGGTAGAACAGGAGAAGTTGCCCGTTGCGAGTTTCAGATCTCTCTCGAGCATATCCAGAGTCCTGAAGATCGCCAGAGAGTCCCGGACTTCTTTCGAGATGCGAAACACGAAAGAATTGACGATACCGAAGACCTTCAGCATAGATATCAGCAGGAGAGCGGAGATCACAAGAGAGACCAAGAGCTCAACTAGAGAAATCCCCTTCTTCATACTCGATAAGCTCCAGAAGGTTCTCCAGACGATTCAGAACTCTGTCCCTTCCGAGTATGGATATAGTCTCGAAAAGGCCGGGTGTTACCAGTCTTCCGGTGACTCCACCCCTCAAGAGCTGGAACGTGTTTTTCTTTGAAGTTATCTTTTCCTCGGCAAGATCTCTGATAACCCTTTCGACTCCCTCAACCGACCAGTCGTCGGAGCTCTCGAATCTCCTTATGGCAGCGGCGATCAGATCCTTGCTCCAATCGTTCTCGAGGTATTTGACCACGTATTCTTCCTGGTAGTCTATCTCCTCGCTGAAAAAAGGTAGGGAGAAATCGTAGAGCTGCTCGATCGTGTTGATCTTCTCCCGACACATCGATATGACTTCCAGTGCGTAGAAGGGTTCGCTCTCGACGGAGGCGTAGTAGTCGAAGCGGCCCGTGTATTTAAGCCATAGCCCGAACTCTGCCAGAAGTCTTTCCGGTTCCATGAGACGCATATGTTTTCCATTTATCCACTCAAGCTTTTCGTAATCGAAGACGACGCCCTTATTGGATATGTCGGAGGGTACGAAATCCTTCACCTTTTCGTGGTAGTCGAAGATCTCCTGATCGACCGTCCAACCGAGAAGGGCCAGGTAATTCATAAGACCGACGCTGAGATAGCCTTCACTCCTGAAGTGATCCACACTCGTGTGGCCGTGTCTTTTGGAAAGAGGCGAGCGGTCACTGCCCAGGATCAGAGGAATGTGCATGAAGATGGGATGTTCCCAGCCCAGCGCCCTGTACATCATTATCTGGCGCGGCGTGTTCGTGAGATGATCTTCCCCTCTGAAGACATGAGTGATCTCCATGAGATGATCGTCGATGACCACGGCAAAATTGTAAGTCGGGTAGCCGTTCGACTTGATTATGACGAAGTCACCGAAGTTTTCATTCTCGAAGCTCATGTTGCCTTTAGAGAGATCAAAGAATTCAGTGATACCTTCGGGTATCTTGAATTTTATAGTGTAGGTCTCATCGGACGAGAGATCGGTCGGTTTTTCTTTAGAAGTTCTGAGTACATTTTCCGGATCGTCTTTGTGGTAAACGGCGTAGTAGGCCGATCCCTTCTCCACTAGTTCACGGGCGAACCTGTCGTATATGCCCAGTTCCACCCTTTCGCTCTGACGGTATGGACCGTACGGGCCGCCTATATCGGGACCCTCCGACCAGTCGAGTCCGCACCACTTCATAGAAGTAAGGATCTGATCCTCGAACTTTTTTTCCGAGCGCTCCGTATCGGTGTCCTCTATTCTCAAAACAAAGTTTCCAGATTGATTTTTCGCAAAAAGCCAGTTGAAAAGCGCCGTTCTCACTCCACCAACATGGAGATTGCCTGTCGGGCTAGGCGCAAACCTACACCTTACCATTTTCTGCCTCCTCCAAACACTTCAGCAATTGGGTCATGTCTTGTGCCTGTCTGATTTCTACGGTTCTGCGATTGTCCAGGTATCTGCCCTCAATCATAACCGGAAGTATCCTGTCTGTCCACCCACCGGTCCCTTTCATGAGTATAACAGGCTTTCCGTAAGAGTACGAGGAGAGTATCTCGAGCAAAGTGCCGGCCTCTCCGCCGATCGAGATCACAGCATCGGCCGATTTCGATATGATCAGCGACCTGAGGGCGAAATCCATGCCGGTTCTGATCTTTATCTGGTTGTAATCGTTTCCCTCGTCGTTTGACGGTAGAATGCCGAGCACTCTTCCGCCGTGTGAAGAGGCACTTTCGGAAACGAGTTCCATCACACCGTCCCTTCCACCAGTGATGATAACGTCTCCTCTTTCGGCCAGTATTTTTCCCACCTGATGACATATCTGAGAGAGCTCAAAGACGGGTGATCTGTCGGTTGGACCGGAATAGCCGATCACCGCGACCTGCAGCATCAATCATCACTCCCCAGATACTTCTCCACGACTGCACTGTCGGTCAGTACGACCGACGGATCTCCCGAGGAAATCACCTCTCCCTTGTACAGAACGTATAACCTATCGACTACACGGCTAATAGAGGTGACGTCGTGATCGGTCACGATAACTCCGATGCCTTTGTCCCTCAACTTCCTGATCATTTTCTGGATGTCTTTCACCGTCATGGGGTCTATTCCAACGAAGGGTTCGTCCAGCAGTATGAAGGAGGGTGAAAGGGTCAGCGTTCTGGCAAACTCTAGTCGTCTCTTTTCTCCGCCGGAGATCACCGAAGAGGGCTGGTCCTTTAGCGAGAGAATGTTGAACTCCTCAAGAAGCTTAATAGCGGTCTCCTCGTTGTTATCTCTCTCTCCTGTCAACTTCAAAACCATCTTGAGGTTCTCGATAACCGTCAAACCGCGAAATATAGAAGTTTCCTGTGGCAGATAGGCTATCCCTCTGCGCGCCCTTTCGTGTATCGGCAGGTGTGTAATCTTCTCCGCGTTGAGATAGATATCCCCGGAGTTGGGAATCACTATACCCAGTATCGACTTGAAGGCGGTGGTCTTTCCGGCGCCGTTGGGACCCAGAATTCCCACCACCTCAAGGGAAGATGCCTCTATCGAGACGTTATTCAAAACCTTCCTTCTTCCATAACGCTTCTCGAGATTGAGACATCTTAGGTATGAAACCTTGTTCACTTCTGGAATCCTTTCATGTATTCGATTATGGCGTCGGTGACATCGTAAGCCGGCGCGCCATAGACTACGACTTCGCTGGATATTACCATATCGATTCCTATAAATGTTGAGTAATCCCTTATTCTCTTGTTCACCTGTTCCATGATTACCTGAAGCTTCGCGTTGTAGGTGGTTTCTAGAGTCTGCTCGTACTGGCTTTTCTTCGTCAGTATCTCCTGCTGCTTAACGGCCAGCGACTCCTGGCTCGCTCCTGAAGCCACAAGATCCTGATACTCTTTGCTCAGACTGTCCAGCTGTGCCTGATAAAACTGCATATCCTTCTGGTAATCGGTGTTGAGCGTATTCCAGTCTTTCGTGGCCTCAAGGACTTTCTGCATGTCTGCGAAAGCGATCCTCGCGGGATCGGAAGGCCCTGCACCGCCTTCGGAAACGACAACGACTCCGACCACGGCGATTATAACTACCATAAAAACAACCTGCAGGGTTTTTTTCACAAAAACACCTCCTAAAATTTTTTATTTGAATCCAGAAGAATCGTAACCGGACCCTCGTTGATCAGTTCCACTTCCATGTGAGCTTGAAAGACTCCGGTCTCGACTCTCACAAAGTTAGACGCCAGTTTGAGAAAATCGTTGAAGAGGCCCTTCGCCTTTTCTGGGTCGGCCGCATCGGTGAATGACGGTCTCCGACCCTTTCTGGCATCTCCCATGACGGTGAACTGGGAAATGGCAAGCAGGGAGCCGCTCACATCGAGAAGTGAAAGATTCATTTTGTCGTTCGAATCTTCAAACACCCGTAGGTTTACTATCTTGTCCACTAACCACTCTACGTCACCTATCCCGTCTGAGGTTGCGATTCCGACCAGCGCAACCAATCCTTTATCTATACTACCGGTCGTTTGACCATCCACTCTAACGCTGGCCCTGATTACCCTCTGAATGACCGCTCTCACATCACTCCTCCAATCCTCTTGACGTTTTGCACGCCCTTCATTCCTCTCAAGTTTTCCATGACCGATGTCAATTGGGCCACGTCCTTCACCAGAATGTTCGCCATAAGGGTATCGTATCCCCACTTTCCCGTTTCCACCGAATACTTCTTGACCTTCGCGCTCTTGCTCTCGAGTCTCTCAAGAAACCTGTTAGCCATCGCTTTGTCGCTGCTGTCGAACTCGACCACTATCCACGCACTGAACTTTTCGCCTGTGATCATCGACCAGTGCGCTTCGACCAGTTTGTCCTGAGAGATCCCCTTCACGTTCCGGCAGCCGCGATTATGTATGGATATCCCCCTGCTGCTCATAACTGCGACAATATCGTCACCGGGAAGCGGAGTGCAGCACTTGGCGAAATAGACGGCTATTCCGGTCTCTCCGCCGACCACGACCTCGTTGCCTTTGGCCTGCTTCTGCTTAACGAGCTCGGTTTCTTCGGGAAGTACTTCGACCTCTTCTTTCGGAACCAGAGCGCTGAGAACTTCTCCCATGGTTATTGAACCATCTCCGAGTTTCGAAAAAAGGTCGTTTTCGTTGTGAGCGGCAAAACGTACCATGAGGTTCTTCACTTCTTCTCCTTCGAGGAGGTCGTCCATGGATACGGCAAGGCGTTTGCTTATCTTTCTAAAAATCTCCTTGCCCCTTTCTATAAGCTTGGCCGAGTATTCATTTTTGAAAAAACGCTTGATCTTCGCCTTCGTCGAGTTGGCTTTCACATATTTCAGCCAGTCAAGGCTTGGCCCTTCGCTGGCCTTGTTGACCATCACCTCGACACGGTCGCCTAGTTGAAGCTCGTAGTTGACCGGAACCAGTTTATCGTTGACTTTGGCGCCGGCGTAGTGATGGCCGATCTCAGTGTGAATGGCGTATGCGAAATCTATTGGAGTGGAGCCTTTGGGTAGATGTACCACCTCGCCTTTCGGGGTGAAGACATAAACCTCCTCCACCTCGAGCTCGCGTGAAATGGATTCCATGTCCTTGAAGCTTTCGATGAAATCCTTCTGCCAATCGACGAGCTGGCTGAACCAGGCCCTGTCTTTGACATCTATGCCTTCTTTGTAAATCCAGTGAGAGGCCACCCCGTATTCGGCTTCTTTGTGCATTCTTTCGCTTCTTATCTGTATCTCGAGGGGTTCTCCCCTGTGCGTTATAAGGGTAGTATGGAGAGATTTGTAGCCGTTCGACTTCGGGGCGGCGATGTAGTCCTTGAACCTTCCGGGCATAGGAGGCCAGAGCGAATGAACAACTCCCAGTACCTTGTAGCAGTTGACTTCGTCGCCTGTAATGATCCTCAGGGCTATGAGATCGAAGATCTCGTCGAAGGGTCTATCTTTCTTTATCATCTTCTGCCATATACTATATAGATGCTTTACGCGGCCCTCTATAATGGCGGCTATCCTGTTCTTTCTGAGTTCCCGGAGTACGATGTTTTTGTATTCGTCCATTATATCCTGGCGTTCTTTAAGCTTTTTATTGACCTTCATCTTGAGCTCTCTGAACTCTTCGGGATACTCGTATTTGAAGGAGAGATCTTCGAGTTCGGCCTGTATTTTGTGGATACCTATCCTGTGCGCGATTGGTGCGTAGATCTGGATCGTTTCGCGGGCCTTGTCTTCCCTCTTTTCGGGACTTTTCACGAACTCTAGCGTCCTCATGTTGTGCAGTCTATCGGCGAGCTTCACGATGATAATCCTCGGGTCCTTGGAGAGGGCCAGTAGCATCTTTCTGAGCGTTTCGACCTTCATTCTAGACTTTACTATCTTCGAGTCAAGCTTTTCGTTCAGCTTCAAATTGCTTATCTTGGTAACGCCATCGACTATAAGCGAGACGGTCTCCCCGAACTTCTCGGTTATCTCGCTGAGGGGCACGTTGCAATCTTCGACTATATCGTGTAGAAAACCGGCGACGATAGTGTCTGTGTCTGCGGAAAGCTGCGCCAGAATCTTCGAAACTTCGACGGGATGGCTTATGAAGGGCTCCCCAGAATCGCGCATCTGTTCCTGATGGTGAAAGCGAGCAAACTCGTAGGCGTCCAGAATTCTCTCTTTGTCACGTCTCTTGAGGCGGTATTGAAGTATGCTTTCCAGTTCGCCCAGCAGTATCTGGGCATCTAACTCTGTTCTTGCCACCATCTCACCTTCTATCTAGTTATTCTAGCATGAAGCCCCGGTCCGTTGCAGTAGAAAGGAGCCGTGGTGGGTTGTGGGTTGTTGGCGAAAAAATCACGAGAAAGAGTGTCGAGAGTATGCTTGGCTCACGAGAACCGGGGTGCGCGGCGTCGAAGAACCGCTCTTCCCGATCTTAGTGCTGAATAGCCTGTAAAAAGCTTATAATCACCTAGATACACCATTTAGCGGGTCAGGCAGATATGATAAACTTGTGGTTGAGGACAGATACAGGGGTGGTTTCTTTGCCTCTGAACTGGATAGATGTTCAGAACCTGGATTTTTATCATCTTTTGTTTCTGGAGAGACACCATTTGATGTGGTTCGCGAAAAGCCATTCGAAAGATAAGGTTCTGGCGATCGCCCTCAAAGCCCATCCGGAGGTCCTGTGGTATTTCAAGAGACTGCTTCCCGAAGCGGCCGAGGTTTTCGAGAATATGGCGGGTTCGGTGAGTCCCGACCTCTCGGGCGAGGAGATACGCCGGGCCGAGATCGAAGTGATGCGTTCGATAAACGACTGGATGGTCTATGTGGTCGATCCGGCTATCTACGACCGCCTGGAGTTCACCAGATGGGACGACAGTGAGCTGACCGACTTCGTAGATTTTTCCGGTAGGCGCGTCGTGGATATAGGCGCCGGTACGGGAAGGCTTTCCTTTGTGGCCGCCTCCAGGGGAGCTACCGTATACGCAGTCGAACCGGTCAGAACACTGAGAGACTATCTCAAGAGGAAGGCCGAAACGATTGGCTACAAAAGGTTCTATGTGGTTGACGGCTTGATTGAAGAAATACCCTTTGAAGATGATTTCGCCGATATAGTTATATCAGGCCATGTCTTCGGCGATTTTCCAGACCGTGAGTACGGCGAGATGGTCAGGGTGGTTAGGAACGGGGGCGATATCGTCCTCTTTCCGGGAAACAACGACACAGACAACGAGATTCATGACTTTCTAGCGGGAAAGGGTTTCGGCTGGGGAAGGTTCGAAGAACCGGGCACGGGTTTCGTTAGGAAGTACCGTCTGAAAGTCGAAAAGCGATCACTCTAGAGGGACAGCTCTTTTTTAATTCGAAGCGCATTAGTGGAGATGGGCTTGTTATTGTTTCAGGTTTATCTCATCAATTTTCTTTCGAGGTCGGAAAGTTCACCGGTAATATTTATTATGCTCTTTCAAAGAGTGAGATCACGCTCAACAAAGCTGGACGGCTCTTACCGCTCTCTCAAAAAGTCGTTGACTGGCCCGTTTCAGGAATGATATCATTGTTTTGTTAGTTAGGCATAAGTAATCAATCCGGGAGTTGCTCTATTGTGACCAGCGTGAAAGAAAAGCTTATAACTATCGTCGAAAGATTTTCCACGCTTATGGCCGAGCGCGAAGAAAGGGCGTTAAACAACGAAGGATCATCCAGGCTCACAGTACGGCAGATGTATTATCTGAACATCATTGCCAAGATGGATCGTCCCACTATCAGCCAGATGGCCGAACGTCTCAGCGTAACAAAGCCTACCGTGACGACCACGGTGAGGAAATTCATTGAGGAAGGCTACCTGAAAAGAATCCAATCCGAGGGAGACAGGAGAATTTTCTGGCTGGAGTTGACAAACAGGGGACGAAAGGTGATCCAGACTTACTACAAAATACACAAAGATTTTTCACACAAAATCTGCGAGGTTCTCGATACAAGGGAAGCGCAGGAGTTGATCAAAATCCTCGAAAAGATATTGAGGAAGATAGATTCGTAAACACTTTCAAACGAGGTACAAAATGCTTAAGACGTTAGTGATAGCAGCGACGCTGATTACAATGGGGTTCTATCTGGTCATAGCTTCGAAAAAGGGGGTTGACGAGACCTTCTGGTTGAACCACGACGGAATCGATAGAAAGACAATAGTTCACCTTCCCCCGAAAGTCGAAGACGACTCAAAACTGCCCCTGGTCTTCGTGTTTCACGGACTGTTAGGCAACGCCAACTACACCAAGAATACTTACGGAATAACCGAGATATCCGACAGAGAGGGTTTCATAGCGGCCTATCCCGAAGGTACCGGCCCGCTGAAAAGCGTTTTTCTGAGCTGGAACGGCGACTTTTGCTGTTCATACGCAAAGGAAAACGAAATAGACGACGCGCGATACATAGTCGAACTTTTGAAGGAACTCAAACGAAATTATCCAGTCGATGAGAACAGAGTGTATCTGGTGGGTCTGTCCAACGGAGGCATGTTGACCTATAAACTGGTGTCCGAGTACCCCGAGCTATTCGCGGCAGCGGCCATCGTTTCATCTTCGCCGGCAGGCGGAGCGAGCGAGGACGAAGTTTGCAGAATCGAGCCGCCGCCGAAACCGGTGCCGATGATCATCTTCCATGGGATGCTCGATCCGATAATACCTTATCATGGAGGTTACTCGTCCGCTTCGGAAGAGACTATCTTCTTTCCCTCCATACCGGAATCTATAGACCTGTGGATCGCCGGCATGAACGCCGTCGAACTGGAAGAGACGAGTCTGGAGGGCGGAAAAGTATTGCTAAAAAAGTACGGGAGACCGGGAGAGGACTTCGAGATCCACTTCTACACCATCGTGGATGGAGATCACACCTGGCCGGGAAGAGAGAAGGGGTTGGACGCCCTTCAAAGCAGCTCTAAATCGAGTGTCAAAGCGAGCGAACTCATATGGGATTTCTTTCGTGATCGCCGGCTGGAGTGATCGCTTTTCGACTTTCAGGTAGATAGCCGGATCGACCACATAGACCATCCAGTCGTTTATCGAACGCATCACTTCGATCTCGGCCCGGCGTATCTCCTCGCCCGAGAGGTCGGGACTCACCGAACCCGCCATATTCTCGAAAACCTCGGCCGCTTCGGGAAGCAGTCTCTTGAAATACCACAGGACCTCCGGATGGGTTTTGAGGGCGATCGCCAGAACCTTATCTTTCGAATGGCTTTTCGCGAACCACATCAAATGGTGTCTCTCCAGAAACAAAAGATGATAAAAATCCAGGTTCTGAACATCTATCCAGTTCAGAGACAAAGAAACCACCCCTGTATCTGTCCTCAACCACAAGTTTATCATATCTATCTGACACTACTAAATGGTGTTTCTGGCTACTTATAACCTTTATAGAAGCATCACGAGATGAGGAGAAATGTGTTATGATGTAGGTGGAGTTACTCCACCCGGGTGGAGTTACCACACCCGATTGTTCAAAGCGAGGCGAGCTTATGTTTTTCTCCATCAGCCCGAAGACAAAACGGAGCGAACTTTTTGACCGTGAAAGAGAAATGAATGAATTGAAAAGGGCCACAGATAATGATCGACTGATCGTGCTCGACGGCCTAAGACGCACTGGAAAAACTTCACTTCTAAAGGTCTTTTTGAATGATACCGAAAACTTCAAAGCCTTTATCGACTGCCGCCATTTCGTCAGAGGCAATGTTATCGATTCCGTTGAATTCAATAATGCCCTGATCGACTCTATCGAAAAGGAAACAAAGACTGGAAAGTTCAGGAAACTTCTGGAATCGATCTCTTCAATGACAATACGAGACGTGCAGTTGAGTTTCGAAAAGAGCCGTAGACAAAGGAACCTCGCTTCAGTGCTCAAGAAACTCGATACAACTCTAGAAAGAAAAAGCGTAAAATTTATCGTGGCGCTGGATGAAGCACAGAACCTGAG
Organism: Mesotoga infera; assembly: GCF_900157305.1. NCBI lineage: Bacteria > Thermotogati > Thermotogota > Thermotogae > Kosmotogales > Kosmotogaceae > Mesotoga > Mesotoga infera. Next base: position 414,549 of record NZ_LS974202.1, read on the forward strand.
ATTTTACGGCAAAGGCGGCAGGGATTTCCTCAACTTGCTCGCCTATACTTTCGATAATCTCAAGAACATTATCTTCATTCTTACAGGCTCGGAAGTGGGCTTGCTCTTTGACTTTCTCAAACTAGAAGACCCCGATGAACCCCTCTACGCACGCTACATCACTGAAATCACTCTTAAAAGGTTCTCTCGCGAAGAATCCATGCAATTCCTGATAGCCGGACTGGATGAGATCGGGGTCAACTTCAACAAAAGCGATCTTGAAAAAGTAATAACAACTCTCGATGGCGTAGTCGGCTACCTCGCAATTTTTGGATATGAAGTCTACAAGAACGGACCTGATTTCGAGACGGCTCTCGAAAGGGCCGGAGTTATGGCGAAAGGGCTGGTTAAAAAGGAAATCGACAGTTTGCTCGCCAGATCAATAAATTACGGCTATGCCCTGAAAGCGGTAGCGTTCGGTATGGAGAGGTATTCTCAAATAAAAAAATACATAGAAGCGAACTTCGGGCCTATTCACGACTCCACACTCAGCAATATTTTGAACGGACTCGTGAAGCAAAGTTTTCTGGAGATTTCCTTCTCAAAATCGATGAAGAGCTACTCTATACCCGATCCGATAACTAGCAGCTTCTGCGCTTCGATGAATCTGAAACAATAACAGGCCCATCTCCACTAATGCGCTTCGAATTAAAAAAGAGCTGTCCCTTGAGAGAGCCCGATTGGGGTCGGATAGAAAACGGCCGCTACCGGCGGCCGTGTAGGTTTATAACAAAAAGCCCGATTACTCAGAGAGGGTAATGACATCTCACGAAGTGTCCGGGTTTGTGCTCGCTCAGCTCGGGAGCCTGACTGGCGCATTTTTGATCGGCGTGGGGGCACCTGTTGTGAAACCTGCACCCGGAGGGCGGATTTATCGAGCTGGGGATCTCGCCTTTCAGCAACCTTTTTTCGCGTTGAAATTTTGGATCGGGTATCGGGTTGGAAGCCATCAGGAGATCGGTATAAGGATGCGATGGGTGGTTGAAAACGGTGTTTTTCTCGCCCATTTCGACGACTTCTCCCACATACATGACTGCTACCCTGTCGGCTATGTAATCGACCAGCGAGAGATTATGGGTTATGAACATATAAGTCAGGCCTTCCTGCGACCTTATGTCCTTCAACATCTTCAAAACCATCGCTTGCACGGAGACGTCCAGCGCCGAGGTGGGCTCATCCAGAACTATGAATTTCGGCTTCAGGACGATCGCCCTGGCGAAGGCTATTCGCTGGCGCTGTCCGCCGGAAAACTCGTGTGGATAGCGGAACATGTGTTCGTCTCTTAGGCCGACTTCCTTCAGCACGGCCGAGATCTTGTCCTTTATTTCGCTTTCCGTGATCTTGAAGTGTATCTTCATTCCCTCTCCTATGATGTTCTTTATGAGCTTTCTTGGATGCAAAGAATTGTATGGGTCCTGGAAGACTATCTGCATCTTTCTCCTTACATCCAGAAGATCCTTGCCCTTCAATTTGAGGATTTCCGAACCGTCGAAGAAGATTTTTCCCGAAGTCGGTTCTATAAGCCTCAAGACGCTTCTTGCAAGCGTGGTCTTTCCCGAGCCGGACTCGCCGACGACAGCGAATGTCGAGCCCCGGGGGATTTCCATCGTGACGTCATCCACGGCCCTCACAAAGAGTTTCTTCGAGAATATCGACTTTTTCACCGGGAAGTAGGTCTTCAGATTTTCTATCTTTATGAGAGTGTCAGGCATTTTCTTTCACCTCGCCTTTGTTGCCGTAGAGGTAACAGGCCACGAAATGTCCCGGTTCCACCTGAAGTAGTGGAGGTCTGTTTTCTTTGCAGATCTCCATAACGCGGGGACACCTTGGATGGAACCTGCAGCCGGAAGGCGGATCCACCAGATCGGGCACGGTCCCCTTTATCGCCTTGAGCTCGTCGGTTCTCCCCACTCTCGGCACCGCCAACAGTAGCCCCCCTGTGTAGGGATGGAGCGGCCTCTCGAAGAGCTCGAAAGTCGAGGCGTATTCGACGGAGTTGCCGGCGTACATAACCATGACTTTGTCGCAGAATTCTGCGACGACGCCCATGTCGTGGGTGATGAGCATCACGGCGTTTCCCATCTTCCTGGCCAGCTCGTCGAGGAGTTCCAGTATCTGCGCCTGTATCGTAACGTCCAGCGCCGAGGTTGGCTCGTCTGCAATGAGCAGCTTGGGATGAGTGGCCAGGCCCATTCCTATCATTACTCTCTGAGACATACCACCGCTCAGCTCGTGGGGATAGCTGTTCATTACCCTTTCAGGATCAAGGCCGACGAGTTTGAGTATCTCCCTGACTTCGGGATACGTTTTCTTTATGGGCATTTTCTTCGATTTCGCTATGGCCTCTCCGATCTGGTATCCAACTTTCATTACCGGGTTGAGCGACGATCTGGGTTCCTGGAAGATCATCGACATCTCTATGCCTCTCACACCGTTCATTTCTTCTTCGGAGAGTTCGAGGAGCGACTTGCCGTTGAAGATCACTTTGCCGGCCTGTATCTCGCCGGGCTGTTCGATCAACCTCATCACCGCCAGCGATGTGACGGACTTTCCGCAGCCGGTTTCGCCGACCACACCGAGACGTTCTCCGGAATCCATCCACAGCTCCACACCGTCGAGCGCCTTTATGACTCCCCTGTAAGTGTAGAAAGAGACTTTCAGTCCGGACACATCGAGCAGTTTACCTCTCAGTTCCATACGGTCACCTCCTCAACCTGGGATCCAGCATGTCTCTGATTCCGTCTCCCAGGAGGTTGAAACCGAGAACGACGAAGGCTATGAATATGCCCGGAAAGGTCGAGATCCACCACTGGTCGATCAAAAAGTTTCGGCCGTCGGAAACCATAGCTCCCCACTCCGGTGTGGGTGGCTGCACTCCCAGTCCCAAAAAACCCAGACTCGCGGCGGTAAGTATTATCGTTCCCATCCTGAGTGTCAGCTGAACGAGAACCGGCGAAATGCACATGGGAAGCACATGGAGGAACATTATGCGCAGGTTGCCCCCACCGGCGGCCTTTATAGCCTCGATGTACGGTTGCGACTTGACTTTTATCGCCTCGGCTCTCGACAGCCTCGCGTACGTGGTCCAGGAAACAATGGATATCGCTATGATCGTGTTGGTGAGGTTAGGCCCCAGCATGGCGGCGAAAGCCATTGCCAGCACGAGACTTGGGAAGGCCAGGAACATGTCGGTAATCCTCATGAGTACCTCGTCAACGATACCCCCGAAATATCCGGCCGTCACTCCGATGATTATACCGATCGAACCGCTTATTACCGAAACTAGAAATATGATCCAGAGAGCCGTCCTCGACCCTGAGATGACTCTGCTGAAAATGTCCCTCCCGAACTGATCCGTACCGAAGAGATGTTGCCAGCTTGGGGATTGGAGCTTTATCGAAAGGTTCTGTTCAATTGGATCGTACGGTGCTATTAGCGGGGCGAAGGCTGCAATCAGCAGGAATATCACTATTATTACCGACCCTATCATCGTCAGGCGGCTTCTTCTCCAGAGAAAAGCCGTGTGCTTCAGGTCGTCCATGAAGGGGCGGGATACTTTGGCTGTCTTTTCCATTCAGATCACATCCTCATCCTTGGATCGAGAAGAGCGTAAAGAATATCCACTATCAGGTTAGCCAGTGAATAGATGAATGCTATATACAGCGTTCCACCCATGACTGCTGGATAGTCTAGGAAGAGCATTCCGGTCGTTATGTATCTACCCAGCCCAGGCCAGGAGAAGACCGTTTCGGTCAAGACCGCTCCCTCCAGAAGGCCTCCGAAGACCAGCCCTATTATGGTTATGGTGGGTATCATGGAGTTTCTGAGGGCGTGGCGGTAGATAACGACGTTTCTATTCAAGCCTTTGGACTTGGCCGTCCTTATGAAATCCTGCTTCAGTACGTCCAGCATGCTCGCCCTGGTTATTCTCGCGATAGATGCCGTAGCGTTGTAGCCGAGGACGAAGGCGGGAAGGAGAATGTGGAGCAACGCTTCTTTGAAAGTGTCCCATTGACCGGCGAGGGCCGAGTCGAGAAGGTACATTCCGGTCACCCTGGGAGGCGGATATGTGAAGAAACCGAGTCGACCGCCCCCGGGAAGCCACCCAAGCTTGAAGTAGAAAACCAGCAACAGGAGCAGTCCTATCCAGAAGACCGGCATTGATACTCCGAGTATAGAGAAGATCCTCGAAAACTGATCTATCGCTTTGTTTCGATGAACGGCCGAAAGAACTCCCAGCGTTATTCCCAGAAAGATCGAGATTATTATCGCAACGATGGCGAGCTCCATCGTAGCTGGGAAATAGTTCATGATGTCTTTCATGACAGGGTTACTGGTTTTCAAAGACACTCCGAAGTTTCCCTGCAATGCACCGGCGATGAAATTTCCGAACCGTATGATCAGAGGTTGGTCGTATCCGAGTTTGGCCTTCAGTCTATCTACGGCTTCTGGAGGGGCGTTGCCACCGAGGATAGCTCCCACAGGATCGGCAGGTATTACATTGGCTATGAAGAAGACGATACAGGCAACCCCAAATAGAACTATGATCATCAAGAATAGTCTTCTCAGTAAGAATTGTCCGAAGTTCACAGAATTACCCCCAATAGAGATTTCAGATTTTTATGAAGGATAACGCCCCGCTCAGAGAGCGGGGCGGGGGATATTTACTTAGAAACCTTGGTGAAGTCGAACAGCATTCCGTAACCGAACGCCGCTTCTTCGAAATTCTTGACTTCCTTGCGGATACCCCAGAATTCGACTGTCTGGTAGAGCATGGCGAACGGCCCGTTGTGGAACCAGTATTCGGTCAGGTCCTTGTAAATCTGTTCACGCTTGTCCGGATTTGGCTCTATCTGACCCCACTCGCAAAGGGTGGCAGCATAGTCGTCGTACCAGGCGTTTCTCCAGGCAAGTTGATTGGCCCTGTAATTGGCGTGGGACATGGCCAGATTGTCCGGGTCGGGATAGTCGTTGCCCCAGCCGGCGATGATCATCTGGTGACCCTGCGCACGGTATTTAGCATACATCTGGGAAGATTGAACGATTACCAGATTCGCCTTAATGCCGACTTTGGCAAGATCGGCCTGGATTTTCTCGGCCTCGGCCTTTCTGGTATCGGTGTTGCTCGTGATCAGCTCGACTTCGAACCCATCGGGATATCCGGCTTCGGCAAGGAGTGCCTTGGCCTTTTCTATGTCCTGGTAGAAGGGATTCTTTTCGACATAGCCGAAATATCCCTTGTTTATGAAGCCCTGGACAAGAATCGCGTTATCGAGCATTATGTCCTTTACGATCTCCTCGTAGTTGATAGAGTACCTGACGGCCTCTCTTACCTTCGGGTCCTTGAGGGGTCCCCAGCTGGCGTTCATGGCCAGATACTCGTTCGAGTGACCCGGAACCTTGACCTCGACCACGTTGGGATTCTTCTTGGCCTCGGCGAGAAGCTGCGGTGTGAGATCCCAGGCTACATCGATGTCGCCTCTCTCCAGGAAGAGTCTCTGGTTGGAAGCCTCTGGTACGTCTCTTATCATTATTCTCTTTAGAGGCGGCTGGGGGCCGTAGTAATTGGGGTTGGCCTCGAGAAGAATAACGTTGTTTCTCTCCCACTGCACCAGAACGTATGGACCGGCGCCTGCGGAATGGTCGGCGAGCCAGGCCGTACCGAGATCGCCATTGACTTCATTGGCGAGAACCACTTTTTTGTTGACGATCCCGGTGAACATGTTCGAGAGTATGCCGAGGGTTATATTTTCGGCGTACGGAGCGTTCAGAGTTATCGCTATGGTGTTTTCGTCGATCTGCTTGATCTTCTCGTCAACGTTATCTTTGTTGATTCCGAAAATGTCTACGAGGAACCATGCCGAGACAGATTCGAGTAGTATGGGCCTCTTCAAAGAGAAGAGAACATCTTCGGCAGTGAGGGGATCACCGTTGGAAAACTTGACTCCTTGTCTTATGTGGAAGATGTAGGTGAGTCCATCTTCGGAGATTTCCCAGCTCTCGGCTATGTCCGGAACTGGGACTATCACGCCGTCGATGGCTTTGAGATTGACCAGTTGAGCGTAGCAGGCGGCGACGATCTTGTTGGGAAGTACCTCATAGGCGACTGCCGGATCCATGGTTATGAAGATACCGGTGTTGGCGCCTATCACCAGAGTATCTTTCGGTGTCGCGGCAAATCCAGTGACTGCAACAATGAGTACCGTTAAGAAAACTAGCATGAAGCTTCGCTTCATTCTTGCACCTCCTTTTTTCCCACGAAATAAGGGTGACAACATAAAAAGAATATTAAAATAAGATTGGGTATTGTCTATCTCTTTCCTGTCTGAAACCCACCGGCTCTACATTCTTCAGAAGCAGGTGAGAATCGAGATCGTGGTACATGAAGGCCCCCGTACCGGCCGCAAAGTGGACGCTCTGGGAGACGCCGATCCCCGATTCGCTCATGCAGCCTATCATCAGTCCGATTCCCGCACTGTTGCACATTTCCACTATCGCCAGGGCATCGGAGATACCCGATTTCATAAGTTTTATATTTACGAAATCCACCGCGCCTTCCTTTATTAGACGCATTACATCGAACTTCGTTCGCGCGCTTTCATCGGCGCCGACCGGGTACATCGAGCCCTGTCTGACGATTTTGAGTCCATCGAAGTCCTCGGCCGGTACTGGTTGTTCGAATATGCCGACCGGAACACTGTTCCTGTACATCGCGTCGATGAATCGCAGAGCTTCTTTCGGCGTGTAGCCGGTGTTGGCGTCTATTATGTATTTAACGCCCTTTATTTCGTCGTTGACCGCCAGTACCCTTGCGATATCACTCTGAAGGTCTTCTCCGACTTTCATCTTTATAACTTTGTGACCGGCGTTGAAGATCTCCCTGGCATCATTGACGGTCTCTTCCAGGCTCCCTATGCTGACAGTCTTGTCGGTTTCCACGAAATCTTTCATCCCTCCAAGTATCTGATAGACGGGCGTGGAAATCAGCCTGGAGAAAGCGTGGAGCGTTGCGAACTGAACCGCGGCCTTCAGACTCGGGGCGCTTCTCGAATAGGCGTCGAGCTTCTTGAACACCCTGCGGTAATCTCTCACATCCAGTCCCTTTATCGCCTCAAGCATCTCCGAACTGAGCTGGAAGATGCTTTCGTTGCTCTCTCCGTTAACTCTGAACGAAGAGGACGCCTCACCCAGACCGATCGTACCGTCGGCGAGAACAAGCTCGACTTCTATATTAACTTTCGAACTGGATACGTTGTTTGCGATGTGAAAAGGTTTTACGAAGTCCCATTTCCTTTCGGTGAAACGAAGATCGCTTATTTTCATTTGCTCCTCCCGATTAAAGAAAGACTTTGACGAAAAACTATAACTATGATACTCCATAGACGGCACAGTCAAAACAGTAGAGAATTAATCTTATAATACCATCGCTTTTTTATATTCGTCTTACGATCTTGAACTTGCTCTTATCGGCCCTATAAAGAGAAACGACAAATTCCACGCAGACATCGCTTTTGGTGTAGGTGAAGCGCTTTCTCAGGATCGCGCAGTCGTTCACTTCCTGCTTGAGGAAGCGAGCCTCGTCTTTCTTCAACCTCGCAAGTTCCATCTCTTCCTCCGCGTAGGAGATGTTTATTTCGAATTCATTTCTGAGTATATCGTAGAGCGATTCCTTCTCCATATCGCGCTGGACGATGTTCAGCAGTCTTATATCGGCACCGACGTTCAGATAGGCTTCCTCGATCGCGTACGGCTCCTCTTCGAGAAACCTGACCCTCTTCAAATAAACCACGAGAGCTTCGGCCGGGATTTTGAAAAACTCCACAGCATCGACCGGAACTTTTACAAGACGGTTTTCGAGCACCATCGACCTGGTTTCGCACCCCCTTTTCTTGGCCTCATCGGTGAAACCGGTCAACGTCGCGAGTTGCTCCTCTCTCTTGGAGCCTGTGACAAAGGTCCCTTTGCCTTTGAGCCTCTCGATGAATCCCTCCCTTCTCAACTCGTCCATGGCTCTCCTGACCGTGAGACGGCTGAGCCCGTGTTTCTGGCAGAGCTCCTTCTCGGTGGGAAGTTTGTCACCCTTCTTGTACTTTCCCGACTGGAGGCCTTCCTTCAATTCGACGTACAGTTTGTAATAAAGTGGAACAGGCGTTTCCCCCATGATTTTCCCTCTCGTCATCTGTAGAAAAGTCTCCCTGGATGAATCAGACAGTCCTGCGCGAATTCGATGAATTCTTCTCCCGAACTTTTCCATTGATCGGGCTTGAGAGATCCCGACCTTATTTTCCTCGCGCTTTCTTTCACTCCCATGAGATCGTCGAGTCGATCGGAAATCTCGAACTTTTCATATTTTAGCAAATACTCCATGATACTTAACGTCAACAGGAAAAAATTGTCGCTTTTCGACGGGAAGAATTCGATACCGTCGCAGCTCGCATTGGCATATTTGCGGTAAAAGGGCATGAACTCCCTCCTTCTGACCTTCACGGACGGGAAGTCTTCCTTTATTTTCTCAGCCATGTCGAAACCGTCGATCCAGGGCGCTCCTATAACGAGGAATGGTTTGAAAGTTCCCCGACCTTCCGAGACGTTGGTTCCTTCGAAGAAGCAGGTGCCTGCGTATCCGAGAAGAGAGTCGAAGGTCGGTATATTTGGCGAGGGAACGTTCCACACGAGCGAGGTCTCATCGAAAGTCTCGCCCTTCCAGCCTTCTGCCGGTACCACACGAAGATCCAGGTCGAGCCTATTCAGCTTTTTTAAGTATATGGCCAGCTCTCCAGAAGTGAGCCCGTACTGAAGCGGCAAGCGGTAACCGCCAACGAAAGTTTGAAGATCGTTATCTATTCTTGAGCCGAAAACGCCCCTGCCCAGAGGGTTGACCCGGTCTAGCACCATGTACCGCTTCCCGCTTTCAGCGGCCGATTCCATCGTGAAGGCAAGAGTATAGATGAAAGTGTAATAACGGAGACCGACGTCCTGGATATCGTAAACGAGTATGTCCAGGCCGTCGAGATCCTCGGCCCGCGGTTTGCGCTTGCTGCCGTAGAGACTCACCACCGGCACGTTGTACCTTGGATGGATACTATCATCGTACACGACCCCGTCGGCTATTCCACCCAACCCGTGTTCGGGAGTGAAGATCTTACGTACCTTCAACCCACTTTTGAACATCATATCTATACCGCAGCGAAGAGAGTTGTCGATGAACGAGTAGTTAGTTACTAGACCTATCGACATATCTTTCAGGTCGGCGAAATCGCGTCTCGAAAGTACATCTATGCCCTGTAATACCAAGAAGCTCACCTCCAAACGAAATATCTCAAGTACAATAATGCCATATTGTCATGCCATTTAGTATCTTTCTATCGTCTCCTAATTATTAATCCAGTTAAAAAGGCCGATCTCTTCATCGGCCTTTTTTCTGTCTTACGGGTGGCAGTATCGGGCTTTTTTATTTATCGCTTTCATAGATTTCCTCGGGGACAATACTTCCCAGGAGCGTATCGCTAAGTTGGGCGAACGGACCGTCGTATTTGGGAGGGGCGATTTGATCCTGTGGATAAATGTACGGCTGCGGATACCAGGCGTAGTCCGAAACCACGGCTCTGCGAAGAATTATATCGTTCTTTGATACATCTATCACGAGCAGGTCGGTGGCAATTGCGACGGGTCCTTCATACAACAAACGAATGTTTTCAATCGCAGGGCCGACGGTATCTTCGTTGGCCTGAAAGTGCGTGGTTACACCGAGCCTCGGGTTAGTTTGACTGAGTATATAGCCGAAGGCTTTCTGCGAGGTGTGTGAATTCCTTTGCACGGCCAATGCGAATCCCACGGCTCTTTCCCAGCCGGGGTCGCCCGGATTCAATCCCGAGTTCTTACTGGCCCACACTTCGGGTGGCACAACCATCTCATGGATCAGAACATCGACACCCTTCGCCTGTTCGATCATATAGTAATTGGGTATCGTGTCGCCAGAGAAGATCATCGAAAGACCGTTCCATTCGAGTTTATAGCTTATGCTTCCGTTTCTGTCGTGAACGGCGGGAAAATGTGTGATTTTCACGCCGTTCTCCTCGTAAGCAACTCCGCCAACCGTCATATACTGTAGTTCCTTAGCTATTATGTCGTAACCGTCGCGGCCGTCCTTAAGCCCGGTGCTCAAAAAACTGAAGGCTTCCACGTGCCATTTCATAAGTTTTTTTAGATTTTCGGCGAACGCCAGTTCAAAAGCACTGATCAACTGCCCTGGAGAACCACTATAGGTGGCATGTCCAAGAGCACAGGAAGCCATCGCCACGATCACTCATAAAACCAAAGATCTCATAATTTTTCCCCGAATCGATCCTGCCATCACCCATCCTCCTTCACATGCTGATCATACTGACTCGAGTCTTTCGTAACTCCACGGAACTGTCAGTAAACACGATAGATACAAATACTCAGATGCGAGTGAATTGAACTAATGGAATATATAACAGTCGTATGTTCGATGTCTCCGAAAACCGACTGTGAAATTTCGATCACTGTTTTGCACTAGCGGGAGTATAATACTACTCAGCGCGTGTGACAGGATACAAACCGGGGGTGATCGGGATGCAGTTACCGCTCTTCATAACGGTGAATCTGATCAACGTATTCACCCTTTTGATGTTTCTGTCGAGGGTGAAATGGCCAAAAGTTGAGATCCTCTTCGGGACGGCGACGATCATCCTGGCTATTCCAGCGGCGATTATCGGCGTCCTCAATCTTTCTGGATCGTCAAATTTCTTTCTCTGGTTCCCCGCTATCCTTTATGCCCTTTGGGCTATGTTCGCGCTGGTTGTGGATTATCTTTTGAAGATAGAATTCAGGAATCCGGCTAAGCCATCCATACTGGTACCTTTCCTGATTCTTTTCTACTTTTCCATCAGTGGAATGGCCGCAGGATTTTACAGGATAAATCTGTACCTGTGGCTCGTTTCGGGAGCAACCTCCCTCCTCAACCTTTACGGAGCTTACTACGCCGGCAAACATGGCAAAGGTTGACCTACTCATTGCGCTCCTTATAAAAATTACCATCTGACGGCACTTTTCTTCACCACCTTGGCCGAACTGCTTTTCACAAATTACATAGACCCTTACGGTTTTACGAATACACTGGGGCACATTTTCAGACTCATCTCCTACTTCGTGATACTTGAAGGGATAGTCGTGCGATCCTTCACCGAGCCTCTGTATACGCTCTATAAAAACATGAATACTACGGTGGAGGAACTCACCAGCATCATGAGTGAAACCACTGAGATCAAGAATCCTTACGCCGCCGGTCGCCAGAAAAGGGTAGCGGCTCTCTCGGAAGAGACCGCCAAAAAGATGCACCTTACAAGACGCAGTATAAAAGAGCCGGAAATGCTAATAAATCTTTTTTAGTCGAAAGTGCGCTAATTTATTCTATCGCTCTTATCGATTCTGTTATGCTGAGAGAGGTCACCTTTCTGGACGAGGCAAGCGTCGTCAATACTCCGGCTGCAAGCGTTCCGACAACTGCCAGAACAATCCCGACCCAGGGTATCGACCAGTTCAGATGGCCGATCTCTGTTTTCAGGAGCGAGTACACTGCGTAAGAGAGAATCACTCCGAGAACGACAGACAAGATGGCGCTTATGAGCCCGAAGATCAACCCTTCGTATGTCAGCATCGCCTTGAGCTGTTTTCCGGTCATACCGACCGCCCTGAGTATTCCGAACTCTCTCCGGCGCAATATGATCGTTGTGTTTATGGTGTTGGTTATGCCGCAGATGCCTATGAAGCCGACTATTGCGATCAATCCATAGACCAGCGTCGAAAGAGTCCTGATAGCGTTTTCCGTCTCTTTCCTGTACTGGCTGTAGGACAGGAAGGTCGAGTTTCTGTACCTTTTAGCGGTCTCCTCCACCACCGGCTCGATGGTTTCAGGATTAGCTCCCCTGCGCAGATATATGTCCACATAAGAGTAATGATCTATGTAGTCCATCATCGTTAGGTGGACGTCGTTGCCTTCAGGCCTCAACCTGTCGATTATCTCTTCGCTGCACGCCAGAAGGATTCCGCCCTCAACCGTGAAGGCTACAGAAGGCAGCTCCTGAACCACCGCGCCGACGATGAACTCGCTGTTTACAGGCAGCTGGACCATCGATTTTGTGAGGTAATAAGTCCTGAGCAACACTCTATCCCCTGCCTTTATATTGTGCCTGTTGCTGTTCTCGACATCTATGACAACCAGAGGTTCGGAAGTCATCCGTGCGAGATCAATCAATCCTGAGATCACTTTCGATTTCATCAGTTCTATCCCCGCCCTATTGTAAGCGAGAAGGGCCATGTACTTTCCAGACTGATCGACCATGGTGACTCGCATTCCAGCCTGAGGATCAGGAACGGTCACGTAGGTCTTGCTTTCCATCTCAGGGTCCTCGTATTCGCTGAGCAGCCGTCCGGTAAGGAACTTCGCCGCGGCTACCGTCTCGACACCTTCTATTGACTGCAGATCTTCGATCGTTTTTCCGTTGGGGCCACCATCGTACATGCCCGTGACGCGTATCGAGAAGTCTGACTTCACAACGCCCCGGGCCAGTCTCTCGGTGTCGAAGTTCCCCGCAAAATACGAGAAAGCTATAAAGAGAGTCGCGGCGATCGTCATCGAGACAACGGAGATGGCCGTGGTACGGAGGTTTCTTATCATGTTCCTCTTTGCCAGTTTCAGGGAGATCTTTTCTCCGTACGCGGACTCACCTGCAGCGAACTTTCTGATTTTGCATCCAGTCGACTCGACTCCGTACTGTCTCATAGCCTCGACGGGAGATATTTTGCCGGCGCGAAACGCGGGAATCAGCGATGAAAAAACCACAGACAGAAATCCCAGAACAGCTCCGACCACAAGCGAGAGCGGAGTGATCGAAACCGCGAAGCCATCGAGGCCAGTCAGCCGAAAGCCGGCATACAGAGCCACGGCGAAGGAAAGCAGGACGCCTGCTGCCAGACCAATCGGGATGCCGAAAACGCTTACGAGTATCGACTCTCGAAGGACGACTTTTCGTATCTGGGCAGCAGTCGCACCGGCAGCCCTGAGAAGCCCAAATTCGCGGATTCTCTCCAGCACCGATATGTGAACCGTGTTGTAAATGGAGACCATCGAAGCGACGGCAACGAGAAGCCCAAGAACTACCGCGGGCCAGTTAACAGGAGAGAGAGTCTCGAGGTGATAGATCAGAGAGCCGTTGTATCTGACCCTGTCCTTTAGTTCGAGGTCGGAAGCCACTTTCTGGGCCGCGATTCTTAGCGTCTTGTTTTCCGCGTCGACAGTGAAATAGACATTCTTCACCACTTCAGATTTCGAAGCTATCGTGGAAAACTCCTGAGCCGAGACGCTCACGAAAGCCCTCGACAGGGAGCTCTCCTGTATTGCCGTCGAAATGATCCCGACGACTTCAAAAATCCTTTCATTGCCGTTTATGTTCAGTGATACTCTCTGACCTGTTTTTGAAGAGATTCCCAGAAGCTGGGCTGCAAATGTGTCGATGGCGATCTCACCCAACTTCTCAGGTAGCCGGCCGTTAGTTACTCTCTTTCCCCTCAGGCGCAGGGTAAGCCCGTCGGCCTCTTCGATCAGCAGCGAAGCCTTTTCTTCGGGAAAGTCTATGAAACCGGCTATCTTCTGGATTCCAACGTCTTCGGTAAGCACATGGGCGCTCATATCCAGGATCTCGGAGTCGGTTGCCTTCTCAACTTTGCCGTGGTATGCGCCTACAGAGTCCTCGAGGGCACGGATTTCGGAAGATTCTATACTTTTGAAGGTTATCATGATAGCCGTTATGAAAGCGACTGCCAGCGCCACTCCGAGAAGGGTGTAGAAAGTTCTTCTGAGTCTTCTGGAGAGGTACTTTCCACTCAATTCGGTGTAGCGTTTCATCACTTCTTCCCTCCAAGAGCGGAGGAGAATACGCTTCCCACATCTCTGTTGGAGTAATCGGCCACTATCTCTCCGTCTTCCAGGGCGACTATTCTATCGGCCCTCTCGGCGATGTCCTCCTCATGGGTCACTATCACCAGCGTCTGATGAAACTTCCTCGCACTGATCTTCAACAGGTCCATCACCTCCTGGCTCGTTTTGCTGTCGAGATTGCCGGTAGGCTCGTCTGCGAAGACGATCGCGGGTTTGGTAATAAGAGCGCGGGCTATCGCCACTCTCTGCTGCTGACCGCCTGACAGAGCCGAAGGCAGGTGGTCCGTCCTGTCCTCGAGTTTCATCAGTCCGAGAAGTTCGTTGAGGTAGGGTTGATCGACCTTCCTTTCATCGAGTATGAGAGGAAGCTCGATATTCTCTCTTGCGGTCAGGACGGGGACGAGGTTGAAGAACTGGAAGACAAAGCCGATCCGTCTCCTTCTAAAGATAGATAACTGTGTGTCCGACATCCCGTACAGGTTCTTCCCGTCTATATGCACGCTACCGGCCGTGGGACGGTCTAGCCCCGCGAGAAGATGAAGAAGCGTGCTCTTTCCCGAGCCGCTGGGACCTACGATGGCGACGAACTCGCCCTCCTCTATGGAGAAGTCGGCCCCTTTCAATGCGGTTACGGCGCTGGCGTTCGATCCATACACTTTTCTCAATCCCGTTGCTCTTAGTACTTCCATGGTATGCCTCCTTAATTGTTGCTTCCACTGAGAATATAAGGAGTCTGTCTTATGACCGGATGAAGAAGAAGCTTAAGGAATCGCAAGATCGAGAACTCATCCTTTCTCTCTTATCGGTAGTTCTATCGCAAAGATCGATCCCTTTTCGTTTGATGATTTGAGCTTTATATCGCCGTCGTGTCTCTCGATAATTGCCTTCGCAAGAGCGAGGCCAAGGCCTGTACCCTTTCTCGATCCGACAGCCGGACCACCCCGGTAGAAACTCTGAAAGATTTTAGGTGCATCCCCTGCGGCAATCCCGGGACCTTCGTCCGTGACTGTAAGACAGACGTAGGCCTCGCTCCTGGATATGTCTATCGACACCGTGCCTCCGTCGGGGGAGTAGTTGACAGCGTTCCTGACGAGATTGTCCAGGGCCTGTGAAAGCCACCTCTCATCGCAGAAGACCATGGCTGTAGATTCGGCCCCGACGGAGATCTTCAGGCCTCTGCTTTTGGCTATCTCCGAGTATCTTCTCGCCACATCCTTTGCCAGTTCTGCCAGATCGGCCTTCTTGAAGCTGAACCTTATCGCTCCCGATTCAATCCTCGCGATATTCAGAACGTCGCCGATCAACCATTCCATTCTCTCGATATCTTCTCCGCTTCTCTCGAGGAACTCGTCCATCCGTTCTCTTTCCATTTCCCTTCCTTCGATAAGCAGCTCGTTCATCGTTTTCAGAGAGGCCAGCGGAGTCTTGAGTTCGTGTGATATAAAGGAGATGAAGCCACGCATTTTGTCACGTTCAAAATTAACGCTTTCCATAGTCTTCTCGAGCCTTCTGGTGAGCGCGTAGAGCTGCGCCGAGAGGATTGCGGCGTCGCCTTCTCCATCGTAGATCGATTCACTGTCGTACCTGCCGCTCATCAGGGCGTCCAGTCTCAGAGATGTTTCTTTGAGAAAGTCCGATTGCTTCTTTGCGACAAGAATCAATAGCGAAAACCAGAAAATTACCAGCGTTATGGTGGAGAGTGAAGTTATGATGATGACCTTCGATCGAAAGGCTCCGTCGGAGAACTCGAAACTATCGGGCGGTTCTTCGGTGTAGCCGAAAGGTTTTAATAACTCCAGCGCCGCTTCGTAGTCTTCCGATCCTTCTTCAGAGAGTATCTTCGGAACGTCCCCGTGCGTAATAACGCCCAGCGAAACCATCCTCCCGATCATCGATACTTCCCGCTCGTAAAGATGGCGTCTGTGATCTTCCAGAGAAAGACAAAGAGTAACTATCGCGATCAGCACTATCGATAGTGAGAGAGCGATGCCGGTCAGGGCAATCACTCTGTTTTGCCTTTCTCTGAACAGGGATCTGAACATCTACTTCTCTCCGTTCCATCTGTAACCGACACCCCTCAGTGTTTCGATCAGCTTTGGCTTTGAGGGATCTTCTTCGACTTTCTCCCTGAGTTTCCTTATATGAACCGACAGTGTGTTGTCTTCGATGAATTCTCCGTCGATACTCCAGACCTTCTCGAGAAGCTGATCTCTAGTCAGAACCGTGCCGCTGTTTTCAATCAGGCTTCGAAGTATTCTGAACTCGGTGGGGGTGAGGAAGATCTCCTTGCCGGACCTATAGACCCTGATCTTTGCCGTGTCGAGCTTCACAGGACCGGACTCAAGCAGATCGCTTCCCTCGTCGGAGTGAGTTTTCTTGATTCTCCTGGCGTTGGCCTTGATTCTGGAGATTAGCTCTCTGAGCCTGAAAGGCTTTGTCACGTAGTCGTCTCCACCGCTTTCCAGACCCATGACCACATTCACTTCCTCGTCCCTGGCGGTCAGGAAGATCACCGGCATGTCCGACAGCTCGCGGATCTTCCTGCACAGTTCGAAACCATTTCCGTCAGGGAGCATGATGTCTAGCAGCGCAAGATCGAAATGTCCGTTTTCCATCAATTCCAGGGCTCTTGAGACGTTTCCGGCTACGGTTGCGGACCATCCTTCCTGCTCTAGAGCGTAGCGTATGCCGTTTGAAAGGTTTTCGTCGTCCTCGACGAGTAGTATGCTCAACAAACGTGTCACCTCCAGATGGCTATGGCTGGCCTTTGTAGACCTGATGATTCTATTATATATGTTTAAATTCTACAACATGGACAGAATCGTCATAGTCGGCGAGCCGCAAGAGTGCAAAAACTCCTGTTAGATGGAATTGATTGATATCACAAATATCATTTCCCGTGGCAAGCTCCCGCTAGTAACCGTCCTTGCTTGTTCGCATCGCGAACCGGCAATATTCTTGCGCGGCTGTCCATCATGATACAATGTTCTCCGTGAAACATATGCAACAAATCGATAACTGGGGGGTGAGATAAAGTGATTTTCAAAGAAATTACCGATTACAGGGAATTGATCGAGATATCGGCTCTGGCCTTTTCCTTCGAGAAGATAGATCAAAACGAACTTGAAGAACTCTATGAGCAGCTGGTCGAAGGGGGTCGCCTGTTTTATGGAACCTACGACGGAGAGACTCTGGTGGCCGGATGTGTTGTTTATCCCTACAGAATGCGATTGAGGGAAAGCGTAGTTACGATGGGCGGCATCGCTCTCGTCTGTTCTAGGCAGGACTACAGGGGCAAAGGTGGCGTCAGGCTGCTTCTGTCTGGCACTCTGGAGTCCATGAGAAATCTCGGTTATCCTGTATCAGTTCTTTATCCCTTCCAGAGAGGCTTCTACAGGAAATACGGCTGGGAAGTCTTCGACAGGTGGCAGTTGATCAAATTCTCGCCTTCCAGCATAAGGGATTTCGATTCGGGCGACATCGAAGCCCGGGATATGGCCTTCCCCGATGAAGAATCGATGGAGTTTTACCGGCGCTACGCTTCCTCCAAATACAATTGTGTCTTGAGGAGCGAAGCCGACTGGCGGGACAGACTATCGCCAGTATGGTCTTCCCAGGTCGCCAAAAGAGTGGTCAGATTCACCAGAAAAAGTGAAGTCGTTGGGTTGATGGATTACTCGATCAACCAGGACCGTAAAGAAGGAGGTTACTTTCATTCCATACTTACCTTCGCGTGTGAGGAGGAGAAAGTCAGACAGGCCATGTTCTCGTATATAAAGAGCCTTTCCCATCAGGTCAACAGGGTTCATCTGTTCGGGCCTATGAATTGCGAGATTTGGCCGTACCTTTACGACAAACCCGACGAATGCCAGTTGAGAGAGGGGTCGATGATAAGAATAGTGGATATCATGAAACTCGACGGCTTGAAGATCGACAGCCCGGACGTCAAGATCGCACTCAAGATAGAAGACGCACAGTGTCCGTGGAATGCTGGGGGCTTCATGCTGAAGATAGGGAATGGGGTGCTGAATCTGACCAGAATCCCAGAAGAAGAGGCGCGGCTTGAAGCGGGGATCGGAGCTATTTCGACTGTCATCGGCGGAAGAGAGTCGTTGAGGAGAATGGTGGAAATGAAGCTGATTAAGCCCCTTAGCGGTTATAACGGAGAGGACATAAAAAGATGCGATGTCTTCATGAACGAGCCTTTTTGAAAAAATGAAAGCTAAGCATGACTTGCGAGAGTATATGATTTTATCGGCTCACCGGGAGTATTGTGTTATCCTCTAAATTAAGACCCAAAAGGAGGTGGAAGAATGGAGCTTCATCCTTCAAGAGTGGTTTTCAACTTGAAGAGATCGCTGGAATACTATCTATCGCTACCCTTGCAATACGATCAAATAGAGGACAGCTGGCCACTCATAATGTTTCTCCACGGGGCCGGCGAGAGGGGAAACGATCTGTCGCTTGTGAAGAAACACGGCATTCCCAGAGTTGTGAACGAGATGGAGGACTTTCCATTCGTGACGGTGTCGCCGCAATGCCCGGAGAACGACTGGTGGTTGAACAGACTCGAAGACCTGAAGTACTTGATAGACACTATAGTCGAACAATACAGGATCGATGAGTCCAGGATCTATCTCACGGGCCTTTCGATGGGCGGATTCGGCACATGGCATATGGCGGTGGAATACCCGGAGACCTTCGCGGCGATCGCTCCGATTTGCGGGGGAGGGTTGGGCATACTGGGTTTCCCCGAACGTGTAGTTGAGATAAAACACATACCGGTCTGGGTCTTTCACGGCGAAAAGGACAATATCGTGCCGGTAGAGGAGAGCAGGGTGCTGGTGCGGGAGCTGAAATCGGCAGGTGGCAACGTCCAGCTGAAAATATATCCGGAAGCCGGACACGACGCCTGGACTGAAACGTATTCAAACCCTGAACTCTACGAATGGTTCATGAACAACAGAAGATCAGCTTGATTTAATCTTTATTGGAACGATAATCGACCGGTCGAAAGAAGAAGCCGAAGCTTTAAGGCGTCTCGATCTGAGGCCTGCATAAGAGCTTCTAATATTCTGGAGAGCCTTTCTGTATATGAAGAACGAGAACAGCCAAATGGCGCCAATCAGAGCCCATATCGCGATCAGCAGTGGAAGCAACCAGCCGAACCCTTCGAGTCTTTTGCTTGCATTCATAAAACCGAAAATCCCGTATATAGAGACCGGCGTAACCACGGCCAGCAAGACCGAAGCCCTTATGAAATTGTTCCTTATCCGGTTTATTTTAGGTCTTCCATCTCGCCTAAGGGCAAAACTCATAGAACCTCACCTCCGTACATCTTTCAAATTACACAACAATTATACACGCTTCACTTTGTCCGGTTTTACCAAAGAAGATATCTTTGTATAAAGATATGAACAACTTTCAGACAGCCTGAAGAGAACACTTGTTCAAAAGAGACCACAGATCTGGGCTGTGAATAAAAACCGCTAACGGTGATGGAGGTCAGAGATGACGGATAAAAGGTTAGAAAGGCAAGGTCTTGGTACACTCTCACCTCTGTCCTCTGACCTCAGGTTCCCAAAGACAGATTCGTGCTATCGGATGAAAAACTGCCCGCTTTTCTGACTCTTTCTGCAACTCTTTTCGACGGATAGCGTGTTTTGTGGCACGTAGTTGCATAATAATCGCTGAAAAGTAATTTGGCAGGGAGTGTTGTTATGAAAAGAGGTTTTTCACTCGTTGAGCTGTTGATAGTTCTCTCTGTTGTGGTTTCGTTGATCGGAGTTGCAACTCCTCTTGCGCTGAATGCAGTAAAAAAGGCCAGAGCCGCTGCCGTCGCTTCGGATTTTAAGGCTCTCTCAAAATCCCTCAAAACTTCGATCTATCTCGACGAAAGTCTTCCGGCCTCTATCGATAGGCTTGGAAGAAACACGGACAGGGCTTACGGAGTCGCCTGGAGTAAAAATGGGAGCGACTACGAATTCGTTATATTCACCGATAGAGAAGTTGACACAAAAGCTCTCGCTGCGATTCTGCCAGATAGTGGAAAGGGATTTCCTTCTGGCCGGTATGAGTTCCTAGCTGGCGGGTTATCGAATACGGATCTATCCAGCGCTTATTACCGTTTCTCTAGCGATGGAAGTTCTATAAGCGCGAGCGGGGCTTTAGTAGATTATAACTTTTCTTTACTCGAGGGTCTTCCCTTCATATCTTCCCCCCCACCCCACGGGACATGGACTATAGTCGAAGGCGGTCTTTCCTCCCAGACCGGAAAGGGCAAGAGAAACAAGGGAATTCTCGAAAGCGATGAAAGCATGAGAGACTATGAAATAGATGTAGTTCTTCAGTATATAGACCCCGATGTCGATTCAAAAGACGCGAGGGGGTACAAGGTTCTTTTCCGCGCACAGGGAAACAATGCCAACAGCGCTGCCGGTTACTATCTGGATTTCGCCCCGGTTCGTCCAAGATTGGTATTACAGGAATTAAAAAACGGTTACGCAGGGAACGATATAGCCTACGTGGAATTGAAAGAACTCGCCGGATCGAACTGGAAGACTACTTTGAACAATACGGTTCATACCCTGAAGATAGTAGCAAAGGGCTCACAGTTCAAAGTATATTTCAATGGAGTTCATGCCCTTTCCGCCAGCGACTCCACATTTGAAAGCGGAAGAGTCGGACTGGAGACTTATGGAAACGTAAAGGTCATATTCAAGAGCGTTACCATCAGATCTCTATAGAAACCGATGGACCAACCGGATCGATTCCTGTGAAAAAAATTCTGCATAACGATGGTAAAGTATAGGATTACTCTTCTAGGAGAAGTATGGACTCTAGTGCGAGCAAATTAAGAACTTTTATAAACTTGATTAGAAAGGAAAGATCACAGAACAATTCCATAGTCCAAAAAGCTTTGGAGACGAATCTACGCAGGATGTACTATCTAGCCCTGGTAGTTATTCCAATGCATATCGCGTATGTGGTCATGTTCTGGATTACTGAACCTTCCTCTGGCGAAGAAGCTGTTTGGCGAACGGGTATAATAGTAGTCCATTCGATTCATCTGATCGTCAGTCTCGCTTTAGCGATAATTATTTCCAGAGCCAAAAGGCAAAACCATTTATCGAATAAGGCTGTCTTTATTCAGTACGCTTTTATCGTTTCGCTTTCAGCCATGGCGATCTCTCTGGTGACCATCGACCAGCACGTGACTACCAACATAACACCTTTTCTTGTTCTCTGTTTGGGATTGGCAGTTATCTTTCTTTTAAGACCGACGTCAGCTTTCATAATCTTTTCAGTTGTTCTAACGGCTTACCTGCTTTTGATCGGTATTGTCCAGAAGGAACCCGCCATACTTTTGACCAACAGAGTGAACGGTATCACCTTCGTCGTATTCGGAATGTACCTTTCACTAATTTTATGGAATACAACCCGAAAGAATCTCTTCCAGGAAGAGGAGATCAAAAGGCAGCAGAAAGAACTCGAAGAAAAAAACGCAGAACTCCAGCGACTAGCATTTTTCGATACTCTCACCGGTCTTTACAACAGGAGAAAATGGTTTGAATTTGCCGAGGAAGAGAGCCGATTGATCTGTAGATACAATATCAGGAGCAGTGTGGTGCTCATGGATATTGATCACTTCAAAAAAATAAATGACGACTATGGCCATCCTATAGGGGACAAGATTCTGAAGGAAATCGCGGACCTGTTGAAAAAAAACCTCCGTGCCGTGGATAAACTTTGCCGCTGGGGCGGAGAGGAGTTTATTTTTTTGCTTCCCAATACATCCGTCGAAGAGGCTAGAAAAGTTGCCGAAAAACTCCGAACTTTGATCGAGCAGGCCGAGTTTTCAATCGATGGAGAAAGCATAAGAGTAAAAGCGAGTTTCGGGATTGCATCTATAAAATGTGAGGAAAACCCCATAGATAGAGCTTATGAACGCGTTGACAGGGCTCTATATATGGCCAAGCAAGGTGGTCGGAACATAGTCGTGTCCGAAACATGAGCCGATTATTCGACTTGCGGAGATTCTTGGTACATCGCAATCGGTTACAACTTTCTGCCAAGACTATAAGCTTCTTCAAGGGCCCGTTCTCTAATTTCTATGGGATTTTCACTGCATAACCCGAACTTGCAGGCGAACTCCATGGAGAGAAACTCACAGATCTCTCTAAAACTCTTTTCAACTATCTCGGCACCGGAGTTGGGATCCTCTCCACCATAAGTCATAAGAAGGACCATTCTCTTCCCTTTGAATGATTTTTCAAAGTCCATCGCGTAAAGTCTGTCGACAAAGGTTTTCAACTGCGCTGTCATGTTCCACCAGTAGATAGGAGTAGCGAGCACTATGACATCCGCGGCCTCTACTTCTCTATAAAGCTGCTGCATGTCGTCGCTTATGACACACACTTTCGGACCGGTCTTGCAATTGTCGCAGGCCATGCAGGGCTTTATGCTCTTCTCGTGTAGAATCGCGGTATACTCTTCAACACCGCTGTGATTCTCCCTGACTCCCTCCAGAAATCTTTTCAGAACCACAGAGGTGTTTCCCTTGATTCTCGGACTTGCAAGAACTGAAAATACTCTCACTTACATCACTGCCCCTTCTTGATGAATTCTTCGACACTTTCTACCAGTGGCGCTATGCTCTTCCTGTTTACCCAGTTCACCGGCGTGGAGTACGATGCCAGCATGCCTTTCTCGTCGTTCGTGAGGGAGGCTTTTCTCTTCTTTCTGATGAGCTTCTTCCTGAGAAGATACATCAGAAACCTGTCAACTAGATTCAGTCTTTTGTAATCGAAGGCTCCCCTGAAGTGATAATACTCCACTTTTTCCTTCATTTCATCGGCAAAGTTGTTGTTTTTCACCTCTTCGATAACTTCGGGATGGGCAGGAGAAGCACCCACCGAGAAAACGATGACCTTTTTATCCCTGAGCATGTCGAAATTCCTCTTGATCACCGACAAACCGATTATACCCACCGCATAAAGCGCACCACCGAAGACAACTACGTCGTAGTTTCCGAGTCTTTTCATATCGAACGAAGAGATGTCGAAAATATCCGCCCCGGTATCTTCGGCAATCCATCTGGCATATTTTTCGCAGCTCCCGTATTTTGATTTGTATAGCACAACCACTCTCGACAAAGCGATTCCCCCATAAAACAAGATTCTTCAAAGAATTGTACCATCAGTTGAATATCGTGTATCTCCAAGAAGAAAAGGCCCCGTTAAGGGCCTTCACCATTTTATTTCAAATCTATCAGAAGTAAACGTCGAAACCCATCAATACGGGCAGAGGCCAGAAGTACAGAGAGTAATTGAGCCTGTCTGTCATCTTAGTAATGTCGATGATGCTCAGAGCTGGCGATATCTGGGGCATGGAGAATTTCCCTTTGGAAAACGAGTACGTCGAAGAGCCTCGCAATCCAACCGCTACCATGAACTTCCTTCCGAAGAAGGGGAACGACAGATTCTCGATGCCCGTGAAAAGCCTTCCGCTTATTCCAAGTTCAAAACTCGCTCCCCCTGGATCGGAGCTATAGGAGACCGTCGGACCGGCATAAAGCATCATCTGTGTGAAATCCAGCGGACCGACACTCCAGGGGTCGGTTAATTTGAACCCTATGTGGTAATATCCTCTGGCCGAGAAGGTTTGCAGGATGAAGGGAAAATACGCTATCGACCCTCCCATATTGTTGGTGTTGAAAGTATAGCCGAAAGTCGAAACGGCTAGAGCTACGAGAATCAGTAGAAGCAACGCTTTCTTCATTTTTTCACCTCCCGGCCTTAGTATAACATTTCTCTCCTTTCCCGAGCCAGAAACCTTGAAACCTCTTTCCGGTCGCTAAAGTTAGAAACCGTCCTCTTGCCTGGAAAAGTGAAAAAAACGAGTTGTCTCTCAGTCTAGATCTTGCGTTTCAACTTGAGGATCGTAATAGACAGTCCCAGAGCGAGCATCGAGGCGTATATGGTGATGGTTTCGCTCCGGGTCAAATCGTCTGACTCTTCGGGAATTTGTGCAGCTTCTTCCCTCGCCCTGCCTCCGATATTGAAATCGGGCATCTCCGCCGGGGGTTGCATGTTTGGCCTCCCCTCGGCCATGCCACCAGCATCGGCAGGCATTCCTTGAGGAGCTTGCATATCGGGGGGTTGCATATTCTGCACTCTTTCCTCCCTCGCGGCCCCGAACCTCATAGCGTCGGGATTTTGAAAGTTACGGTTCTGAACGACGATGTTTGCCATCTGACTTTCCATTTTCAGAAGTATCCATTCCCTCATTTGAGCGGTAATTTCATGGCCTTTTACCACTGTGATTTCTTCTTCCGTAGAACCGACTGACCCAGTACCCGTCGCCTCGCCAGTCTCACTCGACGCGGTGCTCTCCCATTCTTTTATCAACTGGACGAGCGTTTCCTCGGGAAGCATCTCGAGAGGATCGATATTCTCTGCATTCCTGTTGTTCCTCAAGGGCATCGCGTTAACCGGAGCATTCAAGCCCTCGTTGTCGGCCACGGGAATTCTTGAGAAAGAAATGTTCGCCGTATCAGATCCATCGCTTTTGGAGGGAAGCTCCCCGCTAAGTTGCTTTAAGATCGCTTCTACTCTTACACTGTTGTAGTCGATCAGTCCTGAGCTCCGACCGTCAGTAGAATTGAAGGAGGCCAGGAATTGCTCGTACGAATACAAAGCCGTGGGGTCGTTCTTGACGTACGGATCGATCATCGCAGCGACTTCTTCGACCCGGCTATTGAAGAGTTCATCGTTCAGATAGCCGTCTATTATCCGCCGAAGATATTCATGGTATCTTTCCAGGTACTCTTCATTTGCCAGCAGCCTGTTCACTATCGGAAGTGAAGCCATATTGACGGCCGGAGAATCTATGTAGAAAGTGTCGCCGCTTCCTCTGGCCCCGCCGAATCCCCCGAATCCCCCGAAGGCCATATTGAAGTCCCAGGGTATCATCACGAATCGGCCGTTGTTGTCATAAAGATAGTAGTTGTGGCTCATTCCTCCCAGTATCGAGTCCATGCTCCCGGCGGCCATACAAAGAGCGTAATACTTGAGAAAGGAGTCTATGTCCAGTACTTTTTCAAGCTCCTCGTAGGTACCTTCCTGCAAAACCTTCAACATCTCCACAATTGAGCTTCTGTCGCTAGTTTTCTCGTTGGTTTGAAGGGCAAGACCGGGGTAGCTTTGCGGATCGTCGTCTATGTAAACCAGGTTGGCACCGGTGCCTTCCGGTTTGTAAAGGTCTCCGTAACCGTAAGCAAAGTGATCGCGCACGAAGTTTTCATCAATGTTTTCGACTCCCAGATAAAGCCCGAAGTACTGGCCGTTTATATACAACGCGACGTAAGTCGTCCTCGGAGTTTCTAGACCAAGCATTTCCGAAATCTCGTACGTCAGGTACTCTCTCATGAACGAGGGGTCGGAGAAACCGTTGTTGAGGTTTATCTTGGTTATTCCGAAAAGGTTCTGACCCTTGATATAGTGGTTGAAGTCGAGCTTGAAGCTGTAACGGTTAGAAGTGGAGTTTCTTGCCTGTGCAAGCGAGGAGTTGCCTTTGGGTCTGATCCCGACGTTTTTTATGCGATAGCCGTTGTAAACTACGTTACACATGATGTATTCTTCCATACGCGCCTGATCGAACATATTCTGAAGCTCGGCCTCGTCAACCTCTATATATACATCTATAACTCTGTGGTGAGGGAAAAGAACGGCGTCCGTCGGATTTCTGACAGTCTGCGGATCTCCCTCGAAGGCACCGAAAAAGATCACTGTCAGTAAGCCAAACAATATCAATCCCGACACCTTTAAGAACTTTCTCATACCATCGCCCCGCTAAGCAGCGTAATCACCGTTGTAACTTATAAGAACGGCGTTCGATACGCTGTCGATTGATTTGAGTTCATTGATGAAATCAATTTCCCCGTTTTTGATGCGCAATTCCACAGAAAGTTCGATATTTTCCCCCGTGACCGTTTTCGATTTAATGTTGTACCTTTTGACCTTGTCCTTCAGCTTTTCAAGTATCGCCTTCTCGGCTTCTGAATTTAAGTAGTCCAGCAGAAGTATGTAGGGCGATGTCTGTGACTTGAAGTTGGCGAAAACAAGAAGGATTATGCCGATGATCACCGAGCCCATAACCGCGAGCAGATAAAAAGAGGCGCCCGTGACTATCCCCACGGCAATAGCCCAGAACATGAAGACTATGTCCATCGGGTCTTTAATAGCGGTTCTGAACCTCACGATACTTAGAGCGCCCACCATTCCCAGCGAAAGCACGATGTTGGTCGTCACGGCCATTATTACCAGGGAGGTAACCATGGCTATCATGACCAGCGATACGTTGAAACTCTTGGTGTACATTATTCCCTGGAAGGTCCTCTTATATACCTGAAAGATGAAAATACCGATGAGAAAGGTTATGAGCAGTGTTATCGCCGTATCGGCAGCCGATATCTGCGATGCCGAGAAGTTTTCCAGAAAACTGTTTTTGAATATGTCTTTGAATGTCTCCATGCCTATCCTCCTATTAATACAAATAGTTGTATTTTCTGCCTATTACATATTTGGATGCGCTGCTCCTGAACCTTCCAATACTCTGAACGATGTTTTTTATGTGAGAGGGAAAGAATCCGTCGTACTTGATCTCGAGTATCATGAGATCGCTCCCGGAGCATGTGAAGGAACCGTTCCTGTCGAAGATATCTAGATTGTTGTTGCCCGTCGATAGATTCCTGTCAAAGGTAATTCTCAGGTTGGCCGCTCTGAGACAGTAAGCCTCGCGATTGTAGCGAACCAGTACTTTTGGTTTCAAAGTTCTGGTCTTTATTCCTTCGTAGAAATCTATGAACTCGTACGGTCTTTCCTCCAATAAGAAGGAAGCCCGGCCTTTCATTATCTCTTCGTATTCGTCTCTGTAAATGATACGGCTGACCTTATGAGTCAGGTCTCCGTTTCTGGTCTTCTTTTCCAGCTTGATAACGCTATCGCTGAAGTTGTATATCCGTATCCTGTATTTAGTTCTGTTGTTTGTTCCACTGATTTTCTCGCGGTATGCCGAGTTGTAGATGTCGTCGAAATACAGACTGATTATTTCGTAGTCGCCTTTACCGTTGCCGTTTCGATCGACCTCCATGATGTGCCCGATCTTGCTCTTGATAGAGAGATAATCGAAATAGTTTATATGATACTTGAGTTCGTGCCTTCCCCTGATCTCTTCCATTTGGTTCCTCCATTTTCATTGTCGATCGATTTTAAGTAGCCTGTGTCACAGAATTATCACAGCTGCTCTGTGATCGATTTGTGACATAGCGATACTAGAATAAAGTTATACCGGACAGGGAGGTCGTATGTTGAAAATCCTCTTCGCCGACGATGAAAGAAATATGCGGATACTGGTGTCCGATTTTCTCGAAATGGAAGGCTATAAGGTACTTCTGGCGGTTGATGGCGAGGAAGCTCTCCAGAAGTTTTATGAAAACCCCGATCTATCTCTCATCATTCTGGATATAATGATGCCGCGTATGAGTGGTATAGAAGTTCTCGAAGAAATCAGGGAGAGATGCCATATTCCAGTCATAATGCTCACCGCGAAATCTGCCGAAACCGACGAATTGGAAGGCTTCCAGTGTGGAGCAGACGAATACATATCCAAGCCCTTCAGTCCTAGAATACTCGTGGCCAGAGTGAATACGCTACTCAGGAGGAGTTATCCGATGCAGAAGGAAACGAAGATCGGAGTTCTTCATGTAAAACCTTCCAGTATGGAAGTTTACGTCAACGACAGGAGAATTGTCCTAAGTCGCACCGAGTTCAACCTTCTCAGCTGTTTTGTCGCCAACAGTGGAATAACGCTCACAAGGGACCAGCTCCTAGACAGCGTATGGGGATACGATTACCAGGGTACCGATAGAACAGTCGATACTCACATAAACAGATTGAGATCGAAGTTGCAGGAAGCGAGCGAGTACATAGAAACTATCAGGGGGTACGGTTACAGGTTCGGGGTTCGCCAATGAGCTCAATTCGCAGGAAGCTCTTCTTACAGATTCTTGCAGTTATACTCTTTATCATTTCGACATTGTGGCTCGCAAATACCTTCATGCTTGAACCGTACTATATGAAAACGAAAAAGGATCAGTTGATCAAAGCCAGGAATAGTATCAATTCCTTCGGAGTCTCGGATTATCAGGAAAAAGTCGATTTTCTTGTCGATATGGGCAACGAGCTCAACGCCATGATTCTCATTTTTGATGGTTCGGGCGAGCCGGTCTATACGACGCACATTATTCCACAGGAGCCCGGTGGTTTAATACCCGGGATAGACACCAGAAGGATACCTCCATCCAGGAAACCTCTCGAAACGGTTTACAGCGAAAAAATAGATTCTGGCACTGAAATCGAGCTTACTATAGACAGAATGGGAGAACAGGGGTTTCTAAGCCTGAAATCCAGGCTCGATAACGGCTTCACCCTTCATATGAGTATCCCTGTGTCCTCCATCGAGAGCAGCGTCTCGATCGTAAACGGCTTTCTTCTCGTAGTTGGACTGTTTTCCTCGGCGCTGGCTCTGGTTATAGCCTTCATCATTTCAAGAAGGTTCACGGGTTCCATCCTTCACATGAACAGAATCACCAGAAAGATGAAGGATCTGGATTTCTCCGAAAAGTGTGAAATCAAATCTAAAGACGAGTTTGGACAGCTTGCCAGTAGTATAGACGATCTTTCGGAATCCCTCGATATGACGCTGAAAAAACTCAGCCAGAAGAACGAGGCACTCAAAAAGGAGATAGAACACAAAAAAGTAGTTGAAGAAATGAGAAAGCAGTTCATAACCAACGTCTCTCATGAATTAAAGACACCCCTGTCGCTTATTCAGGGCTATGCCGAAGGATTGGAACTAAACATAGCCTCAAGCGACGAAAAGCGGAACTTCTACTGTGGAGTGATCAAGGAAGAGACGGCGAAAATGGGCAGGCTCGTGAAGGACCTACTCGATCTCTCGATGATGGAAACGGGCAATTTAACACTCTATAAGAGCGAATTCTGCATCGATGAGCTGATAAAAAGGTTGATGGGAAAGTTCGAAAAGGTCTTTCTAAAAAAAGGAATCGAGCCGAAGTATGCAGAGGGTGAAAGAACGTTTGTCTATGCCGATTCTTTCAGGACGGAGCAGATACTAACCAACTACCTGAACAACGCCATTTACCATGTCGATGAAAGAAAGGAAATTTTTGTTAGAAAAGACATTCAAGAGAATTTGGTGATTGTGCGGGTGTTCAACTCAGGCCAGAACATACCCCAGGAAGAAGGCGAGAAGATCTGGACCAGTTTTTATAGAGCCGACAATGCCAGAACAAGGGAAGAGGAGAGGTACGGCATAGGGCTTTCGATAGTCAAGGCCATCTGCGATCTGGATGGCAAAAGTTGTGGGTTTGTGAACCTTCCAGATGGTGTGGAGTTTTTCTTCGAGTTGGAAAGGGTAAAAAACCCGGATTAGTTCAATCCGAAAAAATTAAAGATAGCGAACACTGCAGCCGACACACAGCCTGCGATAAGCGGAGTTTGCAGCCAGCCCAGCAAGATCCTCCGGATCAGGCGGCCGTCGAAGTTTCTCGAACCTCGGGCCAATCCCACACCTACAACGGCCCCGACTATGGCCTGAGATACTGAGACCGGAACTCCTATATAAGCGTAAATGAGAACGGTGAGGCTCTGCGCCAGAATAGCCACGACAGAGGAAAAGGCTTCCAGGGAGACTATCCTCTTGCCCACCGTGTACATGACTTTCTTGCTGAAGATTATCGCGCCCGCAGCGATGCTCAACCCTCCTATTAGTGCGGCTTCGTCGACCGATATGCTTCCAACGAAAGTACCGGTAATATTAGCCACGTTGTTGGCTCCCAGAGCAAAGGAACCGAGAATTCCAATCAAGATGGCGAGAACCTTGAGCGTTATATCCTGAACCACTATTGATCTTATCCTGCGAAAGAACCTAGCTACAATACCGTAAAGCACGTATCCGAGCAGGGCTGCGCCCAGAGGAGTGGTTATCCAGCAAATAAAGATCTTCATAACCACGAACCAGTCGATGTTTCCATTGAGAAGACCGATACCCATGATCGCGCCCACTACGGCCTGAGAGGAGGAAACAGGCAGACCGAATTGATTCAGGATTATCACAGACAAACCCGCAGCGGCCGACACGATCGCCGCCGTAACGAGAGTCTGGCTGCTCAAACTCGCAAGAGTTTCCAGTCCGTTCCTGCCGCCGATCATCGCCCCGGCGATTATCGAAAAACTCGCGGTTATCGCCGCGAACCTGTAATTAAGGAGCCCGTTGGTAACAGTTGTTCCGTATATGTTGGCTGCGTCGTTTCTTCCGAGGGCCCAGCCGAAGAAAACCGCAGGCAAAAAGGTTAAAATCAACTCTATCCCTTCATCCAAAGTAATGAATAGTATTATAGCACCACGCTAATAATTATGGGAAATCCTTTAATAGAACAAAAAACGCTCCAGAAACCCGCCGTTAGCGTGAGTACTTCTGCGTGAATCATTCGGTCCGCCTTTTTGCCGTGACCACCGGATCAGGCTTCATGAAACGTCTATGCTAATAATTCCAGTTTCCGGCGTTATTTATAGAGGATTATTAAAACCGCTATTACACTAAAAAACAGAGCGAGAAGCAAAAAAACAGTCGATGTATCCACAACTCTCCCTCCAGTATTCTGTAAAACAATTGTACAACTTTACAAACCGAATTCAGAGGCTCTCTTCTGCAGGGTAGCTCCGAATAGAGGCATCTATTGTAGAATCAAAATGAAAGGACGGTGGTATTATGTACAACCGCTTGGAGGATTCAACAAGAATAATCATAGGAATAATAGGAGGAATAATCTACGCGGTCGGCGTTGGATTGATAATATTCAGTTTCGCCAGTTTCTTTCTAGCGCCGGCAATCGGAATGGTCTTCACAAGTATGTTCACTCTTGTGATCCTCGGAATTGTCGCCTCCTCTATAGGGAGAGCCCTGGTCGGAATGGCCAGAACGAGGAAATACAGCGGACCTCTGGATGACCAGAGATCTCTGCGAAGAGAGGTTCAAGAAGATATGACTTACAACTACACCTTTGTATCCGATAGAGAAGCAAAAACCGAGAGAAAGAAGTCTCAGAGTTACTCCAGATGTCCCGAATGCGATGCGGAGAACGACGACAGAGCCTCTACCTGTCAGAACTGTGGAGCTTCTCTGGTGGG
The DNA here is from genome assembly GCF_900157305.1 of Mesotoga infera. Lineage (NCBI taxonomy): Bacteria > Thermotogati > Thermotogota > Thermotogae > Kosmotogales > Kosmotogaceae > Mesotoga > Mesotoga infera. Next base: position 445,821 of record NZ_LS974202.1, read on the forward strand.
TTATAAAAAGTGCTCGCTCTGTTATAAACTGAACGAAATGGACAAAAGGTTCTGCTCCAACTGCGGCCACGATTTCAATCTCGATTAATATTGTTGCGCGGAAGAGCCGTCCTTCGTCAGTCGTCTCGGAGCATGGACCCGTCCTTGAAGAGAGTGAAAGAGCAGTTCCTCGTTCCGACGCTCAGCGTCCAGGTTCCGTTCTTCGAACCGGAGGTGAGAGGTAAGAGGCGGGAGGTGTGAAAAGCGTGAAGGTCTTGATCTTCTTACCTCTAACCTCATACCTCTCATCTCGGCTCCTGCTCCTGCCTTCCCGTCATGCCGACACGCTTGACGTCATTCTGAGCTTGACTCAGAATCTGCTCTTTCAACGGTAAGGAACGAGATCCCGTATAGGAACACTACGGGATGACAGAATGGGGGCACTACGGGATGACAGTATAGGATCATCACGGGATGACCCTGAATAGGATCCCTGAATAGGAACATTTCAGGGCAGGCTCATCAGGGCAGGCTCTCTCTTCCAGTTATGCCGGACCCCGATCCGGCATCCTGCTCTTACCCTCATTATCCACAACCCATTAATCACCGCTCATCACGGCTTTTAAGAGGGTTATCGTGTAAATTTTCCTTGAGATCATCCTGAGAACAAAAAAAGGATTCCTGACTGGCGCCAGGAATCGAAGGGGGAATTGCTACGAAACGAGGAGTTGTCCGGATTGCGGCTAACTTAATCTCCTTTTTATCGGGTCCCTATCATATTTGTATGTCAAAAGTTAACCAGCAACCTTGCAGATATATTATACTATTAATTCTTGAAAAGTCAAATATCTTCATTTATGTAAATTAATGTGTAAATTGTATATGCAATACTGCTCAATCATTTTCTTTCCATATCTCAAAATCGACCAATGAAGCATTGATCCAAGTTCGCAATTTATTCCATTTCCGCTCGAGATGATATAATTAAATTTAGGATCGTTACACAAGTCGGATGTTGATATGTTAACAGATTTCCGTTCTCCATAATTTTTTTCGGGGGTGTTCGATGAGAGTACTGGTTACAGGTGCCAGGATGTGGTATGCGCTCAACAGCATACGGCTTTTGGCCAGACAGGGTCATGAGGTCTTCGCTGCCGACAGCGGCAAGGTCAGCGGTGGTCTGTATTCGAGATATTTGAAAGGTAAATTCATATATCCTCCCGTTAGCGAGAAGAGCGACGAATTCATAGAGTGTCTTCTCAAAAAAATAGAAGAATTGAAGATAGACGTACTTTTCCCCACCTTCGAAGAAGGCTTCGTTATAAGCAGATTCATGTACAGGTTCGAGGGGCGTGTCAGGGTTATCGTGCCCAGGCATGATCATATACAGGTTTTGCACGATAAGTGGACAATGACTCAACTGGCCTCCTCTCTCTCGATCCCTGTCCCCGTTACAACACTTCTAAAGGACTTCGATACTGCCAGGATGAACTTCCCGCTTATCGTGAAGCCACGCGACCAGAGGTCGGCCGAAGGGATCGTAAAAGTCCAAACGCTTTCTCAATTGAAAAAGCTTTCCGCCACTCTGGACGGCACAAAAACGCTGGCCCAGGAATGGAAAACTCCCCACCAGATATGCACGACAGGGCTGGCTTTCAACGGCAAATTGAAGGGAAACGTTATCTATCACAACATAAGGGAGTATCCGGAGTCCGGCGGGGTTGGAACCTGCAGAGTATCGATGAAATGCGAAAAAGTGGAGTCGTACGTTTCCAGGATAGTGGAAGCCCTGGGATACTCGGGATTCATTTCGATGGATTTCCTCTACGACCGGAACGAAGATGAGTACTATCTCGTCGATGTCAACCCCAGAATGAGTCCTGGGCTTCTGGTTGCGCACACCTCGGGGATTGATTTCGTCAGAGGTTATATGGACATGGTCGATGGCGGCGATATAAAAAGCTTCGGCGGGGTTGTTCCGGGCAGGGGAACGTACACTACTGCCATGGAGATCGGCTGGTACTTCAGCACTCTGTTCAAGGGAAAGTTCAGGAACCTGAAGGGTTTCTTCAAGAGCAGAAAAGGGTTGAAGGACGACACCTGGGACATAAGGGACCCCATCCCCTTTTTCATCGTACTCTTTGCGATGGCTTATACGGCTGTCTTCGGTCCGTTTATGGGAGGACAGACTAAAGGTTTCTCGCTTGGCGCAACTTACGATTCCGAGAAGTTCTCAGTAGAAAAGGCCGAATCCGAGAAAAACAGAGAAGTCGGTTAATTATAAGTCGGTTGTTTAATAAAAAGCGCTGTCCTTTCAAGGACAGCGAAGCGGTCTGAGGGTTAACTCATGTATAATTATACCATATCCGACAGTATCGATGTCAAGCTTTATCAAGTTGTCAAGTAGAGTCTCATAGAGAAAAACGCCCCGAAATATCTTTCGCACAGGGATGGAATACATTAGATGTAATAGCCAAACTTATAAATCGATTAAAGGTCCAAACAATCGATCAAGTTTCACAGAAGCCGGTATGCAGTCCTTCCGGAACTTTCAGCGATACAGGTTCTTCCACCGGCCCTGCAAAGTCGTCACTTGTTTCTGGTACGCACGAAGAGAAGAGTATTGGCAGTTCTCTACGGAGCGTTTTCTATAAAATTTTATAGATTGAAATCCTGTGTATTTGGGAGGAAATATATGGAATGGTTCAGGGAAGAATACTCGGTGAGCGATAAAACGGAAAAAGTTCAGCGGAAAGTCGTGAATGACTATATAATCAACCGATCCTACTGGGGAAAAGGAAGAACCTGCGAACAGATGAATAGGGCCATGAACAACTCAATTTGTTTCAGTCTTTTCAAGCGAGAGGAACAGATAGGATTCGCAAGGGTTATAACCGACTATGCGCTCATCTTTTACCTGGCCGATGTCTTCGTTCTCGAGGAGCATAGAAGAAAGGGATTGGGCAGGTGGCTTATCGAATGTGTTCTCGATTACCCACCGATCAAAAATATCAAGGGAATGCTTAACACTAAAGATGCACACAGTCTTTACGAAAAGTATGGGTTCAAAATACTGGATGACCCTCGAAGCACAATGATTAGAAGACCGTGAAAGAGACAATGTCTAGAAGTAAATCTCATTAGATAATTACTAGTATCGTGGAGATTTATTATGCTAATATTGCTATAATATAATAAAATACATGCCGTACAAAAGTTTAGATATATCAATACATTCACATGCTTATTTACGTTCTCCGTTCACTTTCGGATACTGAGCGATAAGGGTGGGAGGGTGTTTTATGCGCTTAAGATTTCTCTTTATCGTTCTGTTTTTGTTATCTGGAGCTGTTAGTTTAATAGCTTTGCAGAATTATGTAGATCCCGCAGGTTATCCGGCTCCCTGGCCGGATAATCCGAGCCTCCCACTCGCTTCTTACGAGTTCAACAGTCTTAACGACCTTATAGATTACTACCCCACCAATTACTGGAATGTAGCCGGCGGTATTCTATCGCTTACCGGTTCTGGCGAGCGCAGAGCGATACTGGATGGTGATGAAGGCTGGGACGATTACGTTGTGAGGAGCTTTGGCAGAATCACCGGCGGGATTCAGTCCGGCGGTTCCGGTTATGCGATATATGTCAGGGTTACAGGTACTGCCAGGAACATAAACGCCTACGCTTTTCAGGTCGATCCAGGACTCGGAAATAGATTTGCATTGAGAAAGGTCACAGATGGTAGAGAGTCCGGTGTTCTGGTCTGGGGAGCCCCGGCCGCAGATTTCGACTGGTTGGAATGGCATGAAGTAACCATAGTGGCAAGGGAAAATTCATTCACTATGTATGTCGATGGAATTGAGGTTTTAAGATACACCGACAATGACAACCCTTTCATGAACGGTAGAGTCGGTCTCAGGTCCTGGGGACCAACACAGGTCGAATTTGACTATGTTCGAGTGAATGAAAGCGGTTCGGCAACTAGCGAGTGGATCCCGTACACTTATTCGAGAGGACCGATCTACGATGCTTCAGGCAACAGCGACAACTCCAATGGTGGAACCAGTCCCAGGCAGGAAGGAGATTTTGTCAGTTCTCAGAATTTGCCTTCGATACAGTTCTTCGCCGACTGCGACAATCTCATGTTCAGAATGGTGCTTGCCAGTAACCCTCTACAACTAACCGGTTCAGGGGCTCCCTATAAATCTTCTACATGGAATATACTAATAGATATTGACGGCGACGGTTATAGAGACTTCGCAATTGAACTCGACGGAACCGATCAAGGAGTTGCACCTGACGATATCAAGGTGTTTTATAGTACTGGCAAGAATCAGCTTTTGCCCGACAGTGATCTTATATGGAAACAGGATAGTGCAAAACACTTGACCAGCCCGACTAATGCCGATGGTGAACCTGGTAGACCAGCAGACTGGGACCGCGACCCCTCGCCTTTGGTACGGGATTTTGGAAGAACCAGAGTTATCGAGTACGTTGATCCCTCGCTAGGTACTGTTTATCTTCTGGATATCCAGGTGCCACTGGCAGCTCTAGACGCTACTTCCAGAGGCGGCCCGAAACTCACTACCGACGATATCTTTCAGCTTGCGTTCACTACCAGCTCGAACACAAACAATCCAATACAGAAGGATCTCGCCTTTCAAGGGACTTATAGTATGGCTCTTAACAAGCCTATCCCCTTTGGAGACCTTGTGAATTCATGTGGACATATTTCGCAGATTCCTCTGACATCGAGTATCAGCGTTTCCGGTTGCGGTCCTTCCATGATCGAGGCTTTTGTGCTCGACTCGCATACCGCCGTCTCAGGAGTAATACGTTCGACGGTAACAAGCGTTAAGTTCTACTATTATTTTGACTATAACGGTAATGGAGTTGCCGACGACGGGTTCGAGTGGGTCTTGATCGGAGACGCAACGGCCGTGGACCAGTTCAACCCCTGGAGGTTCCAGTGGAATAATTCTCAGGTGCCTCAGGGAGACTACATAATTAAGGCAGTAGTGAGAGACAATCAAGGCAACACAATGGACTCCTATGTGCAGTACAATAGCGGCGAACTCAGAAAAGTAGCACTCTTGGAAAATACTTGTAGCAGTATCTCGCTGACAGTCTCCGGAAAAGCCTTTGAAGACCGAGGAGACAATGGTGGGCCTTTTGTTTCGGGTGTCGATCTGCCAAAGACTAACGTTAGGGTGAGAATTTACAGAGAGGCCGACGGTAACGATGTGATCAGTAACGGCGACGTGTTTGTCGCAGAGACTAATACCGATGCCAATGGCAACTACTCTTTCGGACCTTTGCCTCAATATAGATACTACGTCGTTGTGGATTCGAAGAGCGTCGCTCCGACAGCACTCAATCCCGGATTTCCACCTGCGACTCCCTGGGCCGAACAGACCTTCAAACGCGAGTTCGTGAACGGCGCTTACTACGATGTTCAGGCCTTCGGCGGCATAAACCCGGAGGTCTCAGATAATTTCGCGACCGGAAGCACCGCGGTCAGCGCCAGTAACTTCCAGCATCTCTCGGTAGTGGATCTCTCTGATGGCACACAGACAGTAACGGGAATCGATCATGGCTTCTCGTTCAACGTGATTGTCAACACAAACGATACGGGAGATAACGGCTTCAGAGTTGCCGGCAATCAGGGAACGCTGCGGCAGTTTGTGCTGAACTCAAATTCAATTGCCGGAGCCAATGCGGCGAGATTCGTCATGCAGACCTCTCAAAATTCATCTTCAGGTAGCAATAGTTGGTGGACAATACAGCCTATGTCAGCCTTACCGGACATTACCGACATCCAGACAACTATTGACGGTACTGTATACACTGTGCAGGGGAACATCATAAACAGTAACGGCTCAAACTTTGGGGGCGGTCTTGCCGGAGTCGATAAAATTGCCATACCCCCACTCAACGGCAAAGAGATCGAGATAGACTCTAACGGTCTAGAGTATGTCCTGAGAACTTCGGCAACCGCGCAAGGCTTCTCGTTGAAGAACATCGCTTTCTTTAACGGTGGTGGCACTATCGGCGACGTTACCGCCCCGGTAGTCATCAACGGCCAGAACTTCAATCTTGATAATATTGTGAGCGGGGCAAGAGCCGATGGATCTAGACCTGAAGATAGCAGTCTAAACAGAAGATACGGTCTGGTTATCAACGCGAGCGGAACTCTAAAAGACTCGTATATCGCTTACAACGGCTCCGGTCTTCTGCTGACTGGAAATACCATAGATGTAAACAGGATAATTGTACTGGACAACGGCATCGGTCCTTCGGGAACCGACGGAAATGGCGTTTCGATAGTCTCTCCGGCGATTTCAGTTACTTTAAGGAACTCTATCGTAGAATCGAATGGCGGAAGCCACGCCGGCGTGACTCACGGAAACGGTGTCTATACACAGGGAGACAAACTGACGCTTCTGGAGAATACAACGATCGTCGATTCAACCGCTTCGGCCATATCGCTCAACGAATCTGTGGGAGCAGTTATAAGAAAGTCAATCGTCAACGGCTCTCTTAGCGGCCCCGGTATAAGAGTTAGCAGCGATTCAAGTTACGGCGACTTTTCGCTAAACTCTTTTGGTGATAATCGCGGTCTTGCGATTGATCTTCTCAGATCACCATCTTCAGACATAATTGAGGGTGTGAATCCCAACGACGGGCTTCTCAATGCAAACTATGGCAATATGGGAGTCGATCACCCTGTAATAGCTCTGGCAACGCGAAGCGGGAGCGCTCTGTCTATTCAGGGATTTGTCGGTCAGAACACTCCCAGCGCAGTCTTTGCCGGTTCTGTCGTTGAAATATACTCTGCAAGAGCAGGGGACGGAGACTCTTATTCGGGAGAGGACTACGGTGAAGGAATAAAGTATATCGGGTCACTCATAGTAGATTCTCAGGGAAACTTCGAGGGCAATGTCTCCCCTGTCTCCGAGGACACAAAGGTCATAACAGCTATAACCCGTTACGAAAGCTTCAGTAACGTTCTCGGCATTCCTGCTTACGCCACTTCCGAGTTCGGTCCGAATAAATCAGTTGGTTCGGGTCTGAAGATCAGCGGTTACGTCTATGAAGATCTCAATTTCAACAGGACCCGCGACTATGCCGAACCCGGTATTGCGGGAGTCAGGCTGAAGCTCTGGAAGTTTGATGGAAGCGGCTGGACTTTCCAGTCTTACACTCAGACGGACAATGAAGGTTTTTATAGCTTCGATGTTTCACAGGGAACTTACAGAGTTGTGGAAGACGCCCAGAATCTCTTCAATTCATCAACTGAAGGATCTGATCCTGTTGGATACATATCCACGACTCCGAACTGGGTTGAAGTGATAGTAGATACAGTAAACAAAACGGCCGATTTCGGTGATTTCAGAGGTTTTATTGTGAAAGGCTTTATCTTCGATGACTCCGGTGCAGGCGTCATCTCTCAGGCCAATAATGCTACAAGAGATCCGGGAGAGGCGCAAATACCGGGAGTGCTGGTTACACTGACAAACGGGTCGGATAAATATACAAGATACACAGACCAGGACGGTCTTTACAGATTCTTCGTCTCCGGAGATCCTGTCTATCCAATTGTAATAAGAGAGACGGATCTTCCGGCGTATACATCAACGGGCGACCATGATAGCGGCGGGTCTGCCCCTCTTGATGAGAGGAATACTATAACGATAAATTCAAATGTTGATTCTTTTGCCTTCTACAATTTCGCAGATGTGAAGAGATTGCTCATCGAAGGTATAAACACCGTTTCGGGACTTCCGGGAAATACCGTTAACCTCGATCATTCTCTGCTCGTTGCAACTTATGGTAGCGTTTCTCTGGAGACCATTTCATCTCAAGGCTTCGGTATAGCTGTTTATGAACTCGATTCGGCAGGGAATGTGCTGGGCCTGTGGGATAGTAATATCGCAAGGTCTCCGGCAAGGTATTATTTCAGATTGACAGTCAACATACCTACAGAAGCCATCAGCGGCACATTCGATACGATAATAGTCAGAGCAGTACAAGACTGGTCTAATTCTGTGGGAAGCGATCGTGCCGAGACTTACGATACAATTACCGTTGGAGCCGAGGGCCTGTCGCTACGCAAAGAGACCCGCAATTTCTCGATCTCGGGTGACTGGGGATTGTCATCTGAAGGAAAGCCCGGGGAGATAATCGAGTACCGGATCTCATTTGCCAACAATGGAACTCTTTCGATTCCTTCTGTTGTGATAACCGATCCTCTGGATAGAGATTTGCAGTTACTTCAGAGCAGTTATTCGATGGGCAGCTCTCACGGTAACGTGATTCTCTCTGTCGATGGCAGCGAGCGTCTGCTGGTCGCCGAAGACGGTGGCGACTTAAATCTCGATTGGGCCTTCTGCGAGGGGGGAGTTCTGACGGTTAATATCACAAAGATAATCGGTGCGTTGCAGCCAGGCTCCTCTGGCTGGCTGATATTCAAGACGAGACTTAGAAGATAATCGGGAGGGAATATAGATGAAGAAGTGTTTCCTTACTATCGTTTTTCTTTCAGCACTCTTTTTACTTGGATTTGCCAACGAGGAACCTATAAAGGTCAGCATCGAAAGTTATAAGGTCTGGGATTCTCAGAGCGCGACGGAGACATACGAAGAACTCGACGAAGTCTTTCCGGGTGATGAGATTCTTTATGTACTCACATATGAGAACTTATCGGAATCAACAATCGAAGGTCTCCAGATGATCGCGTTGATCCCCGAAGGCACTTTCTATATAAGGGGAAGCGCAACGGGAGAGAGGCGTGAACATCTGGACTGGGAGAGTCGCGAAGTTGAGCTCTACTTCAGTTTCGATGGAGGAGAGACTTTCGGAAAACCACCGCTATTCACTGAAGAAGTGAGAGGGGGGATGGCAGTAAGGAGATTAGTAAATCCTACGGCTTATACAAACATAATGTGGGTCTATGAAAGACAGTTTAAACCCTCAGATATATTGAAAGTGCTTTACAGAGTTAAGGTATCCAATTAAAACACACAGGAGGTGAGTCTATGAGTAAGAAACTTCTACTGGTGCTCCTTGCGGTCATGATAGCTGTTGCCGCGATTGCCGCACCACCTGCCGCCGGCACCAAAATCAAGAACCAGGCCGCGGCTACATATACCGATGGCAGGGGAGTAACCAGAACAATCCTATCGAACCAGGTAATAACCACGGTACTACCTGTCTATTCGGTACTCGTCACACCCGATCTGATAGAACAACCGGGTGCCGCCGGACAGACAATGCAGTTTCAGTTCAGGATCGACAATCTCGCAAACACAGTCGATACTTTCAACACGAGTGTGAATATCGATCCCGCATCGACATTTACTCCGCAAAATATCGAAGTCTTCTACGACGAAAACGGCAACGGTGTCGTTGACCCCGGTGAAGAACTTTGGAACAACACAATCCCGATATCATCGGGTGACTTCAGGTATGTCATAGTCAGGTACAGGGTGCCAAGCGCGGCTGCGGCCGGAACCACCGCCACGGTCTATCTTGATGTTGACTCGGTAAGCGATCCGGTAAATGCTTTCGATCACGACAACGCGGCGCGCACAACGGTCTATAACGATGCCGTGCTGACGCTCTTCAAATCTGCCACCCCGCAGGAAGTCAAGGCCGGCGACGAAGTCGTTTACACGATTTCCGGAGCTAACGTCGGTAACAAGGCAGCTTCAGACATAACCATAATCGACGTTCTGCCGGCAAGTCTTGAATATCTTGGCTTCCTTGACAAAGTTCCGGCAGGTATGACTGTCAATGTAACAGGCAATACAGTGACCCTGCATATCGCCAATCTCACTGCAGGCTCGGGTTTCCAGATTAGACTTAGAGTACAGGTGAAAGCGGATACACTTGCAGGTATCATCGAGAATGTGGCAACGATGACTTACAAAACGACTGCGCTCGAAACTGTGAGCAGGAGCTCCAACGTTTCTACTATCATGGTAGGTGGACCGGGCAATGAGACGACTAAGGTCTGGATCGGTCCCAAGGGTAATCCCGAAGCGGTAGATCCGAACGATATCACGATAAAGCCCGGTGTTGCCGGTACTCTAGTAGAGTTCACGAATACGGTGAAGAATGCCGGTCTCTCGACGGACATAATAAACATTACAGTCGCTGAGGTTTTTCCTGAGGGCCTGGATAATGTTGTCGCTATCTCCTTTTTCACCGAGAATCTTACTCCCCTACCGGATACCGACGACAACGGGATGCAGGACACCGGCCCGCTTGCACCGGGAGAGACCTTCGACATTACAGTCAAGATCTTCATACCCGCAGATATTGATGTTAGCGTCACCTCGATTACCGCTATCATGAAAGCAATCTCTTCGATATCTCCAGCCATTTTCGATAAGACCACAGACAAGGTCGAACCAATAACCTTCCCGTCCGTAGCTATCGGAAATATGTCTGGAACGGCCACCGATACTACCGTAGATAAGAACTCGGTAAACAAGAACGCCGATCCCGGCTCTTATGCATATTTCCCTCTGGACGTTGTAAATAACTCCGATGCTGCCGATACTTTCAGCCTCTCGGCCGATCTTCCGGCGGGCTATACGGTGAGGTTCTATATCGATACCAACGGAGACGGAGTTCTCGATCCAGATGAGATGATACCTATAACAAATACCGGTCAGGTATCTCCAAACAGTGGTATCAGAATCATAGCGAGAGTAACCGTTCCCGAAGGAGCCCTCTACACAGGAGTGGCAGTTCCCGTAACGTTCTATGCGACTTCTCTGACCAGACCCACAGTGGAAGATTCTCAAACAAACACGATCACCGTAAACGCCGTCAGGCACATTACGCTATTGCCATCCAGAAATGGATCGGCCGCTCCCGGACAGAATATCGACTACGAGCACACTCTGACAAACACGGGTAATGTGGCGGTGACCGTCAAGCTCTATCCAAGCTCGACCAGAGGCTGGAACTTCACTTTCCTTCAGGGCGGAAACCCGGTAAATCTAGATGCAACTTGGCCACTCGAGCCCGGCCAGAGTGTAACGGGTATATTCAGGCTTGAGGTCCCGAGTGACGAACCTCTCGGCGTGACTGATGTCGCCTATCTAAGGGCCGAGGTTCAGGAGGACACTAATGTTACGGCAACTGTTATAGATATCACGGTTGTTGTATCGGAAAAGGTCACTCTGGAGAAGGCCGTCAATAAGACCGATGCAAAGCCCGGCGAACAGCTCATCTACACTATAACCTACGCCGACGTCGGAACGGAACCAATCAATAATCTGATCATTTACGACACGATCCCGTTCTACACCTCTCTTGATCCTGTAATAGTAACCGACACGATCAACTTCACCGAACCGTCTCAGGTGAGTACCGATTACGGAGTAACGTGGGAGGACTGGGCAACGTTCGACAAAAACAATCTAGCCTCTGTAACCACCGTTAAGTGGATAATCGGAACACTGACTGCCGGTGGGTCAGGCACGGTTGTCTTCCCGGTGTTGATAGACGGTTATTGATCCAATTGCCATGGCCTTCGGGCCATGGTTCTTCATCTCTGTGATCTCCAAAGAGCTGTTCCGGAGATCACAGAGATGAGGACAGCGAGGTGATTAGGTGCGCGGCAAGATCGTAATGCTTCTTATATTAATCTTTGTGACAACCGCGGTTGTCCCGGCACCGGCTGCCGGTTCTAAAATAGAGAACTTTGCCTTTGCCAGATACAGAGATATCGATGGCAATCATATTACGATCTTCTCGGATAAGGTCGTCACTACGGTATTGCCCGTCTATGGTTTCACGATAAAGCCCGACGGGACATTCGAGAAACCCGGTCAGGAAAGAGATGGTTTCGAAGGAAGCACAGTTGATCTGAACTATGTAGTACAGAATTTCGGTAATAGCCCGACGACGATCTCGCTCTCAGCCTCTCAGATCTTTGAAGACGGCCCCTCGGGTGCCCCGGTGCTCAGAGTTATCGGCATTTATCTCGATGAAGGAGAAGAGGGTCTCTCGGGACAGGCAAAAACACCGGTAAATAGTGTCGACCTCGAAATCGATGGTTCAAAAAAGCTGATAGTAAGAGTTATCCTCGAAGAAACCGGTGATTTGACCGATAAAGGTTTTATCAACATAGTCGGAATAGACCCGACCGGCAACACCGATGACGACAACATAGCCCAGATAAAGGTAGAAGAGAAGGAGATTGTCGCCTCCACAAAATCCAGACTCCTGGAGACCGTTCTCCCGGGTAACTCGCAGTCCTTCTCGGTGAGCCTCACAAACAACTCGGAGTACGAACTGGACAGCCTAGTTCTCAAAGACTTCATAGACTACGGGGGCAATCTGGTTGACGGAGTTCTCGATTCCGCTTCTCTCTTTTCGAATTACGATTTCTCCGCCCGCTACTTCAACGGTTCGGATTGGTTGCCCGAGCCGCCACAGAACGATGAAGAGATAAAGGGCTTCGAGCTCACCTTCGGTCCGGTCAGTCCGGGGCAGTCTGTCGAAGTGTCTTTCGATATCTTCTTCCCAAAGAACGTTCCAGCAGGCAGGCGCTACAACACCGCCAGTGTTTCTTACTCGAGGCTTGGAACAACATGGTCCTCAAAGACAAATACTGTCGATTTTACCATTCTGGCTCTGGGAGTCCCTCTTCTAGGTCCTTTCGGATACCCGGACGCGCCGGAAATGACTCTTGAGGATACTACGCTCAGCACTGTCACAGTTTTCGATGGCGATACTGTCATATTCCATCACACTCTCAAGAACGACGGAAACACACAGGGTGTAATGGATCTGCTTATTGAAAGTGCCAACTTTCAGCTAGAGGGCTGGGAGTTCGTCTTCAAAGACGATACGGGAGTTCCTCTGACGGACACAGACGGAAGCGGTTATGTGGATGTCGGGGTCGTCGCTCCAGGGCAAGAGGTAGATATAATTCTGGAGGCAACTATTCCCGAAGGCGTTAGTGGCAGCAATTTCGAGAAAGGCTTTAAGTTCATACCCAAAACCGTAATGGGCAACGAGGAGAACAGAACGATAGATATAATTCCACATATCAGGAAGTCAGACAGCCTGAGCATATCCAAAGTCGTTCTTTCGAGCTCTCTTGTTATGCCGAAGGCCGAAGTGCGTTTCTTTATCTCGGTGGAGAACGAGTCCGAGAGTTCGACCGGAAAGATCACGGTTAGCGATCCTATTTCCACGCTCCTTTCGGCTCCGTACGAAATTGAGGTTTCAAAGGAGGCTACGGTTTCATTCAACAGTCAAGAGAGAATACTCACGGTCGAGCTTGACTTTCTCGATCCCTTCGAGAGCGTGGAGATTTCCTTTAAGTGCACTACGGTTGACGATATCGCTGAAGGGACCGTAATAGAGAACACGGCAACCGTCTCGGGCGATGGAACTTTCGAAGACTCCGAAAGGGTCTCCGTGAAGATCTTCCACGGTAGTCTGGAGCTGATGAAGCTGGCCTCTCCTTCGATCGTTGAACTGGGGTCAGAGATTACCTACACTATCGAGGTGTCAAACCCCAGTACCATAGCAACTGTAACTGAACTCAGGCTAGAGGATAGAATCCCGCCGGGGACCTCTTACGTAGAGGGAAGCGCGAGCATCGACGGCGAACCCTTAGAACCTCTGATACTTGAAGATATGCTGATCTTCGATAATTTTAGAGACCTGAAGCCTGGAGAGAAGTCAAAGGTAGTTTACCGTCTGAGACTCGACGAGTTTACCGGAGAATCCCTGAAAAACACGGTCAGGGCTATCGGTACGATTCTGTCTCAAGAGTACAGCGCGCAAGTGATAACAGAACCCTTCGTCGTCGACGTGCGCGTTTTCAGGCCTATGAATACGGGCACTGGAATCATAGGCAGGATTTATGTAGATGAAAACGGAAACGGCTTCTACGACAAAGATGACAGCAAACCTCTGCCCGTCAGACTGCTCCTTCAGGACGGCTCCTTCGTCGTTACGGATAAGGACGGACTGTTTCATTTCGACAGGCTGAAACCGGGGCTCCACACCGTCAAGGTAGATATTGACGTGACACCTTACAGGCTTTCGCCGAATCAGGATAGCCGATCGCTTGGAGACGACAGATCTTTCATGATCGAGACTCTGCCGGGGATGTACACCATCCTAGATATACCACTGATCCACAGGGAGAGAATCGTCGAGACGATAACATATAGAAATCCTCTGACTCTCAAAGGCTTTGACGCCGCGTCGCTAATAGTCTCTGGAAATCAGAGCCTAGATCCCTCTATGTTCTCCGATTACGGTTATATAGTCACACCGTTGAACGGACAGGAATTTGTCGGCGTTGACAGACTCATGGTAGAGGTGGCAATGCCCATAGAAAGCCGCCACACTCTCTACGTAAACGGTATTGTCGTTCCCGAGAGCCAGATAGGACAGAAGGCCAACGACGCAGACGGCCTCTGGCTTTTTGTGAAGTACTTCAATGTGAAGTTGAATCCCGGAAGGAATAGAATAAGGCTAGACTGGCAGGATGGAACTGCAAAAGGCAGCAAGGAGATAGAGGTATATCTCTCCGGAGAGCCCTTTGAAATCAGAGTCTCGACCGAGCCACTTACACTGACCGCCGACGGCGTGACAGAGGCTTTGGTCGTAATCTCGCTGGTCGATGAAAGGGGCGTCCCATCATCGGTCGGTGGAACTCTTATTATTGAAGGTCTCGATCCTCATACTGTTTCCGAACCGGCTGAATGGGACGGAACGAGACTGAAGCTCGAAAATGGCGTATCTAAACTTAAATTGAAGCCCACGGCTCAGGCCTATTCAGTAGATTTCTCTGTAAGGTACGGTGATCTTTCAAAAGATGTTCGTCTGGAGTATGCAGTCGAATCGCGTCCACCGCTTATAACCGGAAGCGCACAGCTTCAGTACAGCTTCAAAGATCGTTATCTCTCCTTTAAAGGCGGTGTCTTCGGTCGCCTCAATATCGACAGAGGTTTGCTTACCTTCCGTTTCGGTGAAGAATCATCGGCCGATTTCGATACGTATATCACCCATGGCGACGAATCGATAAAGGGTACGCTGGCGCCCTCATCTCGCCCGTATTTTCTGCGCTATGAGATCGGGCATTTCAACGTTCAACTTGGAGACTATAAGTTCGAGACCCGCGGAAGTACCGGCTTCCTGTCAAGTGGAACTGGTCTTTCCAGCGAATACAGCAGCGATGTTTTCTCCTACAAACTCTTTCTGAATCCAGTTTACAGGAGAAAGAGGACCGAGGAGTTCAGAGGAGAGGGCATAAGAGGCCCCTATTACCTGTCTGAAATACCGGTTTTTGGAAGCGAAACTATAAGTCTTATAACAAGAGATAGCGAAGGCGAGATAATCACTCGGCGGGTTTTGAGAAGAGGCGAAGACTACACACTCTACAATTCGAATAGACTACTGATCTTCAGTAAACCGGTTCCTTATTTCGATCTAGACTTCAACCCGATCTGGATCGAAGCCGTCTATTCAACCGATTCGACCTCGCCGGGCGATCTCGACATGATGGCGTATCTAACTTACTCTCCTTCGGGCTGGAAGTATTCGCTTACCGGGCTATTCAGAGGTCTGAGTGAAGGCTACCGGTTTGTCTCTTTGAAGGCGGACGGAAGTATTTCCGAAGGCCTTTCGCCTTCGCTGGAACTGCTGGTCTCCTCGGACAGCGGAGACTTCGGATTGCGGGCCGCAGGGGCGCTGAAGTTCGCCAGCAAGATAGTCGTCGGTAATCTGGAAGCTCATCTGGACAGAAACTTCAAGGCACCTGACAATCCCAGAGCCTTTTCAGGCTTCGGTTTAGGTCTTGAACTCAATCCAAAGCTATTTGAGCTGAAGTTGCTCTCGGGATACAGCTTCGATGAAAAGGCTAAGACGGGAACACTCTCGCTTGAGCTGCTGAGAGACTTCAAAGTAGGTCAGGTTATGACTGAAGTCTCGCTCAAGGAGACTCTGATACATAAGCAGAACGGTCTGGAAAATGAAGTTCGGCTCACCGCAAGACCGAGGTTATCGCTGGACAAGACAAGGCTCAGCGGGGAAATCAGTCTGGGGCTGAGAGGGGTCGGTCCGTTCGCCGGTCTCTCTTTGAGGACCGACTTTGGTATCAGCGAGTCTCTCTTTGCAGGAGGAGACGTAGTATTTGACCATTCCGGAGCGGGCAGGGTAAAACTGTCGCTGACTCCATACATATTGAAGAAACTTGGCAAGGTCTCTGTAACGGCAAAAGAGAGGATAGAGTTTCTGCCGGATCTAAGGTTCACCACAATTATTGGCTTTGGCTATACGCTGGATACGGGGAAGATAGATCTCGAGGCGACTCTTTCGGACAGGATCTCGATTGGAGCCGGCTACACGGCCTCCTATTCTCCGGGCATCGTCAATCTGGATTTCCTCTTACAGGGCAAACACACTCTCGTTGGCTCGAACACCGAGGACTTCTACGCCCTGCATGTAGGTATAGAGAACCGTGAGATTGAGTCCCTTAAACTCAGGCTGGATACAGATCTTAGATTCGACACCGGATTTGCCCTGTCGCGATTCCTTATAGAGAGCCGGGGAGAGTATCTCGGTCTTGATAGGCTTAAACCGGCCTATCACATTCTCTACACGAACGACCTGAAGACCCGGAGCAGCCGATTTGAAGTTCAGGCTGGCCTCGCATATGTTCCCCAGCTGAGGAGTCCTCTGGCTCTCCTTTCGGAGGGAGCTTACTATATAAGCAGAAACGCAGAAGAAACGACTTCCGAAGGCCGGCTGACTCTTGACACTGTCTTCTGGTATGACAGAACCTTCAACTTCGCTCTGACCGGAGAGATATATCTCAAGAAAAACATGGTCTACACAATAAACGGACTCAGAGCGGAGAAGTCTTTTGCCGATCTCTTCTATATCACCGGTGCCGGATATCTTGTAAACGACAATAGAGGCGGTTTCTATAACAGATTCATAATCCAGGTCGGTCTCACCCTGTGGCCAGATACAGTCATCTACGCCGGTTACGGCTTCGGTTCGCTGAAGGAGAGCTTCCTTGGAAATCTGAGAAAGGACGGCTTCTACTTTGGAGTAAAAATCAAATTGGACGACAGCTGGTTCTTCACGAGCAGAAACACCGGAAAGTTGAACCTCTACTTCTTCCTCGACAAGGATCTCGATACAAAATACGATACAGGTGAGATGCCCGCAAGCGTCAAGGTGAGAATAGATGGCAAAGAGTACGAGAGCAATGAAAGTGGAGTCATATCTGTCGAATTGCCCGTCGGTCTTTACAGAGTCGAACTCGTAGAATACCCCGATTCACTTGCTTCCTTGCTTGAGAATTCTCCGGAGCTTCAGGTAACTGAGTACGGATCCAGAGACTTCTACTGGCCGTTTATGGAGTCACCGGCGTACGTGGATATACGCATCTTCGTCGACTCGAATTCTTCGGGTACATACGATGAGCAAGAGGAATACCTGAAGAGCTTCTCTATAAACATAGGCGAGGACGTAGTGTTTACCGAAGACGGAACGCTTACCATCCCGGTCTCGGCGGGAATTATAAGAATCTCGCTGGATCTGGCCTCACTCGGTTCGGGTGTCAGTATCACGACCGGTTCTTTGAACAGACAGCTAGAGCTGAAGCCGGGAGAGAGAAAGAGTGTCGAATTTGGTGTCGCCTTCCAGCGGAAAATCGAGGTGGTCCTTTTCAGAGACCTGAACGCGAACGGTCTGAGAGAGAGTGACGAGCCCCTTCTCGACGCTTCGGGCATCCTCGCCATCGGAGGCAAACCCTTCAGGATAGGTTCCCTGACGGTTCTCGAGGGAGTACCTTCCGGCAGGAGTCCGGTCAGTCTGACTATGGACAGGGGCTTTGAAAAGCTCTATTCGAGAACCACCGCCATCGATACGGTTGAAGTGGCCGACACGGGAGATACTGTCCTCGAAATAGGGTTCGCCGAAAAGAGCTCACTCATGTTGTCTTTCCTCGATGAGAAGGGCGACTATTTCTACGATGTCATAACGGTGAAGATCGATGGCATCGAGTTTCAGGCCTTTGGTATAATCGAGCTGGTGGGACTCGTCTTCGGAGAGCACTCGGTCGAGATAACCGGACTTCCGAAGGGGTTCAGGTGCGACCGGTACATCTACGAAATCTGGCTGGAGCCTGGCGGAAGAGGCGAATTAGAAGTGGTTATAGTGAAGGATTGATATTATGGACTTTTTCAGAACTCTCAACGAGATTGCTTTCTATCTCTCCTTCGTACTGTGGGCCGGTGGCGGTGTTACGGTATCGGTTTTCTTGCTGCCGTTGCGCGACCCGAACACAACGCCGCAGGTGCAGGGTTTTCTGTACTCTCTCTGGGAGAACCTCAGAATCGTCGCGATAGCCGTTTCGATCATCATGCTCGGCACGAGCCTGACGAGGCTTATCATCGATCCGGCCGTCAACGTTTTCTGGACGGTGGTATACTTCGTCACCTTTTCGCTGACAGTTTTCAGCCGGTACATGGCCGACAGGCTTATAAAGATGGGAGCCAGCGATCCACGGTCTATGCTGGAGGTAGAAAAGAGAAACTTCGCTCTCTATCTGTCTTACTCGGACGCCTGTATCGTCCTGACGGTAATCGCGACGACCCTTATGTAGCAGTAGCGATGAGTTCTAGCTTGCAGGCAGAGAGTTCGACAGAATGCAAGTGCGGAAACAAACTCCATAGGAGGCCCGTCCATATGACAGGAAGAGAATACTCCTTCAAACAGAAGATCATCGAAACGATTCACGAAGTTATGGTCAGAGACATGTCGGTCGGTATAGACGGTGCCGCTTATGTAAGCATATTCGTGCCGTCGCTTGAAGTCTCAGGTCAGAGTTCCGTCGACGGCTACTTCAAGGCCGGCTACTATCCCTCTTCGAAGGGGAGAGCAGCGCATCTGGGCATAAGCTTGAAAGTAGACAACAAGCGGCACGAGGGCATGACACTCTCTCTCGAAGCGACCAGTGTTTTGCAGGAATGGTATGAAGAGGCGTACGCGGATATCAAGAGGAGATTCAAATCCATCGTGGATCGAGTCGTTGGCGATGAGCTTCCGGTTGTCTTCTCGCTCGTAGGCGAGGACTTTCCAAAATTCACTCCCGCACTGCAGATAGAAGATGAGGACTTGAAGCATGAAAGCTACAAAGTACTAAAGCACGCCATCGTCAGGTTTTTCAAGCTGCACGGCACTGAAAGGTACGCAAAAGTTGAGCACCTGGACGATTACCTCACAGAATCGATCCCGCCCCCGCCCGTAAGCGAAGATCGACTGCCGCCGACGGCCTTCGACATAGAACACGAAAGAGATCTCTATGACATTTACGTTACCGGACCGGGTCTGGTGTTGTCTTTCAAAATGAAGCTGTCTGATATACCCAACCCCCGGCTTAAACAGTTGCTCGAGCGCGAAGAATATTAGACGCGAAAGGTGAAAAAGTGATGATGTCAAGCGTATCGGCATGACGGGAAGGGAGGAAAGACCGGGATCCTGGCTAGGAGCACGCCAGGATGACCTGAAGGGAGTAAGACTGTCATCCCGGGCTCCGGTCCGGGATCCACTCCTTAGAAAACCGTGATTCTGAGTCAAGCTCAGAATGATGTCAAGCGTATCGGCATGACGGGAAGAAAGAAGGACTGTTATTCCGTGAATACCCCGTCCTGTCATCCCGTAGTGTTCCTATACGGGATCTCGCTCTTCTCGCTCTTTCGAAGGACGGGGCCATGTTCCGGGACGACTGACAAAGGACGGCTCCTAACGCTCTTCTCACCTCCCACCTCTTACCTCTCACCTCCGGTTCGAAGAACGGGACCCGGACGCTGAGCGTCGGAACGAGGAACTGCTCTTTCACTCTCTCCAAGGGTGGGTCCATGCTCCGGGAAACATGACGCGGGACGGTTCTCTCCGCTTTTTCGAGGGACGGTTCAATCCCCCAGAAGGTTGTCAAGCTCCTCGAGTTCTCTTTCGAGGTTTTCTTTCTCTTCGAGCAAGGCCAGTATCTTCTCTTCCGATGACTCTATGATGGCCTGAAATTCCTGAAGTTTCTCGTAATTAGTGACGTACAAACCCATTTTCAACTGAGCTTGCTCTATCTTTCTCGACAATTCCTCTTCTTCATTATGGAGAAGATCGTACCTTTCGGAAAGCGATTTCCGCCTGTTGGTGAGCTTTCTTTTCTCCTGGAAGGAGAGCCTTGAGGCTTCGTTGTCGTTGCTTTCCCTGACCGTCCTGTTACGGTTCAGGTATTCCTGGACCGAACGCACGGGTTTGAATTTCAACCTGTCTATCATCACGAAATGATCGCAGATGTTCTGCACGAATTCCCTATCGTGCGAGACCAGTATTATACAGCCTTCGTACTCCCTCAGAACATCCTCCAGGCTCTCTATGGACCAGATGTCGAGGTTGTTCGTCGGCTCGTCCATCACCAGAACGTTCGGCTTTGAGAGAATCAATTTCGCCAGCGCCAGTTTCGTCTTCTCTCCACCACTCAGAGACGAGATGGGCTTAAAGACGTCTTCACCCGGGAAACCGAACCGTCCTATGTATTTGCGTACCTCGTAATCGGGCTGCCCCGGCATCAGCTGCCATATCTCCGTCAGGACATCGTTGCCAAGGTTTAGATCTTCGGTGAGCTGCGAGAGGTATCCCCATCGAACGTTGTGGCCCCACTCTACCTCACCGGAAGTTTTTTCCAGATCCTGGGTTATTATCTTCAGAAGAGTGGTTTTTCCGCTACCGTTTGGACCGAGAAGGCCTAACTTTTCGCGCCTGTGGACTTCCAGACCTGCGTTTCTGAACAGCTCTTTGCCTTCGAATCCAAAGGAAAGCCCTTCAACTTTGAGGACTATATAACCGGTCCTGTCGGGCTGGGGAAGTCTGAACCTGGGAGCCCGGACCTCCTCGTCGGGTAGATCTAAAGATTCAAGCTGTTCTATGAGTCTATCGCGCTGTTTCTCTTTGTTGATGGCCTGCTTTATGAATTTCTCCTGTCCCCAGAGCCTGTAACGTTTGGCGACTGCGTCGAGTCTTTCGATCTCCTTCTCCAGATTTTCTCTGGCTCTCGTTCCGCTTTTCATGAGTATCTCGCGATCGAAGAGATACTTGTCGTAATCGCCCGGGAAGTCCCACATCGAACCGCCGTTCAGCTCCCAGAACCTGTTGCCGACCTTCCTTATCAGGTACCTGTCGTGGGTTACGACTACCAGCGCACCCTGGTAGCTCTTCAGGAACCCGACCAGCCATTCGGTTGACTCAAGGTCAAGATGGTTGGTAGGTTCGTCCAGGAGCAGAAGGTCGTAATCTACGAGGAAAAGCTTTCCCAGAGATATTCTCGTCAGCTCGCCTCCGCTGAAGGTCTTCAACTTTCTGTTCCAGTCCTCCTCGGAGAATTCCAGACCCACCAGCGTACTCCTGACCCGCCTTTCGAAGGAGTAGTACTCCTGGGTGTCTGGCAACAAAAGGGATTTATCGCTCATATAGTAGTCGATGAGCGTTATATCACTGTCTGGAATCCTGTTCTGTATCTGGTACCCGATTTTTACCGAAGCGGAGTGAAAAATCTCCCCCTCGCTGGGTTTCAGCTCCCCGGCTATTATCTTCATGAGGGTTGACTTTCCGCAACCGTTTTTTCCTATGAGTATGATCTTATCTTTTTTGTCTATGGAAGTCGAGACATCGTCGAAGAGAAAATCCTGACCGTAATCGTGTCCGACTTTACTCAGCGAAACAAGCATCTTTTTTCCTTTCATTCAATCTTCTCAGTCAATATGATACTATACAACGGGGTTTTTTTATCGAAGTCCTTTACGGGATATAATGTTGTTAGGGCACGTGATATCTTTGAGTATGCGATTCGATTGGTGGTGTTTGCCATTGAAAGTTGGATTTTCTCTGTTGATTGTTGCTACTGCATTTCTGGTGATGCTTTATATATGGGGCTTTTATTTTTTCAAGAGTCCCAGCCAGGTTTTCGAAGAGTACGAACGCGCGCTGGTGGAGTACGCGCACCAGATGCGAATAGTGGAAGAGGCCGGTTTGAAGGCCGGGCTTGGTGTTAGAGAGCTGTCGGATCTTAGAGAAGCTGCCATAGTCGATCTCGAGGGAGATATGAAAAGAATTGTTGCGGACTTCGAGAAGGAATGGTCGGCGATGCGGAGAATCTACCTGGAATACGCCAGAAGATCGGGAAGCTGGTTCATCGAAGGGTTAACCGGTGTTATCGTCACACGGGACAATCCCGATTATTACACTCTGCTGGCTTTCTATAACCTTATAGACGATCCCGACAACTATTGTCTTTTATTCATACCGGAGACGAATGGTTCCAGTGTTTTCAGCGAGTTTTCCGGTGCAAGGATTTATTATCTCCAGAAGACTATATGGGGTTACAGGATCGAGTGGAGCAAATCGCTCATCGATCTCCTGTTGGGTAAAGACCTCACTTCGATAGCCGTCTAAAAGGAACATCAGGCCGGAGGACAGCGATGTTTCTCAAAAGATTCGCAACTGTTCTACTCATATTCATCGTAACCGCTACGCTGGTGGCCAGTCCGGAAATGGTGGCCCGACAAACATTCGCGGCTATTCTCGGCGGATTTGCCGGCAGTGTTTCGGGAGCCGTCATCGGCACGATAATGGGTGGCCTGATCAATCCGACCGGCTGGGGCGATCTCGTTGGTCTTATACTCGGCTATATTGTTGGCGCACCGATCGGCAGCTCCCTCACCACCCTCTTCTGGTCGTCCGGCCGACTGGAAGGAAGCGCATTGCTCTCAATAGCTGGAAGCATAGGCGGTGTGGCCCTTCCTTACGCCCTGAACGGATTGATAGCCAATTTCTTCCCCGCGAACGATTTCAACCCCTCCGGGATAGTCCTGATGATCTCTTTACCCCTGTACTCGGCGTTCGGAGCGGTGCTTGGCTATAATTATCCCCGACTTATTTCCGGTGATCCACCTCTGGTAGATCTATCGACAACGGTCAAATGATTCGCCATCGGAAGAACTATACCGGATTTTGGCTTGTTGAGAGGCTAAATTAAGGGGCTTTCTGTGATAACATTTTCCTGATGAAGCAAAAATAAACCTGCAGACCCAATCCATTGAACCCAGGAGGAAACGATGTTCTGGAAAGAGAAACGAGTCGAGAGGAAACTGGAAAGAGAGATCGGAAGAAAGGAAAGAGAGCTGGCCGGCAGCACCGATCCCCTGCAGCGTGGCTCTCTGCTTGAGGAACTGGTCTGGTTGAAGGAAGAGAGGGGCGATCTATTCGGAGCGATCTCGGCGTTGCTGGACAAATTCAAAGAGGATCGGAAAGTCGATACTCTGAAAAAGCTTCGTCCGATTCTAGAGAAGCACAGTGAATTAGATCTCCGGGAACTAGAAGAGAGGCTCTTCGAGTCGGGCAAAAATCTCGATCGTACATCGGAAAACGATCTACTGGAAGAGATTTACAATATCGACGGAAAGCTGGCTCTTCGACTTTCGTTGAGGTTTTTCGATGTTTCCAAAGAACACGCCTGCGGTTTGCGCGCGATAGATATCATGGAAAGACTGCTATCGGAAAACGGCAGAGAGCACGATGTCTCTGTTGTGGAGACTGCGGAGGAGTACCGCAGTCTTGTGGGCGAACTTGTAGAGATTTCGCCGGACAGAGGCGGGCAAATACTGGCCAGGGCTGCCGAATTTTCCGAAGAGAGACTGGGAAATCTCGAGTTCTTTCTAGACTTTTCGCTACGCCGTTTCGAGATAGAGCCGTCTCATGAGGTCAGATGCGGCATATTGAACAGCGTAATCGAGAAATTCGATAACCTCGCAACCGTTTTCGAAGAGAGAGAAGAAGAATTGCTCAACCGATTGGAGGCTTTCCTTTCACCGGAGATGGAATGCAAGAGTGTCGATTTGCTCCTCGAGCGTATGATAGAAACTGCCCACTCGATAAACGACTCCAGAGAAGAACTTTACCTCGACAGGAAGCTGAAGCGGGTCGATCTCCAATCGTTGAAGAGCGAGACCGTGGTGATAGAGAGAGCTTCAAAAAAGGGTCTTCCCGATATTTCTCAGTGGAAGAGACTGGCAAAGATGTACCGGTGTGTAATCGACCTCTCTCAAGACCTGGAAGAGAAGATCCTGTACATTCGCAAGCTAGGTGCCCTTCTGAGAGACAAGCTCGAGGATTACGAAGGCTCTTTGAGGGTTTTCGAAGAGGGAATGAAGTTGAAGGAAAGCGATATAACTCTGTGGCTGGTTAAAGGGATGACACTTGAGAAGATGGCGCAGAATCATCCAGATTCGGAAGCAAGTTGCGATATATGGAAAGCCGCTTACGACCATTACTTGAAGATAGCCGAAAAGTTCGATGAACAGGAGATAAAGCTCTCTGCGATCGAAAAGTGCGCCATCATACAATCCGAAAAGCTCAGTGTCTAGTAAGGCACGGATGCAGACCAGAAGCGGGAAGAGCGTTAAGAGCCGTCCTTGGTCCTTCGTCCAGGAGCATGGACCCGTCCTTGGAAAGAGCGAAAGAACAGTTCCTTGTTCCGACGCTGCGCGTCCAGATTCCGTTCTTCGAACCGGAGGTGAGAGGTAAGAGGCGGGAGGTGAGAAGAGCGTTAGGAGCCGTCCTTCGTCAGTCGTCCCGGAACATGGACCCGTCCTTCGAAAGAGCGAGAAGAACGAGATCCCGTATAGGAACACTACGGGATGACAGGATGGGGGCGTTAACGGGATGACAATCCTTCCTCCTCCCCGTCATTCTGAGCTTGACTCAGAATCTGCTCTTTCAAGCGTAAGGAGCGAGATCCCGGGTCGGAGCCCGGGATGACAGGATTGGTGCATTACGGGATGACAGTATAAGTGCACTACGGGATGACAGGACGGGGTATTCACGGAATAACAGTCCTTCTTTCTTCCCGTCATGCCGGACTCCGATCCGGCATCTCCGTCCTTGGAAAGAGCGGGTTCCTCGTGGCAAAACAGAGGTGAGAGGTCCGAAGAGCGATAAGATCTTGACTTTCTAACCTGTTACCTCTAACCTCTGCTCTAGAGATAGATACACGACAGACCTATGGGTGAATGACGAACTTAAAAGGAGAGATGATAGACATGGTTGAGAAGCTGGATGGAAGAAAAGTGAAATCCCTCATAGAACTTCTATCGGGCTTTCATAGAGTTCGAGGAAGCAAGGATTACCACGATTCGATGATGGCCGCAATCGATTACCTGAAAAGATCCGGCATGCCGTCCAGAAGATTCAAAGTCTTCTCCTATTCTGCCGACGGAAAAACGGTCAATGGCAACGTAGCCACTACTCTGGCCTGGGAACCGATCTACGGAGAGATGTGGCTGGAAAGGCCAGAACGGTTTTTCATAACATCCACCTCCATATCGAAGGTCGCGCTAGTTTCCGGAAGCGCCGGGAGCGAGGGTTGGAAGGAACTGAGTCTGGTGCAGTTCGAAGGAAAGAAAGACTACTCCAGCAAGGCCGTCCTCGCCAGCGACGATCCGGTGAAGGTCTTCCAGCAGGCCGTCGTCGAGGGGGGAGCGAGCTGTCTAATATTCAACTACATGAGGAAGTCTTTCGAAGAGATCGGCAGAAGCCTGGAAAAGCTTCCGGAGATGACAAACTACCTTTCCATTCCTTACGACAGAGAGGCTGCCGAAAAAAAGGCGGTCGCCTTCTCCATCACCAAAGAGAAATACGATCTTCTGGCCGACGCCGTAGCCAGGGGCGGTGCTGTTGTGAGATTCCGATCGGAAGTCAGGCTCACTGAAGGCGAGCTCGAAGTGCTTCAAATAGATGCCACGGGTGTGGAAAACGGCCCCGGCGTAATCATAACGGCGCACCTGTGCCACCCGTCGCCGGGTGCCGACGATAATGCCAGTGGAGCGGCCCTGGCCGTCGAGCTTGCACGGATACTCCACCAGGTCGAGTTTCCCTTCCCCGTCAGGATCGCCCTGGTACCCGAGTATCTTGGAAGCGTTCCATACGCGCTTCAATTAAAGAGAGAGAAGAAGCTGCCGCTCTTCACGGTTAACCTGGATATGGTCGGCGCCGATCAGGATAAGACAGGTTCCACCTTCATTCTTTCGAAGGTTCCGCCGTACCTTCCGCAGAAGTGGGGACGGATTCTAGAGTATTACATAAATCAGCTGATGCCAAGAAATGGAGGATATCCCCTGAAACGCTTCGGCGAGATACCCTTCATGGCCGGTTCCGACCACTGTGTCTTTACCACCCTCGGCGTACCTTCGCCTTTCCTTGGTCATCTGCCAGACAGGTATTACCATTCGGACTTCGACACACCCTCCATGATGGACCGAGTGGAACTGGAGTGGGTTGGAAAAGCGGTCCTGAAGACGCTCGAACATATCATAGCGCCAGACCCGCTGGCAACAGCGGCCGCGAAGGGAAAGATGATCGGAGAGCTCCACGAAATACTCACGCGAATAGCCGGTAGAGAGGGGTCGGGTGAGCTTCTCGATCTGCTCATATCCAATTACGAGGGCGATGTTCTCAGGGACAATTTTGCCGAGGCGTGCGGCCTTTCCTCTTCCAGACCTCTCGAACCAACTTTTGAAAGTTCGCTTGGGCTGGAGTGGATGAAGATCGTTCCACAGGAATTGAAGAACGAAGTGGGACCGGAACTTCTCAGCATGGCCGATTTCATGGTCGGCGGTTCGCTGGTTATCGGAAGCAGGGAAGCAGTGGAGCTCCTCACCGGAATTCATTACGGGGTACCCATAGAGAAGGTGAGAACCTTGACGGGTTGGATGATAGAAAGATCGCTTTTGAGGTCGTCTTAGCCATGTTTCTCAGGTTTTTATGGCTCTCTCTTTTGCTGGCTGCTGTAACTGTTGCGGCCGGTAATGTCGGGCTGCAGGTCGATGCGGGCGTCTCCATGCCCTGGAGCGGATACCTTAAAAACATAGAAACCGGAGAGAGGGTCGAAATAATAAAACGGGCGAACTTTCGCGCTTTTTTCCAGACGACTATCGGTTACACCTTTTTTGAAGAACACTCGATAGAAGCAATGATCTCACCATTTTCGATCGAAAGTCGTCTGGAACAGGACGGCGATGAAGGACCGACCGAATATACTTCCAGATACGTTCAGGACACTTACCGGTTGAGATACAGGTATCTTCTTCCGCCCCTGGAAAGGTTCTGTCTCCAGATAGGGTTGCACGCCACGCTGCAAATGAAAGAGCTGGTTATAGATGGTTCAAGGGAATACACGAACAAATGGATTAACTTCTCCTTCGGACCGTCGGCCCTTATCAGTATTTCTATGAACGAGATAGTCTCCCTGATAATCGAAGTCGAAGCCGGCATAGGGGCCGATAACGGTTTTCTGGATATCTTTGCCGGCCTGAATCTCAGCGGTCCCTTCTATTTTGTTCGGGCCGGGATAAGAAATCTTTCAACTAACGGCTTTTCCGGCGTAGAGGCTCTCAGCACTTCCTTCTGGAATTTTGGAGCACAGTTCAGGGCCGTTTTCTGATTATCAATCTACGAATCTCAACGGTTCCAGAGAAGAGATCCTGACCAGTCCAAGCACCGGAACGCCGAACTCTTCCAGTAGATTCCGGCCCTCTTCGAAAGTCTTTTCTATGACGGCCGCGAATCCGCACAGTTTCGCTCCGGTCTTCTGTACGAGCCTTCCTAGAGCCGCAATGGTCTGACCACTGGCGAGAAAGTCATCCACGATTAGTACCCTGTCGGACTCTCCAAGGAATTCGAGCGAAACGTTAAGCTCTACGGTTCCTCCTTTGGTGTGAGAGGGCGCGGTTTCGGTGATGTACCGTTTCATGGTTATGGGCTTCTTCTTCCTGGCAAAAAGCAGCGGGACTCCCATGCACTCGGCGGTCGCCAGCGCCGGGGCGATGCCGGAGCTTTCCACTGTGAGCACCTTGGTTATCTCCGCGTCCTTGAAGGTATCACAGATCAAATTGCCGGCCATTTTGATGAGCCGGGGATCTATCTGATGGTTCAGAAAGGAATCAACTTTCAGTATTCCTCCTCCAAGTACCGATCCCTTTTCAACTATCGCTTCCTGAATGCTCCTGACAGCTAATTCTCTTGAAACCTGTATGATTTCCATGCCTCTACCTCCGGGAATATATACTGATATGATCGACTTCCAATATGTCTATCCTTTGAAGTATTCGTCTCTTCTTGGAACTAGTTTGATGGTCGGGAGCGAGATAAGGGTGACCGCCATCTTGACGATGATGTTGGATAAAGTGATAGATAGGACGGTAACGAGCGGCAAAACCCCGGCAAAGGCGATGAACGAAAAGATGAAACTGTCTATGACCAGAGCGACGCCGTTTGAAAAGAGGACTGCCTTTATGTCGCCGAACTTCCGGTACACCCTGTCGAAAACCTCCGTGTCTATGAGTTCGGAGAAGACTTCAGCTATCATGCTCGCGATCGTTATTCTCCAGAAAGGCATCAAGATGCTTTCGTAGGCTCCCTGAAGATTCCAGGTGGGGTCGGCCGGCATTTTGCCGATCAACCAGAATAACCCAGCCATGAGCAGGTTGAGAATTCCGGCAGTTATCACGACCTGTCTCGACCTCTCTTTTCCCCACGTCTTGTGCACGAAATCCCTGAGGGTGAAGGTGAAGGGATAGATAACGGTCCCTCCATCGATTGCCAGATGAAGGAAGGGAAGCGTGGTGATCTTTATCGAGAGAATATCCGCGAATATCTGAAAGGAAATGTATAGTGAGACGCTTAATATTCCTATATCTATAATACTTCTTCGATTTTTCATTCTTCCGGCCGACTCCTGCTCACGTCAATCGTATCCAACGAACTTGAACTATCAAGAGGAATTATACATATATTCGCGAAAGATAGAGTTTATGTATTTTGAAATTCGAATAAAGCTGTTTATTCAGGGAGCCACAAATGGTATCATTTTCCTTGAAGGATTAAAAGCGGCGGGAGAGGTTATGGAAGATCACACTCCGGAGATAAGATTCCACACAGATTTAGAATATATCCTCACTTACGTGGTTATAGGAACACGCTACCTGGATAAGTGGGTTTTCGTAAGGCACAAGCTGCGCCGGACCTGGGAGATACCCGGGGGTCACATTGAAGAGGATGAAACTCCCCTCGAGGCTGCACAAAGAGAGTTGCAGGAGGAGACGGGGGCCCGGTTTTTCGAACTCTACGAGATCTGTTCATACTCGGTTTTGAAAAATGGAGCAGCAACCTCAGGAAAGCTCTTTTACGCTAAGGTTACCGAACTTGGAGAGCTTCACCCCGGGAGTGAGATCGGGAAGATAGCGCTCCGGGTAGGTCTTCCGGTCAGGCTGACTTATCCGGAGATTCAGCCGTGGCTTTTCAAAAAAATCGTGAAGTGGGAGAGAAACTTTGAGCGAAGCTGATGCCGTTTCAAGAAGCCGTTTCGGACCCGTTACCGTTATTTCGCTCCGCAAGGATTTTGAGAACCTTGGAATTAAAAAGGGTATGAGACTCCTGGTTCACTCTTCGCTCAGTAAGATGGGCTGGGTTTGCGGTGGTCCCGTGGCCGTTATAAGAGCAATCGAAGAAGTAATCGGTATTGACGGAACTCTCATCATGCCGGCACATTCGGGCGATCTCAGCGAACCTTCGAGCTGGCAGAACCCTCCGGTACCGGAATCGTGGTATGGGATAATCCGAAAGACCATGCCTCCGTTCGACCGCTCAGCGACACCTACAAGAGGGATGGGCAAAATACCGGAGACTTTCAGAAAGATGAAGGCCGTAGTCAGGAGCAATCATCCGCAGGTCTCGTTCGTTGCCAGGGGAAAGGACGCTCTGTACATAACGGACGATCACCAGCTGGACTTCGGTATGGGCGAAGGATCACCGCTTGCAAGAATGTACGAGCTCAGGGCCTTCATACTCCTGATCGGGGTCACCCACTCTAACAACAGTTCTCTTCATCTGGCCGAATACAGGGCCGAGTATCCTTCAAAGGAAGTCTGTAAAGATGGCGCTCCGATTGTGGAAAAAGGCCAGAGGATTTGGAAAGAGTTCTTCGACATCTCACTCAGCACAGACGACTTCGAGGATATTGGCAAGGCCTTCGAAAGCGAATATCCCTACCTGGTGAACCGTGGAAAGGTCGGTTACGCCGACAGCCTTCTGATTCCGCAAAAAGAACTCGTGGATTTCGCCACTAGATGGATGAGCGAGAATAGAGAGTAAGCGGCCGGTAACGGTCGGTTTCATTCAGGCTTCCCGTAATAGTTTATAATATTCCTGAGAAGTCGAAAGGAGGAATAGCTATGACAAAGCTAGTCGTTGTAAGACACGGGGAAAGCACCTGGAACAAGGAGAACAGGTTCACCGGCTGGACCGATGTCGATCTTTCCGAGAAGGGAAAGGAAGAGGCGAAAAAGGCCGGCGAAATCTTGAAGGCTGAAGGCTTTAAGTTCGATCTAGCCTATACATCCGTTTTGAAGAGGGCCATAAGAACGCTCTGGTATATTCTGGACGAGATGGATCTGATGTGGATACCTGTTATAAGGGACTGGAGGCTCAACGAGAGGCATTACGGCGCCTTGCAGGGCCTGAACAAGGCCGAAACGGCCGCCAAACACGGGGAAGAACAGGTGAAGATCTGGAGGAGAAGCTACGACATACAGCCGCCCGCGCTCGAAGAGAGCGACGAGAGGTTCCCGGGCCACGACCCGAGGTATGGAAATCTCACGGCCGACCAGCTTCCAAAAACCGAGTGTCTGAAGGATACCGTTGCGAGGTTTCTGCCGCTGTGGAAAAATGAAATCTCAAACGACATAAAATCCGGGAAGAAGGTTCTGATAGTGGCCCATGGAAACAGCCTCAGGGCTCTGGTCAAGTACCTGGACAACATTCCCGATGACGAGATAGTCGGTTTGAACATACCTACGGGAATCCCTCTCGTTTACGAACTCGACGACGATCTGAAACCGATAAAGCATTATTACCTCGGCGACCCCGAAGAGATCGCCAAAGCCCAGCAGGCCGTGGCGAATCAGGGCAAGGCGAAATAGTCGCTAGGGAGCATAAAGAGGAAATCGGGAACCGAAGAAAGGTTCCCGATTTTTTATACACAGGCAAGATCCCGGTCGCTGAAACCACCACTAGATAATAAAATAGACCGGAGGTGAGAGATGTCAGTATTCGCTTTTCTCATGGATCTGGCGAGGAAGGAGTTCAAGATCGATTCTCTTTCCGGCCGCGGCAGGATGGATTTCGATCGACCGGCGGGTCTGTATATACATATCCCTTTCTGCAGCGAGAGATGCGATTTTTGTCCCTACAACAAAGTGAGATACGATCCTGAAGTGGCGGCCATTTACCCTCAGGCTCTGGAGAGGGAACTGGAACTCCAGGGAGTGAAGAGCTTCAACTCTCTATATATTGGCGGCGGCACGCCGACACTGGATATGGATCTCCTTGAAAATGTAATCAACCGTTTCTCGAATTCGGTTGATGGAGAACTTGCGCTGGAAGTCCATCCGGCCGATGCAACAGCCGAAAAACTCGAGAGAATAAAAAGAACGGGAATCGATTTCGTCAGTTTGGGAATACAGTCCTTCGACGACCACACCCTGCGGAAGATGGGCAGAAAAAGACAGAACGCGACCCTTTCCAGAGAAGCGATCGAGAGAGTCGTCCTTGCCGGCTTCGGCTTTGTCGATGTTGACTTGATCTTCGATTTTGAACTGGGAAGTGAGAGCACTGCTCGGGACCTGGAAATCGCCATGGATTACGGGCCACATCAGATCTCTGTTTATCCCATGATGAGATTCACCGGAACGGCTCTGGCCGGAACGAAAAACGATCCTGAAAGGGAGTTGCAGGTTCTCGAGATACTTGAAGAGAGAGCCCGAAACAGAGGTTACTCCCGGGACACACTATGGACTTTCAAAAAGCATGGCGAATCGAAGAGATACAGCTCCGTCTCGCGTGAGTTTTTCCTGGGGCTCGGAACCAGCGCTTCTTCTTTCAACGGCAGACAATTCACAACCAACACTTTCTCCCTGGACGAATACTACCACTACATCGACAGAGGCCGTATTCCGGTAAGAAGGGTGATAGAGATGAACATTCTTCAGGCTTCTCTGTATTACTCTTTCTGGGCCCTGTACGGCGGGGAGCTCGATCTGGAAAGGCTGAGGTCACTCTTTGGAGAGCCGGACCGCCGGCTATCGGAACTGCTGGAGCTGGCCAGAAAGACTGGATATCTGCGACAGGAGAGCGAAAAACTGGTTCCAACAAAAAAAGGCTACAGGGAGCTCCATAAGATAGAAGAGTGGCTCACCTATAATTTCATCGATGTGATCTGGACGGAGTTGAGGGAAGAGGCGGCAAAAAGACCTCACACGGGGTCTGCCTGGTAGAAGGTGTCGGGATCCTCGAAGGAGAAGCGGCCAGCCTTTCCCGAAGCAACATCTCTGAGAAAAGTGTGCGCACCCCTTGTGGTATCGTACTGACCCTGTCTGGCTAGAAAGTTCCTCTTCCTGCAGAACTTATCGATCAAATCCTCGGAGTTTTCGAAAGATGTTCCTGCATATTCGAACAGGCTCTCCCTTCCGTACCTGCCCACGATGAGATCGAGAACTCTCTCGAAGGCGTCCATTGGATCGAACTGTTCATAAGGCAGAGAGCCCACGGCCAGCAATTTTGTAGTTATGTGTGCCGAGTGAAGGTTGGTGTAGAGTATTCCCGGTGTGTCGAGAACGGCGATCTGCTGGGATACGTTGATCCACTGAACACCGCGGGTGATTCCCGGACGGTTGCCGGCCGCGAGAGATTTCTTGCCCTTCAGCCTGTTTATGAAGGTGGACTTTCCCACGTTCGGCATCCCCACCACCATGAACCTCTTTTCGAAAAACCTGCTCTTAACCAGCGGCACCACTTCCCTGATTATGAATTGCCTCGCGTCGCTGTTCACCAGGCTGGCCTCTATGACCCCCGTGCCCTGCGAGGAGAAGTACTGCTTCCACAAATGCGTTATTTGAGGATCGGCGAGATCGCTTTTGTTGAGAACGACGATCCTCTGCTTGTTGTGAAAGAGTTTCTCGGCTTCGTAAGCTCTGCTGGTCAAGGGAATCCTCGCGTCCAGCAGCTCGACCACGGCATCGACCGATTTGATATTTTCCTGAATCTGTCTCTTGGCTTTCTGGATGTGCCCGGGATAATACATGACTCTACCTCCAGACTGGATTATAGCATGGTTACAATTCCCCGGTCTTCTCGCTTCTGTTGCTATAATAGAATCGAAGCAACGAAAGGAGGTAGTACTGTGAAGACCAACAAAGACACAGTTGTGAAGATATCAGTTTCCGGCGAGGTGGCGCATCCCCTAATGAGAAGCCCTTTCAGGCTGGAGACCGATGGCACACCAAGGCTTTTCCCCGGGACGGGAGGAATTACCTACAATTTCGCTCTGGGCGACAGTGCCTTCAAAATGACCGGCGATCACGTGGAACCGGATGTTTCAACGAAAAATCCCGACAACGACAAAAACGCCGCCTACGTAGCCTACTCGTGCATAGGCAATTCGGCCCTAGTTATCAGCGGCGACGCCAAGGGAGAGCGTGGAGTGGTAACCGGTAAGCACGGAGGCATAAACCATGTTTTGATCCACTTCAAGGAAGAGGTCAAAGAGAAGATGGCCATAGGCGACAGGATACAGGTGACCGGTTACGGCCAGGGTCTCGTTCTGGAAGACTACCCCGGAATAAGGGTATATAACATAGACCCCTATCTTCTCGAGAAAGTACCGGCAGTGGAATCGGACGGAAGGATACACTTTCCCGTCAGAGCGATAGTTCCGGGGTATTTGATGGGATCGGGCTCCGGCTCGGGAAACCCCGCCGGAGGGGATTACGATATAATCACCAACGACCGTTCCCTGGTAAAACGCGTAGGCCTCGACAAATTGAGGATCGGGGACTTCGTCGCGTTGGAGAACCACAACGACTCCTTCGGACTTGGCGGCTACATGGAAGGCTCGGTAACCATAGGCGTCGTAGTTCATGGCGATTGCATCATAACCGGCCACGGACCTGGAGTAACGGTGATAATGGCCGACGGCGAAGGAATAATCGTACCGGAGGTTTCTGAAAAGTCGAACATAGTTGACTTCATCTGAGAATCGCGTAGCGTGGCAAATCGAAAGATCTTTTATTCCGGAGGGCCGGTATGAGAGATCCTGGCTTTGGCGTATGGGCCGTGAGGTCAATGCTATTGAATTCCACCTGTGTAGAAAAGATGATCTCGAAGCTGCAGGAGATTTCGGCGGGTCGCGCTTACGTGCAGGTCGTAGGCAGGGGCGATTCGCAGTACAGATCCGGTATTCTTCCGTGGGCCGAAGAACTGGATGGCCCTTTCGACGGTCTCTCGAAGACGATCGAGATGGCTCGCGGCAGCGGCCTGAAAATTTCGGCGTGGATGAACGTGAATCTGGTTTGGAAGTTCGGCGATAGGCCTTCCTCGAAAGAACACGTGGTTAACTCCCATCCGGAATGGATAACCCGCGACGAGCGGGGCGTCTCGATGCTGGAATACTTCTCTTGTGATATAGAAGAGGTCTTCGGACCCTTCATCGACCCGGGTATCCCACAGGTCAGGCATTTCACGGCCGCGATCGCCGATGAGCTGGCCTCCTACGATGTGGAAGAAGTTCATCTAGACTTCATCAGGTACCCTTTCAGGACCTTCGGTTACGCACAGGCGGCCCTTCGCGAATACAGGGAATGGCTGCGGACCGCAAGCCTGAAAGACACGGCGGAGAACTTCGACAGATTCAGAATAGAATCGACGGGCGAGCAGGTACGGCTCATAAGCGAGAAGGTGAGATCGAGGGGTAAAAAACTCTCCTGCGCCGTCTTCGACGACTACAGCGGGAGGGCGGTTAGGGAAAGGCTTCAGCCCTGGCTCGAGTGGCTTGAGGAGGGACTGATAGATTCGGCCGTTGTTATGGCCTACGGAAGAGAACCGGACGAGGTGATCTCCCGTGTCGAAAATATTCGCAACATACATGGATCGTTGAAGGGTATAAGAGTGGGACTGGGAGCTTTCAACTACGCCGGGAGGTGGGACGATTTCATCGGTCTCGTGAAAAGTGTGAGGAAGATGGATCCCGACGAGATAACCTTCTTTGCGTTGAGCTCGATCGACAAAGAGCTCGCCGGGAAGTTGAAAGCTCTCGGCTGATGGGAGGTTGTAACTTTGAGATTGAGAGATTTCAAGCTCGAGGTCTATTTCGAAGAATACGAGTTCAAGGCGCCGTATCTTTTGGCCCAATCAGACTGCGAGTCTTTGTCTGCAAGAGAGCTGTTGGAACTGTCAGGAAAGTCATCCGACGGATTTCTGGATACCTGGCTGGGATACACTCAGGTCAGGGGCGAGCCGTCCCTCAGAGAGAAGATAGCCGGCCTTTACGAGACCGCATCGATGGAAGACGTGCTAGTCCACTGCGGAGCCGAGGAGGCGATCTTCAACTTCATGAACGTCTTCCTCGAGAAGGGAGATCATGTGATCTGCCAGTTCCCTGTTTACCAGTCTCTTTACGAAGTGGCCCGTTCAATAGGCTGCGAGGTGAGTCCCTGGGAATTGCGGCAGACTGAAAGAGGATGGGAGTTCGATCTGAACCTTCTGGAGAGATCGATCAGACCCGAAACGCGCCTGCTGGTGATAAACAACCCCAACAACCCGACAGGTTACCTTATAAACAACGAAGAACTGGAAGAGATAGCCGCTCTTGCCTACAGGAAGGGCATATTCGTTTTCTCGGATGAGGTTTACCGTGGTCTCGAGCTTTCCGAAGAGACCCCCAAACAGAGGGCCTTCATGGATATCTGCGAAAATTCCCTATCGCTTGGGGTGATGTCTAAATCCTACGGTCTGGCCGGCTTGAGGATCGGCTGGATAGCTTCTCACGCGAAAGATATCGTGGAAAGCATGACCAGGTACAAGCACTATACAACCATCTGCAACAGCGCGCCCTCTGAATATCTCGCCGAAAGGGCTCTGGAGTGCGGAGAAAAGATCCTGGCCAGAAACGTGGGGATAATAAAAAACAACATAACCCTGGCCGAAAGCCTGCTCCTGCCCACCGGGCTCATAAGGCTGAACAGACCCGGAGCCGGACCGATAGCCTTCAACGAATATCTCGGAGGCGACGTCGATAACTTCTGTGAAAAACTGCTGGAAGATACAGGCGTCCTTCTTCTCCCGGGAAGCGTTTACGATTTCCCGGGTAATTACTTCAGAATGGGGTACGGTCGGAGCGGTTTCGAAGAAGGAGTGCAGAGATTGAAGAGTTTCCTGACCGGTTGAATAGGGTTATCATCTATTCGAGGTGATGTTATGGTTCAAAAGGAAAATGTTTTACTCACGGTCGAGACACTGAAGGATTCATTCACCAAAACCGAATCCAGGATAGCCTCTTTCGTTCTGGAAAATCCCAAGAAGGTCATATACATGTCGCTCACCGAACTCTCCGACGCCCTCAAGGTCAGCGAAGGATCTATCGTCCGGTTCTGTCAAAAGGCCGGATTCTCGGGCTTCCATCCCTTCAAGATCGCGATGGCCATGTCGGAAAGCCCCGCGAGAGACGAGATCGGGGGAGTCTCCGACCCGGAAAGCCTGAGTGAATTGAAAAACTATGTGGCTCAGAGATACATGGATGTCATACGCGACACTAGCGAATTCATTTCCGAGGAGACCCTCAGGGAGTGCGTCAACGCCGTGCTCGCAGCAGGAACCGTACTGCTGGTGGGTGTCGGTGCGTCGGGAAACACCGCGCAGGATGCTTTCTACAAATTCATGAGGATAGGTCTCAATTTCAAATACTCTTCCGACGCACATCTTCAGGCGATGATGGCCTCACAGCTTACGGAAAAGGATGTTCTCATGGCGATCTCTCAGAGCGGAAGCACGCTGGAGATAGTGGATATAGCCAACATAGCCAAAAAAAGCGGCGCCACCGTGATATGCGTCACAGGGTACGCCCGCTCCCCGCTCGCCAAAGTCTCCAGTCATGTTCTATTGACCCCCACAAGGGAGACGCCCTTCGAAAGCGGTGCGATCAGATCGAAAGTAGCCCAGCTTTATGTTCTGGAGTTGCTCTTCATGGCGGTTTTTCAAAGGATGCGAGAAACAGGCCAGAAAAGTATCGAAAAAACGGCCGAGGCAGTCGCCAAATGGATATACTAATTTACCGGCCCGTCATGGCCGAAAGAATTGACTTTAACATATTTCCGTGTTATAATATAATTTGAAGATGCTTAAAAGGCGTCTTTTCTTTTTCTCCTAATTCAACGTGGAGAATCCTCCTACGCCAACGGCCAACCGTTCTCCGAGGATCATAGTTTCGCTTTCAAAGAGGTCGGACCGAATTTTATAAAACCACTATCACTCGGCGATCCCTCGGCAAAACCACCATGTAAAGGGTACTTGAATTGAACCGGCAAACTCCTTTTTCTAGCCACTATCGGTCAGCAATTCACGGTGCGGAAAATCAACGACCTTTTCCCAAGAGTCTTGAGCCGACCTAGCTGAGCATTCCGCTGTGCCTCCCAGTCCTTCCCAGACACTTATGGTAGGCAGGTAAAACTAACGCATAGTAGTCAGATAGTAGGGTACGGAATAAACATATGGCCACCGTTATCGTAACTCAGAAACTCATAATAACTCTCTAATAAGTACTGGATTATCGAAACATTCACCGAATTTTCTCAGCTCTTTTGTGTTGGCGCTCATTCGGAAAGGCAATTGATAAAAGCCTATTTGGAACTACCCATTGTCAATCCACGGACTAAGTCGTTCTGTACAAGGAGTCCAAAGATAACCATTGGAAGCACTGTGATTATTGCCGCCGCACTCATAACACCCCATTCTATATTCCTTTCGCTTACGAACATGTTTACCAGAACAGGTAAGGGCCTGGTGTCCCGTCCGGTAAGAACTAGGGCAAACAGGAATTCATTCCACGCAATGAGGGCACAGAGTATGGATGTAGCGGAGAGCCCCGGCATTACGAGGGGGAGTACCACTCTCCTCAAAGACTGGAATCTGGTGCAGCCGTCTATCATCGCAGCTTCCTCGAGAGATGAAGGAATTTCCTGAAAGAAGCCACGCATCATCCAGATCGCGAAAGGTACACTGAAAAAGGAAAGAGCGAGAACAATCGGGAGGTAAGTATTAGAAATTCCTAGATATCTGGCTATCATGAAGAAAGGCAGTACCATTACTATGGGAGGTGTCATTCTTGCTATCAGTACTACGAAAGCGATAGTGTTTGCATGCTTCCAGTCGAACCTGGCGAGAGCGTAAGCTGCCGGCACACCTAAGAAAAGGGCTATTACAGTTGAAAGGAATGTGATCGCAACACTGTTAATCAATGATCTCACAAACTCTGAATTCCCGAAGAATTTCGCGTAGTTCTGAAGCGTAAGTCTTTCGGGAAACCATTTTGGTGGCATCGAGAACTGGTCGGCTTCAAACTTGAATGAGGAAAGAAGTATCCACGCAAGCGGTACAAGAGTCCAGATAAGAGCCATAGTAATTACTGCGAAAACCACTATTCTCGTGATAAGTCTTCTCCTAATCATAGTTCTTTCCACCACCTATAATCTTCATGTATAGTATTGTGAAGACTACCGCTATCGCGAAAGTGAGCATGTTTATTGCTGAAGAAAAGCCAATGTTATACGCCTGAAAGGCCGTCCTGTAACCGTAGAATGCGAGCGTTTCCGTTGCCGTTCCGGGACCTCCACCTGTCATAATGAACACAATATCGAAGACACGCAAAGATGTAAGCGTTCTGATAACTACCGCGACGAGTATCGAGGGTTTGAGGAGTGGAAGGGTTATATAAAAAAATCTTTGAATTGAACCGGCACCATCGACAAATGCAGCTTCATACGGTTCATAAGGAATGGACTTCAGGCCTGCAAGCAATACCAGGGTCACAAAAGGAATGTATTCCCACGCATCGGCAACGATTAGAACGGGCATGGCTGCCGAAGGGTTGGAAAGCAAGGGTTTATCTACCAGTTCTCCAAGGCCTATCTGTTTCAGGATGTAAATAATCGGTCCATAGTCGCTGTTTAGAACAAACCGCCATACGTATCCCACGACAACCGGGGCGATCATGAAAGGTATAAGTAGAATCGACTGAACTATCTTCCAGCCTTTAAACTCTGTGTCAAGCGCGAGTGCGATACCCAGCCCTACAAGGAGTTCAATGAAGACCGCTCCCACAACGAAGTTGAAAGTCCTTCCCACTGTATCCAGTGTGAAAGAATCTGTAAAGAGCCTTGCATAATTGCTGAAGCCTGCCATTTTTATTCCCAGATCAGGCCTGAGCAGATTCCAACGGAAAAAGGACATGACAACAGTATATGTAAGCGGGATCATGAAGATAACCACTATAAATACAAGTGCAGGAAGAATGTACGCAAAACCTCTTGTTTTATGTCGCAACTTCATTCTGTCCCCCATGACAAGAAGTGCCGGGTCTTTCGACCCGGCTTCGAATCAAATCAATAGTACCCTCCGTCTCTCATAAGTCTATCAACTTCCCTAACTGCATCGTTCAAAGCCTGTTCGGCCGTCTTTGTTCCGGCCAGGAACTCGGAAACTGCCGGAGCGATTATTCCACTCACTATACTTCCGCCTTCCGGTATCAAAGGAACGATAGGAGTGGGAATACAATTCTCCATAGCCGCGGCGAAGTCGCCTATCCAGGGGAAGGACTTCACAAGCTCAGGGCTGTTCAGAGCCGAAAACCTTGCCGGTATATTGCCTGTAGGAGCGGCCTCTACTTCGTTCTTTGTTTCTGTTACATACAAAAGCCACTCAAGCGCCGCTTCCTTGTCGGGCGCTTTGCTGCTGACAGAAAAGCCCCAGGAGATATAAAGCATGGGAAGCTTCTGCCCCAGCTTTTCTTCAGGCCTCGGGAATCCTACGAATCCGGCCTTACCGACGATAGAGGACCTAGATTCATCCTCGACGTAGAACATTCCAGTAGTCCAGACCTCCGCCATTGCGCTGCGTCCGCTGATGAATTCATTCAAAGCTTCCTGGAAATCGTAATTCATTGCGGCCGGGTTCGCAAACTGGAACATGTACTTCACTTCCTCAAGTGCCTCTATAGCCGCTTTTGAGTTGAAGATCGGACGCATATTCATGTCTAGAAGCGCTCCGCCTTTCGCCCAAAGCCTTTGCATGAAGTGAGTCGCAAGAAATATGCTTCTTCTTCCCATCAGGGTTACTCCGTAAAGATTCGGCGGTCTGTTGAAGAACTCGGCAATATCCCTGTACTGCTCCAAAGTCTTGGGCGGCAGAAGCTCATAGCCGTACTTGCTGAGAAAGTTGGCCTTCTCCACTGGGTCTTCGAAGAGATCCTTTCTGTAGATTATGCCTCCGAGCTCGTTCATATAGGGGATAATGTACGTTTTGCCATTAAGCTTTGCGTTTCTTATTCCGGGAATATCCGCCTCGTTGATCTTTTCGTATCCGGGAATATCGCTTATCGGGTAGATGTAGTTCGCAATCGAAAGAGCCGGATACCAGAGCATTGAAATATAAGGCACGTCGATCTCGACCCTTCCGGATGTGTAACCAAGCATCAGCTGATCAAGGTAATTAGCGTAAGGAAACTGCTGAATCTCTACCTCGATTCCCGTCTCCTTCGTGAAGCCCTCCATTCTGGTCTTCCAGGCATCCGTGTGAATTCCAACTTCACTTGAAAGACGCAAAGGAGCTGCAAGACACGAAACCATCAATAGAACAAAGAGCAAAATCATCATAAACCTGGTTCTCATTGAATCCCCTCCCTTCGGTAATTAAACAAGGTCTCCATCGTACAGTTTCTTTATTGCGGTCAGCGTTATTTCGATAGCTTCTTGCACCGAATTCTCGATTACATCTCTCTTGGGACTTTTGACAGAGAGATCCA
Source organism: Mesotoga infera (assembly GCF_900157305.1). Taxonomy (NCBI): domain Bacteria; kingdom Thermotogati; phylum Thermotogota; class Thermotogae; order Kosmotogales; family Kosmotogaceae; genus Mesotoga; species Mesotoga infera. The sequence goes on from NZ_LS974202.1 coordinate 486,808, forward strand.
CCTTTGGGCCAGCAGATTGTCTGTATCTGTTTGCATAGCAAATGCCAATAAAACCGGCCTTCACGTTTCTTAGATAGGAAATTACAAAGAGCGCCGAAGCCTCCATTTCGAGCGATACTACCCTCCTCCTGCTCCAGCTTTGGAAGTATTCGGGATCGCGTTTGTAGAAGCAGGAGTGTGTCCAGTTGATACCGGTGACGATCTTTCTTTTCCTCTCTCTGGCAGATGCTGTCAGCGATGAATAGACATCTGGAGAAGGTACTGCCGGGAAATTCGCCGGGACATAGTAATTCGAGGCTCCATCATCACGCACGCAACCGTAAGGGACTACTATATCTCCTTCATTTACGTAATCCTGGAGACCCGCCACACTGCCTATTCTTATCAATACTTTTGCTCCTATGTTGATCAATTCCTCATATACAATGCTTGCAGAGGGGCCTCCCATACCTGTTGAAGTAACCGAAACCGGGTGTCCCTTATACTTGCCGGTATAGGTTATTAAGCCTCTGTTTTCAGCCATCTTTCTCGCGTCACTGAGTCCGGCAACGATCTTTTCAACTCTCCCCTGGTCGCCCGGAACTATAACAACGGGTGCGATGTCTCCCGCTTGGCACTCGATGTGATACTGTAATTTGTCTTCCAATCCCACTGGCTCTCTGTAGTCCTCCATCATGGTGTCACCTCAAATCTTCTTTCTAAGAACATGTATTCTGAAGACCTCAGTATTTATGAAATCCTCTGAATAAAGCATTGGCAAATTGTTCATATCCCGGTGGACCTCCTTAAGAAGCACGATCGATGTGTTCGGTTTCATATCGAGCAAACGGGCGAGCTCTTCGTCGACCAGCTTCGATTCAATTTCGGCAATAGCGTATCTTATAGGTTCCTTGAAATTTTCCTCCAGCAGATCAAATAGGACGAGTTCTTTTGCCCTACTTTGTCCAAGAATCCTGAGCAGCGCCTCCGTGCCGCCGGGAATCCTTTCCGAAGCGATATATGTTCTCGCAAATATCGCAGGAATACCGTCGGCGGCATACACCCTTTCTGTGAGGACAAGCTTTTCCCTTTCCGGCATCTCCAGTTTCACCGCCAGTTCATTATCTGCAAGGACCTCTCGAAATCTGTCGTGTACTAAATCGGGTGTCTTTCCCGAACTCGAAATGATTCGTGTCAAACCTCTCAGATATTCGATACCTGTATGGACAAACCCGCTGTCCTTAACAACGAAAGTCCCGAGCCCTTGCCTTCTGACCACAAGACCATCTCTCTCCAGTGCGGTTATTACTTCTCTAATAACCGTTCTGCTAGCGCCGTAGTCCTCACACAACTTCTCTATTGATGGGAGTTGTGTTCCATCACTCATCTTCTGAACCATCTGCTCTATCTGTTTATATATGATCTTGTAAAGAGATTCCCTCTTGGCCATATTCGATATACCTCCAGAAATTCAAGTCATCATACGTATGATGTATGACGTATTCTGAGTATACAAAATCCAGATTCATACACCATCTCTATTAATCGGGTAAAAAAGTAACTCTGGGGTATCCTCGATCGGTTGAGTGCAATTTCCTTGACGACAGTCATCATTACGATGTTTTTCATATCGGCGATATGGGGCGTCGCTCATCAAATTTTTTTACAATGAATGAAAGAGATTCCACGCTTTTTTCACGCTATCCGGTTTACATTCGAAATGGAGGTGAGATCATATGAGGTTGCTCCCGACTTTAGTAATTGTCATTACAGGTATTCTTTGCCTTGCGAACGGAAATTACATATTGCACTCGGACATTCCATACAAATCTCTCGAGAAGAATCCTCTCAACTTTCTAGATATATACAGACCCGACGAATTAGAAAGCAAAACCGGTGGGATTCCTGTAATGATAATGATTCACGGTGGTGCCTGGAGAACTGGAGATAAGGCTCATAAGAATGTCACTGCGAATAAAGTCCCATACTTCATCTCTAACAACTGGATATTTGTGAGCATAAACTACAGACTATCACCGGAAGTGAAACACCCGGCACATGTCGAAGATGTAGCTGCCGCTATTGCCTGGGTCAGGGAAAACATATCTACTTATGGAGGAAATGCAGAAAAAATCTTCCTCATGGGACACTCTGCGGGAGCACATCTTGCGGCTCTCGTTTCTACCGATGAGAGCTATCTGGCCAGATATGGAATCGGATTAGATTCAATTAAGGGAGTCGTACTGCTTGACGGAGCCGGCTACGATATTCGCGCGGCTCTTGAGAATTACGATAGAGGAATCGTCATGAACTTGATTTATCTCAGCGCTTTTGGCCGACAAGAGGAGACATGGTATGATGCTTCGCCGATCAATCATGTCGCTCCAGGAAAATCTATTCCTCCGTTCCTGATAGTTTATGCCTGCGAACGTATAGAGTCGAAAGAGATTTCCAGTAACTTCGCCCTGAAACTCCGGCTTTCCGGAGTGCCAATTCGTCTGTACAATGCCAAGGATAAAAATCACGCCGGTGTGAATATCGATCTGGGATTAACCCAGGATGATTTGACTATCACGGTAGCAAACTTTCTGAACGAGCTACTCAATTCTCACGAGTGATAAGAACGATTGTTTTATGAGTACGAGAGTGATGTGAAGGGATTGTCATAGTCGTCGTCGAAGAACAAAGCTCCTGGCTACGCGACGAAGAACCGCTCTTTCGGTTTACAGAGCCAGCAATTCTCCGTTGGTGATTTCCCTAGATCCGGCCGGTAAATCGGAAAAGCTTTCCACAGGTTCGCTCGCGACTATTTTAATGCCGTCCCTTTCGTAAAGGTAAAGTCCGTGGTCGAGGTCGTTTTTCTCCGCGTTCATTCTCAGTACCCAGATGCTTTCGAAATCTGTCAGAAAAGCGTTGAGCGAAGTGTAGCGAAAATTGTCCGCCACGAAATTGGCAGCCCTGCCAAGCGCCTCTGCAGGGCTGCGCCTTTCCATGTGGTTCAAAACAAGTTCGAAATATCTCTGGGTATCGATCGTTCCGGGAATGCTGGCAAAGTCGAAGATCGTCCCATTATGGCAGAAGGCGTAGCCTTTTCCCCTTACCACACCGTAAAAAGGGTGGACATGGTCGGAGTTGACAGCATATCCCGTGGAGGCTTTGCGTGCGTGTACGATTCCCAGCCTGCTTTCGATAAGCGGCGGCGTGTCTTCCCAGATGGACCTAACGGAGTTGTATCCCAACCTTGCGTCTCCGGCTATCGCGAGACCGAAGCCATCTCCGTGCGGGTTGTTCAGACCGTCTCTGGCCATTTTCCGAAGTATATCAACGATCCAGAGTGGTTCAATTTTAGTCGGGCTCTTGAAAGCCAGCATCCTGCACATGATTACATCCGGGGTGTAGCATCCTCTATGCTGTTGCCCACCATGTCCAGAAAGTATCTCTGGAGTCTTACGTCGTCGGTCAGCTCGGGATGAAATGAAGCGGCTATGATGTTTCTCTCTCTGACTAGCACGGGAGTTCCCCCGAAACTGGCCATCACTTCGACCTCTTTGCCGGTGGTAGCGATTTTCGGAGCCCTTATGAAAACGGCCCTGAAGGGAACGTCTCCAAAGTAGTTAACATACAGATCGGCCTCGAAGCTGTCAACCTGCCTGCCGTAACCGTTTCTCTCTATCGTGACATCGAGAACGCCCAGGGTGTCCTGTGCGGGGTAGTTCTCTATTCCCCTAGAAAGGAGGATCATACCGGCACAGGTGGCGAATACCGGCATGCCAGAATTTATACTTTTTCTGAGTGGTTCCCAGATTGCAAATCTCTTCAGTAGCTTCGTCATGGTGGTCGATTCGCCGCCGGGCATTATCAAAGCATCAACTGCTTTGAGTGCGTCGCTATCTCTTATCCATACGGCCTCATGACCGAGCTTCTTAATTACAGCCAGGTGCTCTTGAATATCTCCCTGAATACCGAGAACTCCGATTTTCAATTTTTACCAGCCTCTCTCTTCCATCCGGACTTCGAGCTTGCCGATCTCCAGACCTTCCATGGCTTCTCCCACATCTTCGGAGATCTCCGCCAGTCTGTGCGGGTCGTTGTAGTATAGAACGGCTTCGACTATGGCTCTGGCCATTTTCGCCGGATCTTTCGATTTGAAGATGCCCGATCCCACGAACACTCCGTCACAGCCAAGCATCATCATGAGCGCGGCATCGGCCGGTGTGGCGACTCCGCCAGCCGCAAAGTTGACCACCGGGAGTCTGCCGAGTTCCCTTACCTGGCTCAGTATTTCGACCGCAGCCCCTATCTCTTTACCGTAGTGGACGAGCTCGGCATCGTTCATCATCTGAACTTTTCTAACTTCTTCGTTAACGGTTCTCATGTGCTTTACCGCCTCTATTATGTTTCCCGTGCCGGCCTCACCCTTGGTCCTTATCATGGCCGCACCTTCGGATATTCTTCTGACGGCCTCTCCGAGGTTTCTCGCGCCGCAGACGAACGGCACTGTGAAGAGTCTCTTATCTATGTGGTACCTGTCATCGGCCGGTGTTAGAACCTCCGATTCGTCGATGAAGTCAACGCCAATGGCTTCCAGTATCTTTGCTTCGGCGATGTGTCCTATGCGGGCTTTGGCCATCACCGGAATGGAGACCGCCTCCATGATCTCTTTTATAAGGCCGATCTTCGCCATCCTGGCGACTCCGCCTTCTTTTCTTATATCGGCCGGTACTCTCTCGAGCGCCATAACTGCAACTGCTCCGGCTTCCTGAGCGATTTTTGCCTGCTCCGGATTGGTAACATCCATGATTACGCCGTTTTTGAACATCTCGGCGAATCCTTTTTTCACCGTCCACGTTCCCTTAACTTCCATGTTCAACACCTCTCTCTTTATTTTCATTCCAGTAATCGCTTTCAACACGGGATAACCTCGAAAGGTCTCCCTTTCCCCTTCCGACTTTTGCACATGGCCGACCATCGACTTCCACGATGTCCGCTGTGAAGTCGAGTTTTTCCTTCAGAAGAGACGAGCCCACGCCGTAAACGTCGGCCGGTACTTCGAGTTTTTCGAAGAGATCGATCTTCTCGGCTGTGAATCCACCGGAGACGACTATTTTCAGGCCATGCATACCGTTTTTGTCGAACTCTTCTCTGGCTCTCCAGACGAGCTCCGGACATACCCCGAGCGAGGACTTGTCTTTGGGAACCACCGATTTATCCCTCAGGCTGCCAGACGTATCGAACCTCACGCCCCAGATTCTGCCCTTTCCCGCGCCTATAACGGGCGAAGGGTCTGTCTTACCAAGAATGAATTCCCTCCCGGTTAGGGCAGTGTAAGCCTTCGCCACCACATCGTAAGTGGTACCTATCACGTCGTTGTTCCAGTCAACCAGGACTATCCTGTTCACTTTTGAGTCAATGTATTTGTCGAACTCCAGAGCCGCCTGTGCCGTGTCGCCACCGTAGACGGCTATTAAAGCGTGTGGTATAGTTCCCATGCTCTCGACGCCCCAGTAGTCGGCATTGGCGTCGGTCGATACACCGAAGGCGCCAGCTTTGAGAGCGGCATATCCGTCGGTAGCCTGGGTCCAGAAGTGATCGAAGCGTGCGCTGAAGAAGAGGATCTCTTTTCCCCTCGCAGCCCTGACGACCGATTTAACGGCCGTCGCAGTCGAAGAGGCCCTTGCGATGACACCTAGAAGTATGGTCTCAAGATATCCGAAGTAGCGCGGATCGCCTTCTACTGTCATTATCGGTTCCATATCCCGGGCTTCGTCACCGTCGTACAGGGCTTTAACATCGAGCTCTTCCCATTTATCCCGCCAAAGATCGTTCAATTTCATCTTGAGATCCCACTTCCTTGAGGAAAGCTCGACAAGCGCCTCGCGATCCATGTCCCATGCGGCGTGGTTTATCAGCTTTTCGACTTCGAGTATTTCTTCGAAAAGCCTTTTGGCGCGTCTCTCATCGGAATAGTAACCGGTTCCGAACCTCAGTATCGCCAGCGCTTCATCGATGCCGACGACGGTGGCATCCCTTCTGGGAAAAAACTGGTAAAGCACTCTGGTATTCTTGTTTGCGCATTTCAAAACTTCGACAAGCCTTGTGAAGTATTTGTCCGAATAGTAGCCAGCCCTCATCTTGTCGATGGGTACTTTGAACACTCTGGGATCGAGCCTGAGCCTCTCCATAGACGCCCCCTACATATTTATGTCAATCGCCTTCGACTCAACATCAAAAGACACCGGAAAAGAACCCCGGTAACCTGATTATATAATAATAAGATAGTTTCGGCTTGTTAGTTTTGTTAATTGCATCGGGTCGGAGCGATCCAAAAGAAAACCGGCCTTGCGGCCGGGCTTCTGCTTTTCTATCATATCCAGTCGATAGAGATTTTCGACATGTCAGATTTGACGTTGATCTGGCAGGTAGATATTGCGCGATCGATGTTGGTAGACACATAGCCCCTTTCTCTCTCCATAAGGTTGTTGAAGTTGCTCCAGTTGAGTTCGCCTTCGTGGACTATGCTTATGCCGACATCCTTGGGAACTCTTATGTTGAGGGAGGTTACCTCGCAATCGATGTCTATTATGCAATCTCTGAGCGCCGATGGAATTATTGAGAGTCTAGATAGGGAGGTCTTCACCCTGGCCCTGTCAAGGTTGAGGTTAGAAAAATCCAGCACCGTGTCGGCACCATCCAGGTTCGCCTCAAACCTCAAAAGGGGCTTGGGGCTTATTTCCATGTTCATTCTCGATTTCGAAAGAACGCTTGATACACCGGCCTTAGCCTTACATCTGGCTTTCAGAGTCGCCCTGTTCTTGTCCATGTTGTACTGCAAGTTGCCGTTGAAACTCAATTTATCGAAACTTATATTCGCATCTATACCGTTCGAAGAGTTGTCCATCAGAAGAACCTTGGTCAGGTTGGCCTCTACCTCCACATCGATCTCTCCGAACTCTTCGGGACGGGAGATGTTGACGGTTTGACGCGTCGAGGAAGGCTCTTTGTCCGCTCGAAAAAAGCTCTTTCTGAAAAGCACCACTATTCCCCATCCAACTATGTATGAACCTATCATCGCGACCACCAGTTCCCAGAAGCCCCATCCTCTGAAGTTCTTTATCACGTTGAAGCCGATCAAAAGATCTACAACGAGAATCGCTCCGAAGATCAGGCTCCCCATGTGCTCGGCCTTGAATCTCCTGAAGACCTTGAAACCGTTGTACAGGAAAATTATAGCTAAGAAGATCTCAACGGCGAAGGAGAAGCTGGGTAGCACGTGGGTGACCGACAGAATTATGAGTAACCCCAGGAAGATCGCCACTATCGCGCCGAACTTCACTTTTCATCACCTTCCTTTTTTTCAAGTGATTCCGGTGGTTCGGGTGGTTCCGGTGGTTCGGGAGATGGTGGGACTCGAGGAGGCTCGTGCCATTCGATTTTATCGTCTATTTCTTCGACGGCCTCTATAATCTTCCCGTCTTCGCTTTCTTCATAGCCTGATTCTTCTGGTTTTCGGGCACGCCTGGCCTCTTCGTCGACCCGGAGCATATCTTCTATTTCGACCGATGAATAGCCGAGAATCGAAAGCATCTCAAAAGCGTAATCCCTCGTCAGCTTGCCTTCTTCGTACAATCTGACTATCTTGCTGGTCTCCCGGTCCTGAAGGTTTTCATCGATGCTTGAGACCCTCTCGGTCTTTTTAGCCGCCACCGGTTCGCCGTCTGCCTTCTGCTTAACTTCTTTTGCGGGTTTGCCACCATAGGCTGTGCTTATTACGAGATCGCCGGAAACGCTGCTCATCTTCAGGTACTCCTGTGGCTGACCTTCACTTGTGCGGTAGTGCTTTTTCTCGACTTTGATCAGTTTGATATCGGAATTTATGTCCCCGCTGACAGAGGAAATCGCGGCATCGACCTTCGGCTCGCCAGAATAAGAAACGTAAACGTCTCCGCTAACCGAAGAGATGCTGGTTTCTCTCTCCATGGGCGGCAATCCTTTGATCGTGAGATCTCCGGATACGGAGTTGAACTTGCCCCTGCGATAGTTTGAAGCAATGAAAGAGAGATCGCCGCTCACAGTGTTCAAATTGAATTCGGAGGCCGAGCAACTCTCGATCATGGTGTCGCCGCTCACGTTGTTGACTTTGAGCATCCGCAGTTCGAAATCGGCCAATCTTATATCCCCAGAGGCGTTGTTCAGATCGAGTTCGAGGATATTTCTGGGTACCTGGAGCCGTATGTTTTCAACTTTAGCCTGTACATCGAAGAGGTTCTTGATGAACGGAATGCTTATATTGACACTCCTCTGAAATCTTATATGGAGTTTACTGCCGGATCTGTCGGCTTCGGGAACATAATCGTTCGTAGAGACACTCACGAAGGCCACGATGTTGCCCTGCTCGACAAGCTCGACTTGAATATCGGCACTCGCGGCACTTACCTTCAAAGCTTCTATACCGGCGCTGTCAAATTCGAATTTCTTCTCCATGATAATTCCCCCTCAATCCTCTATCCTTATCGTTATTCTCCTGCCGTCCGTTTCTATTTCGACGCTTTCTCCGGTCTTTATTACTTCTTCAAGCACTTCTTTGATATTCATGTCGATCTTCTCGTTCCCGATCTTGAAGTCGGCGTCCTTTTCTTTGATGAAATTTCCAACGAAACTGGCCAGCCTGACGGGAAGTTTTATGTTCGCCTCTATCTTGCCGCTGTTCATATTGAACACTTCTATGTTGAACTTTCTTTTGGATCCTGTCGTACTGTACGTTTCCACAAATTCTCCAAGAAGATCCGTGCCCTGCTCGGGAGAAATCTTTCCGTCAGCCACGAGCTTCAGGATTTTAGTCACCTCGGCCTTATCCATGTAATCACCTACTTCTTCTTTCTCACTTTTCTGAGCATCTCAAGAGCCTCGTCTGGCTGCAACTCTCCCGACTCGAGTTTCTCGAGTATCTTGGAAGCCTCTTCGCGGTCCTTATCCACCACCTGGTAGCCCATTCCACGCACTATGTCTTCCAGCCTGTTCCTGGCCGTCGGATACGAGATATCCAGTTCCTTTTGGACTTCGGAGAGATTTCCCCGGTTCTTGATAAAAACTTTCAAAAAATCCAGCTGTTCGGGCGAGAGCTTCATTATATCGTCCAGCTCGAACCTCCCCTTTATACTGGTTCCACAACTATCGCACTTGTACTCTGTGATCGTCATCTTTCCCCCACAGACGGGACAGTTGGTTATAGAGTATTTCATCGATGCACCTCCAAAACATGAGTCGATTCAACAATTGTTCTCAGCTGTGTTCATTATACAACTTAAAACTTGAAAAGTCAAATATGTACTTAAATATATTTAAGTCCACTTCAATTTATTCGAAGCATCGTTGAGTAATTTACATAGGTGCATTGAAATCCCCGTCTGTGAGTTTCGAGCCTCAATACTGAAGAGTTTCGAGTTGCCTGAGAAGCAGATTTCCCTGCGGAGTGGAGGGATCTATATTCATGGTCGTGATGAACCTATGACCCTCCAGCATATCTAGATAACCGTAAAATCCGGCCAGCCAGCCGTATGTAATTCCTATCAGTCTCCTCGAAAAGCCTTCGCTCTCGATCATTGGCCGACCGGCTATCAGCCCCGCGTGACACTTTCTGAAGTGACCACCCGGAGCAAAGGCGGAAAGATCTTTTGCGTTCCAGAATATCCCACTTATCCAGTCTCCCGAAAGGAGACCCTCTTTCTCCACGGTTCTGGCCGAATAAGGATTGATACCAATGTTCATTCCGGGTCTCTCTAGTACTAGGACGGTGTTGTCTTCCAATTCTAAAGGACCGATTTCCGAGGTCTTAATCAGTTTAAGCTTTGCTTCCCCCCGTTTGCAAAGCAGGAGCGGAACGATGGAGACGGCCCTCCCGACGCGAACGGTCAACGCTCTCACACCCTCGTTCATGGAAGACGTATCTAGCGACAGGGTAACCGTCTCTCCCTCCAAACCGTCTATCCTGCGCTCGATAAAAAGGCCGTCGGACTCCACGGATATCGTTTCGCCATAAAGTCTTTTCAAAAGCCTTACCAGAAGCCTGGCCTCCTGGCCCAGCCAGAGCGTGTCGTTCTCAAGATACGCCACGAAGAAGTCGTTTTCGAGTAGCGCACCGAGCCTTTCTGGGGGAAATTTGAAGTCTCTATCGAAAGTTAAAAGTCCGTTGCACTCCCAGAAAATATCGCTCGACTCCGTTATCACGAATCCGCGTATCCTATCGTGAAGCCTTATTTTATCGATCTCCATCCTCAAGTTTTCTAGCTGATTCTCAACCGATATTTCGAAGAGCTCGTCGTACGAATACTCCCGAGCAATTTCACTGGCCAGAAATCTTTCGCCCGCCCCCCCGGGATGGGTCATGGCTACATTTTTAAAGATGTGGGAAAACCAGTGAGGCCAGTCTCCCTTCTCGAGCCATTTCTTCGGAGGCAGCGACCAGTTTCCGAACTCCGAAACCAAGAGCGGTTCTTCCACGAAGTTGTCTCTGTACTCTCGCAGATAGAAGGATGCCGGGTCGTTAGAGTAAGACTCTATCAGAAAATTCCAAAGCGTTCCACGGTCTATCGAACTCGCATAGAAGTGGTAGTCGTTCAGATCGCTCTTCAGGTGGTAGTTGCCCATGCAGGCCGAGTTGTCGGTGAAGACAATAGAAGGGTAATCGCGCTTCAATTCGTCGAAGCTTCTCGCAAGCCAGCCTGCCTGTTCCCGATCGGTTAGATCTATCCCCCACGACTCGTTCATAATCGAATAGACGCACAGAGAAGGATGGTGGAGGTCGCGCTCGAGCGCTCCCCGTATAGTTTCGAGGAGTTCCAACGAGCCGGCGGGAGAAAAATCGTCGAAATAGGGCGAATCCTGCCAGACTAGGAGCCCGATTTCGTCGGCGAGATCCATATAAAGCGGATCCGGTACTTTTACGTGATGTCTCAAAGTGTTAATGCCCATTTTCTTCAATTTACGGAAGCTCTCGCCCAGGTACTCCCTGGAAGGCACTGTGTAAAGAGTTTCGGGATAGAAGTCCTGATCCAGTACACCCTTGATATAGAAATCCCTCCCGTTGAGAAGGAGACGGCCTGAAGCTGTTTGGAAGTCCTTGAACCCGGTTCTGACACTCAACCAATCGTGGATGCCCCTCGAGCTGATCTCCAGAACGAGATCGTAGAGGTTCGGCTCTCCGGGTGACCACGGAAGGACTCCGGAAACAGGTAAATCGATTTCATTCGAGACCGCCTTTTTCGAAGAGATGGTGTCTCCTTTTCTATCCAGAAGCGTAAGCACCGCTCCGTCGATAATGAGATCGGTATTGAAACTCACGCGAACCCTTCCTTGAAGGTAGGAAGCCTCTATCTTCAAGTCGTGTATATAGACTTCAGGTCTCTCTTCGATCCATACGCTCTGCCACAAACCGGAGATGTTTGTGTACCAGTTGGGCTCTCCGTTCTGTTTCCCGTGGGGAATTTTACTATTGTCCAGAATTCCTCCGCCGATTGGATCGAAGACAAGAACCTGGAGCCTATTGTTGTCTAGAATCAATTGGGTTATCTCGAATTCGAATGGCAGGTATCCCCCGATGTGCTCACCGAGTTTCTCGCCATTGAGGAATACTTTACAGAGATAGTCAACCGCTCCAAAGTGAAGAAAATAGCGCCTGCTGTGCCGCTTCGCAAGCTCGAAGCTCCGTTCATAATAAAGGTAGAACTGCTCGCGTGTCACGACGGGGAAGTACCTTTCGACACAGGCGGGAACGTCGATCGTTCTTACCGGTTCGACCTTGGCCAGATCTTCCGGCTCGCAGCCGAAGATATCGAACCGCCATTTTCCGTCCAAGTTTATTCTTTTTCTTCCGCTTCGCATCTTGGCTTACCTGCTTTCATCTATTTGTGAAGAACTCTATCGATTTTACCTCATAGCGGGGAAAGATTCCCGTGCTTTCAAATTCCTTTCAGGTCTTCCTCCATAACTCTTGCAAGCTCGCCTTTTCTTCTCTCTAACTCCCTGCCCGGATTCATTTTAAGCTGTATGAATCCCATGGGTTCAAGATAAGACTCCGCCGGAGCGGTACCGTACCGGTAGTCCCAGTTGATCAGATCCATTGCCGGGAACCATGTATATCCCCCCAGATTCAGGCCTTCACCCAAGAGATCCTCAAAGAGCTTCCTGGATTCTCTCCACCAGCGTATCTGGTGATCGGGTTCGCCATTGATGCTGGTTTCGGTGAGAAAGATCGGGCCACCGTATCTTCTGTGATAGCTCAAAACCAACTCTCTCAGATACTCTACGCCCCCGTAGTGCGGCTGTGTCTTGAGATCCTTTCCCGATCGGAAAACTCTGTAAACGCTGAGCTGAGGATAGTAGTTCACTCCAAAGCCATTTACCTCAATTTTTCTGGTTAAGAACCAGTCAAGGTCGGAGTAGGACATCCCGTTTCTCCTGAGATAGCCGATGAGCGGATGATTGTTGTTGACCAGCCCCTGTACCAGATCGTAGGTGACATACCTCAATTCGTTCATAAACGCCACCGTTTCGGCCAGATCGGGATCGTTGCTGAAAAAGATGCCCGACGCCTCGACGTGCAGCGCAAAGGCATCCGGCAGTTCGCGTTTGATCGACGAGACCGTTTCTACGATTCCCCTGGCCGTGGCATTGAGCAGCTTTACAAAGCCATCGTCTCCCTTCAGATATGGGGGCCATACGGAGAGCTTTCCGCAGAATTCCTGCGTTATGAAGGGTTCGTTCATGGGAGTGTAGTATTTGAGGAAATCTCTGTACCTGTTCATAACGGTCAATTCGTATTCGGCCATCAACAGAGGAAAGTCGTTGTTTAGGAAGCCGTTGTCAATCCAGCCGGGCGTACCGTAGTGAATGAAATCGACGATCGGTATCAGACCGATCTCTCTCATGAAATCGAAGACCCTGTCGGTCCAGGAAAAATCGTACCTGCCTCTTTCGGGGTTAACCGTGTACCAGGGAATTCCGTACCTGACGTATTTGAAGCCCGTGTCGGAGATGCTTCTCAGATCTTCCTTCCAGTGAAAGTAGTGCTGAGTCAGTTCGTATTCGTCCAGTGGTCTCGCCGAGACTCTATCGGTCGCACTGACGAACGTATCTTCTATGCCCGTTATCCACATGAAATCTCTTCTCACTCAATCACCGCCTGTGTTCCTTTTGTTTCTTGAAGATAGGTCCTTCATTCAACTTTATAGATCTTGTAAGCGAAACTGCCGTGGTCTATATCCAGCCCTATATTTGTCCGGAGCGGAAATTCGAAATCTAAGAACTCCGCCGGTTGCGAGTCGTACCCTTCGGAGATGTGCCAGATCTCCATTCTGTATTTGCCCTGTTCGAGTCCCTTAAGCTCCAGCGTCACCACGCCGATCTTCGAACTCGACATGGCCCAGCCGATCAGTTCTCTCAAATTTTCGTAGTCGTTTCCGCTGCAAGTGTGAAAGGTTTTTCCCCCGGAAAGTAGAGAGATCTCCATATCCAGGTTAACTCCCTTGAAATTCAGCCAGTCTATACCTCCCGAAGCGATGAACCTCGAGATGGAAGAGAGTACCCCGAGAAGACGATCGGGCATCATGTGCGGAGAAGTGTAGGGCCAGCGCAGACCCGTGCCGGTTCCTCCGCTGGCCAGATGCGACCAGGAAAAGGCCCTGTAGCACTCCGCATCGAAGCCTGTCGGCTGGGGCCAGCGGTCGATCGGTCCGCTTTCGCTGTCCATGAAGGGAAGAGAGTCGCCGAAGAGATAGTTGTGATAGTTTATATTGGCCGAAACGTCTCTTGCAATCGCCAGAGGATCCGATGGATTCTTCACTGTATCGAAGTAGAAGTGGGTAGTGAAAAAATCGATGTAATCGAATCTGTAAAGCTTTCCCGCCAGCGTACCCGTCAGTCCGGGCCTAGCCGTGGAAACCGTCAGGAGGTGGGTGTCGCCGTACAGTTCCATCTCCAGCTCACGGATAAAGGCCGACATCTCTCCCAGCCACTCCCGTGCTTCGTTCCCGATCGTATAATCGGCCTTGTAGAATACATGACCGTACCAGAGTTCTATCTCGTTGTTTAATTCCCAGGCCAGTACCCTTTCGCTGGAACCGTACCTCTCAACAATGAACCTGAAACGCTCCTTCTGCCATGGCTTGACCTGCGGATCGGTCAAAAATTGGCTCAAGGTCTTTATCGGTCCCCCGTTCGCCTCGTTGTAGGGGTTGACGTCCCAGTTTTCGTACATCCAGAAGGGATCCCAGGGAGTTACGATTAAATAGATGTCGTACTTTTCGGCCAGTCTGAAGATCTCGTCCCAGATCTTTATTACGGAATCGTTGTACACTCCGAGCGGTTTTTCCAGGAGAGAGACTCCCGACCTGTCCTGGGCGTATTCGAGCATTATTCTGAGCGTGTTGACACCGTAGGAGGAAAGTTTCTCGAAGTACTCTTCGGCGGCCGAAATGTTCCCGTAGCTCAACGATATAAGCGAAGGCCACGTAATCGCGTCGTTGAATCCGACGGGGACCAAGACCTTTCCGTCGTGCTGGAAGTACTTCCCCCCTGGCGAAACTTTCACAAAAGATGCCATACACACCACCGCAATCATTAGCGTAAGAAACAATGAAGTCTTTTTCACAGTATCACCCCTTTACTCCTTCACGGCGCCGCTTATGTCGATGCCCTTGATATAGTACCTTTGCACAAGCAGAAAGATGAGGATCGAAGGCACCGCGATGAAGAGGGCTCCCGCCATGAGCGGACCGTACTGGGTCACGTATTTTCCCTGAAGGGTCGACATTCCGACCGGCATCGTTCTCTTGTTCGGGGAGTAGAGAACCACCAGCGCCCAGAGATAATCGTTCCAGTTGGACATGAAGTTCATTACCCAGAGAATGATGATCGACTCTTTGGCCAGTGGAGCGATAACATAGAAGATTCTCTGGCGGATGTTGGCCCCATCTATTATGGCCGCCTCCTCGATCTCTTTGGGAACACTGATGAAGAACTGCCTCAACAGGAATATTCCAAAGGTCGAGGCCAGTCCCGGAACGATTATCGCAACCAGATTGTCCGTCCAGCCCAGAGTATCTATGGTTGTGTAGTTGGGAAGAAAGAGTATCATGCCGGGCACGGCCATGGAGGCCAGTATAATCTTGAAGTAAGCATCTCTGAACCTGAATTGCATTCTCGCCAGCGCAAAGGCCGCCATCACGCCCACAACGACCGAAAGGCTGGCATAACTGACTGCCGCGAAAAGGCTGTTGATAAACCACTGAAACACGGGTGTATCCTGAGGATGTGCCAGCACTTCTTTGAAGTTGGCGAAGGTGAGGTTCACCGGCAGGAACTTGGGCGGCCATTCAAGAATCTGCGCCTCCGTGCGGAAGGCCGTCAAAAAAGTCCAGTAAAGCGGAAAGATGAAGACCAGTGCTATCAGCAGAGCTATTATATTCACCGTTATGCCTCTTCTTTTCATCATCTCTCCTCCTTACTCTTTCGAGTGAAGAGAAAGTACTGGATGAACGTGATCGAAACGATTATCACACCGGTTATAAGCGACATGGCCGTGGCATAGCCCATTCTCGGTCTGGATGGGTTGAAGGCTTCACCGTAGATATGAAGCATTATCGGGATGGTCGCCCTTCCCGGTCCTCCCCCGGTCATGAGTTGCGGCTGTGCGAAGAGGCCGAACCCGGCCAGAACCTGTGTTATGACCACGAACATCATGACCTGTTTTAAACCCGGCAGCGTCACGTGCAAAAACCTTTTGAATGCGTTGGCACCATCTACTTTGGCCGAGTCGTAAAGCGATTCCGGTATCTTCGACAGTCCACCAAGAAGGATAACCGTGTTCCAGCCTACAGTCCACCAGACGGTTGCGATGATTATCGCTCCCCAGACCCAGGGAAGATCGGTCAACCATGGTATCTTTTCGATTCCGAATAAGCCCAGCAGATAATTCAAAAGACCGGAATGAACGTTCAGTATCCACCTCCACATTACGGCCACAACCGTCACCGAGAGGGCCGTAGGCAAGAAGAAGGCCGTGAGGTGGAAACTCTTCATCTTCAGTTTTCTGTTGTTGAGAATCAGGGCTAGCGCCAGAGAAACGGACACGAGCACCGGTACCGAGTACAATACGAACTGCACGGTAACCCAGATGGCACTCCAGAAGTACTGCGAACGGTAACCGGCGAACTCGAAGAGTCTGGCGTAGTTGTCCAGACCGACGTATCTGATCATGCCCTGAAAGAGCCCCCATTCGGTAAAACTCATATACAGGCTCTTGAAAAGCGGAAATATGAAAAAGATCCCGAAAAAAACCGCGTGCGGCAGCAGGAGCAAATAAGGAACCGCCTTTTTGGTGTTCAAAGCGACCACCTCTAGAGAGAACGCCTCTCCCGCTTACGGGAGAGGCGTCGGGATAATCAATCCTGCAGAATCTCGTTGCTGATCTTTTCGGCGTCTTTCAAAGCCTGCTCGACGGTCTTCTGACCCAGGATGGCCAGGTTCAGCGCCTCCCATATCGGGCCTGTCGCATCTCCGTACTTGGGAAAGAATGGCGGGAAGACGACGTTCGCGGCACCCTTTGCAATGGAACTGTGATATGGAAGCGCCTTGAATTGCTCGCTGTTCTGAACAGATATGTTGACCGGTATCTGTCCGGCAAGAGCCCATTCATAACTGTGGTTGCTTATCCAGCTGATGAACTTGGCGGCCGCCTCAGTTTTCTCCAGATCTTGCTTTCTCTGTTTGTAAATCACCAGCGTATGGGAGCCGGCCCAGTTTGCCGGTCTTTCCGAACCGAACTGTGGCACCGGACCTGCGCCGAATTCTAGCCCCTCCACTTCCATATAGCTTGTGAGCATCCAGATTCCATTGAATTCCATTGCGCAGGTTCCTCTCTTGAAGGCGTCGATATCGGCATCGACCTGCACCTTTTCCGGAGAGACTTTGTACTTGAAAACGAGATCTACCAGGAACTGCATGGCGTCCATACCGGCTGAACTGGCAAAAGTGGCTTTCGTGAGATCTTCATTGAAGAGCTCTCCGCCGTTAGAGAAGAAGGCCGAGAACCAAATGAAGTAGTTCGGCCAACCGACTGGAATCATCGTGCCCCACTGGTCTATCGCGCCGTCGCCGTTGGTATCTTTGGTAAGCGCTTTCGCCGCCTCGATGAAAGCCTCGCGCGTCATAGGCGGATTCTCCGGATCCAGTCCGGCCTCTCTGAAGAGTTTCTTGTTCCAGTAGAAAACCAGGGGATGAACGTCCAGAGAGATCCCGTAGATACTTCCTTCCACATGGGTCGCCTCCCAGACCGAGGAGACGATATCTCCCTCCTTGATACCCATGATACCCAGATAATCGTCCAAAGGCAGGAGCATTCCCTGACTCACGAAACTCCTCAGGTTGTCGATGGCGGCCACACCGACATCGGGTCCCTTTCCACTCGCTAGAGCTATTGGAACCTTCGTGTTGTAATCGGCCCAGAGCATGGTACTCATGTTAACCTGTATCTCGTCTTTGTGTTCCTGGTTGAACCGGTTAACCAGTTCCTGCATGAACCTCCCGTCCGGTCCGGTGAAGCCGGTCCAGAATTCAATAGTAATTACTCCAAAAGCCGACACCGAGAGCAGCAGCAAACCGATCAAAGAAACTAGAAAAAACCTTTTCATGGTAAACCCTCCCTTATTCTATTACTCCTACCCAGAGTCCCTGACTCTGAGAACGGGTTTCTGTATATACTTTTTCTTTTTTAACTCCTCACCCTGAACCATTCTCACAAGCAGTTCGACGCTGGTTCTGCCCATCCACTCTTTGTCAAGAGCAACGCTAGTCAGAGCGGGATGGACATACACCGAATAGGGAATGTCGTCGTAACCAACTACGGCCACGTCTTCGGGAACCCTCAATTTCCTTCCTTTCAGGCAGGTTATAACTTCGAGCGCGTACATATCGTTGTAGGCGAAGATGGCATCGGGCAGTCCCTGTGTCTTGATATACTCTTTCAGGGAATTTCCTGCCTGTTCGGGTGAGGATTTCAACTCCCGGGACTGGTTGTAAAGTTCTGCGGAAAACTCTATTAGAGCCTTTCGGTAACCCTCGCTTCTTCCGCGCGTCGGATAAATGTTCATCGCCGGCTGTATGGTGACAATGTTGCGCCTACCCCCGTCGAGGAGATGTTTCGTGGCCAAATAACCTCCAAGAACCTCGTCGTTGTACACCTCTACGAAATCTCCCTCTTCGAAATGCCTTCCAACTACCACGAACGGCACTCTGAGAGCCTCCATTTCATACGGCTTGGTGTCATCTACCGGGGCTATCAGGATACCATCGACACCCTTGCTCTGAAGAAAGTCGACTGCGAAGACCTGTTCTTCGTAATCGGCGGAAGTGTTCACCAGAAGGAGGTGAAAACCGTATTTCCTGGCCTGGCGTTCCATTCCCTTCACCACTTCGGCGTAGAAGGGATTCGCGTTGTCGTCTATCACAACTCCGAGCAGTCCCAGCACCTTCCCCTTCAGAGCCTTCGCCACCATGTTTGGAAAGTACCCCAGCTCCACGGCCTTTTCTTTCACTTTCTTTCTCGTTTTTGGATCGACATCTCCCTTGTCGTTTAGCGCCCTGGAAACGGTGGATACCGATAAACCAAGAGATACAGCCACATCCTTTATAGTGACGCGTGTCATTGCCACACAACACCCCCGTGAAAATAGAATTGGACGAAAATCACTCCGCAAACGTTTCCGGAAACGTTTGCAGTTATTCTAACATCATAGACATATTATAACCAAGAGCAACCAGGAGAGATTAAAGATAATTAGAGGCAATAACAGGCAGCCAACAGAAACTACTTTATTGATTCTGTTAATATCTTGTTGATAGGAGAGATTTCAGTACGGAAGCACGTAGAGGAACATCATGAGAAGGAAAGTGAAATTCCCGAGCATGACCAGTATGTGCCAAAGTTCGTGGTGGGCTATCCTTCCCGGGAAGGGATTGGGTTTTTCCGTTATGAATACGATGGCTCCGATCGTGTAGAACAGTCCTCCCACGAACATGAGGAGAATAGACCACATCCCCAGTCTTATATACACGCTGTACACCATAGAGACCGATAGCCAGCCCATCAATAGGTATCCTCCCATCGAAAGCCAGAGCGGCATTTTGGAGAAGAAGACAGCCTTGAGCACGATGTTGAGGATCGCCAACCCCCAGATAATACCGAAGATGGACCAGCCCAGGCCACCCTTCACCACGACCAGGCAGAAAGGCGTGTAAGTACCGGCTATGAGAAGATAGATCGCGCTGTGATCGAGGATGCCGAAGATCTTGAAATACCGTTTGAACCATAGAAAGAAATGAAGGACACTGCTCAGAGTCATGGATACGAAGACGCTGAAACCGTATATCGAGAAGCTCACAAGATGCATCCACTTCCGATCTATCGCCGAGAAAACTATCAGCAGGACCAGACCGGCGAGGGCTATCAGAGCGGCCAGAAGATGGCTTATCGCGTTGAAACCTTCGTTGGAATTATCTCCCGATATCATGGGATCCAGCTTTCTTTCCGTTGTAGTCTCCAAAGGGCTTCCTTTCTTGGAAAAGAGATGAGGTGCTCTTCAATGATAAACTGTGTTATCAACTTACGCGTTAAGAGTCATCCTTCGCCTTTTATTCGAAGGGGTCTGTATCGAACACGAAGCCTCTTTCTATAACTCTCAGCAGCGCATCGACCACTTCCCGATCGTACAGAACCCCCGAATTCTTCTTCAGTTCTGCCAGGGCCTCTTCCACTCCCAGAGACGGTCTGTATGGTCTATGGCTCGATATTGCTTCGAACACATCGGCGACTGCCAGCACGCGCGCCTCGATCGATATCTCCTCGCCTTTGAGTCCAAGCGGATACCCCGATCCGTTTATTCGCTCGTGGTGCTGAAGAATCACTTCCGCGACGGGCATTTCGAAATCTATACCCTTGAGCAGTTCGAAGCCCTGTTCCGGGTGCTGCTTGATGAGCCCCCACTCTATTTCATTCAGCTTTCCCGGCTTGTTGAGTATATCGGCCGGTATAGCCAGTTTCCCTATATCGTGAAGGAGTGAAGCTATCCTTATAGTCTCCCGGCTCCTGGGAGAGAGTCCTATCTCTTCCGAAACCGCTACCGCTATCTCTTTGACCCTCTCCTGATGACCGGCCGTGTACGGATCTTTTATCCTCAGCATCCGCGATAAGGTCATTATCAACTGATCCCAGCTTCTCTTGAGGGCCTCTTCGGCCCTTTTTATGTCGGTTATATCTCTCCCGATGCCGACTATTCCCGTTACGTTCCCTTCCCGGTCGAAGATAGGCGAGAGAGAAGTGCTGTAAAAGATACGCTCTCCGTCGATCTCGGCAGACCATTCGTAATTCGTCGATTTGCCCCCGAGGGCGATCGCGTTGTTATACTCGTGAACCAGCGCATCTTTGGCCGAGAAGATGTCGCCGGCCGACCTTCCAAGGAAGAACTCTTCTTTAAATCCCATTTTCTCGAGCCAGCGACCATAAACTGCGGTGTGTCTTCCCTCTCTATCGAGCTCGAAGATTATATCGTTGGTCGAGCTCTCGAGTTTCTTGAAACGCTCCTCGCTCCTGACGAGTTCTTCGGAGAGCTTTCTCTCTTCGGTGACTTCGTAGGATAAGTCTACCACTCCCAGAAGTTCACCGTCTTGACCGAAAACCGGGTAAGCCTTTATATGCCAGACTCTTTCACCGCTGATGATCTCGCCCGTTACATTCTTTCTCTCCTTCACGGCCCGAACCACCGGGCAGTTTTCACAGGGCTGTTTCGACCCATACCATATCTCATGGCAGAGCTTTCCCGTGAGTTCTCTCTGTGATTTATTGCGGGATCTGGCGTAAGCCCCGTTCACCCACACGAGGCTCATGTCGGGACTGTGATAGGCAACCAGTTCATCTATGTTGTCAAGAATGAGCGACATTACGTGCTCGGATTCTAACAGTTTCTGTGTGGTCCGCCTCTGATCGGTGATATCTATGCCGATAGACTGAAATTCTACTACTACGCCGGAATCGTCTGTGATTGGCCTGTTGTACCATCGGACCCAGCGTTCCTTTCCCTGCGGATCGATCACCGGATCTTCGCGGACTATGCTGTCCCCCAACATCTCGGCCCGGTTTATCGAGAATCTCAAATCTTCTTGGATATTGATTTTAGTTATCTCAAGCCACTTCTTGCCTATCATTTCGCTTTTTTCATAGCCGTAGAAGCGGGCGTAAGTATCGTTGACGAACGTGAGCGAAGTATCCGGCAGCCAACGGCAGATCAGCAGATCGGGGTGATCCACGAGCGCGTTGTAGAGGCTTGAATAATCCTTCTCCATGTTATCGGCCGCTCCGGGCAACCCAACATAATACTGGCGATATTTCCGGCCAGATAGAAAGGATACGTATGTACATTTTTCCCTCCATCATGGAGCGTCTTTAAGGTCCGGCTGGATTTTACGTTCGTAAATGAATCACACGTAACAAATATACTCACGGAGTGCATGAAAGTAACGGAAGAATAAATCAGAAAGGCAAAACAAAGGAAAAAGGTCATTGAAAAAGGAATAGAGAAGGGGAGAATAGAAAACCGGACGCTCCAGATGTAGAATATTTTGTCCAAACAAACCACACAAAGGAGCGACCGGTTATGAGTATTCTTGCATCAATTAAGCATTTTGTCCAGCTACACTTTGGTGATTTCTTCTCTTCAATAGAAGCCTTCTATCTTAAAGATATCCTGATTCTTATACAGGGAATACTGGAACCTGGACATAATTCGATCTCCTCAATAGCTAGAGACCCTCTGAACAATGTGGCTCATACAACTCTTACCAGGTTTGTTAATGGTCATCCTGATTTCTGGAATAACCTCGAGAAGCTGATCCAGAAGGTTATTCTCTCAACCTCTTTGGAGAAGATGATCCTGGTTGTGGATGATACTCAACTGGCCAGAAGGAGCAAGAAGATACCTTTCACCACTCTAACGTATGATCATAATCAGAAGCGGTATTGCCAGGCACAGGTTCTCCTTACCGTTGGTAGAGTCAGCGATGGTTTCTTCCCTCTGGAGATGATGTTCTCGAACTCGAAAGAAGGCCCCACCAAGATTGAAAGACTTATAGATTGGCTGAAAGAGAGCGAGATAAGGGATGCAGTGCTTCTTGGAGACTCCTGGTACACCAACAGCCACGTGATAGAGTCCTGCAAACTTTGGTTCGGAATCACTTTCATCGGGAAAGCCAGGGGAAATCTCTTATTCAAGACTGAAGAATCTATCACCAGAGTGTCCCACTACCAGGACTCTGTTCGTGATTTCTCAGAGGAGGCCATAATAAGAGATAGAACCGTCAGATTCCACCAGAGAGTTGTTCGCTTCAAGTCTGTTAGAGTTCCTCTCAAGATAGTTGTGGCCGAACTGGATGATGGGAGAAGAACCACCCTAATCTCTTCAGATACTGAGCTTTCATCTGAGGATATCTTTCTGTATTATCTCAACAGATGGTCCATTGAGTCCTACTTCAAGACTGCCAAACAACACTTCTCGCTCGGCAAAGCCGTACTCTCAACTCAAGATGGCCAAAAGCATTGGATCATCCTGGTTATTCTCGCCTATCTGATTTTCAATGACCTTCATCGATTCATTCTCGAGAAGACTAAGTCTCAAACAAAGAGGTATAAAGTGTTCGAAACGATCCAAAGAGCTATCTCTATGCTCAGGTCTTTACTCCTGGAACAGGTCAAAATCGACTTCCATCTCCTCGATTCCTGTTTCCGCTCTCCTTCTCTTGCTCCTTTCTATTAGCTGTAACATACACGCACTTCGTGAGAAATATAGTATCTATTAGAACTTAAATCAACTGCCCATGTTTGAAGGAACGCCTCGATCTCCCCGCAAATACCTCAAACGTTAACCAGCTTTCTGGCCAGTTCCACGGCCGAAGAACTGTCTTCCGAATATCCGTCGGCCCCTATTTCTTCGGCATAATCGCGGCTCACGGGGGCGCCTCCCACGAGCACCTTGACCTTTTCTCTCACGCCTGCCTCTTTGAGGGCGTCTATGACCTTCGGCATGTTGAGCATAGTCGTGGTGAGCAGGGCCGACATAACCAGTATATCGGGTTTTTCCCGTTTTGTGGCCTCAACGAAACTCTCCGGTTTCACGTCGACCCCCAGATCGACTATCTCGAATCCCGCCCCTTTGAGCATCATACAAACCAGGTTTTTACCGATATCATGCAAATCTCCCTCGACGGTCCCGGCCACAACCTTGCCCGCCTTTTTGACCCCGCTACCGACCAGAATCGGTTCTATAAGGTCCATAGAGGCGTTCATGGCTTTGGCCGCGACGAGAACTTCGGGTACGAAGTATTCACCTTCTCTGAAGAGTCTCCCTACCTCGTCCATGCCCGGAATCAATGCGGAATTCAGTATCTCCTTAGCACTGATGCCTTTTTCCAGAGCCTCCTGTGTCGCCTGCTTGGCCATCGCCGGCATCGTTTCGATTATAGCGTTTTTGATCCTCTCGAGTAGCTCCATTTCTTCGACCTCCCTGGTAGCATATTTATCTCTTTCACAGTCTATCACTATATCGATCGTTATTGAAACGCGACTGCGCTTTTCGATAAAAACTGTCCGTCGCCCTTGCGCAGTCAATGGAAGCGCCATTCATCGAAGGACGTCCAGATCTTTCTCGAGCAGTACGGAAAACTCTTTCATGCCCATCGAGAGGGCCCATTTATGACAATATGAGTCGCAGTCGCATTCGAAAAACATCTCCCTGGCCTGAATCCCTTTCAGTCTGCGCAGAGACTCGCAGAGGAGATCCCCGGCCACACCCAGCCTCCTGAAGGGGTTAACTACAAATACGAAATCCAGATATCCGAGAAAGTCGTAGGTCATCAGGTCGTCAAAGACAGAGTAAACCATGAAGCCCGCCGGACTGTCGCTACGATGAGCGATGAGCAGGGTCGCCCCTTTTTCGATTATTGCGTTGAGTCTGTAAAAAAGCCCGCTGAGATTGACCGAAAGATCTTGCATCAGTTCGGCGCCAAAAACCAATAAGTCTTCCGAGAACATCGAAAGGTCGGCCGGAACACCGAGGGACACGTCGCACACCCCGCGCCGGGCATTGGACTGGCTTTCAATCGAAAGGCAAACAGAGACTGGACGGAAACCTCTCTTCAGAAGAATTTCCCAGCCCGGCCCGCCCCGAAAAGTGTTGCCCGATACTTTCCTGTATCCCTGCGAGTACATCCGGTAAAGGGCGTGATCGAGGAGCCGTGTGGCGATTCCTCTTTTTCTATGAGTCTTCTCCACGAAGATGTCGAAGATATGTCCGGTTTCTTCCGACGAATAAGTCTCTTCCCTTCTGCGGCCGAAATGAATGTACCCCACGATCGTTCCCCGGTATCTCATTACGGCCACGCTGTCTCCGGCACTGAGAAAGTCTCTGTATACTTCATCGACCGGTTTCAACTCCCCGAGCGAGTATCTACCGTTGCTGGATTCCGGTATAGCCCTGTACATTCTAGTTCTTATTTCGTTCAGTTCAAGAGGTGTCGCTTCGTCGATATAATACCGCATCTTTCTCCCGCGAGACAGTGATTATGGATAACATCTCGGCTCACATTCATGTATGATAATAATAACTCATTCAGTGGAGGTGCAGAAGTGAAGAAGCTTCTCACAATAAGTACAATTATCCTGTTTGCCATGGTTTTGTTCGCGCAGTCGGAGTTCATGATACCCCTGAGCACGGCCGATTTTGCCCTCAAAGGCCCGGTGAAATCGATGAAGACAATTTACCCGCAAAGCGATGTAGATCTCGGAGAAGATTTAGTGATGCCCGCGTACGAGGTCATATCTTTCGATAGAGCGGGAAAGATAGTATCTCAGATCTCTTACGATAAGGACGGAAAAGAGATAAATGCCATCCTTTATGGCTACGACGCTCTCGGTAAGCTTTCCGCGATCTCTGGAAGAGAAAACGGCGTGGAACAAATGATAGGGGAATTGACTATCGAAGACGGCAAAATCGTCTCTATCGTTGTCGATGAAGGTGAAGACAAGTCAACCATCACCATGGAGTACGACGAAAACGGCAGACTCGTCGCCCAGATCATAACGGGGATGAGTGAAGGGCAGGAAATGCAGATCGCCGTAAACATGGCCTACGACGAAAGGGGTAACCTGATAGAAGAGTCCATGAGCATGATGGGAATGGTCCTGTCGAAAACGGTTTTTGAATACGACAGCAACAATCTCAAGATAAGAGAACTCGAGTACATGTACATGTTCGCCGAACCGGGCACCGAACCGGAACCTATCGCGTCTCAGTTCGAGTACAACGAAAAGGGAGACGTATCCAAGAAGATAAGCGACAGTTTCTTCAGCGACGATAAGGAAGTCACGGTTTACGAGTACGAATACGATGCGGCGGGCAACTACACTCACATGACGGTCTATTTCCTCTACAGTATTCAGGACCTCGAGAAGGAGAACTGGAAGGAACTGGCAACCGTTGAAAGCGAAGAAACCAGGGAAATAGAGTATTACTGATAACATCCAATAGATCGAAAAAAAAGAGGGCGTTTTCGCCCTCTTTTTTCATCATCGCTCATAACCTGTTCTATGTCCTCAATCTCTCTATCTCAAATCATCCGTCTAGAGTCGGCTCTCGACAGCTTTCCCCTTAAGATCACACTGTGTATGACTATGTGTCTTTCGAGACCTTCATGATTGTATAATTGTCTGTCAAGATGACATATTTACATAGAATCCGTGTAGGCAATACACTGCTCCGCATTCGGGGAAGGTGATACTATGCGGCTGAAACGGGCAATTCTTGTAACGATACTTCTTGCAACGGTCTTTTTTGCACTGTCTGCCTGCTTTCCCAAAGATCCCTTCGCGGCCGCCACAAAGAAGTTCATTGACCTGATAAAAAACGAGGGAGAGCCGGAAGATCCCTTTGTCGGAGTCTGCCTGGCCGAGGTCGGTGTCGGAGATGTCGTCACTTCAGAAAAGGCCGACGGCGGACAGGAATTTCAGTACCAACTACAAGGTCTGGACCAGGCTGGATGGCTATTCTATCTTGACGAGGCTCCGGGAGCTTTCTATGATCATCCTGGGAGATTGGTGGTATTCAGCAAAAACGGGCAGAAAATTTTCGATCAGAAGATCGAAGGCATGCCCAAAGTGAACGACGAAGTGCCCACTCCCTTAATCACGCGTTCAGAGTATATAGCAGGCACTATCTGGGATAAGAGTAAAATCGTTTATCTTCCAATTGCAGACTGGATAGATATCATAATAGCCAGAATAACCCGTAAGGGAGCCGTAATTACCAGCGGTCTTACTCCATCCCAGAGCCTTTACGCCGAAGCCAGGGATGCCAGAGATCTCGTGTCAACTTCCTTCAAGACTCTTATGGGAGCCGATAAAGTGCGCGACGTGAAATACACAGTCGGCGGACCGGCACCCAACTGGACGGCCGTTCAAAACGCAATGAACGATCTCCTGACGAACGAAAAGATAAACCACATGACTCTCTATTTCGTAGCCCACGGCAACATCAACCTGATGAACCTCGGCGGAACCACTTTCTACGCCTCTCAACTCAGAAGCTATATACAGGAACATGCCAACGTGACTTTCTGCATAATCATCGAATCCTGCCACGCCGGGAGCTGGCTCGACGGACTTAAATCAGGTGGTGTGATGCCGGCCAATATCGAGATAGTGATCACAACGACGAGTTCGGCTAAGAGCGCGTACCCCGACTGGGATCACGTTGGCGGCACACTCGCCGACTTCAACCCTGATGACGTTTATGTGGAGTGGACGGGAGACTTTCTGCAGAAAATGGCTTACTTCACCAGTGATGCGCACTGGCCAGAGGTTCAGACCTACGCCTCGACATACTCCACTACCGACATCGCAGCCCTTCTCTACAAGTGCTTCACATCCATAAAAGGAGGGGCTCCCCAGACCACTTCTTTAACACTCACCGAAAGAACCATAGCCGGGTTCATACAGGATCCGAAGGTTTATAAAGACTGGTAATTCAAGTCAAGCGGGCCTCGCCATGGGCCCGCATTTTTATGAGTGAATCGATGAGCAGGCCCTTTGATTTGATTGATTTGCCCATACCGTTTTTGATATAATAATAACGAACATTTTTTATGCACAAAAGTGCGTATACTTTCATAAGGGCGTGATCGACTTGACCGGACTCGAGAGAAATGTAGCAAATCTCTTTTCAAACAAAGGGTGTCTCTTTGTAGTAGCGCTGGATCATCCGCAGTTTTTCGGACCCGTCGAAGGGATAGATAAACCTCTCGAACTCATCGAGAGGCTTTCTATGTCAAAAGCCGACGGCTTCATCTTAAATCCTGGCATAACAAGACTTCTGGATGCCAGCACCGTATCGGGCAAGAAGTTGATCGTGAGATCGTCGATCGGAGGCAGCAGATTCTCCGACTACAAAACTTTTCATCCCGCGGTCGTTTCCGCCGAATCTCTTCTCGATCTCGGCGCCGACGCGGCGATATTGATGCTCGTTCTCGGAGATCGAGACTACGATTCGATGGAGAACGTAGCCCGCGCGATAGACGAATACCACTCGCTATCGATCCCCGTGGTCGTGGAGGTACTGGCCGAGGATTTCAGTAAGACCAGTGATCCCGATCTCGTCAAGACCGGGGCGAGAATAGCGGCCGAACTCGGCGCAGACGTCCTGAAGGTCTTCTATACAGAAGGCTTCGAGGCAGTTGTTCAGGGCTGCCCGGTGCCGGTTATACTGGCCGGAGGACCCAGGAACCTGGATGTTCTCGCGATGGCCAGAAGCGCTGTCAGTTGCGGCGTCAAGGGCTTCGCGTTTGGAAGGAACATCTTCCAGAGCGAAGACCCCGCGAAGTTGATAGACGAGCTCGACGGAATTATCAGGGGGTGAAAACGATCCCGAAATCGATAGACGATCTCCTGATGTACAGGATAGCCAGTATGTACTACAAAGATGATCTCAGCCAGGCACAGATAGCCAGGAGGATCGGTTTGTCCAGGCCTCAGATATCTAGGTACCTGAAACGCGCCAGAGAAACCGGTATGGTTGAGATAAATATAAACGACCCTTACGCGGAAGAGAGCGAGGAGATTTCGAAGAGGATCAAGTCGCTTCTAGGGCTCAAGGACGCCGTTGTGACACCTCTGGAGAGGTCCAAAAACGACGACGAGGAGAAGATCTTCGATTCTATCGCCGCGAAGGCCCGCTCGTATTTGCCCCAGATAATATCGCGTTCCAAGACCGTCGGGGTAGGGTGGGGCAGGACACTATACAGAACAATAATAGCCATGGACCACTTTTCAAGGGAAAGCGATATCGTCTTTGTCCCGCTGACCGGCGCCATAGGGCAGACCGTTCCCTTCTACCAGGTCAACAGCATGGTGGACAGGCTGGCCGAGAAGTTCGGTGCCGGAAGAGTCTTCCTGAATATACCGGCCTTCGCCAACGCCGGAGAGCTTTACCGTTCGGCCATACTCTCGTGCCCTTCCGATTCCGTTGGCGATTACTGGTCGAAACTCGATCTGGCGATCATAGGCCTCGGCGGTCCGAAGGGAACTCTCAGTGCGGAGATCGAACCTTCAATAGTGGCGAGACTCCGCGAACAGGGTGCAGTCGGAGATATTCTGGGACAGTTTTTCAAAAGCGACGGCGAGATCTGCGTATCCGGAATGGAGGACAATCTCGCCGGGATACCGATCGGCAGACTAAGAGAAGTGGAAAACGTGGTCTGCCTTTCTGGAGGAATCGAAAAGGTAGAAGGGATAATTGCCGCGGCGCGCGCGCGTTATTTCAACATTCTCATCACCGATGAGAAAACGGCCGGCTGTATTCTGAAAACTCTGGAGGATGATCGATGAAGGCGCTTTTTTATCTTGGACCCGGAAAACTCGAATTAAGGGAAGTCGAAAAACCCGCTGGAGATGTTGTCATAAGAGTTCTCGGGGCGGGAATATGCGGTACCGATCTCAAGACTTATCTCAAGGGTCACCCCATGTTCAAACCCCCGACTATACTGGGTCATGAATGCTACGGAAGGATAGAAGCGACAGACAACTACCACGGCAGTCTGAAGGTCGGTGACACCGTCGCGGTCGCACCATATCTGGAGTGCGGCAAGTGCGATTCATGCAAAAGAGGTGTTCCGGAGCTGTGCAAATTCAAGACCTTCGTGGAGACCGGTTGCTTCAGCGAGTACATATCGATGAGCGAAGAACACGCCCTGAGAGGCCTTTTCAAGGTCGAGGACGATCCTCTTTATTCTCTGGCCGAACCGCTGGCTTGCGTCTATAACGGTTTTGAAAAACTCGGCAGAAAACCGGAAAAACTCCTCATAGTCGGCGGCGGTCCTATGGGTATGCTCCTGGCCCTTGTGGGTCTATCGGAGGGTTGCGAGACCCGTATTGTAGAGAAATCCGAATGGAGACTGGAGTATATCCGTCGCGCCGGAATAGAGGGGAGTTCAGAACGGCCAGACGGTACTTTCGACTCCATAGTTCTGGCCGTCAACGTTCCCGAGCTGGTCGGGGAATACACCCCTCTATTGGCCGACGGGGGGTCTCTATTGCTTTTCAGCGGATATCCGAAGGACGCAACGATAAGCGTCGATCCGTACGCCGTCCATTACAGAGAAGTGAGCATAACCGGCAGTTTCGGTTTTGGGTTCAAACACTTCGAGAAGGCGGTCGGCAGTCTTTCAACAAACCGCGACCTTTTCGGCAAGCTTATAACCCACAGGTTTGACATGAGGAATGCACGAGAGGCTTTCGAATTATTGAACAGGGGTAGAGCGATGAAAATCATATTCGGGATGTGAGAGACATGCCAAAGAGAATCCGCCAAAGGTACAACCCCAGGGAGGTAGCGGTGGCATTCATCTGTCTGGCCCCGGCACTTTTTCTCGCCACCGTCTTCGTCGTTATACCTCTGATCAATGTCGTATATCTCAGCTTCACCAACTGGGACCTGCTCAGAGCGACCAAGAAGTTCATCGGGTTCTCCAATTACCAGTACATATTCAAGGATGAGAAATTCCTGAAATCCATGCTGAACACCCTTTATTTTGCGGCTGTAAAGATTCCCCTCGATCTGGTCGTATCGCTTTTCATCGCTACGCTTCTGGACAGGAAGGTCTTCGCCCGCAGGTTTCTGAGAGCCTCGTATTTCGCTCCGGTGGTTCTCCCCATGGTGGCGGCCTCTCTCATATGGATATGGATTTACGATCCATCTCTCGGACCGCTTAACCAGATACTGGGGCTCTTTGGAGTCAAACCTATCCGGTGGCTGTACGATCCCGAGTGGGCGATGCCCTCGGTCATCTTCTTCGCCCTGTGGAAGGGGCTCGGCTACGATATTGTGATATTCCTGGCCGGTCTTCAGGCGATCCCCGAAACTTACGCCGAGGCCGCCAAAATAGATGGTGCCAGCGAGAGGAAGATATTTTTTAAAATCACCCTGCCCCTTCTTTCCCCGGTGATTTATTTCGTCATACTCATGGGAATTATAAACTCCTTCAAGATATTTACGCCGGTTTCGGTGATGACGCCGACCGGTGGACCCCTTTACAGCACCGGCGTGATGGTCTTCTACATTTATCAACAGGCCTTCCAGAATTACAGAATTGGCAGAGCTTCGGCGGCTGCTGTGATACTGTTCCTGATGATCCTTTCGCTCACATGGGTTCAGAGAAAGGCCAGTAGCAAGAAGGTGATCTACGAATGACAAAAAAAGGCCTAAAAGGCGAACGCGTAAGAAACAGAGTGGCTTTCATACTGCTGCTGGCAGGGCTTTTTGCGATGCTTTTCCCGCTCTTCTGGATGGTCCTGTCGGCCTTCAAGACAAAGGCTGATGTCTATTCGTATCCTCCAAAGTGGTTCCCCAGTTCCTGGAGCCTGCACAATTTCGCGAAAGTTTTCGAGATGGTCCCCTTCGGCCGGTACTATTTAAACAGCGTTCTGGTGACATCGCTTTCCACCATCGGACAGATTTTCGTTTCCATACTGGCCGCCTACTCGCTGGCGAGGCTGAGGTTCCCCTTCAAGAACCTCATCTTCATGTTCGTGGTCGTTACCATGCTGATGCCCTTCGTTGTAACGATGATACCGACTTTTCTGATAATCAGCAACCTCAAATGGATAGACACGTACCAGGGTTTGATCGTACCATTCCTCTTCAACGGTTTTTCGATAATCTTTCTGGTGCAATTTTTCATAACCGTTCCAGTCGATCTGCAGGATGCGGCCAGGATAGACGGGTGCGGTTATTTCGGGATCCTTTATCACGTTATTCTGCCAAACACGAAGCCGGCGATATCCACTATCGCTCTTTTTACATTCCTCGGCCACTGGACAGAATACCTCTGGCCACTGATAGTTATCAACACGACCGAGATGCGCACTCTCCCTATCGGGTTGAGATACTTGATGACCGAGGGGAGCAGCGAGTATCAACTCATGATGGCCGCATCCGTCATGGCCATAGTTCCCGTTCTGCTTGTTTACATGTTCTCTGAAAAGCAATTCATAAAATCGATCACAATGACAGGACTCAAATCCTGAAGGAGGTGTTCATAGTGAAAAAATTACTGCTCTTAATCGTTATTTCGATAGCGGCTATATCGCTCGCCGTTACCGAGATCACTTTCTGGTATGCCCTGAGCGGTGTATCGGGAGAATCGATCAAATCCATCATCGATGCCTTCAATGCGAGCCAGAGCGATATCATAGTCAAGACGGTCTACTCGGGAAGCTACGCCGACACAGCGCAAAAGATAACGGCCGCTCTCGCAGCCAACACCTTACCCAACGGCGGCATCATCCCGGCCGGACCGATCTTCACCGGCGCGCAGGATAATTACGTCCTGCTCGACTACATGCTGGCCGACCCGGAATTCGATATGGACGATTTCTACCCCGCCATGTGGGACTACTCCAAGTACCAGGGCAAGATCTGTGCGATTCCTTTCAACATAAGCACTCCGATCTTCTATTACAACAAGGACCTCATGAGGGCTTCGGGACTTGACCCGGAGAACCCTCCACAGAACTGGGAAGAACTCCTGACGGCCGCGAAGGCAATAACCAAAGACACCAACGGAGACGGCGTGCCGGACATATGGGGAGTCGATATGGCCGACGCTCCCTGGATATTCAAAGCCTTCCTGCTTCAGAACGAAAACAACATCATAGACGTGGCCACAATGACTCCGCTCTTCGACAACGCGCGGGGAATAGAGACGGCCCAGTTCTGGAAGAGGTTGATCGATGAGAAAGCTATGCCCGTCGGCCAGCACTCTCTGGCAGAGAAGATGTTCCTGGGAGGCACACTCGGTTTCTATCTGGGCAGTTCCAACAGAATAGGCAGATGGCTGGGCACTACGAGTTTCGAATTCGGAGCAACTTTCCTTCCTGCAGGCGTTGTGAGAGCAGTCCCTATCGGTGGTGCGGTAGCCGTTCTCTTCCCGAAGAACAAGAAAGAAGACGAAGCGACCTACAGGCTTATCAAATGGTTGACCACACCCGAGAACGTAGCCAAATTCGCCATGGAAACCGGTTATCTTCCAACTAGAAAATCGGCGCTCGAATTACCGGAAACTCAGCAATTCATGGAAAGCGCGCCGATGTGGCGGGTGGCCTTCGAACAGCTCACATTCGCTTTTTCGTACTGGCACTTCAACGAGATGGGAACAATGGACACCATGATAGCCGAAGCGCTAGAGAAAATCGAGCGGGGCGTTTCCAGCCCGGCCGACGCCATGAGAGAATTGACCCGGAATCTCAAAGCGGAGATCGAGGCAAACCTGGAATGAGAGTTTCGTTTTCGACTGCCGCACTTTATCCCAGGCCGAGCCTTGAGTCGCTCTCTCTACTCGGGAAGACAGGTTACAGCGAAGCCGAACTGATGCCTCAATGTATGGAAGAGACGAAACCGGAGTTTGCAAAGGAAACTGTCAAGACGGGGATATGGGTCAGCTCGATCCATTTTCCGCTCGCCTTTTTCTCGATTCTCTACAACCCGTATCCGGGTATGATGAAAGAGGCCCGGATCATGGCCGAAGAGATGACCAGATCGGCGGAGATCATGAAAAGCGAAGTAGTTGTGGTCCACGCTTTACCGAAGATGGATGCTGTCAAGGCGCGGCTTTTCGAAGAACCTGTCATCGAAGTTCTGAGAACTCTGGCCGATGAGCTCGAGTCTGCCGGGGTAAAGCTGGCAGTCGAAAACAACCCCAGCACGCTCGGTGACACGCCGCAAGGACTTCTTGAATCATTGGAAAGGATAAATCACGTCAACGCCTTCCCGATGGTCGACACAACCGAATCCTGGGAAGCGGGAATCGACCCGGCGTATTTCATTGAGCAGGTAAGACCCATCCATCTCCATTTGAGCGACCACGTCGGTGATCAAAAGCACATTCCAGCCGGGCAGGGCGAGGGTGACTGGAAGGCCATACTCTCGGTTTTGAAGGAGATTGGCTACGGCGGTATTTACGTCCTTGAACCGGCCTACCGCCATTATCTGGAAGACGTGGAAGCGAAGTTGAGGCTGGCCAGAAAATCTCTGGATATCTTTCTCTGAAGGAGGCAGATCGTTGAGAGTCTCGGTACTGTTCAATCCCGGCGCCGGAAAGAGCGATAGGTTCGCCACGATAGCCGGTGAGATTCTAGACAGGTTCGAAAGCCACATTTTATTCACCGGCGAGGGCGACTTCGGTGAAATCCTTCTGAAGAAGGCCGATGTCCGGGTAGTGCGAACTTCAAGGGTATCTTTCATCGAGACTCTCGAGGAGTATCTCGCGGGTTTCATTGAAAGGAACACGGATCTAATTATCGGTGTGGGCGGGGACGGTTTTCTCGCCCACATCGCTTCCTTTCTCATCGAAAATGGATTGCGGACCCCACTCATGGGTATAGCCGGAGGTACCGCGAACGTGGGTCCCCTGATCGGGTACGATATCGATCGTCTGAGGAAGCTCAACCCCGAAAAACTGCACATCGAAAGCATTACGGCGCTGGTTGCGAAAAGTGGCCGGGAAAAAAACCGCTACGCTTTCAACGATATCGTCGTGGGAGACACGTTTCTCGGAACCATCGATGGGAAAATGGTCAACCTTAGCGCGGCCGATTTCATCAGAGACCTCTCGAAAATTGAGGTCAGACCCTCGGAAAATATAGCCACAGAGAATTTCGGGATTTATAAGAACGGCCGGCCCCTTCCTCCTCCACCCTTCAAGGTAGCGCAGATAGTTATATCTCCCCTGTTCAAAAAGGACTTCTACGCGGGGAAGGCCGTAACGGGCGCTTTGTGCTGGGCGCCTTACTTTTCCTCCGGAGCGGCCATCTCGATTCTGGATACCGTCGTGATCGATTCGCAACTGGAAGATCCCGATAAACCCGTCTGCATTCAACAGATGCTTTTCGACGCAAACGACTTGATCGAAATCGACGGCCTGTCTTCTTATTTGATCGCCGATGGCAATGTGTGCTACAAAACCAGCGAAACGGTCTCTATTAGATGCCTGGAAGGAATTGTTAAAAGCGTAAGACCGGCCCTCGATTAGAAAGGAGCGATAACCGATTGAACAAATATCTTAAAGCCCTCCAGGCCCTGGCCGTCGGCGATGCCATGGGCATGCCCACGGAGTTCATGACGAGAGATACTGTACGCAGGTTCGGACTCGTTTCGGAGCTTCTCGATCCGGCCGTTTCTCCCATCCATTCAAATCTCAGAAAGGGATCAATAACCGACGACACCGAGCAGAACCTCTATCTCATCGATGCCTACTGCAAAAACGGAGAGATAACGGTTGAAAGTACGGCCGACGCCCTTATACGCTGGGTAAGAGAGACCGCAGCCGACTCGAGGGGCTACATAGGCCCAAGCTCTTTGAAGGCCTTGAAAGCGATAGAAAGCGGCGAAGACCCGCTTAAGGCCGGAAGAGGCGGAACTACCTGCGGGGCAGCGATGAGAGCGCCCGCCGCGGCTCTTTGTAGTAGAGGCGATTCGCCGGAAAAACTGGCCGGAGACATATACAACTGTTCTCTTCCGACGCACAACACCAATCTCGCGATCGAGGCTTCGCTAGCGATGGGGTTTGCCGTCGATGCGGCGGCCAGGGGAGCGGGGATAGAGGAGGTTCTGAAAGCCTCCCTGGAAGGCGCTTCTCGCATAGACAACTTCGACACCCCCGATTATGTGGGCGCTTCATCGGCCTGGAAGATCAAATACTTGGTCGAACTGCTCGCCGGCAAGAGAGAGATCGACGTTATCCTCGACACGATATATTACCTGAACGGAACTGGGCTGCCTGCCAACGAGGTGGTGCCGGCCGCCCTGGCGATATTTTACGTTGCGAAGGGAGATGTATGGCTTTCAATAAGAATGGGCGCTTCAGTTGGCGGCGACACAGATACGATCGCGGCTCTCGCCGGTCTTCTGACGGCGCTTCACTCGGGAGACCACAATATACCGGAGGAAGTAGTCGAAGAGGTGCTCGAAGTCAACGGACTGGATCTCTCAGGAGTCGCGGAGATGCTCGAAGAGAAAAGGAAGAGAGTATAAGATGTACGGCGTGATGCTGGGAAGCGTGACGATAGGATTCGTCTTCAGCATAGTTAACATGCTCCTCATCCCCTTGCTCAAAGAGAGCTTCACGCCGGCCATTTCCGGCTTCATAGTCTCTGCGGGCATGTTGCTCGCTGCCGCCGCCGGCCCTCTTATAGGTCTCTGGAGCGACCGCATCGGAAAGAGGCTCCCCTTCATAGGAGGACTGGTAGTCCTCTCCTTTTCCGGCACTCTTCTGCCGATATTGAACAACTCCGTCGCTTCGGCCTGTGGGGGAGTTATACTGGCCTTTTGCGCGTACAGCTTTCTTGGTCCGTATTCATCGCTGGTGGCCGACCGGGCCGAAGCTTCCGGGGCCAACCGGGGCTTTGGGGCGGTGATGGGAGCGGTGAACGTTTCGGGTTTCGCGGCCTCGCTAGTGATAAACCGGCTGTACGAAGTAGGCACCGACATCACCCTGTTCGCCCTCTCCGCCGGTGTGTTGCTGCCCTTCATCTTTCCTCTGCTTTCTGCGCCGCGCCATGAACATCTCGAACGGCCAGATTCTATCGAGAAGATGACTTTGAGAGCTGTCGTCGAAATCCTCTCAAAACCTGTGCTCTTCTTCTTTTCGATGCAGTTCTTCGCCTGGTTCTCCATCGGCGGTCTCTTCCCTTTTTTAACGTCCTTCCTCTCTTCGGAGACTTCTATGTCTCTTTCGACGGCCGTTACCTGGTTCGGTGGTTCGACGCTCCTTTCGGGAATCACTTCCTTTTTCACGGCCACTGCGGCAAAGGCTTTTGGAGAGAAGCGTTTACTTGTAGTTTCTCTATCGGTAATCGCTTCGATAGGTTGCCTGTACTCTGCCCTTTACGGGAGATTGCTGAGCGGAACGGGTGCAGGTTATGCCGGTGTAAGCGTCTTCCTTCTCTCCTCGCTCGGCCTCGGCTTTTATTACTCGCTGAGTTCTGCGACGCTGGCCAAACTCGTAGAACCACACAAAAGAGGTGTAGCCTTCGGCATCAACAGCATCTTTATGATACTCTCGCAAGCCGTATCCGTCGCCCTCATGGGAGGCTTGATATCGGCCTGGGGATACCGCGGGATGATCCTGGTCTGTACGGTGGGCTTTGTACTTGCAGCCCTTTCTGCTAGCAGGATCTCGTAGCTCTTCAACGGAGCCTGGACATGAATCTTCATCACTTCCGGTCGGCCGCGTGCGATATATAATCTATATATGGACATACTGTCTTTAATCAAACCCGAAAGGAGAAAAGGCTATCTGGCCAGGCTAGTCGTGCTGGAGAGGGAAGTAGAACTTCTCGCCGACCAGATGGAACTCTTGAAAAAGACCGAAGATGGCGTTGTGAGGGACTCTCTCTTCGAGAGTGCGATAATAAGGGCTTCCAAACTCGTTAGGAACAGCGGATTCACTATCAAAAGCTTCCGGGAATTTGTACGCCAGAGCTGTCCAAGACCTTTCAGAAAGGAGCTTTACGATCTTCTCGACGGTTTTGAAAGAGAGGAAACTCTCCTCGTCGAAAGAATCGTAAAGCTCAAGAATCGCCGCGATAGAGTCATTGTACACATGGATCCGAGGTTCGCCTTCCATCCCGAAAGGGATGGTGAAAATACCGTCGAACTCGGTGATCTGGAAGCGATCTTCGACTACCTGAAGAGGCACATGTCCATCTTCACCCTCACCCCTCGAACATAACGGTGTATATCCCGAACGGTTCATAATCCAAGGCGACGTTTTCCCCATCGGTCGCTAGAGGTTCGATCCTCTCTTCAAGTAAGTTGCAGAGCCAGGCATGTGCGAACTTGAAAGCGGTTCTTATGCGAACCCTCCCTCTGGCGCCCAGAAGCTCGGCCACTCTCAAGACCTTCCCGCTTCCCTCTTCCGCCAGTTTTAGGGCCATGACGCCGATGGTAGGCGCGTCAATTTCAATGAACGGCCTTTCTATCTTGAACCTCCCTTCGATTGCCAGCAGGTCTCTGTTGATATTCTCGGCCTCTCTGAGGGTCCCCAGCAGATCGCTCCCGCCGTGCGGATATATGGAATAGACGAATTCATGTCTGCCTTCATCGGCGAAGAAATCGGGAAAGATCGGAGAACGCAAAAGGTTTAGCGATACCGTGCTTCCCCTCACTCCGTGACCGTACTTTCCGTTGTTGAGAACCGACACTCCGTAACCGTACTCGGAAAGATCGACCCATCTGTGAGCGGGGACTTCGAAAGCAGCCTCCTGGAAATAGTTGTTGACGGTCGTCGGTCTTTCGATGTAACCGCACGAAAGATCGTATCTCGCCACGCGTGTAAGCACATTCAAAGGCAGATCGGCCCTGAGCATCGTCCTTCTCATGTGCCAGTCGATCGTGTTGAAGAGATCCACTCTTCTTGAATGAACGTGTAGGGTTATGTCCTGAATTACCCTGGTCATTCCCAGATCGAAGACTACCCTCAGGCTCTGTCTGATCCTTCCCGATTCCATCCTGCTTATGTGCGAGGGGGCTAACCGTTCCCCGGTCAGATGGTAGTCCTTTTCGATATCCCAGCCATCCCAGTGAGTCGGAATATCCTTGTAGATCATCAGGGCGGCCTTACCGTTGAAGACCTCTCTTGAGAACTCTTTGTCGTAGATGCTCATTCCCTCTTCATCTACCTTCACGAGCAGAAGGTCGTTTTCAAGCGTGTTTTCCTGTCCTGCACTGGCCGTTTCCATGATCACATCGCTCCGGGAAGCCTTCATGACTATCGAGCCCATAGGTGCTATCTCGGCATCAGAATAATACAGCGTTTCTCCGTTCTGCAACTTCTGGGCCACAATCTTCTCGCCCGTCTCTAGAGACAGCCCGAGTTCTCGCGGAAGAGAGAAGAAGACCCTTCTGGGCGAAGAAGAGGGGTTGAAAAGAGATAGATAAGCAGCGTCTCCATCGGAGAGCTCGCTCAGAGAACCTTCGATCATCTTCGTCGCCTCGTTTTTGAGTTCGAAGAGCTCGCCCAGAGCATCTTCGTAAACCTCTCTTATTGAAGAGCCGGGAAGTATGTCGTGGAATTCGTTGTGAAGGAGCGTGCGCCAGAGTCTTTCCATCTTTCCGGTATCGTAACCGGTCATGGTGCCAAGCGCTTCGGCCAGATAGAGCGAACGTTCGGCGTTCCTGTGGGCCATCTTCATTCTTCCCTGCGATGTGTAAGTTCCCCTGTGAAGCTCAAGGTATAGTTCTCCGTCGTGAACGTGAAGCTCCAGACCCTCCGGCAGGTCTTCGAAAAACTTCTCGAAGGGTCTCATCTTGAGCTCCGGCATTCCGGGGATATCTCTCAAAACCCTGTAATTGTCGAGCATTTCGTCGGTAGGCCCTCCCCCGCCGTCTCCGTAACCGAACGAGAAGATGGTCTCATCGTGCAGGGCTCTCTCTTTGTAGTTTTTCATGGTCGTGAGGATCTCTTTCGGTCCGAGAAGACCGTTGTATCCATTTCCGGGATTGTTGAAACTGTGGTATATCACCTCAGAACCGTCTATGCCCCTCCATCTGAAGAGATCTCTTTGCGGTTTGTTCTTCTCGCTCCAGTAGATCTTTGTCGTAAAGAAGAAATCGATACCGGCCTTCTTCATTATCTGTGGCAGTATCCAGGTGAAGCCGAAAACGTCTGGAAGCCAGGCCGTGCGACTCCTCTTTCCAAAATGCTTCTCGAAGAAACGCTGGCCGTACAAAAACTGTCTCACCAGCGACTCGCCGTTAACAAGGTTGGTATCGCTCTCGACCCACATACCCCCGACAGCTTCCCAGCGGCCTTCAAGGATCAATCGCTTTATCTCTCTAAACAGTTCCGGGTCTGATTCCATTATATCTGCGTACATCGCGGCCGAAGACTGCGAATAGACGAATTCGCCGTACTTTTTCGAAAGCCTGACGGCATTGGCGAAAGTTCTCCTTATCTTTCTGCGCGTTTCGCTAAGAGGCCAGAGCCACGCGTAATCTATGTGGGCATGACCGGCCAGGGTCATCTCTCCAAAAGCCTTAGTGGAGTCCTTGATGACCCGCAGTTCCCTGTCCAGAAAGTTCCCGGCTTCAAGGAAACTCCTTCTGAAAGACTCCGGGAGCGAGCGTGTTTCGGCCAGTTCGAAATCTTCCGCCTTCCAGACAGAAGTCACCTCACGCGCCATGGCCGGGTCGTCGAGCAACCCGCGCGCGTAGTTTGCCGAATCTCTGGGAATTTTGACCAGAGAGAGTACCCTGTTAAGAACGTTGTACAACCTTTCGCACAAAACCCCGTCTTCCGAATACATGAAGACTTCGAGAACGTTGCGAAGTTTTGTTATGAAGCCCTTGATTTGCGTATCATAGATTATCAAAAAGGCCTCTGAAAAGGTGGGACTCTCCACGCTCGATCCGAAAAGGCCCTTAGGAACGGTCTCGACCTCGACCAGTATTCTCTTTCCGGCAAACTCCGTCACATCGATTTCCCTGTGGTATTCGTTCAGCTCGCCGTAGGCCTTTCCGTCAACTTTCACCAGACTCTCGCCACCAAACCAGAGCCTCAACGACAGCTCCTGGTCTTCATGAAGGTACGGCAGCATGATTTTTCTGCAGAAGTGAACGGGAAAGTCCCGCGGCGACCAGCGGAATCCCGGGTTGATGTTTTCCCTGTTCTGGAATATCCAGGTGTTTTTCAGGTTTCTCCTGACGATCGAATAGGGAACGAGTTCACCAATTGCGCGAAAAAACTTTCCGTACGCATCTTTCTTCGAATAATACATATACTCACCTTCTCAAATGTATCCCATACGGTCGATGTACATATTTCTGAACTCATCCAAACTGGAAAGTTCTATATACTTTGAACAGCCAATTATCGCATCGATTTCGGCCAGACTGGATCTGTAAAGAAGAGTAGCGATAGCCCCCCTCAGCGAGGTGTTTCCCTCCACTACTATCTCGCAGTCCAGCCAGGGCGGGAGGATCCCAGTGGTGAAGAGATCTCCGATATCTATCTTGCTCCCGAAACCGCCGGCTATCCTTATTTTCTTCAATCCTCCCTTGTAGAAGCTCTTCAAAAGGACTTCAATCCCCGTTCTCAAAGCGGCCTTGGCCAGCTGGAACTGTCTCAGATCCTTCAGGGTTATGTAAACATCTCCGGAAAGTATGAATCCGTTGCGTTTCTTGTCGAATCTGTCGCGCAACTCCCCAGGCCAGGATTGAAGGTCCGAGAATCTTCCCAACGCTTCTATCATACCGTTCTTCAGAAACAGTGAAACTATGGAAATCAATCCGCTTCCGCATATGCCAGATGGTGAAGTATCTCCTATCGTTTTCAGGGTCAGGCTTTTGTCGAAAGAGACCTTCTCGATAGCCCCGGAGACGTTGCCGACTCCGCACGTGATGTTACCGCCTTCGAAGGCGGGTCCGGCGGCCGTGGAGCAGCACAGTAAGCTCCCTCCCGAAGATATGACTATCTCACCGTTGGTGCCGAGGTCTATCAGCAACTCGTCTTCACGCTCTCTCAAACCGGTGGAGAGGATCCCGGCCACGATGTCTCCTCCCACATAGCCCGAAATCGCAGGAAGGGCCAGAACCTCGGAAAAGGGGCTCAAATCCAGGCCGATCTCCCCGGCTTTCTTCCTCACGATTCCTCCGTAAAAGGGCGAAAAGGGGGCGATGGCGATAGATCTGACCGGAAATCCGAACAGAAGGTGAGTCATCGTCGTGTTCCCGGAAACCACCACCTCGTTTATATCTCCGGGCCGCCTTTCCGATCGCTCGCAGAGAACTTCGATCAGTTTCGAAACGGCCTTCCTGGCCACCGACGA
Source organism: Mesotoga infera (assembly GCF_900157305.1). Lineage (NCBI taxonomy): Bacteria > Thermotogati > Thermotogota > Thermotogae > Kosmotogales > Kosmotogaceae > Mesotoga > Mesotoga infera. Next base: position 528,257 of record NZ_LS974202.1, read on the forward strand.
AAGAGTTTTCAGGCCTTCCCGTTCAACGACCGTGTGAGTGATGCGCGAGATGACGTCGTGTCCGAAAGCCCTTTGAGGATTCATCGAGTTCTCTTTCGCGAGTACTTCGCCGCTGTCCAGATCGAGCAGGGCGGTGGCTATAGTGGTCGTACCTATATCGAGAGCGACGCCCAGGTTGGAGCTTCTCCGGCCGTCTATCGCGACCAGCTTCCCTGGCCTCGTGTAGATCGAGATCTCCCCGTCGAGAGAGCCGGTGTAAAAATCCGACAGATCTAGATTCTCCCGGGTATTCTCCACCAGCGTCGATAAAATGTCTCTCTTCACTCCGCCTGAAGGGATCGCGAGGCTTCGCCGCCGTACTAAAGGATCGCACCCTTCAAAAGAGATTTCGTCGATCGTAGCGATGGCTTGAAAGGATCCGGGATCGAGAAATACGTGGCAATCTCCGGTGATTCCGGTCATACAGGCCAGTCTTATACCCGCTTTCAGAGCCTCGCCCAGGATTTCCCGTTCCACCTGGCCGGGTAGGGAAAGCGAAGCGCTCCCTTCAACCCGGACTCTGCACTTGCCGCACTTTCCCGCGCCACCGCAGGGCGTGTCGATGACGATTCCCAGCGCACCGAAAGCCGAAAGCAGGGTCGTTCCGGGAGGAAAATCGCCTTCAAATACATCTTCTCCGGAATGGACAGTCAATCTCAAGGCACACCTCCGCTCTTTCATTACAATCTTACATTCATCTCGCCCGCAGTTCAAATCGATCGGATATGTCGATAAGTATCATTCAGACGCTCCTTTATTGTAGAATAAAACATGCGAAAAACCTTAGTGGGACTGAAGAGTGAGAAGGGGGGGAATCAAGTGGAAAGTGAAACAAACGCGGGTGAGGAACTGGATCTAATGAAATACGCAATAAACAATCTCGACTGTGGATTCATGATATACGACGACAAATCGAACCTGTTGTATGCGAACGATGTTGGAATCGAACTGACAAACAAGTGTGAAGAAAAAATCAAAGATAAGATCAGAGAACTGGTCGCCAGCGAAAAGCCGTTGAGCGGCCGCTTCGAATGCAACCAGAAGGAGCGCGGTGGTAGATCCTTTAGATACATGTTCAAGTCGCTCTCTCTTAAAGAAAGGGATTACTTTTTTCTCCAGATAGAGGATATCACCGACCTGAAGATCGCCGAAAACACGATAGCGCAGCTCGCCCATTATGACGGCGAGACAGGTCTTCCCAACTATATTCTCTTCAGGGATCGCCTCAACATGTCCATATTCAGGGGAAAAAGACATTCTGACCTCTCGATGATTGCCGCGATGGAGATCAAAATCGGCTCCAGAAACGACTCGATTCCGGAGCTGCTTATCATAGATCTGGCCCAGGAGCTTTCGCGGAACATAAGGAAAAGCGATACGCTTTGCAGGTTTTCGAGAAGGGAGTTTCTTCTGCTAGCCGAAGAATTGAAGAGGCCGGAAGACGCGGAAAGTATATTGAAAAAACTGAAAGAAACTTTTGAATCGTGGAAGCGCGATATACCCGGCTGCTCCTTCGACTTGAGTTTCGGCTACTCACTGCTGCCGGTAGATGGAGTCGATCCCGAGACTTTAGTCAGCAAAGCCTTTGGCGCCATTAAAGAGAAGTGATCGAAGGGAGTATATAAATTGAAAATACTTCTAATAGGAGCGGCGGTACTTGCGGTAATTTTACTGGGACCTTTTCTGATACCGGTTCCCGATTTGAAAGGCACCGTTGATCCCTCGCTTCTGGCAGAGGAAGACAGCCTCTTTGTCCGGCTGGAAAACGTGAATGTACACTACAAAGTATCGGGAGAAGGCTTTCCACCAGTTGTGCTTCTCCACGGGTTTGGGGCCAGCACCTTTTCTTGGCGGGAAGTTTTTTCGCCTCTTGCAGACCGATTCACGGTGATGGCCTTCGACAGGCCAGGCTTCGGCCTGACTTCCAGACCGCTCGGAGAGGAGATAAAGGGCTTCAACCCTTACACTCAGGAAAACCAGGTAGAGCTGACGGTGAAGTTGATGGATCACCTTGGGTTCGAAAAGGCTGTACTCATAGGCAATTCGGCCGGCGGCCTGACGGCCCTGGAAATTGCGATCGCACATCCGGAAAGGGTGATCGGCCTGGTGATGGTCGATGCGGCCGTTTACACGAACGACGGCGATAACCTCTTTTTCAAGTTGCTAACCTCGACCCCTCAGGGAAGGCATCTAGGACCGCTTGTTTCGCGTCTTTTTCTCAACGACGCGCGATCGCTACTCGATCTGGCCTGGCATGATCCCTCCAAAATAACTCCGGAGATTCTTGAAGGTTACGAGAAACCCTTGAAAGCAAACGACTGGGACAGGGCTCTCTGGGAGCTGACTCTCGCCAGAAGGAAGTTCGACGTTTCGAAACTGGGAAATATCGATATACCGACCCTCGTTCTCAGCGGGGACGACGATAGAATAGTGCCCGTAGAAGACTCCGTAAGACTCGCACGGGAAATCCCGAACGCGGTGCTGCACATCTTTCCCGACACCGGCCACGTACCTCAAGAGGAAAACCCCCAGGAATTCCTGGAGGTCGTCCTGCCATTCATCGAGAGCTTGAGTTTGATCGAACGGTCAGAAGATCGGAATCCAGATTGAGTAAGGACCGAACAGATGAACGAAGAAGAGAGCCCAGGTAACCAGCATGAGCGAACGGTGAACAGGTCTCCAACTCTTCTTCATCGCCGGTGCGTACTTTCCCAGAAGATAGACTATGAATTGTGCGAGAACGCCAAAAAAGACCAGACTACCACTGTAAATAACGAACCCCCCCGTGGCAAGATAACCGTGGTAAAGGGCCGTCACGAGCAATATGCCTCCGGTGAACGGATGAACCTTTGCCAGAAACTTCATGAGGCCCTTGAAGCCTTCCCAGGGGAAGTTTTGAAGTTTCTTGTTGAATTTTCTGTAAAACCATCGCGTTATGAAGAGCGATGAGTTCAGTACCAAAAGCGAAAAATTGAACCATCCCAGAAACTTTATCCAGCCATACAAATCCGTACACCTCCGTGTTATAGAAAGATCGCCTCCGGCATGACTCCGTAAAGATCCTCCACCATGCCTGTCTTTCTGTACAGCCCTATACGAATAAGATAACAGTTTTTTCCGCTTAAACGGCACGATATGGAGAGTCTCTTCGGAGCGTTCCCTGCATAGAACACAAAATAAGATGCGGAGTATTTATGTCGAAATATAGATGGAATATTTTTTATACCTTCTAGGATATTTCATTTCAAATAGATATAATTATGTTACCGGAAACAGATTCAGTTGATCAGTCGGAGGTCTGTGTAATGAATTCTCTTGCTTTCTCGCTGGAGGAAATTTTCAAAGGAATCGGCAGCTTTCTGAAAGACCGTTACCCCGCTCTCTTTGATACGTATCGTCCGAATCTCGAAGTGATTGAACCACTCGTCGAACCGGAGCATTCCTCTCTGGCCCGCTTTTCCTTCGAACACAAGGGGAGACACGGGATTTGCTTCAAATGTCTCGAACCGGATTCCGGGGGAATATATTACATGAATGGAAACAAGTACTCATCGCCCCTCGTTCTTGTGAGAAAGTCCGGGATCGAAAAGATGAAGGAACTCGATCTGGAAAAACACTTCGCTATCCCGGGATATTTTCTGTCTCTGGCTTTGAAAATGGCCGTTGTATTGAGATATCTTTCCAGGAACGGGGAATCGGTGGATATAGAAAAAGTAAAAGATGCCGCCGAATGTAGATTCAACAGACAGAAAACCGGTGTGGAGTACCACCGGCTGGAGCCAGCGGGGGGAAGCGACGAAAACGAAATAAGCGACCGGAAGGGTGAAGACAGTAACGGCAAGTTCATATGGATAAAAGTCCCGGTGCTTTTTGAACTTCAAGATTCCAACGATCTACTCAAGATATCCGATTTGAGAAAGGTGGTCGTCCCTGGAGATCGCGTGCCAGAATCCATGAGGCTTCCCCATTCATCGCATATCGGAAGGCTCGACCTATTAGAGACACCCGAATCGGAGCAGATCGGAATGACGCTGTTTATGGCCAGCGGGGCTTCCTACGACGCCGAAAAACTCGAGATAATCAAGTCGGAGGAAGGTGTGGAAGGCAATTTCAGCCCTTCTACGAGAATGGTACCTTTCATCATGTATTCAGACGGCGCCAGAGTCACGATGGGCGGGAAGAATCTCAAGCAGGCGGTCAGGGTAGTCGGTAGCGAGAAGCCCCTGATAACTACTCCCATATACGACGAGATCGACATGAACGTGGGTGTCAACGCCCTCGTGGGTTATGCTCTATACAGGGGACTGAACTTCGAGGACGGCATCGTCTGCTCCGAAAGTTTTGCCGAAAAAATGGCGATAGACGAGTTCAAATCAATGACTTTCGGGGATTTCGTTCCCTTGACGCCCGACAGCGAGATCAGAACAGCGGGTAAGTCGAAAGTCATCATCGAGAGCAAAAAGGCCGGAATAAAGGTTGAATACACTTTCAGGTCTGGGGGAAGCGAAGTCAGAAAGACAGACTGGCTCTTCAAAAGAGAGGTATTTCGGAAGAGAGAGGGAGGCTGGTCGAAGATAAAAGGTTCTTACAGCGCTGAATTGTATGGCTCTCTCTATCCCGGAGTGATCCAGTCGAACGCGAGCATCGATCAGATAAGACCAGTAAGGCTTCACAAGCTCACCAAAGGCGGCGGGAAGGAAAAGAACCTTTCCGACACCGGCATGGTCGAAGTGACCGTGAAAGTCCGCATCAATAAACCCTTGGAGGTCGGCGACAAAATCACCGGGCGGCACGGCAACAAGGGAACCATCTCGAAGATCCTGCCAGATAGTGAAATGCCTTTCGTAGAGCTGAATGGACGGAGAAGACCTCTAGACCTTATTTTAAGTCCTTTCGGGGTCATAACCAGAATGAACCTGGGACAGCTCCTGGAGACGCAAAAATCGCTGGAAGGCGCGTATGTGGATGAGCCTTTCAAACCGCTGGACATTGCCGAAAGGCTCAAAGAAAATCAACTCCCGTCAAAGCCGCGGTCTTTCCTCAACTTTCCAGACGGAAAATCCTTCGAAGCTACCGTGGGTTACCAGTACTTTGTAAGACTCGATCATTGCGTGCGGGACAAGCTTCATGTTGTCAGGCAGGCAGAGGTTTCACCCATCACAGGCCAGCCGGTGAAAGGCAAGCGCAGAGACGGTGGTCAGCGGATCGGGGAGATGGAATTCTGGACACTCTTCGATCACAACGCGATTAACACGATAAACGCCTTTTCGGTTACAAACACCGAAGATCCCTCGCGTTTCAAAGAAGATTATTTCTGGGCGTTCAGGACTCTGGTAAACACATACAGGGGCGTAGACCCCCGAACGATAGCCGAACCGTGTTCCATAAGCTTCCAGAAAGCGGGGGAGATAGATGTCGAAGAGAATTGCCCGGGCGACAAGAAAAAAATCGACGCCAGGCAGAAGTTCCTGCACGAAATTCGACCAAAAAACAAAAAGATCCCCGGTTCTGACAAGGATAAGCACGAGAAGAGCAAGAAGCTCGAGAAGCTCGAGAAGAAATACCTGCTCACGAAGAACGGCTATCTGCGAAGGTATATGCTCGGCAGGAGAATTCACTACTCGGCCAGGGCAACTATTACCCCGGTCACGGATATAGATATCGACCACGTTTATCTGCCCCTGGAGATGGCGCTGGAGTGGCTGGAGGAGCTTAAGGAAATGAAGATCGACTCCCCTGAAGAACGTGTCGCCGCGGCCGCCAGGGCGACCAGACTGGCCAGGGAGAAGGGGCTCATGGTTTTGCTGAACCGCCAGCCTTCGCTTCACAAACACAGTATCACCGCCGCAAAGCCTTTGTTCTGGGAGCATAGATCCATTGGTCTGCCGATAATGCTTTGTGAAGGTTTCGGGGCCGATTTCGATGGGGATACCATGGCCGTCTATTTTCCGGTTCAGGGCGAACCCGGCGAGGAACTGGAGAGGATGCTCCCTTCCTTCTCTCCGTACAGAGTAGGCAACGGCGAACTGATATACTCCATCGATCAGGACCTGGTGTACGGAGAGTATGTCCGGTCGGGTCGGAAAAAGCCCGAAGTCAAAAACAATGTCCTCGAGATCGTTCAGAGCTCGAAAAACTTTCCCGCCGAACTCTTGGAATGGCAGAAAAAGACTCTAGATGCGTCGATGAATTCGACATTGAGCATATCTTTCGCCGAGCTCGCGACGCTTTCGGGCAATGCATTGGAGATCAAGGAATCTGGCAGCCGGGGAAAGGAAGAGAACTTTAAGCTGATGCCGGTATTCTCGAAGGGTATGTCGCTCGAGGAATACACGGGCAGGCCGGAGGCCTTCGACCCTATGCTGACTATCGCCGGTCGATCGAGGGCCGGACTGATGGACAAAAAGCTTCACGTCGCCCAGGCCGGTTACTTCACCCGTAAGATGGTGGAGTTTCTTTATCCCCTCCGCATAAGCGAAATCGATTGTGAAACAGAAGAGGGTATTAGAATCGACCGGGCAGATTTCGAAATGTTTGCGCGGTGCGGAGTGGACTTTTCACGCTTCTTACTGGGGAGGTACGTGAAACGGCCGGAAGATGAAGGCTGGAGACTCGTCACCCGGGATGATGTCAAAGAATACGGGGATAGCGATCTTATCGTCAGGAGCCCCGTAACTTGCCGGGCGGTTGACGGCCTTTGCTCCAAATGCTGTGGGTTAGAGTTATCCACGATGCGCGAGCATGAGATTGGAGATTATATAGGCGTGCTGGCCGGGCATACGATAGGCGAGCGCGGCACGCAGCTTTCCATGAAGAATTTCCAGACCGGCTCGAGCGGCTTCAATATGCAAAGAGTGTCGTCGGAATTCTTCAAAAGGATCCGTCCAACGTCCGACCTCAGAAAGAGCAAGAGAAAGGAAGAGAACGAAATAGAGGACGACTATGTGGAATACATAAAGAGGCTGGCGGAAAGATCCGTAGAGGACATAATGGGTGTGAAGCCGAAGGAAGGGCAAAAGGGAACGCCTCTTTTGAAGAGTATAGACGTCAGCTCGATATACTTCGAAATACTTTTCAGGCACATGAAAGATCTGTCGCTCAGGGACGAATCTGGAGTCAAGGAATACCTTTCGAGCCTGGAGCGGGGCTTTTTTTCGGCGCTCTCCTTCGAGCGGGGGAGGGGCGGGATAGAACCTCTCGAAGGCAGGATGATCGCTGAAAGCTCTCCGAAGGCTATATACGCGTTGTTACCGGGTGAGGTGAAGAAATGAGCACTGAAAAAATGAAAACGAAGCAGACCATTCAAACACAGGAAAAAGCAAAAGAAAAAGGCAAAAGAGACGACCGTTCCAAGACACTAGGGAGTCTCAACGATTATCCGGTGGATACTTCGGAAGAAAAAGAACCCATCGATCCGGTGGACGAGGATTCTCTTGAAAGGCCGGAGGCGAACGACGAAGAGACGGCCCTTTCCGATCCTATGACGTCCGACGAGGATGAGGAACTCTTCACTTTCGAGCCAGGCGACGACCAGTACATAGCTCAAAAGAAGGTCTTGATCGAAATAGTCAGGGGCAGCCGTTTCTACTGTCTCAGAAGATACCGCTGGAATTTCTCGTACGAGTCATATCCAAAAGACAAAGAAGAGAGAATGACGTTCTATGGAGAATACGTGAAGAGAGTGGCGACGGTCCTGGAAAACTATCTGAACGGTTTCTACCGGTTTGAAGGGCCGTCGATAGAGGGTCTGTACGGGAGTTTCGCCGCCCATACGCTGGCGGGGAAGAAACGCAAGCAAGAAGCCAACAGGACTCATTTGAAATACATGTTGAAGAGCCACAAAGGCGAGTACATACGTTTCAACTGCTTCACCCTGCCCGGACGCCCGGAAAAGGATTATTATCCCGGGCTCGCCTTCATCATGTTGAGAGTGGCCCTGGGCGATCGAAATGGAGGGGAAAATTTGAAAAAAGAGCTAGAAGAAATAGCTTCGAATACAGACGGGAACATCACTCGATCGGCAGGTATCGAATCTATCATAGAAAAGGCCATCGGAATCAACTCTCGCATCTTTTCCGATGGCTTTCCCGACGAATTCAAGACCGTTGGATCTTTCTACGGATTTCTGTTGAAAAGCGACGGGTTCATGAAACTCTTTGAACGATTGAGGTGATTTTTTTGGCCGGAAAAGTCGAGCTTGTCATCATGGGTAAAGCTTTGACGGAGGAAGATACGGGAGCCCTGAAGAACGTTCTCGAGTCGCTCATCCAGAACAAGGCCGACCTCAGGGACAAAGTGGAGGTATCCGTTAAGGACAGTTATGAAGAAGTCCAGAAAAAGGGCGAAGGACCGAAAGAAGCCGTGAGGATACTTCTGGTTTCAAACGGCTATTGCAAAGCGAATTCGAAGACTATGGAAGGCGAGAAAAATATCTGCGTATTCTTCAAGGACGGTCTCACTCCGGACGTTGTGAGAAACGCTCAAAAGTGTGGAGCCTTCGGCGTCTTCCCCGTCGACCGTTTCTACGGGGAGAAGAAGGAGTACGCGGAGATCGCCAGATTTGAGACAGTTATGAAGAGGGTTATCAGAAATAAGCTGGCGGCATACTATCCGGAAAGCGAGTTCTTCAAAAGAATAGACTGGAAGGTCTCAAAGACGGACGACGCGAGAGACGACTATCTCTCGCTTTTTGCCGATACTTCAAGCCACGAAACCATGGTAAAAGCGAGACAGGTGATTAGAGCCACAAAAAATTATTCCGGCTGCCTCGATAAGTTCCACAGCGGTGTCAGGGACAAGTTGAAGAAGCTGCACGAACTCGAGACATCTGAGAAGCAGAATGTGGAAAAAGAGGCCGTCCACCTGTTGAAAGAAATAGAAAAGCGTTCAAACGAAATGGAAGCCTCTTTCAGAAAGCCGATCACGATACTTCTGACTGGTCCTACCGGCTGCGGAAAGACCCTGCTGGCAGAATACATGGCCAGAGAACTTGGATTTTGCGCTCCGGAGAGATTCGCCAAAATCTCCCTTGTCAACACATCGGAGAACCTCCTGGAGAGCGAATTGTTCGGGACCTTCGAAGGGGCTTTCACCGGCGCGAAGTTCAGGATCGGCAAGATGGTTTCAATGGCCGGGAGCGCCGTGTTCCTCGACGAGATAGGCGAGATAGGGGCGAGTGTCCAGGCGAAGCTCCTGACTTATCTGGACGATTTGCGCGTGATCATAGATGGATACTCCGATCCGCGGGGGGTGAAGATCCCCCTTCTGCTCATAGCGGCGACCAACAGGGACCTTCAAGTGGAAGCAAAGCGCGGCAATTTCAGAAATGATCTCTACCAGCGCTTTTCTTACGAAATAAAAGTGCCGGCCCTGAAGGAAAGGATGTCGGATTTCAGGTATATGCTCAGTTATCTGCTTCAGAAGAAAAATATCGAACAGGGCGCTGGGATTGCGCGCATAAGCCTCAGGGCTATCGAAAAGCTCGAGTCGCACGACTATCCGGGCAATTTCAGAGAACTCGAGCGCGTCGTGAAAACCGCGATTATGAACGCCGAAATGGAAGAAAGGGACATCGTCCTTTCGGAGGACGTGGTTATCTAAATTATCATGGAGGTTTACTTTGAGAGTCAAGTTGAATTTCAGCGGCTTGAAAAATAAAGCTATTCCGCGCGATCATTTCTATCAGCTTTCGGGACTGGTTTACTCGATGATCGAACAGGCAAATCCCGATTATTCTAAGTGGCTTCACGATAAAGGATTCGTCGATGGAAACAAGAGTTTCAAGTTCTTCTGCTTCTCGAGAATAATTCCCGAGCCTGGAGGCTACACCAGGGGCGGGGAGGACGGCGAATTGATCGTATTCACCAAAAACGAAGGTACCCTATACATCTCCTCGCCGGTCAGAGAGTTCATGCAGAATCTCGTGGACTTCCTGCTGATAAACAGAGAGATAAGGGTTCTGAATCATTCGCTGCTTATCGAGAGAGCCTTTGCGACTTCCCAGGAGTTCTCCGACGGCGAAGAGCTTTTCAAATGTATCTCGCCGATCGTATTGTCTACCCGTAGCGAGGAGTACAGCACCCCAACTTACCTTAGGGCTTATCAGGAGCCGGATCTTTTCGACGAATACCTTACTAGAAACGCAAAAGAAAAAATCAAAATCTTCCATGGCATCGAAAGCGACATAGAACTAACGGTAGATAGAGAATACCTGAAGAAAACCGGCCGAAAAAGCAACTTGAGGCTGAAGATCAAAGAAGACACCGAAGTTTTCGGCTCGATGGTGCCCGTCAAAATCAGGGGAAGGAAAGAAGAGATAGGATTCCTGTACCACTGCGGACTGGGCCAGAAGAACTCCCTGGGAATGGGGATGGTCGAACTGGCGGGGAAACGATTCTAAGAATCGATAAACCGATTCCACAGTGTCGTTTCCTGTATGGCTCTCGGGCTCAAACGCTTTAAGATAAACTGTCCACGCTCTGGGACGAAGAACCGGGGGTGTTTTTTTCGCTCTATCCAGGTTCTCCGACCCCCTAATATTAAAGCTTATGTACCAATAATACGAAAAGTTCACTTACCATACCGTCGCTTGCTATAATAACCACCGGGATGGTTCTTCAGGCAGGCGATTCGGCCGCCTTTCGATTTTGGATTACGAACGGGGAAGTAATTCCGAATCTTCTTTTATCTCGACCGGATTTGTCTTGTATAAAACTGAATATGTCTTGTTGAATTGATGGATGCTTTCTTTTCCATCGGTGTTTTCAAACGTTGACTATGAACCAGGCGCACAGAGAGCCGTGTATCCATTCATCGAACCGTATCCGCGTTATGTGGGTAAGGACATGGGTCCGACCTACGATGATCCTAACTATCCACCGACAGAACCTCTTGGTTACATCGACCAGGTCGAACACACCTACGGATACTTCGATGCGGTCTATGGAGTAATCAACGAACACCAGCTCGCGATCGGCGAGTGTACATGTTCGGCCAAAGTCTATGCGCAGCCCAAAGCCGGCCAGTGTATTTTCGACGTTGCCGCTCTTTCCAGAGTAGCCATGGAAAGATGCACGACGGCCAGAGAGGCAATCGAGCTCATGGGCGCGCTGGCCGTAGAGTACGGCTACTACGGCTGGGGCGAAACTCTCACAATAACCGACCCTCAGGAAGCCTGGGTCTTCGAGATCTGTGCGACACCGGACCAGAAGAGCGCTCTCTGGGCGGCCAAGAAAGTTCCTGACGGAGAAGTCTTCGTCGAATCCAACATGTTCAGGATCAGGGAACTCGATCCCAACGATCCCGACATAATGTTCTCCCCGAACCTGATCGAAGTCGCGACGGCGGCCGGCTGGTATGACCCCAGCTCCGGTCCTATCGACTGGATGGCAACCGTCAGCACCGGCGAATACTCCATGCCCTACTACAGTCTCAGAAGGACCTGGAGAGTTCTCGACAGGGTTGCTCCTTCCCTGGAACTTTCTCCGTGGGTAGAAGACAGCTTCACAAAGGCTTACCCGTTCTCGGTTGTTCCCGACAAGAAGCTCTCCGTGGCCGACGTGATCGACCTCTTCAGAGACCACTACGAAGGGACCGAGTTCGACCTGACACAGGGTCTAGCCGCCGGACCGTTCGGCAATCCTAACCGCTATTCTGGCTCGAGCAAACTGATCAAGGGCAGCTGGGAAAGAGCACTCTCGATCTTCAGATGTGAATACGTGTTTGTGTCTCAGGTTAGAGACTGGCTTCCCGATCCTGTCGGTGGAGTGGTATGGTGGGGGCCATCGGCGCCGCACGAATCGATAATCATCCCCATGTACTGTGGTATCACCGACATTCCGGATGCCTACGATACGGGAAGTCTCGAAAAGTTTGACAAAAACATCGCCAACTGGGCGTTGAACTTCATGGGCAATTGGGCCGAGTTGAAGTTCAGCTACATGTACCCGGAAATCAAGGCGCTCCAGCAGAAGATAGAAGGCAAGCTCTTCGCAGTGCAGCCGGCGATAGAAGCGGCTGCGGCACAGCTTTACGAGGTGGACCCCGAACTCTGTAAGGAATTCCTGACAGATTACGTCGCCGGCGTCTCTGACAGAGTAATGGCGGAAGTATGGGAATTCAACGAATACCTGATAACCAAGTACCGCGACGGTTACATCAACATCCCCGATGTCGGAAAGTCTGTTGGTTATCCCGACTGGTGGCTCAAGGAAGTCGGATACGCCGACGGCCATATCTTCGGACCGGACGGTTACAAAGCCAAGTAGATCTCCTCGCCTGCCCCTTCGGTGGGGCGGGCGATTCTTATAAAACAGACGGTAATGCGATTATGATAATCAAGAAAGACATCGCCAGGCCTTTCACCGAAGAAACGATGGCAGAGGGGCTGATTTGAATTCCGTACCGCAATTATCGAAATGGGCTTTCGTAAAGGACCGGCAACGGCGGCGGATAGTTTCGATGACCTACTGGGCGAGCGAAGCCTGGATGATGTTTCTCTTCAGGCCTAGCAAGGGAAGCCTTCTGCCAGTGACCAGCACCTGGTATCTTTTGCCGATTTCGAGAGTCTTGAAGACCTTCGAAGCCGAGTAAATTCCCTGGCTCTCCACGTTCCTCACCGCGAAAACCTCGCCCCCCTCGGCCACAACGGTGAAGTCAAACTTCCCTTCGCGCGAATTGTCTATCTTATCGGCAACGATTATGTAGGTCATGGTCACCGTGCTGTCTCCCCACGTGAAGACCAGGAAAAAGGCCATCGCCACCAGGAGTGTGCCGGCGACGACGATCAGTTCGCCGGATATACTTTTGAATCTTCTCATCATCCAACCTCGCTTTCCCATCGAGAAATATAACATACACAACTGGAAAAGACATGAATGAGATAACGTTGTATTATTTATCGTGAGAGGAGGCTACATGTGCAGACGGAAATGATCAGGCTCGACCCGGAGAACCCGGGGATCGAGGGAATAGAAAAGGCGGCCGGTCTCATAAAGGCCGGTGAACTCGTAGTCTTTCCGACCGAGACCGTGTATGGCCTGGGAGCCAGCGCGTTCGATCCCGGAGCGGTCGAGAAGATATACAGGGCCAAGGGAAGGCCGCAGGACAACCCACTCATAGTCCATGTTTCCTCACTGAAAATGGCCGCAGAATGCACCAGGCAGGATCTGAATCGTTACTCTTCCATACTGAATGTGCTGTGGCCAGGTCCGGTGACACTCGTATTCAAAAAGAGCGAAGCGATCCCGGCACGGGTGACGGCCGGGCTCGACAGCGTCGGTCTGAGGTTTCCTTCGCATCCCGTGGCGATGAGGCTTATCAAGGCGGCCGGCGTACCGATCGCGGCGCCCAGCGCCAATATATCCGGCAGGCCAAGCCCGACCTCCGAGGAACACGTCCTGGAGGACATGAACGGCCGCGTGGGCGGGATAATACTCTCCGGAGACACGCTCTTCGGCCTTGAATCTACGATAGTGGATCTCTCCAGAGATAAGCCGACTCTGCTCAGGCCCGGCCCGGTGGATGCCGAACGACTGGGTGAACTCCTGCCCGGACTCGAGATCCCCGATTTCGTAAGGGTTCGTGAAGAGTACAAAGGCGAGGCGCTCTCGCCCGGCATGAAATACCGCCACTACTCGCCGGAGATTCCCCTGATTTTGATCGAAGGGAGCCCAGGCGCCGTGGTTTCGAGAGCCGGAATCCTAGCTAGAAGGGACAAATCGGTCGTTCTCTGTTCGCAGGAACTGGCCGATTACTACCCCGTGCACGTGAAAAAGGTCGTTCTGGGCTCAAGAAATGATCTCTACGCCGTCGCGTCGGGCCTCTTCAAAGCCCTGCGCGACCGGGACAACCTGAACTACACGCAGATCATCTCGGAGCCTTTCCCCGAAACGGGGATCGGCCTCGCAATAATGAACAGACTGAGGAAAGCGGCCTGGAGAATAGACAGAGTATGAATTATAGCATTCAATTGATCAAATGGAGGTAAACATGCTGGTTCTTGCACACAGGGGAATGGGAAAGGGAAGATACGAAAATACTTTGAAATCCTTCAAAGAAGGGTTGGGCCACGGCGCCCACGGAATAGAGACAGACGTAAGGCTCACCAGGGACGGAGCGGTGATACTCTGCCACGACGCGACTCTGAAGCGTACCATGGGACTTGAAACCGTGGTGGCAGAGCAGACTCTCGGGGAACTTGACTCCATGGGACTGGTCGGCGAAGATGGCCTCACAACGCTTGAGGAGCTTTACAGGACCCTGCCGGACGACAAATACTTCGACGTCGAAATTAAAGCCCCCGAAGCCGTTCCCGGCGTGATTGACATCGTGAGGAAGTTCGACGCCCTCGATAGAACCATGTTCTCATCCTTTCATCACGAATGTCTGGGCGCTTTCAGGAAGGCCTTCGGCGATAAAACCATGATCGCACCCATAATAGACAGAGAAGTGCTTAAGGAAGGAGCCGAAGAGTTTCTGGACGAAACGGTGAAAAGGTACAGACCCTTTGCGCTCAACTTGAACAAAGAGCTTTTCAACTACATGGGGCTCGAAAAGGGAAGGGAAATGCTCGAAAAGTTCCGCGCGGAGGGCGTCAGAATATCGCTCTGGACTCTCAATGATCCCGAGCTGTTCTCGCAGGTGAGGGACGTCTGCGATTACCTGATCACCGACCGTTCGGATATAATGATGCAGTTCTGCCGAAACCATTGATTGGAGGAGTGACCGCGTGAAGAGAATACTCCTGTTTTTTACCGTTTTGCTTTTGATTTTAGCCATGACTTCCTGCGACAAAAAAACTCCGGAAAACACCGGGAGCGTCTCGCTGTCAAAAGGAGAGATACTCTCGCTACTGGGTATAGAAGAGGAAGAGATAGTCTTCTCGAAAGTCGAACTCGACCTGCCGGGCAAGCCGCTTCTGACGATAGCGGCTTACGACAAAGAGTCGCGGGAGCTTTTCTCCAGAGACTTCTCACCACGCGAGATCAAGGGGGGCTACATCACGGTTGCGGTTCTGAAATCGCCTATTATAAACGCCCTCAGGTTCCTCTACGCGGTCACGGACAGCAACGGTGTACAGGAAGCGTATGTACAGGATCTTCCTTACTACCAGTACCAGAAGGTCGAAATAGATAAGGCCCAGTTTTCGAAAATAGCTTCAAAAGGGGAGTTCAAAATACTGTCGGCCAGTTTCGGACAGGGCCAGCAGAATATATATCTCAGAGTCAAGTGAGAACCCGCTCAAAAAAGGAGGTTTCAGATGAGAAAAATCTTACTGGTGGTGATAATCTTGGCTTCGTTCACGGCTTTCGGGGCAAGCATCCCGAGAGACAGGATACAAAAAGGACTCGATGTGATCGTAGAATTGTCCGGCACGGAGGACAGCGGCTCCTTCGTCGAATTGCTGCGCAAATCAAACGGTATAGTGATATACCCGGATATGGTGAAGGCGGCGCTCGGCTTTGGAGGCCAGTACGGCGAGGGCTTCCTCCTGCGCAGGGACGAGCAAGGCAGGTGGTACGGCCCGCTCTTCCTCAAGCTATACGGTATAAGCTACGGCTTTCAGGCCGGGGTGCAGAAAAGCGGTCTGGTGCTGGTGGTGATGAACAAGCAGGGGATCGAAGGCTTCCTTGGAAACAACATAACGCTGGGAGGCAGCGCCTCCGTATCGGCCGGCCCGACTGGAAAGACGCTTGCGGCCGACACCGATTATAAGCTAGAAGCGGCCATCTATTCCTATTCGGTCAGCAACGGCCTCTTCGCCGGCATTTCACTCGGTGGCTCGATCATAAGGCAAGACTCCGACACCAACAGGGAGTACTTCGGCCAGAGCCTGACACCCCGGGAAATAATAGACACGCCCGCT
Source organism: Mesotoga infera (assembly GCF_900157305.1). Lineage (NCBI taxonomy): Bacteria > Thermotogati > Thermotogota > Thermotogae > Kosmotogales > Kosmotogaceae > Mesotoga > Mesotoga infera. Next base: position 544,161 of record NZ_LS974202.1, read on the forward strand.
CTGGGAAAGGAGATCGAAGAGCTGACCGCCTACCTCGACGGACTCATAAACCCCGCCGGTGGCGAAAACCCGACCATAGAGTGATAAATAGAGAAGACGGCAGTACCTGTGCGGCCGGTCTGAATTCCGGCTTCGCTCTATCTTGTAGTGTTCCCGATGAGAACCGTCGTCGGTGGTAGCGACACCATAGTTCGGAGTTAAAAAAGGTTCCGGTAAACATTTCCATACTGTAAAGTTGAATAGAGTTTCTTGAAGCGAAACCCGACGAGTCGGTCGCTTCGTATCGACGGATAGATTCACGCACGCCGCAGGATATCGTGTGGCATGACCATCCGGGTTTGAGAGGGTTCGAATGTTTTCTTTGTTGTTGGTCGTAATCTACATCTCTTTTATCAGCCTTGGCTTGCCGGATTCACTGTTGGGCTCCGCCTGGCCTGTGATGAGGACCGCGTTCAATGTTCCTCTGTCGTTTGCGGGTATAGTCTCCATGATTATCGCCGGCGGGACGATTTTCTCGAGCCTCATGTCCGATCGTCTGACACGAAAACTCGGAACGGGACTTGTCACGGCTATCAGCGTTGGAATGACCGCACTGGCACTGTTCGGATTTTCAGCGTCCAATTCTTTTGTGACCATTTGCCTGTGGGCAATACCTTACGGTCTCGGCGCGGGAGCCGTCGATGCGGCGCTAAACAACTACGTAGCCCTGCATTATGCCTCCAGACACATGAGCTGGCTCCATTGCTTCTGGGGGGTTGGCACCTCCATCAGCCCGTACATCATGGGTTATTTCCTCGGAACGAAGTTTGGCTGGCAGGGAGGCTACAGAGCGGTCTCGGTAATTCAGATCGTGTTGACGATCGCGCTCTTTTCGAGCCTGAAATTGTGGAGGAATAAAAAAGCCGGAACAGACGGAAGCGGAAAGGTTTCCAAACCATTGAGCGTTTTTCAGGCAGTTAGAATCAGGGGCGTTCCGTTCATCCTAATCGCTTTTTTCGGATACTGTGCGCTCGAGACGACGACGGGACTCTGAGCGAGCAGTTATCTCGTCGAGCATCGCAAAGTCGGGGTGGAGACCGCAGCAATGTTTGCCTCACTATTCTATCTGGGGATAACATTCGGCCGATTCTTGAATGGATTCGTTGCAGACAGATTCGGAGACAGAAAGCTGATCCGTTATGGCGTTACCGCCATGATAGTTGGCGTGAGCATGGTCGGTATTCCCCTGAAAACAGATGTACTCGCCCTGGCGGGTTTGATCGTGATCGGTCTGGGTTGCGCGCCTGTCTATCCCTCGATAATACACGCGACTCCGTCGAACTTCGGAAGGGAGAATTCGCAGGCGATTATAGGCATTCAGATGGCTAGCGCTTATTGTGGCACCACTTTTATGCCGCCGCTGTTCGGTCTCATAGCGAACAATTCGAGCATAGCTATATATCCGCTATACCTAGCGCTGCTGGCGGCCCTGATACTTATCATGACCGAGAGTCTGAATCGAATCCTCGGCCAGCGACCGGAGAAGGATACGAAAATTTAGGAAAATCCCAACGGTGAGAAAAAGAACGAATACGCACATACGCCCAGCCGTGAGCGTTCACCTCCCGCCCCGGGCGCGAGCCGGTGCTCTATAGCTTTCATTCAACGCTTCCAGTCGATTTTCGCAGGGTTCGTCTCGTTTTCAATCGACACTTCGCGCAGCGCGTCAAGCATACGTTCGCATTCTTCGGCGGCCCGCCGCTCCAGCCGTTCCCGGGGCGCGTCCACTCCGAGCGCATCGCAGGCAACCGCTAACGCCCCATAAAGAGCCAGTCCGATACAGTGCCTCGCCGAATGCACGGTCGAAGCGCTCTGACCTATAGCTCTCGCCGCGCTTCGGGCGACGGGTTTGTTTTCGGCTTCTCTGGCGGCCGCGTGGCACTGAAGGATTGCCTTCCTCGCCTCCGGCAGCTTTATCTTTCCCGACAACCACTCCCGGGCTGCTTTCAAAGCGTTTTGGGGACGCGGGTCGTCCGGATAATGCTTACCCCAAAGGGGCAATAGAACTCGCTCCGAATAATCAACCGCCCAATTGGCAAGCGTCGATTTGCTCTGCGTTTCTATCAATTTCACGAGTGACCGGATATACGGTGCATCCCAGTCGGTGAACATTCTCCTCGCCTTCGACATACTCCCCCTCCGGTTGGAGGTAAGAAGATCAAGATCCAAGGGTCTCCTCACCCCTGTCCTCTATTTTACGAAAAAGCTGGAAAAGAAGCTCCGGAACGAAGGACTATAGACGGCTCTTCCCGCTCTTTCCAAGGACGGCCCTTACCGTTCTTAACAGACCCTAGACTCCACACTCCAGACCCCATTCTTCTGAGCAATCGAAACGGGAAACTGACAAAGAGCTAACCCATTTAAGAGGTTTTACAGTTAGAATCTATAGTCCAATCTTATTTGACTAGAAGGAGAGAGAGATGGGTATTTTAAAAATAAAGAGTCACGAACCGGTACTGCCCCTGATACAGGGAGGAATGGCCGTTGGTATTTCTCTCGACGGTCTCTCCGCAGCGGTCGCTTCCGTCGGAGGTGTCGGTACGATCGGCACAGCCGGGATCGGTATGACAATAGAAGGGTACGCCAAAAACTTCAAACAGGCCAGTAAGGAAGGATTGAAAAATGTGATAAAGAAAGCTCGCAGTAAAACCGATGGCCTTCTCGGTGTGAATATTATGGTTGCCCTTACCAATTACCAGGATATGGTCGTAACGGCGCTGAAGGAGAAGATAGACATGATAATCTCCGGTGCCGGATTGCCTCTGGATCTGCCTTCTTATCTGGAGGAAGGCTCGAAAACGGCGATAATACCTATAGTCTCTTCGCTGAAATCGGCGAAGGTGATTCTTAAAAGATGGTTCGGAAAGTTCCGCTACATTCCAGACGCTTTCATCGTAGAGGGCCCGAAGGCCGGCGGACATTTAGGCTACAGAGTCGAAGACCTTCAATCGCAGGAGTTTTCACTTGCCAGAACCATTCCACAGGTACGCCAACTGACAGAAGAGATAAAGCGCGAGTACGGAAAGGACGTACCGGTCATCGCCGCGGGCGGCATATTCGAACGCAAAGACGTTCAGGAGATGTTCGAACTTGGGGCAACGGGCGTACAGGTAGGAACGGCCTTCATCGCAACACGCGAATGCGATGCCGATATCAGATTCAAACAGGCTCTGATAGAGGCGAAAAAAGAGGACATCGTTATAATCAAAAGTCCCGTCGGTATGCCCGGAAGAGCGATCAGAAATAAATTTTTGGTCGATGTGGAGGCCGGAAACAAGAAGCCCTTCAAATGCGTCTATCATTGCATAAAGACCTGCAATTTCAGAGAGACCCCCTACTGCATAGCACAGGCTTTAATGAACGCATGCAGAGGCGACCTGGAAAACGGTTTCGTATTTTCGGGCACCGAAGGCTACAGGACAAAGGAAATAACAACAGTAAAAGATGTCATCGAGCGTCTTTTTGGGACGGATCCGCTGAGTCCTCACCGATAGTCACGATGATGGCCTTTCTCGAACCTGATGAAGGAAAGGCAGAGATTATACAGCGCACCGTGACTATCACGAAGACTATACAGCCGCCAATCAGAGCCAGTGGGCCCGGGACCTCACCTATGAGAAGAAAGACCCAGAATGGATTCAATATCGGCTCTATGCCTGATATGAGAACCGATTCAAGCGCCGTTACATATTTTATTGCTCTCGAGTAGAGTACATAAGGAATTCCCAGCTGCAAAATTCCCATGACCAAAAGGATCAACCAATCGAAGGCATCAGGTACCCCTGAAGCGATGAAGGGTATCCCTATAACGGCTGTCAAGAGATTCCCAAGGAGTACAGATTCCATTGGAGAGCCATCTTTCTGCATTCTCATAAAGACCGTGAAAAGTGCGAAGCAAACGCCGCTGCCTATGGCGAGTATGTTGCCGAGCACTCCTCTTGGATCGAGCTTGTCTAGGAAGAAGAGAAACATACCTCCGAAGACGATCGAGATGGTTATCCAGTCGAAGAACTTTACCCTCTCTTTGAGAATCCAGGCACCCATTATTGCAACGTAGATCGGAGAGGTGAACTGAAGAAGGATCGCATTGGCCGAAGTAGTCAGTTTGGTTGCGCTCACGAATAGAAAGACCAGACCGACATACGAAAGCGCAGCTCCTATCTGGGGAATCGACAAGTTGAATTTGGGCTTTCTGTTCGCGGCAAAGATAATCACCGCGGCTATTGCACTTCTAACACCGGCTATGGCAAGAGGGTGTGCGTTCACGTTCTTTATGAATAACCCTCCGGTACTCCAGAGCGCCGAGGCGATCAACATAAGAAGTATCGATTTCGACTTTTCCGAATATACTCTCTTCGAATCTCCGGCCATTATATTATCTCCTACCGCCCGGGTGCCACTCTCAAAGGCTTTCAGTACCCGCCTGGAAGATTATAGCACCGTATCCGATAAGGCGTGAGCCGGTGAATGACTCAACGGTACATACCACATGTGAAGTTTCAATCTATATAGTACCGACATCACTGGAGTGCTGGAGCGCTCCAGTCAGAATATCCATATCAGAAAAGTTGAGGATGTCTGGCAAAAAAAGGTCGAGAAGAAAATATCTCCTTCGAGAGGCGGAAACGAAAAATCGTATCGAATTTTTCCATTATATGAACGACCGCTTCATATATGTGTGGAAGAATTCTGTTTCGATGATGACCCTGGCTCAGACGCCAGCCAGATACTTCAGTATAGCTTTGGCAGATCTCTTTCCCGCACCCATGGCTTCGATAACGGTAGCGGCTCCGGTCACTATGTCTCCCCCGGCGAAGACTTTCGGGAGGTTGGTTCTGCCTGTTTCCTCGTCCGCCTGTATAGATCCCCATTTGTTGAGCTGGACAGAGGAGAACCCTGCTTTGAGGACCGCGTTGGGTGTCTGACCGATTGCCTCGATCACCATATCCACTTCCATGGTGAATTCGGAATTCTCCAGCTGCACGGGGCGCCTTCTGCCGGATGAATCGGGTTCTCCCAGCGTCATTTTGACACACTTCATTGCTACAACGTTGTTGTTTGCATCTCCCAAATACTCCACAGGAAGGGTCAGGCAGTGGAGCTTGATCCCCTCTTCCATGGCGTGATGGTACTCTTCAAGCCTGGCGGGCATCTCTTCCTCGCTGCGTCTATAAACAATATGGACTTCCTTGGCGCCGAGTCTCCTCGCCGTCCTTGCGGCGTCCATCGTTACGTTACCGGCACCTATCACCGCGACACGATCCTTTATCTTCACAGGAGTATCGTACTTTGGAAAGAGGTAGGCCTTCATCAGATTGACTCTAGTGAGAAATTCCGAGGCCGAAAATATGTTGTTCAAATTCGTTCCGGGGATTCCCATGAACCTCGGTGCCCCGGCCCCGATGCCTATGAAAACGGCGTCGTAATCATTCACGAGTTCTTCAAAAGGAACTGTTCGTCCTACAATCTCGTTGAATCTGAACTCCACACCCATTTCCTGTACAAATTGCACTTCGTTTGAAACTATCTTCTTCGGAAGCCTGAACTCGGGAATTCCGTACACGAGAACGCCGCCTGCGGTATGAAAGGCTTCGAACACTGTTACGGAAACTCCTTCCTTTGCCAGATCGGCCGCGACGGTCAGTCCTGCCGGACCGGCTCCAATGACTGCTACTTTTTTATGAATCGATGGTTTGACAACGCTTTCAATTGGTATTTCCAGGTCGGCGACAAATCTCTCCAACCTTCCGATGGCAACGGCATCGCCTCCGGGTACCCTTCCGAGAATACATCTTGCCTCGCACTGTTTCTCCTGTGGACAGACCCTTCCACAGACCGCCGGAAGATTGTTGTCGCCCTTGAGTATCATGGCGCTATCTTTGTACCTTTCTTCTCTGAGTGCCTTTATGAAACCAGGAATGTTTATTCCAACCGGACAGCCGCTTACGCAAGGTTGATTCTTGCACTGGAGGCATCTGGCAGCTTCTTTCAAAGCTTCTTCTTTGCTGTATCCCAGTGCCACTTCTTCGAAGCATCCGATTCTTTGGATAGGATCGAGCTCTCTCATCTTAGTCTTATTTTTTTCAGGCATTCTTACCACCCATTTCTTTCAAATAATCTTCCATTGCCCGTTTTTCTTCTTCTCTGTACTGGTATTGTCTTTTGATCAATTCATCCCATTTGACCTTTCTTCCATCGAACTCAGGTCCGTGCACGCAGGTGAATTTGACCTCTTCCCCTACCTCTGCTCTACAGGCTCCGCACATACCCGTGCCATCAACCATTATCGGGTTTAGCGATACCCAGCACAGAGTATTGTTTTCGGCCGCCATGAGTGATACGAATTTCATCATTACCATGGGTCCAATGGCCCAAATAACTTCGACTTTCTCTTTTTTCAAGACTTTCTGCAACGCGACTGTGACCGTTCCTTTGATTCCTTCCGAACCATCGTCGGTAGTGATGTACAGCTCATCCAGATGAGGAAGGAATTCATCTTTCATGATCAGCAACTCTTTTTTCGCAGCTCCAAGGATACCAATCACTCTGTTACCGGCCTCTTTAAGCGCTTTGGCGATTGGAAAGAGAGGCGCTATTCCGACGCCTCCACCGATTACACAAACAGTCCCGAAGCGATCAATCTCGCTCGGGTTACCAAGGGGTCCTACTATGTCGGCAATAGTCTCTCCGGGCTTGACGGCACATAGCTTATACGTGCTTTTCCCGATGGTCTTTATGATAACTCTTAATCTCCCTTCGGCTGTCGAAACGATAGTTAAGGGTATTCTCTCACTGAACTCGTCTAGCCTTAAAATAAGGAACTGTCCTGGTTTTGCCCTTTTATGGATATTGGGATGTTCAAGCCAGATATCGAATGTATCTGGAGCAATAGCCTCTCTAGAGATAACTTTGTACATCTCATCACCTCAAAAGTATGATAACAGAATTATTCTTGAGATATTCTGAAGGATATATGAAAGTAAGTATCACAAATCAAATTGAGATAGTGTTTTATAGGAGGAAACAGCTTCGGCGCGACAACTTACAATAATCGATCTTAATCGCGTATAGTTAACTGTAGATCTAAGAGAACGGACCGGCGAATACTTGGGACTAACCAAAGATATGAGTTATTATTTGTTTAGTCAATAACCAAACAAACAATTGGTGGTGGTGAGTTGGCCAATCTGAATGAAGTAAAAGCCACGAACAAACACTTCGTTCTGGATCTTGTTAGAAGGAAAGGGGCGATTTCGAGAGCGGATCTTTCGAGACTTTCGGGACTCACCCGGGCAACCGTGTCGGCTCTTACCGGAGAGCTGATCGAGGAGAAATTTCTTAAGGAGCTAATGGTGGGCGACTCGAAAAAAGGCAGGGGTGGTCGAAAACCAGTCCTACTGAGTCTGGATGGGGAAAGCAAACTCTTTGCGGGGATCGATCTTCACTGGGACTATTTTCAGATAGCAGTGTCTAACATACTGGGCGAGATCGTCACAGAGGATGTATATCGTTTCGACAGAAGACTCTCTCCAGAAGAGTATTTCGGCGTGTTGAGCGAAAGAGCAAACAGAGTCTTTCACAAAGATGACTTTTCCGGGAGGATATCGGCGATAGGCGTAAGTCTTTACGGTGTCGTAGATACGAAAAATGGAGTGCTGAAATTTCCAAGTCATATGCATTGGCCGCAAATTGAACTGGAGCGGTACATAGTAGGTTTTCCGGCGCCGGTCTTCTGGGAAAGCCGTTCGGCAGCCTCCCTGATCGCGGAGACATGGTTTCACGAGGAGTTATATCCCAGGGATGGTCTGATAGTATTCGTGAATGTTATAGAAGGTATCGGCGGCGCGGTGATGCTCAACGGAGAGATTCTGAAAAACGACGGCATAAGCACCGGAGAGATCGGTCATACCACCGTTGATATTAACGGCAATACATGTACCTGCGGTAGAAGAGGCTGTCTTGAGGCTTACGTATCCGACAAGAAGCTTGTGGAGAGCTATGTAGATCAGCTGGACAAACTCAGTCTTCCAACCAAAAGTATAAGGGATATGGCCATAAAGATAGCGCAGATGGCCTCTCGTGGAGAAGAACCGGCCATTAAGGCCGTACAGCAAATGGCGAGAAATCTGAGTGTCGGGATCGGGAACGTTATAAATTTTCTTAGCCCGAATTACGTGGTTATCGGAGGCTTCATAACCGAGGCCTGGTCAGTAGTAGAGCCAATAATACGCGAAGAGGTCACCAAGCAAGCCCTGCCGGGACTCTTCATTTCGACGGAGGTTGTGAAGAATCATTATGGCTCCCGCTCGGGCCTTATCGGGGCGCTGGCCGTCGCCATAAGGGAAAAGATGAGGCAGGTCGGTTCAATCGACTCCAATTCGCTGGAACACCGTGGCGTTTGAAAGATCTATCGAAAGTATGCTTGGAGTTATATAAAGGAGGAGACCATAAATGGCATCGCTTTCCATTTCAGATCGGCAACAGTTGAGTTTTACTCTTGTAGGTGACGTGCACATGGGTCCAAGCAATTCTACGAGACCGGGCGAAGAGACACCCGGCCTGATGAAGCGGTTCGTGGAAGAGATAAATGGCACACCTGACATGGATTTTCTGGTCGAACTCGGCGACAGAGTGAACAACCTAAACTACGAAAAAGACCGTGAAAACGCGCTGAAATTCGCCCGCATAATGAATTCTCTATCGGTACCTTATTATCCGATCCTGGGAAATCATGACATACACTACCTCACAAAGGAAGAGAACAGGGAAATCTACGGACAGCCGGTAGAAAATAGAGTTGCTTTCGTGAAGGGTTACAAGCTGATATTTCTGGATACGGAAGAGCCGGTTATAGAAGATGTGGGCGGAAGTGTCTCAAATGAACAGCTCAAGTGGCTTGAACGTGAATTGACTTTTGATGATCTACCAAAAATAATCTTTGCACACCATCCCGCCGACGACCAGGAGATAAGAGACAACCCTCACTTCGTTCAGTTTCCACAACTGGCATTTGTGGAGAACAGAGAAAAAATAAGGGAGACTGTTGGCAGAGGGAGAAAGGTCCTGGCTTATATCAACGGACATGTACACTGGTTCGGCCTTTACGAGTGCAATCGAATACCGTATATCTCAGTACCATCTTTTACAGAGGCGTGGCCGGAGAAGAGCGGTGCACCAGGAATGTATGCGCAGGTTTTGATTTCAGAAAACGCTCGCCTGGAACTGACCATAAGAAGCTTGAATCCTCGAAGGATCCTGGGGAAGTTCTACTGGAACAGCACTTGTAGTTCTTTATAGGAATCACCAGAAAAAAGGAGGGGAAATGCATGCGAAAGTACTTTGTGATTGCTCTATTTGTATTGGCCGTATTTGCAACATCGCTAATTGCAGCCGATCCGATAATTCTTAGATTCTACTTCCCGGTGGGTGTCGCCGGTCCGCTGGCCAGGTATATGGGAGAGCTGGCCGACAAGTTCAACAGCACCCACCCGGATATCATCGTCGAACCGATATACTCCGGTGGTTATCCGGAAACTCTTCAGAGAGCCCTGACGGCGTCGAAGGCCGGTAACCCGCCGGATGTAGCTCTTCTCACCGCTGCCGATATATGGACCGCGGCCGACGAAAAGATCATCATCTCTCTCGAATCGTTTGTCGAAAGTGAAGGAGGAGAGGCCTTTCTAGAACCCTACTTTCAGGCCTTCCTGGAGGACTGCGACGTAGCCGGAGAACTTTACGCGATACCGTTCCAGAAAAGCACACCTATCTTCTACTACAACAAGGATATGTTCAGGGAAGCCGGTCTAGACCCCGACAGGCCACCTTCGACATGGACTGAACTGAAGGAGTACGCGACAAAACTCGTGAAAAAGGAGGGTGGGAACACTGTGCGTTGGGGAGTGGAAATCCCGATAGACCAGTGGTTGCTCTCGGCCTTCATAATGCAAAACGGAGGACTTGTGAACAATCAGGCTGGAACGGAGACCTATCTCAACAGTCCTGAAGCGATCGGCGCTCTCGAGTTCATGAGATCTCTGGTGGCTGAAGGTCTAATGCCTGCCAGAAGACTCTTCGGAGACTCCTCGGCCGATTTTGTCGCCGGTACGACGGCCATGATGTACAACTCGACCGGTAGCCTGACTTTCGTCCGGGACAGTGCGACCTTCGATTGGGGTGTGGCGTATCTTCCCGAGAACGTCAGAAGGGCCGTTCCAACGGGAGGCGGGCAGCTGGTAATAATGGCCGGGATACCTGTGGAACGCCAGAAGGCGGCGTGGGAATTCATTAAATGGATGACGCTCCCCGAACAGGCGGCAACCTGGAGCATGAAGACGGGGTACGTGGCCGTGAGAAAGGATGCTTTCGACGTTCCAGAAATGAAAGCGTACGTCGAAGGATTTCCCTTCGCGATAGTCGCGAGAGAACAGCTCCAGTTCGTTCTGGTCGGTGAGCCGCCGGCAACTCATGCGGCAAGGCAGATAGCGCGTTTCATGACGGACGCACTGGAAGGGGCGATCGCCGGCATGATAAGCGCGAAGGATGCGCTGAACATGGCCCAGGCCGAAGCCGAGAGAGTTCTGAGACCTTACAAATAAGAAATGTGGAAGGAGGAGCAGTTTTTACGCTCCTCCTTTCCTTTTTAGAATCGGGGGTGAGAGAATGAGATTGTCCCGCAAGTGGAGAACTTATTTGCTCGGTTATTTGCTTATTCTTCCAAGCTTCGTATTTCTGATAATATTCACTTACTATCCGGTTGTTCGTTCCGTATGGTTGAGCCTCTTTCAAAAAATGGCTGGAGGAGTCACGAAGTTTGTCGGACTTGCCAACTACGAATACATGTTTGGAAGCCGTCTCTTCAAGCAGGTAATGCAAAACAATCTCGTTTACTCACTCGGAAGCGTCATACCGGCAATACTTCTCGGGCTGGTTTTCGCGATACTCCTGAACAAACGTCTGAAGCTTCGAGGGGCTTTCCGGTTTTCTATCTTCTACCCCACTATGATTCCAATAGCGGCCGCCTCGATGGTGTGGATCTTTCTTTTCAGCCAGTCCTATGGATTGCTGAACAAAGTTCTGAACCTTCTTGGTCTTTCGTCGAACATCGACTGGTTGAATACCACCCCTTACGCGATGCTCTCGATCATCCTTGTTTCTATTTGGAAATTCGCCGGCTATTATATGTTGCTCTTTCTATCTGGGCTTCAGTCAATCGATGAAAGTCTGTATGAAGCGGCGGTGCTTGAAGGAGCCAACGCCTGGCAGAAGTTGAGAAAGATTACCCTGCCGCTGCTCTCTCCGACTACTTTTTTCGTAACTTTGATGGCGATCATAAACTCGTTTCAATCCGTAGATCAGGTATATGTCATGACCAGAGGAGGACCTTACAACACCACCAACGTCTTGCTCTATTATATCTATCAAAATGGATTTGTTTATTGGGACACTGGATTAGCCAGCAGCGCGTCTGTGGTTCTCTTCTCGATTCTGCTGGGCTTCACCTTCATTTACTACTTCGGACTGCAACACTTCGTCCACTACGAGAGGTGATCGTATGAAGTGGGGGAATCTGGTATCGAAAGCAACAGTCTATTTCGTACTGGTGATCTTTTCGCTCATGATTCTAATGCCTCTAATATGGTTGACGACTACCGCTTTCAAAACGAAAACCGAGATCTTCTCCAACCCGTTCAACTTTTTGCCGGGCAGTCTCAATTTCGACAATTTCACAAACGCCTGGTCATACGCGCCGTTTGCGAGTTACTATCTGAACACCATAATAACCTCTTTCGGACTGTTGGCCATACAGCTCGTTACGATAACGATGGCGGCCTACGCCTTCGCGAGGCTCCAGTTTCCCGGGCGGGATTTCTTTTTCATACTCTTCCTCACTCAACTTATGATCACCCCGCAGAGCACGATTCTTCCAAACTACCTGACCATAAGCCAGATGGGATTGATCGATACAAGGCTGGGGGTCATGCTCCCATATTTCGCCTCGGCCATGGGCACCTTTTTGATGAGGCAGGCTTTCAAAAGCGTTCCGGAATCTCTGGAGGATGCCGGCAAACTCGATGGCTGCAACACCTTTCAGTTGATCTGGCACGTCTTTCTGCCGATCGTCCGGCCTTCGCTGATCGCCTTTTCGATAATCAGCGTCACCTATCACTGGAATGAATTTCTCTGGCCTCTTCTGGTTACCGAAACGTCCAGATCGAGAACCCTGACGGTCGGACTGACGATCTTCGCCCAGCAGGCAGAGGGGGGTGCCGAATGGAGTTTACTCATGGCGGCGACCTTGATAGTCATAGGGCCCCTTTTGATCGCGTTCACGATATTTCAAAAGCTTTTCGTTCAGAGCTTCGCAAATTCCGGGATGAAAGGATGATTTCCATGAAAGAACCGCGAAATTGGGAGCTAAAAGACGTGCGGGCCGTTTTCAGCGATATAGACGGCACGCTCCTGGACAGCGAAGAAAGATTGACAAGCGAGAATCTGAATATGATCCAGGAGATCGTGCACCGCGGTATTCTAATGGTTTTTGCCAGCGGTAGATCTACCAGATCGATCAGAAAGCTCTTCAGCGGACTGGACGAACGTAATTTCAACGCCATTGCCTTCAACGGTTCTGAGGTAACCCTGAGAGGAGAGGTTATTTCCAGAACTACGCTAGACTCGGCCACGGCTTCGCAAATAGTCAGGGTTGTGAGCGAGATCAATATCCATATTCACGCTTATGTTGATGGCGAGCTGGTCTTTTCGGAACTGACTCCCGCGGCGGAAAGGTATGCACTCCATACAGGCTTAGAGCCGGTAATCGTCGGAGATCTTGCCGGATATCTCCAGGAGAATCCGCCGATCAAGCTGGTCGTGCTTTCAGAATCCGACAATCTTTCTGCTTTGAAGGAAAAACTCACCGGACAGTTTTCCGGAGTCAGCTTCACCAGATCCGGAGGAATATACCTGGATATCACGCGTTCGAACGTTGACAAAGGCCGTGGATTGATTGAAATATGCAAGAGAGAAGGCATAGCACCCGAAAACACCGTAGCCTTTGGAGATAGTGACAACGATATAGAAATGCTCAAAGCGGCCGGGCTCTCCGTGGCCATGTCTAACGCTTCCCAAGAAGTGCGGAGAATCGCGACTGTAATAACTGATTCTAACGATGAAAATGGATTTTCGAAAATAATGACAAAGTTGCTGCAAAATCTGACCCCATTGCTCTAGGCTTTTGTGCATTCTGCAATACTTTCTACAGAGGTTTTTTAATCAAAGAGGTGTCTTTTACCCCATCACACACTTGATAACCCCGATATTCTCAAAGAAATACCTCAATAGACCCCCATACTGATTCGTCAGTCTTTTTTTCGTTTTCCCTTATTCAGTTCTTTTTGAACTTCTTGCTGTCAAGTTTATACGGAGTAGTTGATCTGAGTTCTAGATTTGCAACATGCTATTGAGATACAGAAATCGGGCCGATGACTTTGGTCAAAATTAACCTCCACTGTGTTCCGTGAAGTCCGATGGAACTCCACCAGACTTCTTTTTTGACAGTGCTGGATAAACCTCTCGAGTAGAAGGTGTAATAACCTTGACCGCTCTCGTTTTTAGAGATCGAATGTCCCAGCTCGACAAGCGCATCGAATGGTTCGTAAAGTTCATCCTCGAAGAGGTTTCTTCCCACTTCCAGGCTGTCCTGATCGTAAAATATCGTGCCGTCGGGCTGCATTATCCAGAATTCGTAAGGCTCCAAATTGCTGGGAACTATTATTGGAGCAAGAAAGGTTTCGGGCTTGATCAGGAAGCTCAACGACCCTGCAAGAGAGCCATCTTCCGCGAAAACAGGCCACTCGAGATCCACGGCCTGGAAGCCTTCAACGGCCAGAAATCCCTCGCTCAGAACCGGTCTGCCTGTTTCATGAAGTCTTATGAGTTGTTCCTGATCGCCTATCCATTCCCCCTCAACATAACTGTAATCCTGAGGATGAATCGATCTAAGTATAAAATCTAAGTCTATGTAAGACACATCGACCACTTCCGGGTTCGCTTCGTACAGTCTCTTCAGTAACGATCGTACTTCTTCGTCATCGTCCAGTACTTTTCTCATATCCTCGGCGCCTTTGGCAAGAGAGGCGTCGAGTCTGTTGAAATGTTCCTGGATCTCTTTCTGCACCTCACTCAAGAGGAGCTCGGGACGTTGATCTCTTGTTGTTGGCAGAAGCTCCCGTGCGACGACGAAAGTCCAGCCGGTTTTCAGCGATCGCCTGTAAGTTGCAAGATGGAGAACATCGTTTGCGGTGAAGAGAAAGTCACCTTTATCCCTATCGAGGGCTGCAAGCCTTTCGGACATACCAGGAACCGGAACCTCCAGAGAGCCCAGAAGCAGCGATGTATCGTCCGATAGCGCCAGCGTGTTCTGTCCGTCGAAGGCGTAGAAATGAACCCCCGGCAGTTGTTTGAAATCCGAAATCAGTTCGAAGTTCCATTCATCTAAGAAGGCCGAAATACCGACAAAACCGGATATATTGCCCTCTTTAAGGACAGTAGTTGCGAAGACGACCGAGCGTTTTCCGGTGGATCTGCTCAAAACCTGGTATCCCAGAACTTCCTCGCCCTTCAGAAGCGCCGGAAAGTAGCCTCTGTCGGAAAGGTTCAAACCTGTCCGGTCTCTCTGGACGGTGTAGTAATCCCCGTCGGGTTCCACGTACATGGCCAGTCCTTCATAACCCCGGTTGAAGCTGCTAAGAAGAGGTTTCATCCTCGACCACTCTCCCGATATCACTTCTGGAGAGCTGGCCAGCACCCTCAGCGAGGTCATTATTCCGTGGACGCGCTCCTGAAAAGAAGTTACCAGCAGATTCAGGGCGGTCCAGACCGGCACAGACGATTGCGAGATCAGGTCATCGACTTCCTCGAGCCTGTAAGAATCCAGTTCGACACCCGTCGAGAGAAGAGCCTCGATGTTGACCATCGATCGGCCATTTGAGGAGTTTTCAGGTGGTATCTCTTCGGGGGAAAGTCCGGAGAGTATTTTCAAGGCGATTACACCTGCCTGTTTGCCCTCTTCGAAAGCGGAGTTCACAACGCCCGCCATTGCACCGTCAGCCACCACGAAATCCAGAACGGAAAAGACGGGCAAATCTGTATTTTCAACCGTCCATTCGGTAACATATTCAGTGCTTACCGTTCTTCCATTTTCGTCTTTTAGCGTTCTATCGGCGAGGATAACTATGGCATTTCCTTCTCCGGATAAGTTTTTCACAACTTCTTTCCATTCGTTGAAGCTGCCGACCACATGTATTTTCGTAGATACATCGTCGAAGGAAGTCGCCTCCAGCTGTTCTCTCATACCGGCGACGGTTTCGCTGTCGTCGCCGATGAAATGGATTTCCCTGACCTGCGGAAAGAAATCGAGAAGCATCGCAACCGTCTCTTTCGAGAAGAGGGTTTCCCTGACGCCCGTGGCGTTACTGCGCGGGTACGAATACCTTTCTAGATCTAGGTTAACACCGCAGTAAACTAACGGCAGAGTGGTGAAGTCTTTCGCGAAATACTCCTGCGCATTATCGTCGCATGCTATAACTATATCGGGTTGGAAAGCCTCGACCTCCTGGGCAGCCATTTTTCCAGCCTTTATTTTCCACTCTTCGTTTGTTTGAAGGCGCGTGTCCAAATAGAAGACCTTCCATTCGATAGCTTCGTCGTTAAAAACACTCTTGATGCCTTCAAGCATCTCTCTAGACCATATATAATCTTCGTCGTAACTATGAATTACCATGATTCTGGTGGCGAAAACACAAGTGAAAGAAAGAACGAACAACAGAAAGAATGCCGCGATCGCTTTACTCTTCATGATTTCTCCCCCTTTTCCCTCTAGAAAGATTTCAACGCTTGAATTATAGCTCAGGATAGATCGAATCCAGAGGCATAATCAACACATGGAATGAGCTTATCTAGCATCTCAGAATGAAAAAGACCCCGCGCGCTCCTTAAGCGGGGTCTTGATACTTGGTAGGATCAATATCTTTTGCAGTTACTTTTCGAGTTCACTCTTCATTCTGTTCAGTTCTTCTTCAACGGAGAAAGAGCTCTTCGAGGCATACTTCTCTTCCAGCGCTTTTGCCTTGTCGATGGGTTCGCTGTTCAATTCTGCCATCGCGGTTGCCTCGTCCAGCATCTTCTGGGCTTTATCCTCCATTCTGTTGAAGGCGTCCATTGCTCCTTGCGTTCTTCCAGAAGTTGAGGTCGCTTCGTTGATCGTCTTCTGAGTCTTGGCCACCGAGACTTTAGCCTTTATCATCTCGCGTCTTGCCTTCAGAGCTTCGATGTTTTCCACCAGTTTATCGTGCATCTGGCGCATCTTTATGGCGTTTTCATGGGCCGCCGCGTAGGCAGTCATAAGACCGGCGCCGGCATCTTCAAGCTCCTGTTTTTTGGCGATGAAAATGCGGGCATCATCTTCATTCCCGGCCATAAGAGCTCTTTTTGCATAGTTGGCGTATTTAGCAACTTCGGCTGCGTTTTCGTCCACGAGTCGCTTGGTGCGGGTTTCTTCGGCCATAACAGAGGCCGTCCCCCTCTTTACCTCGGCTAGATCCTCAATCATCTCCCGCATGTACTGGTCGATCATTTTGGATGGATCTTCGAATTTGTCCAGTAATGCATTGATGTTAGACTTGATAATGTCGTTGAATCTTTCCAAAATACCCATCCTCTTTTTCCTCCCTTTAGTTTAAGCCTGACCGTCATTGACAAATCTGCTCATCTTGGCCTAAACGTCATTTTTCGTTGCTATTGTTTTCCTCGTATTTTTTCGAGAGATCTTCGACTTCTTTATCGCCGAACTTCTCCAGCGGTACTTTGAGCATCTCTTCCGTCCGTTTGGCCTCGAGATATTTCTGTCTTCTCACCCGGCTCCACCAGGCGAATAGTATAAGAATGGCGACTACGATTCCGAAGACTATCAGCACGTTTATCCAGGGCGACTTGGTGACCGTCATAATCCTGTTGGCCGCATCCGTGAAGACTTTGCTGAAGAAAGCTTCATCTGTCAGGCCGGTATCGTAGTAGTAGCGGTCTATATAATCTAGCAGAATATCGGCCGCCTCTTCATCGATTACGGTTTTGGCCTGAACTCCGGCAACGTATCTGTCCATGTACCTTTCCTCGTATTCGAAGAAAACTAGTAATAAGTGGGCTTCATCCGTGAAAAGCCTTTCGTAAAGTTCATGTGTGAAGGCATCCAATTGTTCTTCGGACGGAAAGTGCGACCCGTTAATCGTATCGGTTATATAAAGATAAGGTTGTACACCTGTCTTTTTGTAGAAGTGCTTCATTCCTTCAAGAAGCAGGTTTTGATTGGTGATCCAGCCCAGCTCGTCCGTGAAATAAGCGGTCTCCTTCACAGAGCCATCGGGTAAAGGCTTCCTCACGATCGTCGATCTGGTGATCTCGTTCTTGGAGAGAGTCTGTATGTTTGGCGCCCCCTGGGTGGAAACGATAACTATCACTATAATCACGGCTACAACGATTATCCCTAAAGCCACAAAACTGCAGCCACTGCAACCGCCACATCCACTGCCGCCCCCGACACTCTGATTGACTCCTCCACCGCTGTTACTGACACGTCTGAAAGCACCTAGTCCTCCGATGATGGGAGTTCCGATTTTTCTGTTACTGGTTTTGTTGCCAGAACTATTTGAGCTACTCCCGGTTCCACCGCCGAAGAAGCCGCCACTGCTTCTCCTGCTACTGCTGTAAGAGGAACCACCTCCACTGCTGGATCTGCCGCTGGAAAAAGAACCGCCGCTCCGTCCGCCACTGCTCCTGTTACTCGAAGAAGAACCACCGCTGCTCCTGCTACCTGAACCTCCACCTCTAGGCATTTCCCTATCTCCCTTTTAAATACAGGCATACTTCCAACTAATTATAGTCACTTGAATATGTAAATCCAACCGATCAATACACCGTTAACTATTATCCCGGATCCGGTTCGGGTAAAATGAGCTATTATGTTCCCCCGTCTTGATGGTTGTTATCCTTATTTCAACTCGTTTGCTCGATTTATCGTACAATCTATTAAATCGACTTCCGAGTAAAGAATCATGGATCAGTCCGTCGAAAGTGGTTACAGGTAGAAGGTTTCAAGTATCATAGAGCTGTCACCTGTCCGGAGTCATTTGAGAAGAGCGAAGTATATTTCAGCTCATAATGTGACTATTTCATAGATGCTTCCTTCTTGCGAGCCTTGACAGGGTTTGTGAGGTTTAATCTTACCTCTATCTCTTGATAGTAAAATGGCGTGGTGTGGTTTAATATTTAATCGGGGCGTGTATAAGCCTCTTAGTATTGTTTGGGAGAAACATTGATTTGAAAAGGATCGTACCGACCATTTTACTTTTGTGCGTTTCCACGACTTTTCTGTACGCCAGGTCTGAGGCTCTGGCCGAGAGGTATCTCCAACTGTTCCTGCGAGGGAGTTTTTATCTGGCGAACGAGATGCAGAGCGTGAAAGCGCGGAAAGACTATACTGTGGACGACATGCAGAAGGAGCTGGAGCGCCTTAGGGAGAATTATGGCAATTATCTCTTCATTTTTTCCACCGAAACCAGCGAAATACGTGGATACACTGTTTATATCTTTCATTCGCAATTTGAGAAGGGCTACATAGATTTCAACATAGTGATCGACAGTTTCGGAAAGGTCGATGCTTTTGTCGTACAGCCAACTCTCCAACCAGGTGCTATCCCCGATTACATAGATACGAGTCGGTTCGACGAGTTCGAGATAACCATCGGGAACGACAAATGGAAACTTCCAGGGGTTTTGACCGTGCCGAAGAACCTTGACAGATATCCTCTGGTAATTCTCATACATGACTCGGGCGCCCTCGACAGAGATTCGACGATCGGACCGAACAAGCCATTCAGAAACATAGCCTGGGGACTGGCGACACGCGGTGTGGCTGTGATGCGTTATGACAAAAGGACTTTTGTCTTCGGAGAGAAGCTATCTCAAGCTTTGCCAAGTATCGAGACTGAGGTTATAGAAGATGTGATGAACGCTGTGAATATGGCATCGAAGATGCCTGCCGTCTCTTCTATCTTTCTCGTCGGTCATGGACTGGGTGGCAAGATAGCCCCGATCGTGGCGGCCAGAAACGAGAATGTAGATGGTATAGTACTCATGGCGACACCGGCCAGACGGGAACTGGAGGTGATAATAGACCGCCAAAAGTACGTTTCTGAGCTCTTCTACTCGGACAGAGAACAGCAGCAACTGGAGCTTCTGATCGATTACCTCCAGAGGGCCTTGGATGGGAAGCTGCCTCCTGGAGCGCCCGTTCTGGCAGCGACGGCAGGTTATTACTACGAAATAGATGCCCTTGATCCGATAGAAACGATAAAGAAATTGAATATACCGGTTTTGATTCTTCAGGGCGGCGCAGATTACGAATCGACGATCGATGATTATATGACTTTCATGAACTCTCTCTGGACCAGTTTAAACGTTTACTTCCAGCTCCTTCCAGATCTGGACCACTACTTCATGCGGGTAGAGAGAGAAAAATCGACTCCCGACGACTACTACGAGTTCCGCCACGTCGATCTTGAGCTCGTCGAGAGTCTTTTCTCCTGGATCTTCGTCTTCGACTGATCTCTTTGCATCACCAAATCAGCCGTATAGAAAGCAGGAAACGTAATGCCCACTTCCCGTTTCTGTGAGCCGGGGCGCTTCTTTCGAGCACCTATCGAAGGCTTTGGGGCATCTTTTAACGAAGCGACAGTTATCCGGTGGATCGACAGGCGAGGGAATATCTCCCTTGACGAGCTCTCTCTTACCGATCTTTCTCATGTGGGGATTGGGAATCGGTATCGAGGACAAAAGTCCCTGTGTGTAAGGATGCAAAGGATTTCTGAAAAGCTCGTCCGTTTCGGCAGTCTCCACTATCTTGCCCAGATACATGACCGATATCCTGTCGCAGATGTGTTTTACCACAGCCAGATCGTGGGCGATGAAAAGGTATGTGAGCTGGAAGTCGTGCTTCAGGTCCTCCAGAAGGTTTATTACCTGGGCCTGAACGGAAACATCCAATGCCGATACCGGTTCGTCGCAGATCACGAGTTCGGGATTCAGAATTATCGCTCGGGCGATACCTATCCTCTGTCTCTGCCCCCCGGAAAACTCGTGCGGATAGCGGTACATGTATTCCGGTCTCAGGCCAACCTTCTCGAGTATCCCCGCGATCATCTCTTTCCGCTCGTCCCTGCCTTTGCCTATGGAATGAACGCGCAGGCCTTCCGAAAGTATATCCTGTACGGTTATCCTGGGGTTCAGAGAAGCGTAAGGGTCCTGGAAAACCATCTGGATTTCCTTTCTAAAAGGTCTCATTTGCGATTCCTTGAGTGAAAAGATATCGATTGCCCCTCCAATGACACCCTTACCCCTGTAAATGAACTTGCCCCCGGTCGGCTGGTAAAGCTTTATGAGCGTACGACCGATGGTGGTCTTGCCACAGCCCGACTCTCCGACCAGCCCAAGCGTTTCGCCCCTGTAGATATGCAGATCAACCCCATCGACTGCCTTAAGGTTCGATTTCTTTCTAAAACCGCTCTTGATGGGAAACCACTTCTTCAATTGATGAATCTCCACCATAGGGGTATCAGCCATCTATCTCACTCCCTTCGGCCAGCCAGCAACGCACCGTGTGACCTTCCTCCGGTCTATAGATCTGTGGCGTCTCCTTCCTGCACTTCTCCATGGCCATGGGGCAACGCGGCTCGAAGCGGCAACCTGAGGGGAATTTAGAAGGATGAGGTACATAGCCCGTGATAACGCTTAGTTTCTTCTGATCGCGCTTCTCCACCTCTATACGGGGTATCGAGTGGATCAGTCCTCTGGTGTATGGGTGAAGGGGATTGTCGAATATTCTGAATACATCGGCGCTCTCGACTATCTGGCCGGCATACATCACCAGTACCCTGTCGCACATCTCGGCTATCACGCCAAGATCGTGAGTGATAATTATCGTGGCCGTGTCGAGCTTGTTTTTGAGATCATTCATGAGTTCGAGAACCTGGGCCTGTATAGTCACGTCCAGTGCGGTCGTGGGCTCATCGGCTATGAGCAGAGCCGGTCTGCAGGCAAGTGCCATCGCTATCATCACTCTCTGTCTCATTCCACCGGATAGCTGATGCGGAAACTCTTTAGTCCGCTTTGCCGGCTCCGGTATGCCGACTAACCGGAGCATTTCAACACTTCTCTCCATGGCCTCTTCATCGTTAAGACCCTCGTGTAACTTGTAAACCTCCGAAATCTGCCAGCCTATAGTGTAGAGGGGGTTCAGGGAGGTCATCGGCTCTTGAAAGACCATAGAGATGGATTTGCCCCGGATCTTGTGGAGGTCCGATTTCTCCAGTGTCGCTATATCCCTGCCCCTGAAGGAGATCTTCGTTTCATCTCCGAGTATGGCGTTCTTGGGGAGGAGCTTTATTATCGAGAAGGCCGTTATCGTCTTGCCACAGCCCGATTCTCCGACTATTCCGAGTGTCTCGCCTTCAAAAAGCCTGAACGAGACTCCATCGACCGGTGTTATCTTTCCCAGTTGCGTTTTGAAGGTTATCTTCAGGTTTTCGACTTTGAGTATCTCTTGCATATTCATCAACTCTCACTAACAAATTTCGGATCGAGTGCGTCCCTCAGTCCGTCACCGAGAAAGTTCACGCTCAGAACTGTGAGAAATATGAAAAAGCCCGGAAAGAAGGTCAGCCACCAGGGATTGGTGCCTGTTGCCGTTCCTAATATGTAGTTCATCGCCTTCTGGAGCATATTACCCCAGGAAGGCATCGGGGGTTGTATCCCCAATCCCAGGTAGCTCAACGACGATTCCGAGAGGATCGCGTACGACATGTTCAACGTGGCCGAGACGATAACTATCGGTATGACATTAGGCAGCACATGTCTGAGTATTATTCTCGCACTCCTCACACCCATTGCCCGGGCTGACATCACATACTCCGTCTCTCTTATGGAAAGCACAAGTCCCCTGACCAGTCTCGCCACGCCCATCCAGCCGAAGACTGTCAGAACGAGTATGATGTTCATGATACCCGAGCCGAAGACGAGCGTCAGGGTAAGGAGTATAGGGAACATGGGAATCGAGAGCATTACATCGACGAACCTCATGAGTAATCTATCGATCAGACCACCGTAAAAGCCTGAAAGCAGACCGATCAGAGTTCCGACCAGCGTCGTGATTATCGAAGAAGCCAAACCGACGAAGAGAGAGATCCGGCCACCGTACATAATCCTGACGAGAACGTCGTGTCCCAGCTCGTCCGTTCCCAGAGGATGCCCGGGACTCAGGGGTGGTTTGAAGAGTGATGAGAAGTCCATGTCCTCAAAGCCTACCTTCACGAAGAGCGGACCGAAAATGGTGAAGGCCACTACTATTATAAGCACGACCGCTCCGAACATGGCCAGTTTGTGGCTTCTGAACTTAACCCATACTAGCTGCCAGTAGCTGTTTATATGTATTGGGCGGGCCTTTTCCTCGAGTTCTTCCAATTTCTTCCGATAAAATAGCTTCGGCATATTCAGGCCCCCTTTCTTCCCATTCTTATCCTCGGATCGACCAGTACATAGAGCAGATCGGCAATGAGGTTAGAGATCAGAGTTATTATAGCCAGGAACATGAGGCAGCTTATAGCCAGATTGTAGTCGCTGGATATGACGGCCTGGTACATGAGGCGACCCATACCCGGCCAGGAGAAAACCGTTTCGATTATCAGCGCTCCCCCGAAGAAATAGGGGATATCGAGCGCAATGATCGTTATGATAGGTATCATAGCGTTCTTCAAAGCATGTTTTATTATTACTTTCCTGTCGGGAACTCCCTTGGCGTAGGCCGTCCTGACGTAGTCCTGATCCAGCACTTCAAGCAGGGAGGTCCTTATGTACCTGACCCAGGAGGCCACCTGAACCAACCCCAGAACGGCCGCCGGTAAAATTAGATACCTCAATCTGTCCGCGAAAACATTCCAAAAACCCGTGACACCATAAGTTGCCATCCCCGAAACGGGCAACCACTTCAGGTTGACACTGAAGATAATTATCGCGATCAGGGCGAACCAGAAGCTCGGCAGCGAAATCCCGATGAAGGCGAAAACCGTGGTAGTGTAGTCGAAGAACGAGTATTTCTTCACTGCCGACAGTATGCCAATCGGCAATGCAACGGCCAGACCGATCAGCCAGGCCGTGATCGTGAGTATCAGGGTGTTGGGAAGCCTGGAAGCGATCAGGTCTATCACAGGTGTCTTGTACATACTGGAATATCCTAGATCCCCCGTAATTACGCTCTTCAGCCAGGTGAAATACTTGAGCGGTAGCGGGTCGTCTAGCCGGTAGTACTCCCTGAGCTCTTTCATCCTTTGGGGATCGTTCGCCATCGCTCTAGGATTCTGCATACGCATCTGAAGCAGCGGATCGCCCGGCATCGAGTTCATTATTACGAAGATTATTATGGATATCGCGAAGAAGATCGGTATGAGCTCGAGGAAGCGCTTCAGGAAATATACCTTCACTTATCGCTCTTCCTTTGCAGATAATCCGCCAGGTTCAGCCCTGCGAGCAACTGGACGCAGACGAGACTCTTTATTGGAATAGTCGTGTAATTCAAGTTCTCCTCGAGATACTCAATCTTCCTGTCAAAGGCTTCGTCGGCCATGTTTGATATCGCGTTCAACTTTGTCGAGCCGTCGTTGTTCTCTGCTATGAGGCGTCTCAACATACCGAGCATAAGTGATTGATAGAACTGGCTCACTATTTTGTTGTCGAAGACCTCGGCCTTTTTGGCCTTTCTTTCGAGGGAGGGATCGTTTTCTATCCAGTTCTTCTGAGCCTGCAACTGATCTGGATAGGTCTCAAGAACGTTCTTGAAGACCCGGTAGAAGGGGGAGTTTCTATCCTTTATCTCCGGTTCTAACGAGTTCATAATCTCTTTGGTGAAGTTGAAAGATTCAACGGACTTTTCGTAGTTGAACATGAGGGCCTCTTTTCTGGAGATATCAGCCTCTGACTGGTCTTCGACGCGCGGATCGTAGTAATAAGGCATTTCACAGACTAGTGAGAAGGTGTTGGCAACACTCGAGGCGTAGTCGTCCGAGCTCGTTCCGGCCTTTATCACGCTTGCAGGGTCTTTGCCCGGTCCCAGGTTCTTTTCGAGGTAATCGTAGTCCTGTGCCATTCCGAAGAGCTTGAATATGGCGGGAGCCAGTTCCTTCAAATACGGCGCTTCAGGTTCTCCGAGGTTCAGAGGGAGACCGAAGAGGCCGGGCAACTTGCTGAAGGTCTCGTAAAGCTCGGGAACATCGTCGCTTATATAATAATAGACGCCTCCGAAGCCGGAATTGTGGAGAGAGTACATGAACTGGGGTTTCTTATCCTCCATCAATCTCATTAGCACTTCGGTCTCCGGGAGCGGAGAGTGAAAGTGAAGAGTCTTGTAGTCGATCGGGAAGGTCCATTCGACCTGTTCGTGGCCCGGCGGTCGGTAGAAGTTGGCCGCGTATTTTCTTATGGAAGAGGAGTCATTGAACCAGCCTTCGTTCAACTTGGTGCCATCGACATCTATCACTTTTATCATATGCCAGGTGTAGTCGAACTCGCTCAACAGCGAGTCGTCGCTGGCAAGTCTCTCGCTCAGGTAGTCGAGCATCATCGCGCCTATCGGTTCATTAGGGTGGGGACAACCGAAAAGGAGTGCGTTTTTGGGACCTTTGCCTATCTCGAGAACGTATATAGGATGACCGGCCCTGGATTTACCCGCTTCGTAAACCTTCACTCTATCTGGGTATTTCTCAGCCAGAGCCAGAGACCTTCTGTCCATCTCTTCGACGGTGAAAAATCTCTTGTAGTCTGGAACTGTTTCTATGAGTTCAGTGAATTTCATGTCAAACCTCCGGAATTATGATAGGGCGGGGACGGAATCGCCCGTCCCCGCCGAAAGAAAATTACTTCTGTATGTACCAGTTCTGGATTATCCAACCCAATCCATTGTCGTAACCGGAATCGAAGCTCTTTATGTACTTCTTCGCAAAGTGCGGAGTTGGTGCAACGACCAGCGGGAGTACCGGCAGCTCTTCGGTCCAGAGTGCGAAGTGCTTTTCGTAAAGAGCGACTTTCTTGGCCGGATCAAGCTCTCTGGCAGCTGCATAGATGATTTCGTCGTTCTCGGCGTTGGACCAGCCAGTGTAATTCGTACCACCCCAGTAGTTGGCGTCGGACGGTATCAGATCTGTGGTCCAGTAATTGGAAGCATCATCGCTGACTCCATAGCCCCAGCCTGAGAGGAGCGCATCGAAATTTCCGTAAGGCATTATTTCAGTCCAGACTACCAGAGAGGGTTTGAGATCGACCTTGACGGATATGCCGACCTGCTTGAGCATGCTCTGAATCATCTGTGCCATCATCTGATACTGCGTGCTGCCAGCCGGACCAACGATGGAGAATTCGAAAACAACCCCGTCCTTCTCGAGGATGCCTTTGTTGTTCAGTTTCCAGCCAGCCTCGGCCAGTAATTCCTTCGCTTTGGCGGGGTTGTATTCGTAGTGCTTTACAAGTGGACTCTTGAGGGCATCTCTCATCTGGTGGAGATCGGTGATCCATGTATCCACGACTTCGGCCAGGCCCGAGTAAACGACGTTGCTTATCTGCTGTCTGTCTATCGCGTAGAGAACTGCCTGTCTGACTCTCTTGTCACCGAAGAATTTGTTGGGTTTCGAAGTGTCGTTCGGGTCTCTTAGGTTGAGGTTCAGATTGTCGTAGGCGATGTTCGGAGTGAAGAAAACATTGAACACGTTCGAAAGCTGGTTCTTAAGCTGTATTGACTGCTTGAGGTCTAGCGTGTATCTTCCGAAATCGATTTCACCGTTCAACGTGGAAGCGAAGGTGACGTCACTGTCGGGAATTATCTTCATCACTATTTGGTCTATATTCGGTCTGCCCATGTAGTAATCGTTGAAAGCTTCGAGAATGACGTACTGGCCTTCGACATATTCTTTTAACATGTATGGACCGGTCATAACTGGATTTTTGGTGGCCTTCTCAACGAAACTGTCCCAAAGACCGCTGGCCTTGGCCTGTTCAAAATCCTTCCTGTAAATGTGTTCGGGGATCTGGAACCAGCCGAAGTAATAGGCGTAAACCGAGGACCCCAACTCTGCATTGCTAAGAGGCTCTGGAAGAGTTATAGAAAAGGTGAGATCGTCGATTATCGTGACCTCGGAAACGGAATTTTCAAAGTAGTTGGCGGTCACCGGAGCTCCACTGGTCATTACTTCCCACTGGAATTTGGCGTCTCTGGCCGTTACAGGTGTACCGTCGTGCCACTTCATACCCTTTCGAAGTTCGTAAGTAATGGTCAGCGAACCGTCTTCGTTCATCTTCATGAGACCGTTTTCGAGGCTTGGCATTCTCTTTATCATTCTCGGGAAATAGAAGCCGTTGTTGTCCGTTCCCGTGTACCCGTCTCCGATGATGTTACAGATCGTCCATGTAAGACCTGAAGAGGTGAAGAGTGTGTTGAAACCAGGCGCGTCGGCGGCGACAGCAGTTGTGGCAATTCCACCCTTTACTGGAGGATTCATCGCCATGTAGATGGAAACGGCAGCTTCTTTCTTAGTGATAGGAGAAGTGGGCTCTATTACGTGGCCGTACCTGAAATCGAGGAGCTGTCTGTTGCTCCTGTAGGCTACCGTCAATGCACCCCATGCTTCTTTGGGGGCTTCCCATTCGTCGATAGCGGTTGTGCAGATCTCTTCAACGGCGTTCGCTTCTGCTTCCAGTCCAAGAACCTTGACCAAGGCAACAGCGAAATCGGCTCTCGTGACTTCTCCCGTTCCAGTTATAAGCTGCCCCTTACCGGGGAAGGCCTTTTCTACGGCGGTCTTGAACTCTCCGAAGGTCAGTGGAGAATCATCCACTGCGGTGATTATACCCTTTCCCTCTATTACGGGAATAGCCTCTTCGGAAGAGATCTGGGCAAAAGTCATGATTGCAAAGAGCAGCAGAAACGAGAAAATTAGGAGCTTTTTCATTTTGAAACACCTCCAAGAAAGATGATGTGGTACCGCAATCATAGAAACTATTATATATCAGAACGGCTTCAGCTCGGGAAGATAAAGGCAATCGATAAGTACATTTAACCTAACTACCCCGATCACAAAAATGAGAAGAAAATCTTTTCATAAGCTTCTTGAACTTTCAAAGTAATTGTACCTGGCGCATCGAAATGAACGTCGTCTATGGAATGCACGGGCATGACACGTGAGACGGTGCTGACCAGAAAGACTTCGTCTGCGGTGAGAAACTCCTCCAACCCAACCCTTCTTTCGTGCAGTTCATAGCCGAGCCCGTGAATTATCTTTGTGACTTTTTCCCGGGTTATTCCCGGCAGTATATTGTCTATCTCCGGCGTATGTAGGACTCCGTCCTTCACCATGAAATAGTTGGAGCTTCCGCCTTCGGTAACGTACCTGTAGTTGCGCTCTTCTCTATACATGAGGGCTTCATACCCTCCGTTCGAGTAGGCATAGTTCTTGGCCAGGACGTTCGGAAGAAGGTTTATCGTCTTGTGCTCGCAGAGCTTATGTCTCAAATCCGGGTAGGTCAGCAGCTTAACTCCCTTCTTCCAGTTTTCCCTATCTATGTGCCTCAGGGGGAGTGCCAACATAAAGAAAGTGGAAGGTGTTCTCTTGGGGGGATATCTATGATCTCTGTGAAGGTCGGTCCCACGTGTAAGTTCCAGGTACAGCTCTCCGTCTTCAATTCCGTTCTTCTTTATAAGCTCGTGAGCGGCGTTTTTGATGTATTCGCTGCAATAAGGGAGATCAATATCGAAGTGAATGGCGCTCTTTTGCATTCTCGAAAAGTGATCTTCGAAAAAGAGAATCTTGCTTTCAATGGTTCTTATCACCTCGAAAAGGCCGTCGGCGAAGGTCAAACCCCTGTTCTCTAGCTTGATATGTCTGTCCTTTTCTTCGACGAACTCCCCATCCAGAAATGCCCACATAATATAACCTCCAAAAGTGAAATCAGTTTCTCCCTAAGGTTATTATGCAATAGGAAGCTGTCTTTTGGAACGGAAGGGTTGAAAACAATGTTAGAATATACTCGAAACGGGCAGGCCAGATCAAACTAACCCCTCGTCTGTAGTTTTTTTCCGGTGAACAACACTGGCACGGGGTACTCCGGAAATTCTTCGAGGTTTCTAAAAAGTCAATCCATGGTGCCCAGGTTCTGCCCGAGGGTATTCTATCGTAGTGGCTGAACGAATGGATGATCGATCGGGTAGGAGTCGGAAGGGAAGTGGAAACAGCCGGGTTCGATTTCAAAGAAGCGAACATCCACAGGACGGCCGGAAATCTTTTCGGCAGGAGGGTGAGGGTATTATGAAAAAGCTTTTTATTTTACTTCTATTTATATTGCCCGTTCTTGTTTTGGCCAGGAACGTATTGGTTTTTCCAAACGCCGACATTTACTATCCCGAGGGCTATGAAGACCTCGCGGTCTATATAGGCAACACTTTCGAATCTATAAGGCAGGAAGCCATAGACCTAATCGGGAACGATCCCGGGAGAATCAACATCGTGCTCCTTGAAAAAGGAACCGATACAAACGGGATAGCCTTTCCGTTCAACCATAAGACGATCCATATATATCTCTGGCCATCGGATGCCGCGTTGTCAACCAGGATGAACGTCTCCAACCCTTACAGGCAGTTACTGATCCACGAATTCACGCACATCATCCATCTGACCTATACCACGGGCTTACCGGCCTTTATCTCTAGAGTCCTTCTGGGAACGGAGCTACTGTCGCCCCAGAATCTTTCGCCCTTTATAGAAGGCGTGACAGTCTTCGCAGAGTCTACCAATTATCTTTCAGAGGGAAGATTGAACAACCCTCTTTGGGGAAAGGAACTGGCCTATCAGAATTACGCGGCCGGCGTATTTCCAGAACTGGCCTATGTTCTCGCCACTTCAAGGGAGGATTACAGGGGTGGCGCGCTTTACTACAACTACATGGCGGCCTTTTACGATTATCTCGTTCGGCGCTTCGGAATAGACGCAGTCAAGAATTTTCATCGTGAGATATCGGGCAAGTTGCTGCCCGTGATCGGTACGATCACCTCGGCTAAAAACGCTTTCGGTGCCACCCTTGACGATCTGTATAATGACTGGGAGAAAGAAGTGGCTTTGAGATCCACCACCTACGCAACTCTGACAGAAATCAAAATCATCGAGAACGGACAGATCATAGACATGGCCGGTACGGGAGACGGCGTAGTCTTCTCTTATGTACGCAACGGAGAGGCCAGTGCATGGGTAGGCGCCTACGATCGCGGTCTTGGCGAGATAAACGACGATGGTTTCGATACAAGGCTCTCCGATTTCGGTGCCATTTCAATCAAATGGAAAGACGGGAGCACATATCTTATGACTTCAGTAGCAGAGAGAGGCCGCGTTTCACGTGAGATATGGCAGCAGCGCTCGGCGGTCAACGTCAGACTCCTCGATAAAGGCGAGATATCGGCTTTCGATGTCTTCAACGGAAAGCTTGTGACGGCCGTTTACAACAAAAAAGAAGGCATATCGACAATCTACTTCGATAAGATGGAGGTTCTAAGACTCCCCTGGCTGGTCAGGGATATGATCATCATGGAGGATGGCAGTTACGTCATGCTCCTCTCCAGAAACGGTATCAACGGAGCGATAGGCTTTTTTGGTGATGGAGAGTTCAAGATAATTCTCGACGATCCTTACATGAAGGGCCGGGGAATCGATGTCCGGAACGGACTGGTAGTTTATACGGCCGCTTACGAAGCGGAGTATATGGACGCCTTCGCGGTGGATCTTTCCACCGGGGAGATTTGCAGACTCACCGAGGGAGCCAACCTGGAGAAGGCCGTTCTATCTGAGGACTATATATACGGTTACGGACAATCACGCCTGGCGAAGGGTATGTCCATTTACCGGTTCGACTACTCGATCGTTCCTTATGAAGTTAAAGAGGTGGAGAGCGACAGTTTCGATCCGGCCGAATCGGAGTACGAAATGGGAGATTACCTTAAGAAGTCCTTCCTTCACTTCGTGAACCCTGTACTTCGGACTCCCCTGGTCGAGTACGATGGTAAGGACTTTTCACTGGGCTTTTTGTTCTTGAATATGTCGCTTGACGGAGAACACTCGCTCACCGTGAATCCCTCGTTCAATTTCGGAACGTTAAAGCCTTCCCTTACTGTTCAGTACAATGGAAGAATAATAGGTGGTATAGATCTCGCTCTTGATCTCAATCTGGGCAAGACCGACCTTCCTTTGGGGAGTGCCGCGATATCTACCGAGTTGTTCCAGATGCCGATCAACCCTTCTACGAGGTTCCGTTCTTCGGTAACTCTACAGATAGATACTTCTGGTGACCTGTCCATGAAAGTGCCGCTCTCTCTGGGAGGAAACATCTTCAAACTGACACTCAATCCTGGATTTAAGTTAACGGCAGGGAAGATAGGATTGATTCTATCACTCGATGCGCTGTTCGTTCCGACACTGGAAACGCTGGTGGAGATTGGGATGGGCTTCGACGAGGAATTATACTGGTATGCGGGAGGGGCGCAGGTGCTCTTCAGGATAGACCGGGGTTGGAGTCCCCTTCTCTTCTTCAAGGAGGTCGGGTTGGGTGCAAAAGTCCTCGGCAAGAACCTGATCTTCGATGGCGCACTGGCTTACCTCTTTATGAACATCGGTACTACAATTGGACTTGGCGATTTGTATCCCAAAATCGGCCTCAGCTATTTCGACGGCAAATTCGGTTTCTACTTCAGTATAGATGGCACTCCCTGATCGCCTATGATCTGGGATTGCAATAATTGCTGAGGAAAAATGGTATCTGTAGTCTGGAGGCGAATCGAAATGATAGATGAGAAAAAGATAAAGGCGTACGGTCGTGCCGTTATGATGAGGATCCTGGCCGACAGAGAAACGAAGAAGAGAATGGAGAGAGAAGTTCTCTCAATTATCAGGGACAAAGTCTTCGATAGCGGTCGCAACGACCCTTACGAAGTTCTAGGCGATCCATCCGTCTTTGCCAGGGAGTATCTGGACGAAATGCGGACCATCTACCCTAAGGCCAGGTATATAGGAGGAGGCGGCGGAAGAACCACAGGTCGCTCCTACGGCTACGAGTACACTTCAAAGGCAACAATCGCGGGAGTCCCTCTGGTTCATATAAACACAAGGCCGCTCGGTCTGGCTAAAGGGATAATAGCCATCGGGAGTGTCGCAGTGGGTGTTATCTCGCTCGGCGGCATTTCGCTGGGCGTAATCTCGCTGGGCGGCATTTCGCTGGCACTCTCTCTATCGCTGGGCGGGGTCTCGGCGAGCCTCTGGGTAGCCTTCGGTGGTTTGTCCGTGGCTCTTTACATGGCCATCGGTGGTCTGGCGATCGCCTACGACATAGCCATCGGCGGCGCGGCTCTGGCGAACAACTATGCGCTCGGCGGTTTCGCTTCGGCCAGAGTGGCCATAGGCGGCGAGGCAAGGGGGATGATCGCAATCTATTATCAGAAGGGCTTTGGAGATTATCTTTTGAAACTCCCGGCTACGGCTCACCAGATAGTGGGCTTCATCACTACGAAAACCGGGGGTATTAGCGGACTCTTTGAGTGGATTATAAGGCTTCTCTTCTGATAGGAAGTGTTCAGAGAAAATTATCAAAGAAAAACTCCCCGTTACTCGTTTTATGGTAGTATTTCAGAGTAAGAAAATTGAATAAAGCATCGCCTGTATAATCGCGGGAATATGGCCCGCGAGTCTCTACCGGCAACCGTAAATTGCCTGGCTACAGGTGACTTTTCGTTTTTATAACCGAACGAGAGTTGCCTGAGGCTCTCGTTTTTATTTTTCACCTGTATAATCGCGGGAATATGGCCCGCGAGTCTCTACCGGCAACCGTAAAATTGCCTGGCTATGGGTGAGTCCTGTGATTTAACGACCCCGCGGGCTCGCCTTTGCGGGGTCAGTCTATTGTGGAGGTTTTCAATGGCTTTAGTGGCTGTGGTTATGGGGAGCAAGTCCGACCTCCCCGTGGCCCGAAGATGTACCGAAACACTCGAAAGACTTTCCGTTGGTTTTGAATTGAGAATCATGTCCGCGCATCGCACACCTTCTTTTGTAATGGAATACGCACTCTCGGTGAGGGAAAAAGGAATAGATGTGATAGTGGCCATAGCAGGGAAGGCGGCTCATCTGGCCGGTGTGATCGCCGCCTGCACATGCCTGCCGGTAATAGGCCTTCCGGTCAAATCCTCCACGCTCGATGGGTTGGATTCGCTGCTATCCACAGTTCAGATGCCTAAAGGTGTGCCGGTGGCCACGGTGGCGATCGATGGTGCCGAGAACGCAGCGCTCCTGGCTGCCAGGATACTGTCCATAAAATACCCGCAAGTGAGGGAAAGACTGGAATCGTATATTCGGCAAATGCGAGAGGAAGTCTTGAATAGCGACGAAGAGTTACGTTCGAATACAGAGGGAGGGATTTGAGTTGATAGCGAGAGATCTGCTTTACGAGGGAAAGGCCAAGAAGGTCTTCCTGACAGACAGGGACGACAGATACCTTATAAGGTACAAGGATGACGCAACGGCCTTCAATGGAGAGAAAAAGGGCAGCATCATCGGAAAGGGCGCCATTAACAACACCATGTCGGCCTACTTTTTCCAGCTACTTCAGAGCGAAGGTGTGGAGAGCCATTTTGTGGAACAGACGAGTTCGACCGAGATGGTTGTCAGAAGGGTGGAGATAATCCCGCTCGAGGTTATAGTGAGAAACATCGCCGCCGGTTCTATGTCCGCAAGACTGGGAATTGCCGAAGGAACGCAACTCGCCAGGCCGGTCGTCGAGTTCTCCTACAAGAGGGACGATCTGGGCGATCCGCTGGTCAACGACGACCATATCCTGGCACTAGGCCTTGCAGATGAAGAAGAACTCGCCAAGTTGAGAGAGATGGCGTTGAGGGTGAATACGATACTTAGGGAGTATTTATCGAAAGCCGGAATAACACTGGTGGATTTCAAACTGGAGTTCGGCAGGCTGGATAACGGGGAGATCCTGCTGGCCGACGAGATCAGTCCCGATACTTGCCGGTTCTGGGATAGCGAGACGGGAGAGAAGATGGATAAGGATCGTTTCAGGAGGGATCTGGGAAACATCGAGGAAGGTTACAGGAAGGCTTTGAAAAGAGTCCTCGGAGGTGGAAAATGAAGGCAACCGTCTATGTAACTCTCAAAAACGGCATCGCCGATCCACAGGGGCTGGCGGTGAGGAACGCACTCGATTCAATGGGTTTCGACGGGGTGAAGAGAGTGCGAATAGGCAAAATAATAGAGATAGAGCTGGAAGATGGCTGTCCGGACGGTTCAAAAGTAGAAGAAATGTGTCGTTCCCTTCTGGCCAATACGGTCATGGAGGATTTTACCTTCGAAATGAGCGGCGAGAAAAGATGAAGGTGGCCATCGTGGTATTTCCGGGGTCAAACTGCGATCTCGATGCTTATCAAGCCATCTTAGAGAGCGGAGAAGAGGCAAGTTACGTGTGGCATATGGAAAAGAGCCTCGAAGGTTTCGACGCGGTAATACTTCCGGGAGGCTTTTCCTACGGCGACTACCTCAGATGCGGCGCGATAGCCCGTTTCTCGCCCATCATGGCGTCCGTCAGGAAGATGGCCGAAAATGGAAGGCCCGTTCTTGGTATCTGCAACGGTTTCCAGATACTGACTGAGGCCGGTCTCCTGCCGGGAGTTTTACTCAGGAACAGGGATCTAAAATTTATCTGCAAGAACGTCTATTTGAGGGTCGAATCGACCATGAGCCCTTTCACGAAGGCATTAGAAAGCGGAAGTGTTCTCAAGATACCGATCGCTCACGGGGACGGAAACTACTTCGTCGATGGAGAAACACTCCGCAGCCTCGAAGAGAACGGCCAGGTGATCTTCCGCTACTGCTCCGCCGACGGGGAAGTCTCCCCACAGTTCAACCCCAACGGATCGATCTCGAACATTGCCGGGGTCTCCAACGCACGGGGAAATGTTCTGGGAATGATGCCACACCCGGAGAGAGTCTGCGCGGAGATCACGGGAGGCACCGACGGGCTCCTTCTCTTCAAGTCAATGATCTCTTTCCTGAAGGGGGGTATGGCCGGTGAGCTCGTCAACTCTTGATTACTCGCCGTTGGGTCTCAGCCATTCTGAGTTCGATCTGATTTGCGAGAAGCTCGGTAGGGAGCCGAATCCACTTGAACTGGCCATGTTCGGGGTGATGTGGTCCGAGCATTGCAGTTACAAAAACTCAAAAGCTCTACTCAAAACGCTTCCGACAGGCGGCAGCTCTATCCTTCAGGGTCCAGGCGAGAACGCCGGGATTGTCGATATCGGTGAGGGGTTGGCTGTAGTGATGAAAGTCGAAAGCCACAACCACCCTTCGGCCGTCGAGCCCTACCAGGGCGCTGCAACCGGCGTCGGTGGAATCATAAGAGATATCTTCACCATGGGGGCAAGACCGATCGCTCTGCTAAATTCGTTGAGGTTCGGCGAGCTGGATAAGGCCAGGACCAGGTATCTCTTCGAGAACGTGGTGAAGGGTATAGGAGATTACGGCAACTGTATGGGGATACCGACCGTGGCCGGAGAGATCTACTTTGACGATCACTATACGGGCAACCCCCTGGTCAACGCGATGTGCGTGGGAATAATGAGGCACGAAGAGGTCAAGTACGCCAGGGCAAAAGGAATCGGCAACCCTGTAATGCTCGTGGGGGCAACCACCGGGCGCGATGGCATGGGTGGGGCGGCCTTCGCCTCTGTCGAGCTGACCGAGCAGTCTCTGGAGAGGAAATCGGCCGTTCAGGTCGGAGATCCCTTCATGGAGAAGCTTCTTCTGGAAGCCTGTATAGAACTCTTCAAGACCGATGCCGTGGTCGCAATTCAGGACCTCGGCGCGGCCGGGTTGACCTCTTCGTGCTGTGAGATGGCCAGCCGCGGGAAGAGCGGAATATGGATAGAACTATCTTGTATTCCGCTAAGAGAAGAGGCCATGACACCGGTAGAAATAATGCTCTCGGAGTCTCAGGAGAGGATGCTGGTCGTCGTGAAACGGGGAAGAGAGAAGGAGGTTGGGGCGATCTTCGAGAAATGGGGACTCAGCGGAACGGTGATAGGAGAGGTGACAGATGACGGACTCCTCACCGTACTGGAGAGAGGAAAAGTCGTTGCCTCGCTGCCTGCGAGACTGCTGGCCGACGACGCCCCTGTTTATACGAGAGAGTCAACCAGGCCGGCCTATCTGGAGAGTGTTGGACGTTTCGATCTACTCGAAAGTGAAGATATGAATATTGAGGAGACGCTGATCGCGCTCCTGCAAAGACCGACGATAGCCGGTAAAGAATGGGTTTACAGTCAGTACGACCATATGGTGAGGACAAGTACGGTGACGGGGCCGGGAAGCGATGCGGCCGTAATACGCATTAGGGGTACAAACAGAGCGATAGCCCTCACGATAGATGGTAACGGTTCTTACTGTTATCTCGATCCATTCATGGGGGCTGCGATAGCAGTCGCTGAAGCCGCACGAAACCTGGTCTGTTCGGGTGCCAGGCCGCTTGCGATAACCGACGGTCTGAACTTCGGAAACCCTGAAAAGAGAGAGATCTACTGGCAGTTCAAAGAGACGATCGCCGGTCTGACCGCTGCATGCGATGTTCTGGAGACACCGGTAATAAGCGGAAACGTTTCCTTCTACAACGAAACCGAAACCGGGGCTATATTCCCCACTCCCATCGTTGGAATGGTGGGTGTGATAGAGGACATTTCGAAGGTGACGGGGAGCTTTTTTATCAACGAGGGCGACGTGATACTCCTCCTCGGCGAGAATACCAATGAACTGGGCGGTAGCGAATATCTCAGAATGCTCACAGGTAGAACGATCGGAGAGTGTCCCACGATAGATCTCGAAAGGGAGAAGAGGGTTCAAAGGCTCTGTCTTGAAGCCATAGGAAGAAGGCTACTCGACTCGGCCCACGATTGCAGCGAGGGTGGACTGGCCGTTGCACTTTCAGAATGCTGTTTTGGAAAAGGTCTCGGGGCGAAAATCGAACTTAACGATACATTGCCGATCGATGCGCTTCTTTTCGGGGAGGCCCAGTCGAGGATCGTGGTCTCACTGAAGGAGTCGAAGCTCGACTCTCTCCTCGAGCTGGCCGGGGAGTTCGGCGTACCCGCTCGGATCCTGGGCAGGGTCGGCAGTAATGAGCTAAAGATAGATGTGTGGGGCAGGGAGGTCTTGTCCGCGACGGTTGGAGAGCTAGAAGCTCGCTGGAGGGGGGCGATCGAATGCGCGATGAGATCATGAGAGAGGAATTGAAGGAAGAATGCGGCGTTTTCGGTATAGTCTCTAGAGAGGGAAGGGCCTCCAGGACTACCTACTACGGGCTCTTCGCCCTTCAGCACAGGGGTCAGGAGAGTGCGGGAATAGCCGTATCGGAAGATGGAGACATACATCTGCACAAAGCCATGGGTCTGGTAGGAGAAGTCTTCGACGACGCGAAGCTGGAAGAATTGAAGGGAGATCTCGCGGTCGGTCATGTCCGCTACTCCACCTCCGGGGACAGTAGTGTGATCAACGCACAGCCTCTCGTTTTCAAGACCAGGCAAGGAACGATTGCCCTCTGTCATAACGGCAACCTGGCCAACTCTTTGGCTCTGCGGGAAAGTCTGAAAGAAAAAGGGTCTATCTTCCAGACAACTGTAGATACAGAGGTAATCGCGGCGCTCCTGGCCGGCAGTTCCGACAGCGATCTGGTGATATCTATAAGGAGCGTGATGAAGGAACTGAAAGGCGCTTACGCTCTAATAATAATGACACGCGACAGGTTGATCGGTGTTAGAGATCCTCTGGGTATAAGACCTTTGTGTATAGGAAGGAAAGAAAAAGATCTGATGCTCTCCTCTGAGAGTTGCGCCTTCGAAACTGTCGGGGGGAGCCTTCTGAGGGACGTAATGCCCGGTGAAATCGTCGTGATCGACAGGTCGGGAATGAAGAGCTATCCTCCGGAAGAGAAGAACGAAGAGAAACTATGTATCTTCGAGTTCATATACTTCGGCAGGCCCGACAGCGTAATGAAGGGTCAGAGTCTTTACATGAGCCGAAAAAGGGCCGGAAAAATACTTTGCAGAGAGGTTCCGGCCGACGCCGACTTCGTCTGTTCCGTTCCCGATTCCGGTACGCCTTCGGCCATAGGCTTCTCCGAGGCCTCGGGAATACCTTTTCTCGAGGGGCTTGTGAAGAACAGGTACGTAGGCCGAACGTTCATAAAGCCTTCTCAAAATCAGAGAGAGATCGGAGTGGCGCTTAAGCTAAACGTACTGGAAGAAGTTGTGAGAGGGAAATCGATCGTTCTCGTTGACGATTCTATCGTCAGGGGAACTACCATAAAAAGACTTATCTCCAGACTCAGGGCATGCGGAGCGGGAAAGATACACCTGCGGATCAGCGCGCCGCCCGTCATGTGGCCCTGCTTTTTCGGAATAGACACTCCATCCAGGGACGAGCTCCTCGGGGCGCGCTTCTCTGTGGAGGAGATCGGACGACTGGTGGGAGCAGACAGCATCGGTTACCTAAGTCTGGAAGGACTAATAGAGGCCACTTCCAGTTCAGGCTTCTGCACAGGCTGCTTCTCGGGACAGTACCCGTTGGATATAGAGGGCGCCGACGGAAGGTACGCGTTGGATACCGCTCAGAAGGTGAGAACATGAGCGATTACAGGAGTTCCGGAGTCGATATAGACGCTGGGGACAGGGCCGTCGAGCTCATGAAGCGACACGTGGAAACTACCAGGACGCCCGGGGTGTTGGGAGGCATTGGCTCCTTCGGAGGACTATTCCGTCCTGATCTTGCCGGGATGGAAGAACCCGTGCTGGTTTCGGGAACTGACGGAGTCGGCACTAAATTGAAACTGGCCTTCGCGATGGACATTCACGATAGCGTTGGAGTAGATTGCGTGGCCATGTGTGTCAACGACATAATTTCAATGGGTGCGACACCGCTGTTCTTTCTCGATTACATAGCTATCGGAAGGCTTGAACCCGGGAAGATCGAGAAAATCGTTAGCGGTGTATGCGAAGGATGCAGACAGGCCTCCAGCGCCCTTATCGGAGGAGAGACGGCCGAGATGCCCGGGCTGTATGCCGAAAGTGAATACGACCTGGCCGGTTTTGCAGTAGGATTGGTAGATAGACAGGAGATTATCGACGGCTCGACGATAGAGAAAGGAGACATTCTCGTAGGATGGCCCTCTTCGGGCTTTCACTCCAACGGCTTTTCACTCGTTCGGAAGATCATCTCGGATGAAAAAATAGATCTTTACGAGACCATTCCAGGCTTCTCGAGACCGATAGGTCTCGAGCTGCTCACACCCACAAGAATATACGTCTCGCTCTTGGAAAGATTGAAAAAGCTCTGTAAACCAAAAGGGATCGCACACATCACCGGCGGGGGACTTCTAGAAAATCTTCCCAGGGTAATACCCGAAGGCCTTAAGTGCGAGATACACACCGACTCCTGGGAGGTGCCGCCTGTGATCGAGTTCATTGTCGAGAGGGGTGGCGTCGAAGTCAGGGAGGCCTACAGGACCTTCAACATGGGGATCGGCCTGGTTACCGCGTTCTCTCCCGACGATGCCGATACTGTCCTGCAAGGAATGAAGGATGAAAAACCGGTTGAGATCGGTGTGGTGGTGGCCGGGGAGGGTGGTGTTACGCTTTGCCGAAGAGGATAGCCGTACTTGTATCCGGTAACGGGAGCAACCTTGAAAGATTGATCGAACTCTCCGTGTCAGGTTTCATAGATGGAGAGATATCGCTGGTAATCTCGAGCAACGAAAAGGCCTTCGCGCTTGAGAGAGCGAAGAGGCACTCTATACCCTCGCACGTAGTGCATTACGGCGGTCGATCTGGTGGCGATTACAGTGATGCGATCCTCCAGATCGTCGAGGATTGTCGAATAGACCTGATCGTCCTCGCAGGGTTTCTTAAAATTCTCTCGGGAAATATCATCGAGCGCTTCAGGAACAGGATAATAAATCTGCACCCTTCTCTGATACCCTCCTTCTGCGGAAAGGGAATGTACGGAGAGAAAGTTCACAGGGCGGTTATCGAGAGCGGAGTCAGGATAACCGGCGCAACGGTTCACTTCGTTGACGGAGGAACCGACACCGGTCCGATAATACTGCAGGAATCCGTTCCCGTCTTTTGCGACGATTCGGTCGAAAGTCTCTCCGGAAGGGTGGCTCAGGTCGAGCACAGATTGCTTCCGAAGGCCGTCTCTCTCTTCTGCGAGAACAGGTTGACGGTCATGGGAAAGAGAGTTTTGATAACAGGAGGTTTCTATGAAGACAGCGTTGTTGAGCGTCTCTAACAAAGAAGGTATAGTCGATTTTGCGAAACAACTTTCGGATAGAGGTTTTCGGATACTCTCCAGTGGAGGCACACAGAGGGAGCTGGCCGCTTCGGGGGTAGAGGTTTTGGCCGTATCTGATCTGACCGGTTTCCCAGAGTGCTTTGACGGACGGGTGAAGACTCTCCATCCGGCCGTTCATGCCGGAATACTTGCCAAG
The DNA here is from genome assembly GCF_900157305.1 of Mesotoga infera. NCBI lineage: Bacteria > Thermotogati > Thermotogota > Thermotogae > Kosmotogales > Kosmotogaceae > Mesotoga > Mesotoga infera. Next base: position 583,914 of record NZ_LS974202.1, read on the forward strand.
AGAGAGTTGCCTGAACACATGAAGAAGCTGGCGCAACTTGGAATCGACACGATTGATCTCGTGGCCGTTAACCTTTACCCCTTCAAGGAGGCGATCTCCGGCAACGGCGCGACGCTGGAGGAGGCGATAGAAAATATAGATATAGGAGGTCCGGCCATGCTCCGTTCGGCCGCGAAGAATTATGGCGATGTGATCGCACTGGTCGATCCGTCAGACTACACAGGCGTCATAAAGGAGCTCGATGCCGGCGGCCCTTCCAGAGCATTCAGACTGAAGCTGGCGGCGAAGGTCTTCAGGCACGTGGCCCACTACGATTCGATAATAGCATCTCATCTAAGTGGGCTGTGCGGGGAGAGTCTGACTGAAAAGATAAACATTACGATTGAGAAGGTCCAGGACCTCAGGTACGGCGAAAATCCCCACCAGAGGGCGGCTCTTTACCGCTATCCCTTGAGTTATCCACTCGGGGGATATGTTCAGATACAGGGAAAGGAACTCTCCTTCAACAACCTCACCGACGCGGGAGCGGCAATGGAACTTTTGAGAGAGTTCACCAGCAATACGGCCCTGATAACGTTGAAGCACACCAATCCTTGCGGTGTAGGTCTGGCCGATACGACTTTAGAAGCCTGGAAAAAGGCGTATGGTTGTGATCGGGTATCCGTGTTCGGAGGCATAGTGGCGACCAACGGAACCGTGGATAGCGAGCTGGCAGGAGAGTTGAAAAACGTCTTTCTCGAGGTAATAATGGCGCCGGTCTTCACATCACGAGCGCTTGAGATACTTTCTACCAAAAAGAACATAAGAATCCTGAAGATCGATCCCGTTTTCAAGTGCAACGAGTACGATTTCAAGTCGATACCCGGTGGAATGGTTGTTCAGGGCAGAGATAACGCAATGCTGGGAGAAGGACTGAGAATCGTAACGGCAAAAAAACCCGACGAGAGGGAAATGGAAGATATGCTCTTCGCATGGAAGGTTGTGAAACACGTCAAATCGAACGCCATAGTTCTGGCCAGGCAAGGCCAGACCCTTGGAATAGGACCGGGTCAGACCAGCAGAATCTGGGCTCTGGAGAATGCGATAAGACAATCGAATTACGATCTGAAGGGTGCCGTTATGGCGTCGGATGGTTTCTTTCCCTTCCAGGACTGTGTTGAAGCGGCCGCGAAGGCCGGGATAGGTGCCATCATCCAGCCCGGCGGATCGATCAAAGACGAAGACTCCATAGAGGCAGCCGACAGACTCGGGCTTTCATTGGTCTTCACTGGCATGCGTCACTTCAAGCATTGAGGACGAAAATCATGAGAATACTTGTCATAGGGAACGGCGGCCGCGAGGCCGCACTTGCCTGGAAACTCTCCCAAAGCGAAGGGCTGGAGAAGCTATTTTGCGCACCGGGAAACCCCGGAACATCGTCAATAGCGGAAAACGTTCCCCTGGAACCCTGCGATATAGAGGGTCTGCTGGCCTTCGCGATGAAACATGGAATAGACCTCACTGTCGTTGGTCCCGAGAAACCTCTCTCAATGGGCATAGTAGATCGCTTCAGGGGAATGGGTCTGGCCGTATTCGGTCCCACCAGAGATTGTGCCCGGCTCGAAACCAGTAAGATCTTCGCCAAAAGGTTCATGAACCTCCACGGCATTCCCACGGCCCGTCACGCGAGCGCCAGATATTACTTGCAGGCTCTTGCCGAGCTGGAGAATTTTGAGCTACCCCTGGTGATAAAGGCCGACGGACTGGCGGCCGGTAAGGGCGTCTTCATAGCAGAACGGCAGGAGGAAGCGCATCAAATACTCAGGGATTTGCTTATCGAAGACTCTCTAAAAGAGGCCGGCTCCAGGGTTGTTATAGAGGAATTTCTTAATGGAAGAGAGCTTTCCGTATTCGTCCTGTCTGACGGAAAGCGGGTGGTGGAACTCGCAGAGGCCCGCGATTTCAAAAAAGCCTTCGACGGAGACCTCGGTCCCAACACCGGTGGAATGGGCGCCATTTCTCCAGTCCCCGATTATACGGAGCGGCTCCGCGAAGAGTTCAGGAGCAATATCCTTCGCCCAACAGTTGAAGGACTGACTAAAGAAGGCCTCTCCTACACGGGGCTTCTGTATTTCGGCCTCATAAATACACCGGCCGGGTTGAAAGTTCTGGAATTCAACTGCCGTTTCGGCGATCCCGAAACGCAGGCTATAATGCCCAGGATCGACTTCGACCTGGCCCGAGTTCTGTACGATTGCGCCAAAGGCCAACTGAAAGAAGAGCGGCTAAGGCTAAAGCGGGAGTGCGCCGTAACTGTCGTCGCCTGTTCGCAAGGGTACCCAGGTCGGTACATGACGGGTTGCGAGGTATCTGGACTATCCGAGAGCGACTGCATCCTCTTCCAGGCCGGTACGGGGTGCAGCGAAGAGAAAATCGTAACGACGGGCGGCAGGGTGCTGGCCGTAACGGGCCTTGAAAGTGATTTTTACCGAGCAAAGAGGAAGGCTTACGGTGCACTGGAAAGGATCCGTTTCAAAGGGATGACATTCAGGAAAGACATAGGAGTCGAATTTGATGTAAACTAGAGTTTGTCAGCACGGGAGGTTGATTATGATCGAGCGTTACGCGCTTTCGCCATTGAAGGAGCTCTGGGAACTCAAGGCCCAGTACGGGAGATGGCTTGAGGTTGAGCTTGCGGTGGTAAAGGCCTATGAAGAGACCGGCCGTGCGCCGGCAGGAACGACGGAAAAGATAAGATCTAAGGCGAGAATAGATGTCGAAGGTATCGCGGAGATCGAAAAGGTAGTCGATCACGATGTCATCGCCTTTATAAAATACGTTACGCGTGAGATGGGCGACGAAGCTCGCTATTTTCACCTAGGCCTCACATCGTCGGACATAGTCGATACGGCCCTTTCGCTGGCCGTGCGTGAGTCGGGCCTGGCGATAATACGGGCTCTGACGGAGCTTTCGCAGGCTCTAGGGGAGCAGGCTCTCATCTACAAGGATACTGTATGCATGGGACGGACCCATGGGATACACGCCGAGCCGACCTCCTTCGGTCTGAAATTCCTTTCCTTCATGGTCGAGACCGATAGGAACATAAAACGACTCAGCAGGAGCGTGGAGACTTGCTCGGTCGGAAAACTGAGCGGTGCCGTGGGCAACTACGCCAACATATCGCCAGAGGTTGAGGCTATCGCCCTCAGGGAGATAGGTCTGAGGCCGACGGAGGTATCGACGCAGATCGTTCCGAGGGATATCCACGCCGAATTCATCTCGGCCATAGCGATAGCGGCCTCTTCGATCGAGAGGATGGTCGTCGAGTTTCGGCATCTCCAGCGGACGGAAGTCCTGGAGGTCCAGGAACCTTTCAAAAAGGGACAGAGAGGCTCTTCGGCCATGCCCCACAAGAAGAATCCCATAATCTGCGAGCGTCTGACCGGAATGGCCCGGCTTCTGAGAGGTTATGCCGCCGCTGCCCTGGAGGATATAGCCCTCTGGCATGAAAGAGATATCTCTCATTCCAGCGTCGAGAGAATAATGTTGCCTGACGCCACTATGCTCCTGTACTATATGGCGAAGAAGTCTCTCGATCTGGTGAGGGATCTGGTAGTGTATCCCGAGAGGATGCTGGAAAACTTCAAAGCCTCCAGAAATCTGGTCTTCTCCCAGCGTGTAATGCTGACGCTTGTCGAAAAAGGCATGACAAGGGAGGAAGCGTACAGACTCGTCCAGGAGCTCTCCATGAAATGCTGGAACGAGGGTCGCGACTTCAAAGAAGCCGTTGAGAAAAGTCGTGAGATAGGAAAGTACATTGATCCGGACGAAATAGATGAACTGTTCGATCCCGAGTATTACCTGAGAAACGTAGATCCGATCTTCAAAAGAATCTTGGACGGAGGCTGATCCAATGCAGAGACTGGCCATTGTGGGAGCCCAATGGGGCGACGAAGGAAAGGGAAAGGTAGTCAATTACTTCTCGAAGGATTTCGAGTGGATAGTCAGGTTCTCCGGCGGGGCCAATGCCGGCCACACAATATACGTCGATGGCAAGAAATATGTGAATCATCTTCTGCCTTCGATACAACCCAGGAACGCTTCCAGGGGCTTTCTTGGGGCCGGAATGGTAATAGACGTGGAGCAGCTAATTAACGAGTTCGAGACTCTGGAGGCCGACTTCCCGGGCATCTCCTGCCGGTTCTACATAGACCCGGAGGCCTTCGCAGTTCTCCCCTGGCACAAAGAGGAGGACGTGCTGCTCGAGACTATGCGTAAAGAGCCTATCGGAACCACGGGCAGAGGGATTGGCCCCTCCTACACCGACAAAGTGTCGCGAGAAGGCCTGAAACTCTATACACTCTTCGACGAGAACCTGCTCAGGGAGAGGTTGGAATCGATCTACCATATGAAACAGAATATATACAACAACAGGCTCACCGTTTCGCCGGAGGATATGTTCAAATACCTCCAGAAGCTGCGCGGCGAACTGGAAAGACTGAAGGTAAATTTCACCAGCGCCGTAGATATGTCGCGCGTCTTCAGGAGTACATCGGTACTCTTCGAAGGAGCCCAGGGCGTTCTGCTCGATCTCGATTTCGGAACTTATCCCTTCGTGACCTCCGGAGCATGCATGGCACATGGCGTTTCGTCGGTCGGTTTCTCTACATTCGAGCTAGACAGCGTTTACGGCGTGCTGAAGGCCTACACCACAAGAGTGGGGGCCGGTCCCTTTCCCACCGAGGACTTCACCGAAACTGGAGAGAAGATACGCGAGATAGGCAAGGAGTACGGCGCCACCACCGGAAGGCCGAGGAGGGTGGGCTGGCTCGACCTGCCGGCGTTGAGGTACGCCAGGATCAGATCGGGGCTCACCGGATTCGTCATAACCAAAGGCGATGTGCTCAACGGACTGGAAGAAGTCAAAGTCTGCGTGGCTTACGATGTGGATGGGGTGGTGAAGGAAGTGCCCTCTACCTCGTACGATTTCTTCAGGGCAAAGCCAATCTATGAGACGGTAAAGGGCTGGCCCACGACCGACCACATAAACTTCCTGAAGTACATGACCTTCATCGAGAGAGAGACCGGCGTCGAGATCGACTACATCTCCTACGGTCCTAAAACCGAAGAGATGAAGACCAGGAACGACCTGATAATAAATATTTGATCCCCTGACGGGGAAAGGAGGGAAGGCAGAGCATGGATATACGACTCAACAACACGATGTCGAGAGAGAAGGAAGTCTTCAAACCGCTGACTGCGGGGGAGGTGAAACTCTACACCTGTGGACTGACCGTTTACAACTACGCACACATAGGCAACTTGAGGGCCTATATCTTTGCCGATACCCTCAAGAGGATGTTCCTTTTCAACGGCTACAAAGTGAACCACGTGATGAATATTACAGATGTCGGCCACCTCACCGGCGACGAAGATGAAGGCGAAGACAAGATGGAGGCCGGTGCCAGACGAGAAGGAAAGACCGTCTGGGAGATCGTCGATTTCTACACGAAGGCTTTTTTCAAAGATTTGGAAAGATTGCGTATACTCTTCCCCACGACCACGTGCAGGGCGACCGAACACGTGAGCGACATGATAGAGATGATAAAAAAGATAGAGGCCAACGGCTACACTTACATTGCCGGCGGAAACGTCTATTTCGACACGTCCAAACTTCCCGATTACGGCAAACTCGCCAGACTGCAACTAGATGAAGATAGAATGAGATCGAGGGTGGAAAGCGATCCATACAAGAGAAACCCCTTCGACTTCGTGCTCTGGTTCACCCGGTACAAATACACCAACCACGCGATGCAGTGGGATTCGCCCTGGGGAAGAGGCTTCCCCGGCTGGCACATAGAGTGCTCGGCCATGTCCTCCAAATACCTGGGCGAGAGGTTCGACATACACACCGGCGGGATCGACCATATCCCCATACATCACACCAATGAAATAGCCCAGAGCGAGGCGGCCTTCGGCCACGAGTGGGTCAATTACTGGTTGCACTCGGAGTTTCTCGTGATCGGAGAGGGCGAAAAGATGTCGAAATCGCTGGGCAACTTCATCACCCTCCAGACGCTGATCGACATGGGTTACGATCCAATGGATTACAGGTATTACCTGCTAGGCGCCCATTACAGAAAACAGCTGGCCTTCACCTTCGAAGCTCTCGATGGTGCGAGGAACGCCATGAAAAGACTCAAGATAAGCATAGCCGAATTGAAGGAGATTCAAAGCCCTTCAGCCGTAGCCGATCCTGAACTGCTTGAAGAGTTCCACGAGGCCATCAACGACGATCTCAACACGCCAAAAGCCCTGGCGGTGCTATGGAAGGTTATCGATAGCGAAGATCTGTCGGCCGGTGAAAAACTCGCGCTGATAGAGCAATTTGAAAGGGTGCTGGCGCTCGGACTGGCTGAAGTCGAGAGCGACACGATACCCGGAGAGATCGAGGAGCTCGCTCTGCAGCGAAAGCAGGCCAGGAAAGATAGAAACTGGAAAAGGGCCGACGAATTGAGGGAACTGATCTCGGAGAAGGGGTACGAAATCCTCGACGACCGCGACGGGTATAAAATAAGAAAAAAGTGAAGACCGGCCGCGAAAGCATCGCCCCGGTCTTCCGTTGTGTCCGTTCTTTAGAGGGCCGGCACCCAGATCACGGGCCGGCCCTTTCTGGGTATTTCTTTCTTTTCGAAGATCATTATGTCGAAGGGTATTTTGAAACTCAGAGGGCCGATCGCGGGCTTCAGGCTGCCCAGAGTGCTGTCCCGTGCAAAATTGAGTAGAGTCACTTTCTCTTTCCAGGCTTCTTTGTGGATCTCCGCGACCACTCTTCTGGCGGCACGGGGAGTCCTGTAATCGAGAATGAGCACATCCCATATCCTGAGCCTTTCCTTCATTCCCGGTACACGCGCCAGAGGCGAAAGGAGATACTTGCCTATTACCTGGAAAAATCTCAATCCGGGTGACAACTTCGCTATCCCGAAGTCCGACTCTCCCGAAGTGTCGAAGACAAGCGCGCTGGCTCCCTCTCCAGTGAAGAGTTTCAACCTCTTCTCTTCTATCATGGGTTCGAAGACGCGCACATGCTTCGGAACGAGATCGAAACGGCTTGACATGCCGCTGTAAAGCCCGAGCACTCTGTCCATATCGGGCCTTTCCACACAGACTCCGGTATTTTTGATGCGGTGAAGAACGGGGCAGGCGTAGAAATCCAGCGTCGCAAATCGAGAAAAGCCCATGTGTGCCAGGATCTTCTTCGAGGCCGTATTGTCAGCCTTTACGGAGGCGTAGGCGAAATCGAATTCGCTCTCCCCGTATCTGTTTTCGAGCTCCTGTATTATCGCCTTCAACCATCGGGCTATCTTCATCCTGTAGGCCGGATTGGTTCTCAAACCGAAGAGATATATCGCTTTTCTCGGTACGGAATCGACAAGGTACTCGTCGAAGGCTATACCGATGCAGCCTATTATGTCACCCTTCTCCTCTGCAACAAGAATGGAGCCTTTACTGTAATACTTCAGCCTGTCGAAGAAGTTTTCTTTGTAGCCTACGACCCAGATCTTACCCTCCTGCGCCGATCTACGCTCGATATCCAGAAGTTTTTCGTTATCCTCTTTTGTGGCGAACCTTATATCCAATATGCCTCTCCCCGTCTATTTTTTGAGATGGGTGTCGAACCATTCGACGATGGCTTTTAGTCGCTTTTCACGGTGCACCGGCATCCCGCCCCTGGAAAGTTCGTGGTTTTCACCGGGGAAGAGTACCATCCTGGCCTCTTTTCCGAGGTATCTCAGGACGGTGAAAAATTGCATCGCCTCAGGCACCCAGCACCTGTAGTCTTCCAGAGAGTGTATGAACAGTATGGGTGTTTCGACATTAGGCGCGTAAGTGAGCGGCGACTGGCGGAGATAGCCCTCCAGGTTCTGGAAAAAATCGTCGCCTATCTGGTCGGGCGCGAAATAGTATCCTATATCTGTCGTTCCGAAGAAAGAGATCCAGCTGGATATCGATCGCTGTGAAACGGCCGCCTTGAAAACATCGGTGTGGCCGACGATCCAGTTGGTCATGAAACCGCCGTAGGAACCGCCCGTGACGCCCAGTCTCTCCTCATCTATGAAATCATATTCATTCACGACAAACTCAAGGACTTCCATAATATCGTCGAAATCGCGTTCGCCGTAGTGGCCTCTTATGTCGGCGAAATCCGTGCCGTATCCCGAGCTCCCCCTGGGATTGCAGTAAACTACCGCATATCCCGAAGCCGCGAGAGCCTGGAACTCGTGCATGTAGCCGTTACCATAGGCCGTCTTGGGACCTCCGTGTATTTCTACTACCGCCGGGTATCTGCCCTTTTCGTCGAAGTCAACAGGCTTCATTATCCAGCCATCGATGACGACACCGTCGGAGGCCTGGACTTTGAAGCTTTCTGGCGCCGATAGCTGATAGCCTTTCATCCAGGAATTGAAATTGGTTATTTTTTTTGTGCCGGTCGCTTTGCTGCAGAATAGCTCGAGAGGCTGTACCGGTGTCATCTTCGTGTAAACGAGATCACCCGAATCGTTGATGTCGAAGCAATCGATGCTCCCGTCGGATAGCATAACATCCTCCACTTCACCGGTCTTATCCATCGAGATGATTGTGGAGTCCGGTCCCGAGGTAATTATCGAATATAGCTTTCCATTTTTAACCCTGAGCGACTTTCCAGACAGGCCCCTGACATCGCTGTTGAGACTGTTTCCAAAATAGAGATCGAGATCCCTGCGGAGAGGCTTCATCTCTTTGCTCTCCAGATCCACGAAGTTGAAATAAGGGTTCGTAGGAAAGCCCTTAGCCAGATCGGTGCCTAGAACGAAGAGCTCGTCGCAGGAGGCCCATACACAGGCGTACACGGATATCGAATCGTCTCCGATCCTCTCAGGACTTCCGCCTTTCAGATCGAGAATATACAGGTTGTTCCAGCGCGGGCGTCTCTCTGCATCCTCTTTGACGATGATGGCAGCTCTCTTTCTGTCTGGCGAGATCTCGACCGATTGCACATCGCCCTTGACTGCTTCCAGGGGTTTCATCTTGCCGGTCGCGACGTTCAGCATGTAAAGTTGCGAGATCCTGTTTTCGGTGAAGCCCGATCCATTCGAAACAAAGGGGATTTTGTCTATCACGTAGGTTCTCTTCTCGACCGGTTCCTCCTCGACTGGTTTCTCCGGGTTCTCGCCGGGAGCCGCTTTCGTGGTAAAGAGTATATTTTCCTCGTCAACCCAGGATATCGACGAGAATCCCCCTTTGAGAGTCTTAACCAGCCTACTTTCACCTCCACCGAGCTTCAGCAGGTAGAGTTCCGTGCCTTTCGTGCCTTTCGTGCCTTTCGCGTCTTTCTCTCTCCTGGAAGTGAAGAGCAAACTCTTGCCTTCAGGATCGACCACGGGCGAGCCGTCTTTATCGCCCCTGGTGAGCTGGGTGACCTTACATGTGGAGAGGTCGCCGGACCAGATGTTGCTCAGGTATTTGTTGTTCTCCCTGTCTATGGTCTTGTGAACGAAGAGAAATTCCTTTCCGTTCGGGAGAAAGTTTACATCGCCGACGGCCGAGTATCTGTGAACGTCTTCGAGCCTTATTTTCTTCAAACCAACCACTCCTTGTCAAAATCTTCCGAAATTTCTCGTCCAGACTGTACACTCGGGTAAAATGATATCAATGATATCATTGTCTTATAGAGATTGCGAGGTGGAGAAATGGTTATCCTGAGTCATTTTGAACCCTTCGGCGGCGACGGGATCAACGCATCGGAGATCGTCGCGCGTAAAGTAGCCGGCACAAGATCCGACCTGAGGGTGGTCGAACTTCCCACGGTCTTCGACGACGCCTTCATCCCTTTGATGACGGAAATCGAGAGAATAAAGCCAGAAGCGATAATCATGCTCGGTCAGGCCGCAGGAAGGACGACCGTAACTCCCGAGAAGGTGGCGATAAACTGGAAGGAATCGACAACTGCCGATAACAACGGTTACATAGCCCGTGGAGAGAGAATCTCGATCTCGGGCGCCGATGCTTACTTTTCTACGCTCCCTCTTGCGAAGATAATCGACTCACTTCAGAAAGAGGAGCTGCCAGTATCTCTCTCTTTCACGGCCGGTACCTTTGTCTGCAACTATCTCTTCTACAGAACGATGGAGTATCTGACCTCGACAAGCAAGTGTCTTCCGGCCGGGTTCGTGCACATACCCTGTATCCCCCGGCAGGCGGTTGGAAAGAACGGTCTGGCATCTATGGACGTGGCCCTGTCGGCCGAAATTCTATCCCGGATCATAGACGTTATCGTTGGTGGTGGAAGATGATCATCGGTGGAGCGGCCTTCGATATAGCCTGGGAGGACCCGGTAAAAAACATGGAAAAGATCGCGTATATCTTCGATCGGGCCTTTGAAAACCATGTGGAGTTACTGGTCTTTCCCGAGATGTCTTTGAGCGGCTTCTCACTAAATCCCGAAAAGACCTACATACCCGACAGCGAGGTCTTTTTCGGTGGACAGGTGAGGAGAACTTCGATCGCGGCCATCTACGGTCACGTGAAGAGAGAGCGGTCCGGTTATGTCAACTGCGCGTCCTTCTTGTCAACAGACCGTGGACCGGTCACCTACGGAAAGCGCAAACTCTTCACTTACGGCGACGAGCACAGAAGCTACTTTCCCGGCAGTCAGGCCAGTTCTTTTATTCATCGCGGTGTCGAAATATCTCTCAATGTATGTTACGATCTCCGCTTCCCCGAACTTTTCAGAGAGAACGTGCCGGCCGAACTGATGGTGGTGATAGCAAACTGGCCGACCACAAGAGCCAGACACTGGGAAGTTCTTCTCAGGGCCAGGGCGGTCGAGAATCAATGCTTCGTCTTGGGGGTAAACAGGACTGGCAGCGACGGAAAGGGAATAGAGTACAGCGGCACGGAGTCCATGCTGATCGATCACAACGGAGACGAGATCGAGGTGGAAAGGATTGGAGAGCTACTTATTTGGGAGTTGAAAGATGAGGCTATGGAAAGAATGAGAGCCTGGAGAAGAAAGTTTCCGGCCCTCGAAGATATGTAAGCCCCGGTTCATTTACCGTTTCTGTTTTCGATTCGGTTCAGTACCTCTCTTTGAAAAAACTCTTCGACGTTTTCCGGCGAAAGCCGGTAATACCTCTGGCCATCGACCTCCACCACCACACCCTCCGAACATGGCCCCATGCAGAAAGATGCCCTGAAATCGATGCTGTCGGTCAGAGAGGTTTCGTCGATCAGCTCCTGCAATCTTTTTGCGATCTTCGATGCACCAAGAAAATAACACGCACTTCCCATACAGATCTTTATTAACATAAGTACAACTCCAGTTGTGATTAGTTTCACAATAATATTATATTCTATTCCTGCCATTTTCCTGTTGAATGATCTGTAAAAAAACATACTCATCACATGGGATTTCTCTGCACGCCCCCACCGTGATATTATTCTCACGAAGGGTGGGATCGTCTTGAAGATACTCGTCGTGGAAGATGAACACGACCTGGGACTGCTTCTCAAAGAGGTCCTCGAGAACAATAACTACGCGGTAGAACTCTCCGCAGACGGAGAGGAAGGCCTTTACATGGCCCTGAATGGCCCCTTTGATCTTGTGGTGCTCGACGTTCTCCTGCCGGGTTTATCTGGTTGGGAAGTGCTCGAGGGGATGAGACGAAAGGGCTGTGCTACACCCGTGCTGATGCTTACGGCACTGGATGGCGTCGATAACAAAATAAGGGGTTTCAATCTGGGAGCCGATGATTACCTTTCCAAGCCCTTCGATATGCGCGAACTTCTGGCTAGGATACAATCGCTTCTGAGAAGAACCGGACCCGTCGCGTCGTCGACGAATGAGCTCGTTTGCGGTGATCTGGTGCTGAATATGTCCGACAAGAGTGTATATCGGGGCTCGACGAAAATCGAGCTGAGAAAGAAAGAGTACCAGATACTCGAATACCTGATGATCAACAGGGGGAGGGTGATTTCCAAGAGCGAGCTCGAAGATCATATCTGGAACGAAGAGGACGAGCTCTGGTCCGATGTCATCCGGAGCCATATAAAGAACCTGCGCAAGAAGATAGATGGTGGTTACAGAAAGAAACTGATAAAGACCGTGAGGGGTATGGGCTATGAGATCAGTGAAGAGTGAAGAGCTCTCCTTTAAAAACGCAAGAATACGATGGACAACATTCTTCACCATGGTCGTCGTTTCCATAGTATCGATCCTGTGCGTGATAGTCTTCTTTTTTGCACTGCGATACGAAACCAAGGCTTCTTACGCCGGTCTGAACCAGATGGCCGACAGGATAGCCACGAGAATCGGCAGAGCACCCCTGATAACACTGGAGAGGATTCTTAGAAACTACGCCGAGAATCCCGATCTCTTCACCGCCGAGAACGAGTACATGCAGTTTCTCAGCACTTCAGGCGAAAGTATACTGCAGCTTGGAGGGAAGCTGATCAGCGTAATTCCTCTAAAAGAAGGTTTTGCAAACGGTCTGGTGGTGGATTACTCAGACAGGGAAAGCGAATACAGGCTTCTTACAAGAGCGCTCACCGGTCTAGCCGGTCAGTCGGTCTTGTTCATGAGGGTCGGTAAACCGGTGAGCGAACTCAGCACCATCATGAGAAACCTGTTTTGGGCACTCCTGAGTCTTGTTTTACTGACAGCCGCGATCTCGTGGGCGATCGGTCTGGCGCTTGCTGGATACGTTCTGAACCCCTTGAAGGAGAGCTACCAGAGACTTCAGCGTTTCACTGCCGATGCTTCACATGAGCTCAAAACACCACTCTCGATAATTAGGCTCAGCCTCGATATGCTTGGAGAAAAGGAGCTCGATCCCGAGGTTTCGAGTAAAATCGGTATGATCGACACTGCGACCAGAAACATGCAAAACCTCGCGAACCAGCTGATAACTATGGCGAGAATACAGGGCTCGCAGGAAAGTAAGATAAAAGCCGAACAGGTAAACATAAAGAGATTGCTGGAGGACATCGCTTTGTCTTACAGACCGCTCTCCGATCCGAGAGGGATAAAGATCGAAATAGAATGCGAAGACGACCTCCTTTCGAGCGTGATGAAAGAGCCGCTCACCACATCGCTGGGCAATCTTTTAGAGAATGCCATCAAATTCAGCTACGACGGAACCAGAGTCGTTCTTAAAAGTTTTTTAAGAGACGGGTATCTCCACATTCAGGTGATAGACAACGGTCCGGGCATAGAACTCGAGGAGCGTGAAAAGATCTTTGAAAGGTTCTACAAATCTGAAAAATCTCACAATAGTACGGGGAGCGGAATGGGACTCGCCATCGTCAGAGAGCTGGTGGGAACCATGAAAGGGGAAATAAATCTCGTAAGCGAACCAGGCAAAGGCAGTACCTTTGAAATAAAACTGAGGGCCGGGTAGAGATTTGATTCAAGAAGAGAAAAAGAGCCATCCAGACTCAGATCACGAACCTGCCCACGGTAATGGGGGCAAAGATCAAGAGTATCTCGAAGCGATACTAGACGATAATCAAACCGTAAAAGCCTTACCAATCACAGTGCGGCCTCTAGATCTCCGATAGATATGCTTTCTACCGATAAACTATGTCTTTCAAGTATCGAGGGGTATTTTAGTCCAGACCCGGTGATCACCGAGACTATCCGTACCTTCTTCAGAGGGGTCAGTTCTTTCAACTTTTTTATCGCCGCGACCGATGTCACAGCGGCCGGTTGAGCGAACAGCCCCTCTCCGGCCAGTCTCGATTGCGCCTCCAGTATTTCTTCATCTTTCAGGCAAAGGGTCAGACCGCCGTTTTTTTTGAGCATCCGAAGAACGGCATTCCCGCTCGGCGGGAAGGGATTCTCTATGGCGTGTGCTATTGTGGAGGGATCTGGAACCCTCTCTATTTTCTCCCAACCTGAATCGAAGGCGTTGTGTATCGGTGCGCAGCCGCAGGCCTGAACGGCAACCATGACTGGCATTCTTTCAGAAAGGCCGGCCTCTTTGATCTCTCTGAAGCCCTTCTCGATACCCCGAATGTTGCCGCCCGAACTGGTCGGAACGATGACGAAATCTGGCACTTTTTCACCGAGCTGTAGATAAATCTCGAAAGCGATGGTCTTCGATCCTTCGACTCTCATCGGTACGTCTGAATTGGAGAAGTATATGCCCTTAGAAGGACCTGTTTCGAGGGTTCTGCGGTAGAGTTCGCTATAATCTCCATCGACTTTGATGACCCTCGGCCCGTATATGGCGATGGGGCGGATCTTCTCTGAGGGTATGCCTTTTGACACAAGTATCGTTGTATTCATCCCCATCCGCGCGCCGTAGGCGGCCACCGAAGCCGCCATGTTGCCGGTAGATACCGTCCCGAAGCCTTTGTACCCCTTTTCAACGGCGTCCAGCAGAGTGAGATAGGTTCCCCTGTCTTTGAAAGACCAGGTGGGATTTGCGGATTCGTTTTTGAGATAGAGCTCGAAGTCGAACTCGGAGACGAACGCGAACGACCTGGGCATGGGCGTCCATCCCTCCCCCATTGAAAGAGACGATTCATCTTTCAACGGGGGAAGAAACGACGAAAAACAGTTCAAGATACCCTGTCTTTCAGGATAGAACCTTTTAGATCCCCTATTAGACAGGACTTCCAGAGGCTCTCCACAGCCACACCTGAAAGCGGGAGAGTCACCTGGATATTCTTTTCCACAACCGGTGCAGATCAATCGATACAATTCTTCCTCCGGGAGTTCAGATGCTTATCTGGCTGATAGTATACTGGAGTACCTCTTGAAAACCCAACCTCTTCGCTATAAGGACCGATGGATTGTTAGAGGCTTCACACTGCCAGTCAACTATCAAACCCTTCGAACAACTCTCTTTGACGCAGGCCAAAGTGACCTTTCTACCAAAGCCCAGCCTTTTGAAGCCTTTCAGTGTTTCGGCCCCGAGTTCTATATGGTTCTTTGACCTGTAAACCCCTATACACAGGCTCACGATTTTGCTGCCTTCCACGGCACAAAAGCCGAGACTTTTCTCCAGGAAACTCTCGACATTTGGCCAGAAAGAGAGGATCCATCCTGTAAGATGTTCGATGTTTTCCAGACCACTCTCCAATAACTCCGCGGTGACTTTAACGGCCGAATCACTTTCAATGGCGCTTGGGCCGAAGCCAGACGGGTTGAGTCTGAACAGGTACCTGAGCATAGGTTTCGGTTCCAGATCGCTTAGAAGATCCCTCGCGCATCTCTTCGCCTTTCCGGTCGAGTAGAAGTTGAGCACGGGAATACCCTTTTCTCTGGCGGACGGAATCAGGTACTTTTCCAGAAATTCGGCATACTCTCCCTTAGACTCCTCTCCGGGATCTCCACCTATCAACACAGTGTCGTTGCAATTCCAGACAATAACCGAATCGGGTTTCTCTTCGTTGCAAACGAACAACTTCCCCAATGTGTTTCCTTCTAAAATCGATGGCACAACAAGATTATAAGAAATCTCACCCAGCAAAGGTCTGACACGGGAGAAGTCCTCAGAATGGAGTTCGACTAACATCTGTAATCTCCTTTCGTCTGGGCTAGTTAATCAATTCTACTTCATATCCACTTTACAATGCAACACAATGTGATATGACAATGTTTTTCACAGGAAAATGGTAAATTATTCGAGGAGGTGATGGTTTGGAGAGTAACGGCTATATCGACGTCGATGGGGTGACTTACAAACTCGTGAGCAGACAGAAAAGCAGGCACAAGCAAATTAAGATAAGAACGCGCGGTCCGATGGGAGTGAGATTGGTGAGAGAAGAGAGCTTTTTCAAGAGTAACAGGGAATACTTGAAAACCCTCGTGAACGATTCACAGGTTAGCATTCCGCTGGGAAAAGAGTGAAACCTCCGCGCATATGGCCGGTTTTGAATCTGAAGAAATTATTTGTGGCCGGAATAATCCGACCGAATAACGAATCGAGTTATGTGCTTTTTGGCACGGAATTTCATATAATGGATTTAGAGAATCCAGAGTATGAATAATACTATCGAAAGATTTATTGAAACTCGGGCCGTGGTAGGATGATTTTTTAGATCTGTTTTATAGATAGAGAAGTGGTTTTCAATTAAGGGAGGTAAAGCATGAAGAAAAGTTTTGTCCTTGTTTTGCTACTGGTCTCAGCGTTTACGGTTCTATTCTCGAGTGAATTGAAAGATTCGGGCAACTGGATGAAAGCGACACAGCTGGCCGTTCTCGAGATCGATGAAAACCCCACCACCGGTTACCTGTGGCACATAAGCGTGGAACCTTCCGGTGTTCTCCGCAATTTTCTCGAAGAATACATGACAGGTTCGGCCTTTCCGGGCGCACCGTCTGTCAAGGGCTGGATAATGACGGCCGCTAAAGAAGGAAAGGCGCTGCTCACTCTCAAACTCTACAGAGACTGGGAGGGAGAGAGGAAAGCCATAGATTTCAGGGCGGTGACGGTAGATGTGAGCGGAGAGGAGAAGGGCCAGGTGGATCTGAAGATAGTGTTGAACGAGCTGGAGCTCGGATCGACTGCGACCGTGACTCTGGAAGAAAATGGCAGCACCGGTTACACCTGGGGATATCACATTCTTGGAGAGGGCCTTCAGGAAATCAAGAAAGAGACCATCGCGGATACCAGCGGTCTGGTCGGGGCTCCCGCGAAAGTCATATGGACCTTCCAGGCCGTAGATAAGGGTTATACAACCATTGTGTTCAGATACTTCAGATCGTGGGAAGGAGAAGGATCGGCTGTTGACTTCAGGGCCTTCAACGTGCTAGTCGAGTGAGCGAAGTTAGCAAAAAAGTACGATCCGGGGTGAATTTCTCTTGAAAATACGTTTCGGCTGGTTTCGAGTTTCAGTCTTTCTCATATGTGTCTTCCTTGCGGGGGTATTCGTTTTCGTTGTACCCTCGGAGAAACCCTCAAGGCTTTTGGCCGTTATCAGCGAGTCGGTTCTGGTCGGCGCATCTCTTGTGGTGGCTTTCGTGCTCAAGAGGAGTCTCGTTCACCCCGGAATTCCCACGGGACTCCTGCTTATATCCCTGTCGGTCTATATGGATCTTTTGCAATCCATAACCGGGCTCATGCTCTTCGAGACGCTCGCCGTTGCCCTGTCTGTCATGGCGGTAATTATTCTACTGTATTATATAGTGCTGCATGTGAGGAATCTGAGAATCATGATGATCGAGCATGAGATCATTATAAACGATTCCAATATAGGGGTAATCTTGCGCAATCTCAAAGATAACAGCTTTCGTTTCAACGAAGCGGCTCGCAGGATACTCGGCTATGAACCCGAAGAACTGAAAAGCCTCTCCATTTGCGATATTGTACTCCCTCAAGACTTGGGATTTCACGATGAGATGATAGAGAGAGTTATGAAAGGTGAAGCGATATTCCCGTTCGAGGCGAGATACGCCGGAAAGAATCGAAAACAGATAGACGTTCAGGTGAGCGCCTCGCTCGTTAAAAACGGCAAGGGAATTCCCGATTATATTATGCTTGCCTTCAGAGATATAACCAGGATCAAGGCGATGGAACTATCTCTAATGGAACTGAACAAGTTCCACAGGGCTTTGAACGAAGTGGTGACGGAAGCTCTAGAGAGCGGCTTTGATGACAACACATACCACGATTTTCTTTTCAAGTGTGTTGAAGCCTTTCCCGGAGCTGACGCCGGTATATTCTTGCTTAAAGAGGAAGATGAGAGGTTCCATTACGTCGCGGCCTGCAACTACGACTTTGAAGAACTCAAAAAGGTATCCTTCGCCACCGATGAACTGATTCAGGCCAACAGCGACAGGGTGATGGTGATAAAGGATTACGCTGTTGATTACGAGATGGACGATGAGCGTCAGAGAATACTCCTTACGGCCGGCCGCCTCAGAGAAATCAAAAGCACCATAACCATTCCCATACTCATCGACGGCAAGGTCATGATGTACTTCAACCTCGACAGTCTAGAATCATCGACCGCTTTCGACAATCCCGAAATCCAGGAAATCGCAGCCAGTTTCGGCAGGGCGGTGGCCGTTCTCCTTTCGAGGCTCCGGCTGGAGAGAGAGCTGAACAAACAGCGCGAACTGTTGGAAAAGCTTTCTCTGGAGGATCCACTCACGGGCCTTCCCAACAGACGGTATTTCTTCGATTACTCGGCCAGACAGATCGAGTACCTCCGTAGAATGGGCGAAGAAATGACGATTCTCTATCTGGACCTCAATGACTTCAAAGGTGTCAACGATACGATGGGACATGATTTTGGAGATGAATTGTTGAAGGAAGTCGGAAAGGGATTGAATTCCATATGCCGCAGTAGCGATCTAATAGCCAGAATGGGCGGCGACGAATTTGTTTACGTTCTGCCCTCTACCGGAAAAGAAGAGGCCGCCGAAGTTATAAAGAGGATAAGGAATTCCTTCAAAGAGCCTTTCATTGTTGAGAACAAAAGTATCTATCTTTCGACGAGCATAGGGATAGCCCTCTTTCCCGAGGA
This sequence comes from Mesotoga infera, assembly GCF_900157305.1. Classification (NCBI taxonomy): domain Bacteria; kingdom Thermotogati; phylum Thermotogota; class Thermotogae; order Kosmotogales; family Kosmotogaceae; genus Mesotoga; species Mesotoga infera. The sequence continues at coordinate 602,412 of NZ_LS974202.1, forward strand.
CGGCAAGAGTGTACGCGAACTGCTGATAGTGGCCGACGAGAGAATGTACTCCAACAAGGGCCGAACGAACGGAAAGACAAATAAATCCAGAATCGAGGATGACCTCTCCTGTTAGCGCATGATAAGCCTGTATTTTTCACCGGCCGCTTTCTCTATCGATACATTTTTGAAGAATTCTTTCGCCGCGAGAAAGGCGTGGGCGAGAACTATCCCCAGATCCAACCAGTGGTGATTACCAAGAAGATCGGACTTTGTCCAGATGTATAAGCCGTCCTTCTGCACGCTGAATTTCCAGGGTTGTCTGTTCATGGCCGAGGGTGCAAGCCTGCAGGCTTCAAGTATCTGTAGTAGTTTCTCGTCCTGGGGGATAGGCCCTTCAACAAGAGCCGGGAGTTCTTTTCTCTTTCCCATACCGGTCAACAGATCGTTCAGAGAAAGTTTGCCGGTCTCCTCTTTACCCACAACTATCCCGGCCGGAGCGGCGTTGATCTTTATACTCGCGTTCCAGCAAGTGGCGAGATTCATTTTGGTGAGCTCAAGTACTATCTGCTCGCCCTGAAAACCGTACTCCACAAGGCATGAGGATTTGTCCGGGCAGGGAGCGTATATGACACCCGAACCCTTGTTGTGATCGGTTAGAATCCACTCCAGATGACGGGAATGGAGAGAAGAAACACCGGCCATGAATTCCTTGATATGTTTTTTCTCATCTTCGGAGAGGTTGTAAGGTAGGAATTTTCTTGTAGAATGCCTAATCCTTATCGTCTCGATTATCATTACTCCTCCTCCTTTCGCTTCACCAGGTACCGGCCTGGGGAATTTCTTTAAGCATTGACTACATTCCGAGGCTTCAACTGTTATGCGAACTTCCTGTCTGTATATTAGATTGAATCCACTGCGACTTTTGTTCGAGCGATCATTCACCGGATATATTGAAGCCTTCTATCATCATAGATTTTGGCCCCAGGTAATCGCTTTCCAGTTCGACTTCGCGCGATAGATAAAGAGATTTGATGTCTCTCAGATTGCCCGTGATCGACCCGCCGGTCACCGGTATTCTTTTTGTCCCATCGAAATACCAGCCCAGTCTTATCTCTCCCCCGAAATCGCCGGTCGTCTCGTCCACTTCGACGGCGGAAAAATTGGGAACTTCCAGGTGCGGGCTGGATCTCATCTCTTCGATACCCATACTGCCAGGGAGCAGAGAAAAGTTCATTGCCGATCCGGTGGTTTCGACACCGAGGTAGCTGGAGTACCTCAAGTTGCCCCAGTACCCCTTGAGCAGACCGTTCTTGACTATATCTCTTCTCATCAATTTGAAACCATCCTCGTCGAAGGGGGCTGAAAAGTAAGATCCTTCCAGGTCTGGAACGAGGCTCAAGTTTATTCTGTCGCCTGTCTCGTCTCCCTGCACCGACTCTCCGGGCTCAACCTGCGAGATCCTATCGTACTTCATCCTGGCGCTCGACTGGTTGAGATAGTACCGCGCGACTTCTTTGGTCGGGTCGCCGGTGAGTATTACCGGTATCGCCTTAAGGGAGGGAGTCGATACGGCCTGAGATCTATCGATCGCCTTTCCCAGGAGATCGGTGATTCTTTCCTCTATTGTTCTCTTTTCTGGAAGCGATAGCAACAACTGGTCGTACAGCTCAACCTCTTCCTTCCCGGAGGCATTCACGATCGTCTCGATATACGTTCTGTATCGGGTGTAGGATACATCGACACCTTCGGAGTTGATTGTCCTGTGGCCGTTCCTGGTTACGAACAGTTCCATCGAGTTGAGCCAGGCCCTCTCGCGGTTATCGGCCCTGAAAATCGCCCCTATCGCGTCCGATGAGAGTTCCTGAAGGTCGTGATCAGGCGGTTCCAGTCGTTCCACCATAGAAGAAACTAACGGATACCAAGGATTCTTCACGAAACCGGCCGCAAAGGCAGTCTCGTCTATCGCGACCTGCAATTCGTCATCCGACATCGTGGGCGATAATCTGGTGCTGGAACTGCCCCTGTACTTCTTTCCAGATTCGTAGAAATCTCTGTAAACGGTGAGGTCGAAATGCCTCACTTTCTTCGCCCGACTCAGATCCAGTTCTCTCTTGACGAAGAAATATTCCTGACCTTCGATGAATTTCTCCTCTATTTTCCAGCCGTTTATATCGGCTTTCTGAAGACGTGAGATTATCTTTTCAAGCATTATCCCAACCTCGCTTTGGCTTTTATGTAAGGTCCTCCGGAGGAAACCTTTGCGAATTCTTTGTGGCCTTTGCCGCAGGCACCGGTTCCGGAGAGCTCGATTTCTCCGGAGACCATGGAAATCGATTTCAACAGGGTGGGAACATAACCGGTCATCATCACGGGAGATACGACCTTTCCGGTTAATTTCCCATCCTTTATCTCTCTGCCGTAGGCGATCACACACTGGATTCCCCAATTTTTCGGATCTTCCATACCGCTGTAATAATTCTCCAGGAGATATCCATACTCGATAGAAGAGATCATCTCTTCCAGAGAGTCGGACCCGGGGGCAAAGTAAGTGTTCGTCATTCTGGCGTACGCTTTGCGTTCGAAAGACTCCCTTTTTCCATTTCCGGTGGGTTCGGTGCCCAGAACCGTCGCCGATATGATATCGGATATGCCTCGCTTCAAAATACCCCTGTCGATGATCACTGTGTCGTGGGCCAAAGTCCCTTCATCGTCGAAAACATACGATGAGACTTCCCTTGCAGAAGCGGCACCATCGTGCATTGTGACAAGCTCTGAGGCAACTTCTCTGTCTATGTACTCCACGGCTTTCGCCCTTCCCTTTAAGAACATATCCATTTCCACGCCGTGACCGAAGGCTTCGTGAGCTATAAGTCCCGCCACATCAGGAGAACAGATAACATCGTAAACACCGGGCTCGATTCGCCCGGCCGATAGCAACATGCGCGCGTTTTCAACGACTTTGTCGATCTTGCTTTCCATTTCGTCGAGTATTTCCAGTCCTTTGAGACCCGAAAAGCCCTCGATACCGTATTTGGTGTTTCCGTCGCGCCTGGCCAGCACGTAAAGATACCCCTGAGACCACATGTACGATTGATAAAGGTCTTTCTTGGCCGATACGAAGAGCTTGCTGACCCTCACGTTCTCCATAAGCGTCATCACGTTAACTATCTCTTCGGAAATCGCATGGGCTCTGTCCCTTATGGAGGCAAGTTTCTGGATTATCTCGCCCGGACTCATCTTACCGGGCAGTATCGCCACCTCGCCTTCGAAATCGATCTCGCTTTTCTCTTCCTCAGGCGGTGTCAGAGAAGTGTAAGAGAGCGAAAGCTCCTTCACGCTCTTCGAAGCGCTTCCCGTTCTTTTCCTTACGTATTCGGCGATTTCCTCGAGGGAGTCTTCATCTACTTCGTTGAATGAATACTCGAAGTATGTCTGCCCGTCATGCACCCTGATCACGAATCCCCTTTCCGACCAGTCGCTTCCCTTCACGGTGATTCCGGTTGTAGTGACCTTGTAGGCTTTGCCCGCCACATCGGTTCCGAGGATGGAGACATATGGATACGTCTCTCCTAGAAGCTCTACCAGCTTCTTCAAAGCGGGCTTTTTATCGAGTAAAAACCGAGATTTTCCAACTTTCATTGTCTACCTCCTGATTTTCCGTTGTAACTTGCCCTGTTCTGAAGACCATTATACTATAGTTAATCAATAAATGAAATAACTGAAAATACCACTTGATATTATTTACTATATGGCTCATAATATAGAAAGTAATTGAAGTTAAACTAAAATAGCGTTTTTCTGGTTGACCGGGGATTAACATCCCCGGAGAAATTCAACCACAAGGAGGTACAGGATGGTCGAGATCAGTTCAATAGAGAAGACCTTCGAAAGCAGAAAGAAAAAGGTGAAAGCCGTCGATGGAGTGAGCTTCAAGGCGCAACCGGGCAGAATATACGGGTTGCTCGGTCCCAACGGGGCGGGCAAGACGACTACTTTGCGTATCATCGCCACTCTTTTGAAACCGGATTCGGGTAAAGCGCAGGTGATGGGGTTCGATTCGGTCAAAGATGCGACCCAGGTACGCAAGAGGATCGGTTTCCTTACCAGCGACATGAAACTTTCCGGCAACTTGACCCCCAGAGAGTTGCTCCAGTTCTTCGGAGAACTCAACCATATGCAGAACGGCGATATAAAGAAGGCTATCAGGGAAATGGCCGAATATCTGGACATGGGGGAATTTCTGGACAAACAGGTCGGAAAGCTCTCAAGCGGTATGAAACAAAAGGCAGCGATGGCCGTGAGCCTTATTCACAACCCCGAAGTAATAATCTTCGACGAACCTACGAACGGTCTGGACATACTGACCGCGAGAACTGTAACGGAGTTCTTGAAGGATTATCGCAGGCAGGGGAAGACGATAATAATATCGACTCATATAATGGCTGTCGCCGAAAAACTATGTGACAACGTCGGTATAATATTCAAAGGCCGCCTGGTCGAAAACGATTCGCTCGAGGGCCTGTACGGGAAGTTCAACGAGGACAACCTTGAAGACCTCTTCTTCAAAGTGGCCGAAAGAGAGGGGATAATGGAAAATGCTTAGAGACGTCCTCATCATCTTCAGGAAAGAACTGAAAAACGTTTTCAAAGATGGAAGGACCATATTCGCGGTCCTCATACTTCCCATGCTGATCATGCCGATTATTTTCTTGGTGATCAACACCGTCAGCACCTCGCAGGCCAAATCCTTCGAAGAGACCGTGTACGAGGTGAATCTGGTGAATCTTCCCGATGAACGCTTCGAAGGGATACTCGCCGGTCTGATTAAGTACAGGGCCGTTCAGAACACAGACAAAGAGGCGGTTTTATCCAGAGACAATTATTTGATCGTGGAGTTCCCTGCCGACAGCGATCAGAGAATCGCGAGGGGCGAAGGTCTAGACGCGAAGGTTTACTTCAATTCGACTTCGAGAGGCTCTTCCTACGGCGCCCAGATGATTAGAAACGCCCTCTCGAATTACTCGAGTCTCTTGCTCGCCGACAGGCTGGCACAGCACGGTTTGTCGCTGGCCGATCTCAATATGGTCAGCGTTCAGCAGGAGGATGTCGCCCCCGAAGAGTCACGCGGAACGGAGTTTCTCGCGGTTTTGATACCGTACTTTCTGCTGATATATATATTCTCCGGAGCAATGAACATAGGCCTTGATACCACCGCAGGCGAGAAGGAAAGGGGCAGCATGCCGGTCCTGCTCGTGAATCAGGTCTCCAGGACTTCGATAGCGATGGGCAAAATCCTCTATGTGATGATGATCGCGGTGCTCAACAGTGTCTTCACCTTCATTGGCCTGATGATCGCTTTCAGACTGGGAGGACCGGCCTTCGGCGCCGGAGAGATGAACTTCTCGTCTCTTTCTCCTTCCACTCTGGCCGGACTTTTCGTAACACTTCTCACTATGGCAGGGCTGGCAGCTTCGATCATCGTGCTCCTCGGTTCGCTGGCCAGAAACATAAAGGAGGGCGGCGGCTACATACTTCCGATCTACATTTTCGCCGTAGTCCTGGGCGTTGCCACCATGCAAATGGAATCGCCGGACAACCCGCTCCTGTACATCATCCCGCTAATAAACTCGATATTCGTCATGAAGGACATAATAACCTTGCAGTTCGTGAGCTGGCGCTTTTTGCTTATGCTCTTGAGCAACCTGACATATGTTTCGGTCCTGATATTCGCGCTGGCAAAGGTGTTCAACAGCGAGAAGATAATGGATTCCTCCGGGTCGTAAAACCGGCCGGATCGATAAACTCGAAGCGCCCGATCAGGGCGCTTCGATTACTTTTACGGGCGTGGAGATCAGCAGCTCTTTGCCGTTGAAAGTGAAAACTCCCTCTATGTAGAAGGCGTTGAATGAGACTTTATCGACAGTTATCTCCTCTTCTTTCCCTATAGTTTTATATTCGAAGAAGGCCTTTCGGAAATCCCTCACGGTCGAGAGAGAGTGAAAAAAACGCAATTCCACGAGCCTCGAGTCTCTCTCATCGACATTAAAACGCACCTTCACGTTCGAGGCCGTCTCTTCGAGAAAGATCTCGATAGATGGTAATTCCAGCCCGGTATTTAAATGGGATATCATCCCCTGGATCGCCTGAGTGACCCTGTAAACTTCGGTGCCGTGACCGGCGTTGGGTGCGTACACCATGCCGGAGTAACCGGGAAGGTCGTAGATATAAAGGTTGGCCGCATCCACGGGCCAGTATGGATCGTTGGTCCCCACAACGATGAGCTTGGGAAGGTCGAGCGAATCCCTGTAAGTGAAGGGATCCACCAGCTCCAGAAGTTCTCGTTTATTCGGATCGTCGAAGTCGTTGAGTATGCCACTATCCACATACTCCCTTATGGAACGGCTGAAACTTCCCCAAAATTCAATCTGGTGACGCATCTGGTCGACGAGGTTGAGGTTGTCGTAGGCTATTGGAACGATACCCTCCACTCTCTCATCGATCGCCGCCGTGAGCCAGGTGGTCCACCCCCGTTTCGATCCTCCGCTCAGAACGAACCCCTCGACGCTGTCGCCGCTGCTCGTGGCGTAATCCTGGATTAGATTCATCGAAACTACCGTCGATTCGACCATCGGTACGAGCGCCGGCCACCGTGGATCACCGGTTCTGAGAAACTCCAGAAAAGTATGACTGATCAGCCAGTCCTCCCTCTTTCCTCCAAAGAGCGGCTGGTTGGGAACATCGAAGAGAACGGCCACGTACGCCCTGTTCTGGAGCGCCATTAGCCGGAATACCGCCAGCTCATCCTCGGAATAAGAGTAGTCGCCCGTTATGAAGATCAGAGCCACTCTCGACTGAACACTCGGGGGCCGGATGATAAGCAGGTGGTTCTGCCATTCGATGCCCTGCCAGGTGAAAGGAGTGAAAAGAAGGGTTTCTATCCTTATCAGTCCCGCCGACGGAGTATCCACGACCCGGGCTCCGGCTTCGGCCAGAGTTTCCGGAAGCGATTCCTCGTACACTAGTTCACGTAGATTGACGGCGCACGAAAAAGTGGCGGGCAGAAGAAAGAGAAAGAGGAATAGATAACCGATTTTCGACCTAATCACTATCGACAACCTCCAGTAAAGTATTGGCGGCGTTGCGTATCCGATCAACCGCAGAGGCCTCTCCCTTGAGGCTTATGCCTCTGTTGTTCAAGATGAAATCGATCAAGACTTCGAGATCGAAGAAGTAGTGAGTGAAAAGCTCGCCCGCCTTTTCGAAGACGGCTTTTTCGACCACGGCATCGACGGGTAGCTTCCTCTTCCAGAGCATAGGCTCTTTATTGTACTTTCTCCTGGATTTATGGATTTCTTTTATTTCGCTGATCTGAATGAAGAGAAACCCATCTTCCTCTCCCAAACCGGCGAATATCTCTTGCCTTTCGTCGGAACAGGCCGGATGAAAGTAAACGGCTCTACCGTTTTCCAGCAGGACTCTGAGGACCTTCTCCTCCTCTATCGCTTTCATCAGAGTCTGCCGTATCTCGGTTCTGCTGGGGATTTCTATACCGAGTGAACCTGAGAATAGAGAGGGGATATCGTAAGGCTTAGTATATGAATAACCCGATTTCTCTCTGGAGTAAGAGAGAGGAGCCCCGAGATTGGTCCTCAGGTACCTGATATCTCTCTTGGCCTGTCTGGTAGATATACTGAACTTTTTCGCAAAATCATCGAGCGAAGGCAACCCATCTTTCGAAAGATTGCTGTGAAGCCATAGAAGACGTACTTCACGGGACATAAGAAACACCTCCTGTCCCCTCAGCACCGAAACACAAGTAGATCGTAAGCCTGAACAGATGCTAAAATATATCTATTCAATTATACAAAAAACGCCCTAACATGTCCACGATATTCATAGGTAAAAGGAGTGTCCGATGATTAAAGGTATGATTTTCGACCTCTTTGGCACCTTAGTTAGTAATCACAGACTCTTCGGGCCCGTCTGCGAGAAGATGGCAAAAGATGGCTCCGCCGATCTTAAAGAGCTGGAAAACGAATTTGTCAGGCTATACAGAAAGTACTTCAAAGACTATCACAAGGCGGCCTTTCAGCCAGAGAAATTCTATTACTATCTATTGATGGACGAGATGATTAAAAAATTCAACCTGAGCGGAGACATCGAATCTTACTGCAACTATATGTACTCTTCCTTCGGCAAGCTCCCGGCCTATCCCGATGCGAAGATCTTGAAGAAACTCTTCAAAGAATACACGATCGCCATAATAACCAACGCCGACACTTCCTTCGTGAACGAAGCAATAAGGAACAACAGAATCCCCTACCACGTTCTGCTGACCTCGGAAATGGCGAGATCCTATAAGCCCTCCTGTGAGATATTCAATCGGGCGCTTCATTTGATGGGCCTTGAGAGAGACGACGTGATATTCGTCGGAGACAGCATCAGGGTGGATATGATGGGTGCGGCCGGAGCCGGTATAAAGGGAGTGCTGATAGATCGTTCGAGATCTTATCCCGACTACGCTCCCAGGATCACAAGCCTTGAAGAACTTCAGCACATAGACCTTTGAGATCGCCTTTCGCCTCGAGTCGCATAAAGAAAATCATTCCTCCGGAGAGAATTCGGAACAATGAAGAAGAGAGCCGCGGCTCTCTTCTTTTTTATCCGACAAATCTCAAAACATACTACATAGCTGAACGGCTAGAGGTTTTCACTCGATCGTGAATGCCCATTGACTGCTTCCGGTGTATTGTGAGTTTGAATCTACAACTGCGATTGTTAGAACATAATTGCCCGCGTCTGAAGGTATTATCGCTTTGAGGGCAGCCTCTTCATCGCTTAGAAGGCATGAAGCCGAGTAATTTTCCGAAGGTACGTCGGTGATGGTGAACTGGATATCAGTCTCGGGTATGGAAACGGGTTCTCCCTCGACAGTAATGACTCCCGCAAAGCTTATCGACGGCGATGTGCCGCTCGCTATCAAATTATTTTCGTTGATACGGAACACCACGGCCGTTTTTCCCGATGTCGGAGCATAGTCGTTGACATTGCCGAAACTATGCTGGTTGGCGGTTATTATGAATTCCGGAGACGCGTTTGCGAGTGTTCCGAAGTCACTCTGCTGGTTGGGATAGCCGGGGGCATTTCTCTCCCAGGGGTTTCTGTTATCGGGACGGTTATCGATCGGCGGAATCGGCGGCATGCCTTCAGGTTGCTGTTGGGGAGCCTGTCTCATGTTCATGAGTGGATCCATCATCCCCGGCCTAGGCATCATTCCCGAAGCGTTACCGCTGTACGACTGCTGCGCTCCTCCGGAGTAGATTCCTCCTGCAAGATAAAGTCCGTCTCTCTCTTCGACTCCGGCGTTCGTTCCGCCGGAATATACATGATAAACCGTGTCAAGAAGCAGCTCCGGCGAACTGAAAGTGAGACTCTGGTAGATCTTGCCCGGTCCGAAAATCACGATCTCGTTTCCCTGTTGATCTGTGATGCGTATCAAAGTCCCGGCGCTTTTTACCGATGCGTAACTCAACTCCATGTACGGCTGCTCCGAAGAGGCGCTGGTTGCGTCGTTTCGACTGCCGAGGGCCACCACCGTGCCACCGTTGATCTTAATATCCATATCGGCATCGATTCCACCGTCACCGCTCCTGCCGTTGGCCAGTGAAACTAGAGTGCCTCCGTTGATAATCAGGTAACCGTTAGAATCGATCCCGTCACCCTCGCTACCATTACCGGCGTCGATATATAGATAGCCGCCGTTGATGGTTATGACGCTTACACCATCTTCGTTGGCGTTGATTCTGTCGTCCTGCGAGTTGATTCTGATAGCGCCACCTTCGATCGTCAGGTGCATTTCGCTGCACAGTCCCTCGTTGTCGGCCTTGATGGAAAGCGTTCCGGTTCCCGACTCTTCTCCCCTGATAATTATCGATCTCTTACTTCACGCGACAGACCGGAACTACCGGCAAGAACAAGTGCTCCCGTAACAATCAGAGACAGTAAAACAACCAGTGATCTTTTCCTCAAATAAATCGCCTTCCTCCGTTTTAAGTTCAGTTAGTTGAAACGAAGGAATTCTAGATCATCATTTTCGATGAAATATAGAGAGAATGTGTGACATTGTGGGAAAACTCGGCGTCGGAACGTAGGTTAGAGGTGTTCCCCATGGACGGCTTTTTCTAAGGAAAGACCGCGATGCCGGATCAGGTCCGGCATAACGGGAGGGGAGAGCCTGCCCTGATGAGCCTGCCCTGAAATGTTCCTATTCAGGGTCATTCAGCAATGCTCATCCTCATGTCATCCCGTAATGATTCTATACTGTCATCCCGGACCCCGATCCGGGATCCCCTCCTTAGAACAAAGAGCAGATTCTGAGTCAAGCTCAGAATGACGGGAATGAGGAAAGACCGCGAAAATGGGGACTGACGGGCTCCTGACGTCTGTCCCGTTTTTCGTGAAGACCGGGATCCTGGCTGGGAGCACGCCAGGATGACGGGAGGGGAGAGCCTGCCCTGAAATGCTCCTATTCAGGGTCATCCCGTAATGCTCCTATACGGGATCTCGCTCTTGCTCTTTCAAAGGAGCGGAGATGCCGGATCAGGTCCGGCATGACGAAAAGGAGCAAAGACCGCGAAAAACCGCGTTTTTCGCGTTCTAGACCCTAGACCCGAAACCCGAGACCCGCTGCTCGTGTCTCGCCCTCTCTCCTCTTCTCGTTCCGGCTCTTTTCGATCTTAAAGCCCGGTCTTGTACGCCCCGACTTTTCTGCGGAGCTCTTCCAGCTCTTTCTGGTGCGAGAAGAGTGCACATGGACCATCGCCGTTTTCCAGCATGTCTTCGCTCTTTCGAATCTCGACGAAGAGAGGGCTCGAAAGGCCTTCTTTGAGAGACACCTTCTTCATGTTGTGAGTCGCTATATCCGAAACTGGACACGGCGTCAGATCGCCGTAGGGATTGACATGTATGAAACCTTTTCCAGACGATACACAACCTCCGAACAGTTCTTCGTCACCCGGAGAGTGGATTATGAAAAGAGACTTATTGGCTTTATAATATAGAATCTTCTCCCTGAAGCTTTTTCTTTCCTCGCTCTTCAATACGGTGTAGCTCTCTTCACCGCTGGTTATGTTCAAATCCCCCATGGGACTCCGCGAAACGGACGTCGAACCTCCCTCGTCGGTCGGTATATACTCGGTGAAGAATGCCAATTTAGCGCCGCGGTCTATGAAGTAATCAAGATTTTCGTCTTCCATCCAGAAATGGTGATTCTTTCTTGTTATAGTAACCGATATTCCTCCTACGATTCCGTTTCTGTGAAGTCTTTCCATGGTATCGACGGCGCTTTCGAAGACTCCTTCGCCCCTTCTATCGTCGGTCAATTCTCTTCCTCCCTCGACGCTGACGACCACGACCGTGTTTGTCGTTTTCTTGAGTTTCTGGAGTTCGGTCTCCCCGATAGCCGTGCCGTTGGTGAAGATAACGAAGATCCTGTCCCTGTTATTGAGGCAGATATCTATCAGGCCCGGTAACATGAAAGGCTCTCCACCGGCGATGAGAAAAGTGTACACTCCCAGTCCTCTTCCCTGATCGATAACGCTCTGCCAGTCTTGAACAGTCATGACAGATCTGCCCGTAGCCGATTTTCCCGAGTTGCCCAGTGTGTGGGCGAAGCAACCGTCGCAGCTGAGATTGCAGCGGTTGGTGATGCTGAGAATCATTATCGGCGGAATCATCACATCTTCTTCCGTCATTAGAGAGGCGCGAATCTCTTCGGCTTCGTTAAAAGCCTTAAGGAGTTTCGGTGCTCCTCTCAGATATCTGGGATTTTTCACGACCCATGGAAGGAATACTTTCGAAAGTCTAGGGTTGACGCTCGCAAAAGCCGCTCCGATCTTTTCCGGTAAAAAACTCATATTCAATTAGATCCCCCCCAACGAAATGAAGTTTATTCCCGGAATATGATTATTTTGTTACTTAATAATTTATTTTACTTGAAATCGGTTTATCGATCAGTGTTTTTTCTAACTGCGGGGCGAGTAGATACGACTTGTCTATTGCTAATGATCGGCGGCTGGACGGAGTAGCATGAATCTGTAAGAGCCGTAAAAATCCTTTTCGAAAGAGTATTCGTAGCCTTTCAAAGAAGCTGCAAGGTCGGACAATCCCTCCACGCTGTATTCAGCGATCTCCAGATAGACTCGCTTTCCTTCAGGGAGAAGCTCGAAGAAATCGCGATAAAAATCAAGTCCGTCGCTGCCACCATCGAGTGCCAGGATGGGTTCGTATCCTGCCACTTGCCTGTCGAGCGATTTCAGCATGAAAGTCTTTATGTAAGGCGGATTGGAGATTATTACCTCGATCTCTTCCAGGGAATTTTCCAGGGCGGCCAAGTTATTCCCGTGGTAGAAGCTTATGTTGTTCAGACCGTTTCCGGCGGCGTTCTCCATTGCAACTTCCAGCGCAGCCAGAGACAAATCGCTGGCCAGAACGTGAGAATGAGAAAGATGACTGGCTAGTGCGCAGGCTATGGCGCCGCTTCCGGTGGCCACGTCGGCGAATACGGTCGAACCTCTCTCTCTATCGATAACCATTTGCGCCAGTTCCTCAGTCTCCGGTCTGGGTATGAGAACCGAAGTGTTCACCTTCAACCGAACACCGAGAAAATTCCTCCGACCAATTACATAGTCCAAAGGCTCACCGTCGATCAACCTTTCAATCGCACAGTCCATGGAAAGACACAATCGGACGGGAATTTCCGTCGTTCCGACGATAATTTCGCTGTCGCTTAAAGAGAGTAGCTCTCTGAAAAGAAGACGAACGATAAAGCGGGAACCGTCAATCCCCGCTCTATCGAGTCTCTCTATGCTGTTTTTCAGAAGTTCTTTCGCTTTCAAAGTCCCAGAATCTTCCTCACATCATCGCTGGCCATCTCGGGGGTCCAGGGCGGATCGAAAGTCAGTTCCATCTTCACGTCCTTTATCCCTTCGATCTCGCTGACCTTTCTTCTGGCGTCTTCAAGCATGAGACCGGCCAGAGGGCACATCGGTGTGGTCATGGTCATCTTAATCCTCACGTCGCTGTCTTCTACTTCCACTGCATATATTAGACCGAGTGAGACGATGTCGAAACCTATTTCAAGGTCGTACACCTGGCTCAGGGCTTCCATCACTTTTTCTTTAGTGATACTCAAGGCTGTTCTCCTCCAATGTTATCGTAATATCTCGTGATAGTCGAATTCTGCTTGAACGGCTCGAACTCTTCCGCCCTCCAGCTCTTCCAGAGAAGATCTTTCTTCTCGTTGATCAGGGTCTCTTCTATTTCCCCGCGCATCTCGTCCAAACTCTTGGTGCCGGCCGGTGTATAGGAGACCAGATAGATCACTGCGTACCTGTTGTCCATCGTCACGACGGAAGGAAGCAACTCGCCCCTGGTGGTTTTGAAGAGCGATCTCACCAGCTCCGGATTGACGCTTTCGATCTCCTGCCTCGTATAGCTTTTGTTTTGAACGTCGGGGAAAGTGTCGAGTACCGCGGCCGGGTTCGAGTCTCTGGAAGCCGCTTTCCATACGGAGTAAGCTTCCGAGAAGGAGTCGAACAGGAGGAGTTTCACAGTAACCTTCTCTTCCGCCACCGCGTATCTGGAAGAATTGGCCTGGTAGTACTGGAGTACTTCATCTTCGCTCACCGTTGCACTGTCTGTAACGGCTAGATAAAGAGTGTTCAGGGCTTCCCTGTAGGCCAGATCTCTTACAACCTTAGATTCGTAAGACGCAAGACCGTCTATGTAGCCCTTGAGTATATAAAAAAGATCGGCATCGGATTTGGCTATATTCAGCTCGGTTAGCGTATCCATGATGGATTTGTTGACCGTTTCCCTTATCGCTTGAATGTCTATCTCAATTCCAACCTCCCGAGCATATTGCATCACCAGTGTCTCTTCTATTAGAGCCTCTAGAGAGCGCTTTTCGTACTCGGCCAGCAAGTTTTGCCCGACTTCGGTATTGATAAGAATATCGGAAAAGACCGGGTCAACCTCTTCTATACGCTTCGAGATCTCCGTATAACTCGGCAGAACCTTTGAAAGAAAGGTATCCATATAAATGATTTCACCATTCACCGTGGCCGCCACGGTATCGTTTGAAGCATTCTCGGTCTGAGCAATAACGGGGATAACAGTAGAAAGTATAAACAGGACAGCGATAAGCAGCCTCTTCAATTTGTACCCTCCTTCGCTTTTTCCCACAGATGATTCAGCTCATCTATGGTCATGCCTTCTAATTCTAAACCGTACTTCTCAATATGACTCTCCATCTCGTTGAAACGGTTCACGAATTTTTCGGTTGATTTTCTCAAGGCCGATTCGGGATCCACCTCGAGAAATCGGGAGAGATTAACTACCGTGAAGAGCAGATCTCCTATCTCTTCTTCGATCTTTTTCCTGTCACCAGATTTCACGGCTTGATCGAGTTCCTCTATCTCTTCGTCGAGCTTTTTACGTGGGCCGTCTATCCTGGTCCAGTCGAATCCCACGGCCGACGCGTTCTCCTGTACACGCCGCGCGAGGCTGAGCGCCGGAAGAGCCTTGTTGATCTTCCCGATCGAAGATCTCTGTCCCGACTCCTCGCTTTTTTCGGCCGCTTTGATCTCTTCCCACTGGCGGTAGGAGTAACCGGGGGAGTTAGAGAAAACGTGTGGATGTCTTCTCACGAGTTTGTCGGTTAGAACCTTAATCACATCGTTTATATCGAAAGCGTCCCTTTCGGCGGCCACCTGTGCGTGAAAAATCACCTGTAACATGACATCTCCCAGCTCTTCGACCAGTTCGACATCGTCCCGCCGGTCGATCGCTTCCAGGACTTCGTAAGCCTCCTCTATCATGTACGGTTTGAGACTTTCGTGAGACTGAGCTATGTCCCATTCACAGCCTCCCGGCGAACGGAGCCTCTTCATAGTCTCTATCAATTTCAACCAGTTTTCCTTCAATTCTTCATTATTCACCTCAGTACCTCCGGAGTAAGCAACCCCGCCCTGAACAGGCGGTCTTCGTTCACTGCGCTATCTCTCAACCATCTCGAAACCAGTTCCGGTCTTGCACTTTCCCTTATCGGCCTGTAGGTCAACCTGTGCCACGTGCTTGGGCCGTACCTTGCTATCGCCTGTAGATGTTTCTCGGTTCCATAACCCTTGTGCTTTTCGTAACCGTATTCGGGATAGAGGTTCCCCAGATCTTTCATCAACCTGTCCCTGAAAACTTTAGCCATGATCGATGCGCTGGCGATCGATGCGCTCAGCCTGTCGCCTCCAACGATGCACCTGCCCCTTATCTTCAAATTCAGGTATTTTCCGTCGATAATCACGTAAGACGGTCTCACGCTCAGTCCGTCAAGAGCCCGGTTCATGGCCAGTTTCGTGGCATTCAGAATGTTCAGAAGATCTATCTCCTCCGGCGTCGAAAGACCGATCCCGACGTATGCGCGATCGATTATTTCCTCGTAAAGCGATTCCCTGTCCTTTGCGGAAAGAAGCTTGGAATCGTTGACACCCCTCACCGAACCGCGCAATATTACCGCAGCCGCAACCACCGGACCGGCCAGCGGCCCTCTGCCTGCTTCATCCAACCCTGCGATAGTTCCGAACCTCTCTATGAATGTCGAGTCAAAACTTTCAAGCGTTTCATAGTCTTCTGAAGATCCCATAAAGCGATTATACATCAGACTTTGTTTACCTTCACAAACCGGAGTTTGCCGGAGATAACAAGAGCGAAAAGAGCCGTGCGGCGTCCTGCCCCAGAGCGTGGACCCGTTCTTGGGGACCTGAGACTAGAGGTAAGAGGCGGGAGGTGTGAAGAGCGTGAAGATCTTGATCTTCTTACCTCTGACCTCATTCCTTTTACCTCTGTTTAGAGACAGATGAGAAGAGCGAGAAGAACCGGAACGAGAAGAGGAGAGAGGGCGAGACACGAGCAGCGGGTCTCGGGTTTCGGGTCTAGGGTCTAGAACGCGAAAAACGCGGTTTTTCGCGGTCTTTGCTCCTTTTCGTCATGCCGGACCTGATCCGGCATCTCCGCTCCTTTGAAAGAGCAAGAACGAGATCCCGTATAAGAGCATTACGGGATGACAGTGCGGGGGCGTTACAGGACGACAGTCCCCTTCCGCCATGCCGGACTCACTTGATGTCATTCTGAGCTTGACTCAGAATCTGCTCTTTGTTCTAAGGAGGGGATCCCGGATCGGGGTCCGGGATGACAGTATAGGAGCACTACGGGATGACATGAGGATGAGCATTGCGGGATGACCCTGAATAAGAGTATTTCAGGCCAGGCTCATCAGGACAGGCTCCACGGGATGACAGGATGTGAACGGTTAACGGAATTACCCTGAATAAGATCCCTGAATAGGAACATTTCAGGGCAGGCTCATCAGGGCAGGCTCTCCCCTCCCGTCATCCTGGCGTGCTCCCAGCCAGGATCCCGGTCTTCGCGAAAAACGAAAAACGTCTTTAGTCCTTCGTCCCAGAGCGTGAACCCGTCCTTGGGAAGAGCGAGATCCCGTATAAGAGCATTGCGGGATGACAGTCCCTTCACGTCATTCTGGCATGTTCCTCGCCAGAATCCCGCCTTTTCCTCCTTCCCGTCATGCCGGACACCGATCCGGCATCCCCGTCCTTCTCGTGAGCGAAGCGAACTCTCGACGCTCTTTCTCTCGTGTTTTACTTACAACCTACAACGTTCTTTTGAACGGTTCCTGTCCCCCTCTCAGTCATAATGAATCAGGCCGAAAGTGTTATAATAACTTATCAGTAACGTGTCAATTCCAAACCAACGCTTGGGAGTATGGAGGTGTGGAGATGTCCCGAGGTGAGGTCAGAAAAGAGGATGCAGCAACTCTGGAGAAAAATCTGCGAATCATTTCTACAAGGATAAGAAGAGAAGGTCGAAAGGTTCTGAGGGACTTTCCGATAACTCCCGCGCAATTCGATGTTCTCCAGACACTTTTCTTTCAGGGCGAAAAGAGGATGAGCGATATAAGTCGCAATCTGGGGATAACCAAGAGTACCACTACCGGCCTCGTGAAAAGGCTCATAGACGCCGGCTTCATTGAAAGAAGACGCTCTGAAAGAGATCGAAGATCTTTCATAATAGATATTTCCAGTTCGGGAAAATCCCTCATCGAGAAAGTTATCGACAGAAGAGTGGAATATCTGCGTTCCGTGATGACAGAGATCAGTACCGAACAGGTTATATCCCTCGAGCAAATAGTCTCCCTTCTTCTCGAAGTGATGGACAGTAAGAAAACGGCAGAGTAACCCTTTATCGGAGGTAAAGAATGAGAAGAAAACTACCAATCTTTTTGATTGTCACACTCGTTTTTGCGGTAATTCTCATCGCCCAGTCAACAGTGCGCATAAAGGCCAACGAGCTTCTCGCGACGGAAAGACAGGAAGTCTTCACGTTTAAGGGAAACGTTATGATAAACAAAGACGGGGACATCTATGTCGAAACTCCCCTGGCAACGGTCACGAAGGGCGCAACCGACTGGCAGTCGTTCATAACCGAGGGTGAGACGTTTGTTATCTTCCAGACGGGCGAGGCGACTACGCTATCGCTCGACTACAACCTGGACAATTCGACCGGTCTTATGAAGGACGTGCCAGTTGCGATGATATATTCCAAGGAAGAAGGCCAAAAGGATATCTACATATACAAAACGGATGTCCTCAAGTTCGATCAGAAAAACGAATATTATGAAGGTTTCGCTAAAGAGACGGCAGACGCGACTCCTGAGCTAATATTCATAGACTACAAGGGCGATCTGAAAGTCGATACGCTCTACTTCGAATACTACGGAGAAACGGGAATGCTCAACCTGAAGGGTAATGTTTTCGTGAACGATGAGAAAAACCGCAGGAAGATCTGGGCCTCAGAATTGTTGTACAATACACAAGACGATTCGTTCAAAGGATTGAACGTCGAGATAGAACTCGTATTCTAGCGAGGTGCAGGAGGAGAATTATGGTAGATATCAGGCTGATCCGTGAAAATCCCGAACTGGTAAGAAAAGCTCTAGAAAATCGACAGATGGGACAGGAGCTGCTGGAAGAGATACTTCAGCTCGATGCGCAGAGAAGGGAAGCGCTACAGATAGTTGAGCAGAAGAAGGCCGAAAGAAACAGCATCTCTTCCGAAATAGCCCGCGCCAAGGCCAGCAAAGACGATTCCAGGGCGCAATCTCTCATGGATAGAGCGAAGGAAATCTCCTCCGAAGTAAAGGAATTGGACATTAGGACCTCCCAGATAGAAGAAGAACTACGCCAGAAGATGCTGTATCTGCCAAACATCCCGTCGGAGAAAACACCTGTTGGCAAAAGCGAAAGCGACAACGTGGTGGTGAGGACCTGGGGCGAACCGAGAAAACCGGCCTTCGAAGTCAAACCGCACTGGGACTTTGGCCCGGAGACAGGTCTAATAGACTTCGAACGTGCAGCGAAACTCTCCGGAGCACGCTTCGTTATACTGAGAAAGGATCTTGCACGCCTGGAGAGGGCTATAATGAACTTCATGCTCGACCTGCACCACAGCAAGGGTTATGAAGAGGTAGCCCTCCCCTTCATGGTCAAGAGAGAGACGATGCTTGCAACCGGACAGCTCCCGAAATTCGAAGAGGAGGCATATAGAATAGAACCGGACGATATGTTCATGATACCGACCGCCGAGGTCCCGCTGGTCGCACAGCACGGCGAGGAGATAATAGACGGCGAGCTTCCCAAGAAATACACGGCCTACAGCGCCTGTTTCAGGAGAGAGGCCGGATCTTACGGCAAGGACGTTCGTGGCATGATAAGGGTCCACCAGTTCGACAAGGTGGAACTCGTCTGGTTCACCCACCCAGACTCCTCCTACGATGCGCTCGAGCAACTCACGGCCGACGCCGAAGATGTGTTGCGCAAATTGAAGCTGCCTTACAGAGTGGTGGCGCTCTGCACCGGAGACATAGGGTTCGCCTCGGCCAAAACCTACGATCTCGAGGTCTGGCTGCCTTCCTACAACACTTACAGGGAGATCTCCTCCTGCTCTAACGTTGAGGATTTCCAGGCGAGGAGGGCCAACATAAGGTTCAGGGATGTCGATAACAAACTCAAGTTCGTTCACTGTCTCAACGGCTCCGGGCTGGCCGTGGGAAGAACTCTCGTGGCGATAATCGAGAACTACCAGAGAGAAGACGGTAGAATAGACGTGCCCGAAGTTCTAGTTCCCTACATGGGCCAGGAGGTAATCGGATAACTTGCCCAACGCCTTCTTCGTGGAAGTCTCGGGCAATACCGTGAGGCTCGACGATATCGAAGTCAATCATCTGAGAGTTATACGCGCGAAAAAGGGAGATAGACTCACAGGGACGGATGGCAGGGGCGGCATATACAAATTCGTGCTGGAGGGAGTCGGAAAGCACGAAGCCACCGGCACGGTAATCGAAAAAGAATTCGTGGAAAGAGATGGCAGAACGATAATAATAGCCGTGGCAGCAACGAAATGGCCGCGGCTTCGTATTTTGCTTGAGAAGGCGACGGAACTCGGAGTGGATCGCATAGAGCTTTTTCAGGGCCGGCGTTCGGTAGCACTTCTGGACGGTGAAAAACTCTCAAGATACACGGCCGTCGTGAGAGAAGCCGCCAAGCAGAGCGTGAATCCATACCTGCCGTCGGTGGAGCTGCAAAGAAATCTCGATCTGTCGGGAGCTCAAAATCTGCTACTGGATTTTCGGGGCAAACCGCTACGCGAACTCTCGAAGGAGCTTGCCACCGGAAGAGAGATAAGATTGATCGTCGGTCCCGAAGGCGGTTTCACAGAGGAAGAGATTTCCGAAATCTCCGCCGCCAGCGTGAAAGTCTCGCTTGGCAGGAGAACCTTGAGGGTGGAAACGGCCATGATAGTGGCGCTTGGTTTGTTGAACGACTACACCGAAAGAATATAGAGGAAAGGTGGCGCAGGCAAGATGATTTTCACGCTTACTTTGAACCCGGCTTTGGACAGATATCTCTACACAGGCAAACTGATAGCCGACGATACCGTCAGGATCGATAAAATCAAGGATTATCCGGCCGGCAAAGGTGTCGATGTCTCGCGGGTCATAAACGAGCTGGGTGGCCATTCGGTGGCGATCGCCTTTCTAGGAGGGCGCATCGGTGACGAGATCGAAGAGATGCTGAACGACGAGGGCGTAGTTTACGCCTCTGTCAGGACTGAAGGTGAAACCAGAATGAACATACTTATCGAAAGCGATGGTGGACAGTACAGATTAAGCCTCCCCGGACCGGATCTGAGCGAAAGAGAGATTGACAAACTCCACAAGACCATAGATATACTTCTAAGAGAGAGAGATACGCTGCTAATGTGCGGCAGTGTACCCGGAGGTGTTGGCAAAGATATATACAGGGTTCTGTGTGAGAGAATGACCGGGAGAAAGATCAAAGTCTACATCGATTCCGATAAAGAGCCGCTTGCCGAAGGTGTCAAAGCCTCGCCCACAGGCATAAAGCCGAACACCCATGAACTTGACAGGTTGCTGGGAAAGGAAAGTGGAGGCGATTACGAAAAGGCTTTGAGAGAAGTCTCGGAGAGGTACTCCATACCCGAAGTTCTCCTCACCATGGGAAAGGAAGGGGCGATGGCCATGATCGAGGGGAGAATCTACAGAGTCGAAGTGCCGGCAGTACCAGTCAAAAGCGCGGTCGGTGCGGGAGATTCCTTCCTCGGGGCTTACTGCATGTACAGGGAGATGGGCGGCACCGTGGAAACGGCCCTCAAAATGGCTGGAGCGGCCAGCGTCGCAACGGTAATGACGCCGGGTACCGAGCTTTGCCGACGTGAGGACGTCGTAAAAATTATGGAAAAAGTCAAGGTGAACAAAAAAGCCCAGGTAAGGGATTGGAGATAGAGATCGAAGGAGGCGTCGCTTCTGTCAAAAAGAGTGAGACCTTAGGAAGCGAGAAACACCTTCAAATCGGCGAGAGCCTGAAACTGCTATCCACAGGTTCATGAACACTGCAAGCACTTTACATTAACTCCCATCGTGATAATTTCGATCAAAAACCCCTCAGACTTTCTTCATATAATTGTTTCTACCATAACTGTGGGGGTGGAAAGGTTTGAGGACGCTAAAGGAATCTACTATGAGAGAAGACTACATCGATTGCGTGAACTCGATAATCGACTATATTGAGCAGAACCTTTTCCGACCGATAACCCTGGAAGAACTTTGTTCTGAGATCTTCTATTCGCCGGTCCATCTTCAACGCATCTTCTACTACACCGTCGGTGAGACGATAGGCCGGTACATAAAGGGAAGAAGACTGAGCGAGGCGGCCGAAAGACTGGCTGGCACATCGATGTCGATACTGGAGATCGCCCTCCAGTGTGGTTACGATTCGCAGGAATCCTTCACGAGAGCTTTCAAGAGTAGATACTGCGTTACACCCGGTAAATACAGGCGCCTGGGACTGCATTTCACACTCACTCACAGGAAACGGCTCACAAAGAAAAGGATCGAAAGACTGATGGGAGGGATAAACATGGAACCGAAAATCGTAAAACGAAAGGCCTTCAAAGTAGTGGGACTGAAGTACTACGGAAACGATCCCAAGAACAATTGCCCAAAGCTCTGGCAGGAATTTATGAAGAGGATAGGGGAAATCAGGAACGCTCTACCGGTTATGGAAAGCTACGGCCTGATGTGTACCGGTGAGGAGGATTTCGTGGACGGCAAGTTCGACTATATCGCCTCAGTGGCCGTTTCGGACCTTGACAACATACCCGAGGGAATGGTGGGAGCCGAAATACCGGAAGCCACTTACGCAGTGTTCACCCACAAGGGCAGACTCGACACCCTTCAGGAGACCTACGAGTACATCTACGGAAAGTGGTTTCAGAACTCGGAGTATGAACCCGTCGGATTGAACGAGTTCGAACTCTACGACGACAGATACACCGGCGAAGAAAACTCCCAGTTCGATATATACATCCCCTTGAAAAAGAAAGCGTAGCCACTAACGATATACGGGACCTTGTAGCATTTACAAGGTCCCCTTTTTTATAAGGTCTCCAGAAGCCAATGAATACTTTCGTCAATGACCTCTTCGAGATTGTCTTTGCCCTCGAACAGATCGTAGATATGCCCGGAGTTTTGAAGGAACAGCCTTTCCGGTCCTTCGTGATAATCGATGAATATCCTTCCCGATTGCGGCTGAGGAAAGACTATGGCGTCGGTAAGACCCGATACAACCATCAACGGGCCGTCGTAGCGCGCCACCTCGGCTACCGGGTCTATGGTGAAAAGCTCATCGAAGAACTCCTTTTTCAACACCGTCGTTCCTCCCCATGAGATATTGGCCAGTATCGGCTCACCCGGGGCGGCTTTCATCGACGAGTCCACCGCATCGGCGCCCAGCAGGGCCGAATACGTGTGAATGGGAATAGCAACGGCCGACCAGAGAACGACACTCTTCACCCGAACGTCTCGTGCCGCAACACAGGCCGCAACCAGACCACCTTGACTGAGGCCCAGAACGGCGATCTTTCTGTTATCGATCTCCGGAAGGCTTTCAAGAAAAGAAATCGCGGCGATAGTATCGCTTATCTGACCGGAAAAAGTCGTGTCTTCCCAGTTTCCTTCGCTTATGCCCGATCCTCTGAAATCGAACCTGAGAGAAGCGAACCCGGCTCCGGCCAAGCGGTCGGCGGTCATTTCGTACATCGAACCGCCCGTTCCCCTTACCTCGAGATCGTTCATGTGACCGAGGAAACCGTGGAGCAGGAGTACCACCGGAAATGACCTGTCGCCGGTCTCCGGCAAAGTGAGAATACCCCGCAGCTCTTGACCGTCGTTCTCGAACGAGACGGCTCTCTCGATCGCAACGAACTGAGGACTGACCGTCTGACAGAAAGCCAAAACAACGAAAAGCAAAAAGGCCCCTATCGCAAAACTCTTGACTCTCACAAATACACCCCCTTTAGCTCAGTATAACAGGGAAGAGGCATATTGATTCATGAATGCTTCGCCAGTCAGGTTATTGCACGCCTCATAACTCTAACATCATTTTTCGTGGTTTTATCTGTTAGAATTTTCATTATTCCAACAAACCGGGAGTTATAAATATGAGGCTTAACAAAAATCTCTTTGAAAGAAAGCTCGGGCTTTTCTTTATGGTTCTATGGTTCGCGGTTATGTTCTTCTACATCACCTGGGACGGCTGGCTTTACGAGTGGCGCGACTGTGGTTATGACGGACCGAACCAGCATTTCGATCTGGACATGTCCGACATGGATTATGAATACACAGCCAGCGGCGAGAAAATCTACCACTCGACCAACAACCTGCACAACCTTATTTATCTTTGTTACTTCGTGTTTTTTTTCGGTTGGCTTGGTTTGCTTTTCGATATCGAGTGGGCAAAGCAGTGGACGATGGCGACCACAGGAATATCTGTCGTTGCTGCCCTTTCGACCTTGAGACTCTCCGATCACGTGTATATACTTCAAATCGTTTACGATGTGGTTCACCTTTCGGGGATAATCATGGGGTGTTACCTTTTCTGGAAGTACAATCTGAAGATCCGAAGAGCCATTCACGCCGTGCTGTTCACCTGGGCCGTTTACCTGTCGAGCCACCTGATCTTCACCCCGTGGCCTTACTGGGAGAACCAGGGAAAGGCCTATTTCAGCATAAATCAGATCAACGATCTGCCCTTCTTCATTTTCGGGCTGGAGTACTTGCTTGTCGTGGCCCTTCTTCTGGGTATAGATGTTGCGGCAAGCCTGATAAACCCCAGGCTCGGTAACAGGTTTCTCAAGATAGCAGTACCATTCGGCCTGTACCTGTCGCTGTGCATAATCCTTATAGCTCTAGGTTTGATTATCGTGCCGGAGATTCACATAAACACCTGTCCGTAGGCTCATATCGGAAATCTCAACTGTCCCAGCTCTTCGCTCTTTCTGAGGATCTGAACGGCGACTAGCTTTCCTTTCGAATCGAAATATTTGATCGCTTTTTCACGTCTTTTTGAATCTTCAGGACTTAATAGAATATATTCGTAACTCCCCCAGACCTTCCATCGTTTCATTTAAACCCCTCCAAAATGAGCCCACAGGAAAAATAGTATCATTAATAATCGAATTTTCAACCGTTTTAGCCGATACAGATAAAAAGGCGCGTCATATGACTCTAAGTCAGCGATAAGTCAGTTAAACTCTAACTAATAAACAATATATGACTCTAATCGTTTCTATTCAACCATAGTCGTCTCTCAAGAGATTCCACATCTGGAACAGCAGATGATAAAATTGTTTGTAAACGATAAGCATCCCGTACTTATCTTTTTTATCGGATTTTATATTTATATGGTCTTCACAGTTGCTTAAATGGCTTTCTATTGTTGCAGCGTTTGTATTCGATGTCTATCATCAATTGAAGAATGTTCAGCGCAGTTGCGCCATAATTTTGTGCTTCAGAAAGGCAGGTTTTTTATGAGAAAGGTTGTTTTCTCGGCAGTGCTGGTACTTCTCTGTTCAGTGATTCTGGCCTCCGGCCTGTTGATGCCGGTGGTCAAACCACCCATGATTGTCACCACTCTAGGGCAGAGTCCGGGGGCCCTGATGTTCAGATTGGTATGTTTGACACTCCCCATGCCTGAAGGCAGGGGATTCTTGGGTGATTAAACCGAAGACCGTTTCTGGCATCGGAGTATGACCCCAAGTTAAGGGCTGTGTCAGCAGCCCGTCCCTAGGCAGAGCATATTAGCTCCTAGGGCTGGCAGACTATCGCTTATACTACACCATCTGCCACAGTTGCGGAAATAATATTCATCGCTCCCACTCTATCCCTGTGGGCTTTGAATCCACAACCACACACGTATTTTCTATCCTTGGCCTTGTTGTGTTTACCACATTTTGGACATTTCTGGCTTGTATATTCGGGATTAACGTATTCTACTTTAATTCCTACCAGAGTCGCCTTGTATTCTATGTACTTTGTCAGTCGATAGAAACTCCAAGGATGCAAATTTTTCTCATTTTTACGGCTTGTTTTTGCCGTGTTGCGAATATTCGTCAAGCGTTCCATATGAATAACTGCAACTTGATTTTCTTTAGCGAAATTAACAATTTGGCGGCTGATTTTGTGGTCTTGGTCTTTCATCCATCTCTGTTCCTTGTCGTGGCGCTTTTTTATAGCTTTTAGCTTTTTGAGTTTGCCGAGTTTTCGCCGTACTGAACGATGTTTGCGTCGGATAAATTTGGCCTGTCTGCCATTACCAACGAATTTGGTTTTACCTCCTTCCACAATGGCTACGGCAGGGTTTTTAAGACCTAAATCCACACCCATGATTTTATTGCTGGTCTCAGACTGTTTTTCATCTATTTTTACGGCTATTTGGGCTATGTATTTACCTGATTTTTGCGTTATACGAAGACTGCCGAGTTTGCCGTTTAACTGTTCCCGTTGGTAGTCGGTCAGCACTGCTTTAACTTCAATACGTTTAGACTTATCGGCAATTAATACAGGAAACGACAGGATATTTTCTTTTAGAGAATAGTTCTGGTTGTTCCAGATTGCGACAGGTTTTTTAAGAATTGGCACTCTGACTTCTCTTTGGTCTTCTGGTTTTAATCTGGCATTGGTATAAACATTCTTTTTATACTTTTTGAAAACACTTCTAGCGTCTTTTATCGCTTGGTTTTTTACTGCACTGGGAAGCTCCGCAATAACGGTTTTACTGGTATATTTAAGGGGTGCATCGGATTTTACGAAGTCTGCTACCATTTGGTTGACCAAGCGGATGTATTCTTTAGTTGTTGCTTGAAGAAGAGACTCCTGCTCTTTAGTCGGTTCTAATTTAATCTTGACGGTGATTTGCATTTTTTCACCTCCTTTGCGAGGTTTTTTGGCTTTCGATGTACTGTTTAATTACGGAAAGCGATGCACCACCTACGGTAGCAACAAAATAACTGTTTGTCCAAAGTGTGGGCAGTTTCGTTGTCAAGTGCTTAAATTCTTGCCTAAGTATTCGTGAAGTATGACCTTTAATTGCTTTAACAAGCTTATGGACTCCATATTGCGGATCCACTTCGACAAGCAAGTGAACATGGTCAGGCATGATTTCCATTTCTATGATTTCTACTTGACGTTCGGCACAGATACTTACAATCAATTCCTTTAATCGTAGTTCTACATCACCAACCAAAACTTTCCTACGATACTTAGGACACCACACTATATGGTACTTGCAAGAATATACAACGTTGTTGTTGGACTTAAATTTAGTGTTCATACATGTATTATATCATACAAAGCTATATAATACAAGCAGACAAATTGAACCAATTGAAAAACATTGTGTTTTCTAATTGATTTGTGCCTTATATCCCCATAGCTGAAGCAAGGAGCTTTACGGCACTTACTGGTAATGTGGCCGATAGGCGATATCCTCCCACCCACCGCGGTGGTTGGTCGGGCCACGGTC
This sequence comes from Mesotoga infera, assembly GCF_900157305.1. Classification (NCBI taxonomy): domain Bacteria; kingdom Thermotogati; phylum Thermotogota; class Thermotogae; order Kosmotogales; family Kosmotogaceae; genus Mesotoga; species Mesotoga infera. The sequence continues at coordinate 628,904 of NZ_LS974202.1, forward strand.
ATGGAACTGAAATTCAAAGGGCATTACTACAAAGACTTTTTGAAAACCGCGCTGATTCCAATGGGGTTCGTCTTGCTTGTCGCAACTCTCTTCCTGATTTTCAGCAACGAGCTCTCCTTCTTGGTCGGCGGGTGATGTCATGGCTGAAAGGAAGTGTTTATAATGGCGATCCTAAACTCGATAATAAGCGTCTGCTACTACCTGATAAGCGCATTTGTGGTCTTCGTGCTGGTTAAAAGCATTATAAAGACCAAGAACGTTCAAGATGCCATTCTTTACTCCGTCATGCTTATGCCCTTCATCCTGCGAATACTTCGCATAAAGTAGGGGGTGAAGACATGACTGATAGAAATCTATTGATCGTTAAGCTAGTCTCGCTCGCCCTCGTGGCGGTCGCCCTGGTGATCGCCGGAATTCAGTTCTACGATCACAGAAACTTCCAGGAGGAAGTGGTCAAAGGACCTGGCGTAACCCAGGTCAAGAAATTGAGCGACTATTTCGAACCCCTGAAGGGAACTATCAACGATTGCAACATATATATTTTCGACAGCGGTGTCCCCGGAGGAACCGCCTTCCTTATCGGAAGCTCGCATCCTGAAGAACCTTCTGGCAATCTCACGGCACAGCTGTTTGTCGAGAACGCCAAGCTGACGAAGGGAAGACTGATCGTAGCGATCAGGGCCAACCAGAGCGCCTCTCGCGTTACAAGACCGGGAGATGCCTATCCCCTATATTTCGCCATCGAAACACCATGGGGAGAAAAGAAATTCAGAATGGGTGACCGTTGGTCCAGCCCGCTAGACTCATGGCCCGATCCGGAAGTCTATGTCAACTATCCCAGCGGCCAGTTACTGGCCTACATGGACGTAAGAAACTTCAACAGGACGTGGCCGGGCAGAGCGAACGGTATGATCACCGAGCAAACCAACTACGCCTTCATGAATTTGATTAAGGAAGAGGGCGTCGATATCTTCATCGATCTACATGAAGCCGAACTCGAATACCCGGTAATCAGCACCATCGTCGCTCACCAGAAGGGTGCCGACATAGCCGGTATGGCTTCCATGCTGCTCACCTCGACCGAGTTCAAGATCGGAATGGAGTACTCTCCGAAGACTCTCCACGGACTCTCTCACAGAGAGGTCGGAGACCACTCGGATGCCGTCTCGATCTTGCTTGAAGCGCCGGAACCCTTCCTCGACAGAGTGAGAGGGATCACCGACGAGAAACTTCTTCTCACGGGACAGGATGAATTCATAGTGACGGCCGGTAAATTCGGCCTCCTCTACGAGAAGATCGATGAAAAAGGTTGGCCAATAGACGTCAGAGTTGGAAGGCATTGCTCAACGGTTCTGATGATCTTTGAACTCTGGGGAGATTTCAACCCGGGAAAGGAGGTAGTGATCCAGGAAGTACCAAGGTACGACGAGGTAGTGAAGAACGGAACAGGATACTATTTCCGCGATCCGTCGAAGGCAAAGCCGGAAGATATTTATTATGAATGACCGGACAGATTTGTGAGAGTACCTCACAAAGGAGGGGGTAAGTAGTGAAAAGGGTTCTTATAAGCATTATTCTAGTACTATCGTTCTTCTACACAGGTTTGATAGCCTGTACTGATATTCTCGTTGGAAAGCTGGCAACGACCGATGGATCTGTTATATGTTCTCAAACTGTTGATGGAACTTACGATTCAAGAATTCAGATAGTTCCAGCAGCCGATCATGAGCCGGGCAGCATGACTCCAGTATGGGAATGGATAGTTTATGCCGATAGAAGGCCGCTCGTACAGTTAGGCGAAATCCCACAGGTCGAACACACCTACCAGTATTTCCTTCACTCCTATCCATTTGGAAATGAGAAAGGACTTCTAATGGGGGAAACAACTCAAGGTGGAGCCAGAGCAACAGCCAACAGTCCGGATGCAATCATGACGATCGAGCAGCTTCAGGCCTTCGCACTTCAGAGATGCACAACGGCCAGAGAAGCAATACTTCTCATGGGCGCGCTCGCAGAAGAATACGGTTACAGAGAATCATGCAACCTAGGTGAGTGCATAACAATAGCCGATGGCAAAGAAGCCTGGATGTTCGAGATTTATGGTGTTGGTCCTCTCTGGAAACCGGGCGACGGCCCCGGTGCAGTATGGGCTGCCCAGCGTGTTCCCGACGATCACATCTCCTGTAATGTAAACTACAGCATGATCGGCGAAATTGATCCTGTAACCAAGAGACCACCCAACGTTCCTGAAAGTGATTTCTATATTTGCGATAACTATCTCGATACAGCCGTTGAACTCGGTCTATACGATCCCGCATCGGGCGAACCATTTGTATGGAAATATGTCTATGGAAATGTTAAAGGCAAGTGGAGTTCGAGACTGTGGAGAATTTTCAGCACTCTGAATCCATCTGGTAACTGGCCATACGAGAAGACCGATGATTATCCGTTCTCTGTAAAGCCAGACGAAAAAGTTTCAGTGTTCGATATAATCGAGCTTTACCGTGATGTAATGACCGGTACCCCCGGTGACATGGAAGCCAATGAAGCCTGGCTTTACAAGAACTCAAAGGGAGAGTTGGTCAAGAGCGAACTGGCAACACCTCAGCCGGGCAGGGAATTCAGGAATCTTCTCGGTATAACCAACGTCAGGAACATCGCAGTCCAGAGCACTAGCTCCTTCTTCATCAACCAGACAAGAGACTGGCTGCCACCTGAAATTGGCGCAATCTCCTGGTTCGGACTCGGCAACTCCAGAAAGGCCGTTGTAGTTCCTCTGTTCTGCGCTGTAAAGAGTGTTCCAAAATCTTGGACAATAGTTAACAGAAGCGATACGAAGATCGACAGAAACGCTGCTTTCTGGGCGTTCTACACTGTCGATAGGCTCTCCGGCGTGAGATATCAAGATATGATGCCGAGGGTCGATAAAGTCAGGATTCCGTTACAGGAAAAGATTTACAAATTGCAGCCCGCGGTGGAAGCGACTGCGCTTTCTCTTTATGAGACAGACCGCGAGCTTGCCATTGAATACCTCACCAGTTATGTGTCGTCCGTCATGCTTGAGGTCGAAAAGGCATACTGGGACCTCGCAGATTCACTGATACTTAGATTACCGTAATATTTTGGACCATATTTCGGGCCGGTTCCAAAACCGGCCCACTTTTCGAAAAGGGAGTGAACATTTTGAGACGAGCGTTATTGATTCTACTGGTGTTTGTTTTCACTTATGGAGCCATGGCAATGGCATGTACCTCAATCATGGTAGGTAAAGCGGCCTCCGTCGATGGCTCGACGATGGTTACCCACACCTGCGACGGCAGTTACGACGCCAGGATCCAGATAATCCCCGGTGGCGTGCACGCCGAAGGCGAAACTGTGAGCATCTACAAGGGTCTATGCCAGGCCGGTATTCCCGGAAGAACTGTTACCTACGTAGGCGAGATACCCCAGGCGCCCGTGACCTACACCTACTTCCATATCGGTTATCCCTTCATGAACGAGCACCAGATAATAATGGGCGAAACCACATGGAGTGGAAAGAGGGAAATAAGAAACGCTCAGGGATGGATGACGATCGAGCAGCTTCAGGTTCTCGCGCTCCAGAGAGCGAAGACAGCGAGGGAAGCCATCCAGATCATGGGTGAACTCGCCGAAAAGTACGGTTATGGTGACGGTGGCGAAGGCCTCACGATTATCGACGGCGAAGAAGCCTGGTTGTTCGAAATAGGTGGCCCCGGCCCATTCTGGTCTCCCGGCAGCGAAGAGCCCGGTGCGGTATGGGTAGCCCAGAGAATCCCCGACGATCACGTCCTGGTACATGCCAACAGATCAAGAATAGGTGAAATCGATCTGGAAAATACCGATTACTTCATGGCATCTTCAAACGTTATATCTCTGGCCGTAGAGCTTAACCTGTGGGACCCCAACAGCGGGGAGCCTTTCAGGTTCTACGAAGCTTACTGCAACAAGACGGCTTTCTACAACACACGCCGTGAGTGGAGAGTTCTCGATCTTCTGGCGCCGTCTCTGGAACTCGATCCGTGGGCGGAGAGATACCCGCTTTCCGTGAAGCCCGATCACCTGGTTTCCGTAGAGGAACTCATGATGATCAAGCGCGACCACTACGAAGGAACGGAATTCGACCTGACTCAGGGACTTGCGGCCGGACCTTTCGGCAACCCCAACAGATACGCCACGGCGGCCAACCAGAGACCTGCGGGCGTAAACTACGACGGATGGGAAAGAGCGATCTCCATGTTCAGATGCTCCTACGTTATTGTCGGTCAGGCCAGAAGCTGGATGCCGCCGGCGATCGGCGGAGTCGTCTGGTTCGGTGAAGACGCGCCACACTCCACCGTTTTCATCCCGTTCTACGCGGGGATCACGAGCGTTCCGCCTTCTTTCAGCCAGGGCGCGCGCGACTACTTCGACAGGACATCGGCATGGTGGGCCTTCAACCACGTTTCCAACCTGGCCGACCTGAGATACGATGTTGCGATCAAGATAATACAGACCGAGGCCAGCAAGTTCGAGAAGGAATTCCTTGCCAATCAGCCCAGCATCGAAAAGGCAGCCCTTGTGCTGTACGAAGACAACCCGGCTCTGGCAATCGACTTCCTCACGACTTACAGCAACAACGCTGCCAACAGAGTCGTCGACAGATGGTGGAAGCTCGCAGACGAACTGATTTACACCCTCAACGATGGATACGTCAACGGTTCGACGGCAGGCTACCCGACCTGGTGGCTCGAAGCTGTCGGTTACGGTGATACGACCAGAAGATAATTCTAGTTTTTCTACAAAAAGGGCGGGCCTTCCGCCCTTTTTTCTTTTTAAAATTGCCTATCCAGCTTTTGAAGGGAGGTATGTACTTCCGCAACATTAAATAAGTCATACTATTTAAACATTAGTATTGCTTTTAAGAGCGATTGGAATTAAAATATAAGAAAACAGCTTTGCAGCAAATCAGTGCGGCGGGGCGATCCGTCGCAGATTCTATTATTTTTGTGGTCTGGTGATGATGTTGAAGAGAAGGGATAGGGGAGCGATCAGTGTCGCTCAGGCAAAGCGCCGACGCAAGGCCCATAAATATCTGGCTCTAATGGGTTTTCTGATCGGTGCATCATCGGTTATCTTGATAGCCGTTTCACACGAGATGTCAACCAGTCTAGTTGAAAGGGCCGACTCCATAAGACTTTTCTTCATTTTCGGGATATTCCTCGGGCCGGTTTCTTACCTTCTGTACCTGGTCTCGCAAATCGCCGCGTTCTCCAACGGAATACCGCATTGGAATTATCTTCTGTGCACTCTGGCAGTCATACAGGTATCGTTCTCGTTGTTCTTCGCCAGAGACATACTCATGATCGACAAGACCGGAAGGTACAGCCTTCAAACTCCCCAGTGGGCTCTATATATACTGTGGTCCATGCTGGTCTTCATGGTCGTATTCACCCTGATCGTTGCGATCGTTTCAAGGAAGAAGGTATGAATCAGTTATCTCTCCCATAACGAGAGAATGGTAAGAGTTGTCCCCATAGAAGGTGCTCGCGATGCTTTCGTTCAGTGCCAGCGGAGTTATCGCCTCTCGAGAGACGATCCTGCATTCTAGAACCGCGTCGGCCTCCCTCACGAACATAACAGAAGTTGTAAGGCCTTCAGAGGGTGTAAGCCCGGTCTCTTTGAACTTATCGAAATATCTACCACTATGGGTTCCGCAGAAGGTGAGCGCATCCTTCCACTGTTCGGACATGAAATTGACCGAAAAAACGTCGCTCCTTCTGAAAAAATTGTGTGTGTATCTGCTTGGCCTCACCATGGCTATGAAGACCGGTCGATTCCAGGTGTAACCTATAAAGCCCCAGGCGACTGTCATCAGGTTTCGTTCCACTCCATCGGTAACTCCAAGCAGAACTCTACCCTCTTTCAAAGACTTCAGAAGCTCTGAAGAGTGTTCTGGAAATTTGAACTCCGTCATAATAAACCTACCTCACTTTCTTCTAAACGTCGTGATCGCTACGTTAAATCTTTTCCAGCCTGTCGCTTATCTCGTTGTAATTGGGTTCTACCTTCGGATCGTCAGAAACCCACGAATACACTATATTGCCTTCCCTGTCGATTATGAAAACGGCCCTCTTGGAGACTAACAGTCCCCTTACACCGGCGAAATCTTCGTGAACGCCGCCATATTTTCTGGAGATCTCTCCGCCGAGGTCGGAAAGAAGGGGGAAGGAAATCGAGTTCTGGTCTTTGAAAGCTCTGTTGGCAAAGGGACCATCGACACTTATGCCGATCACCTGCGCATCAAGCCTCTCGAAGTTCGCCAGAGAGTCCCTGAACGTGCAAAGCTCTTTCTGACAGACACTCGTGAAGGCACCTGGGTAAAATACCAGCACTATTTTTTTGCCAAGGAAAGAGCTGAGTCTGTAAGTCTTCAAATCAGTACCGTAGAGTGAAAAATCAACGGCTCTTTCGCCCTTGAGTAACATATTCCACCTCCTGAATACCGTCTATATTTGTCTTAATTCTAGCAGATGCGGAGAGGATTTCGTAGAAAAAGAAACACCATGCATCCCTCTTCGACAGTGCCGACCTGGTCGCACCTACCATCCAGCTCAGACTGAGCGCCCCTACGGCACACGAGATTGCCCGCTTATGGCTGCTTCCTCCCGGACCTGACCAGGTTCGCAAGTTCCCGTTGCGCAGGACTCAATCCTCAACACCTTCAGATAAACCGACACCAAACCGACAAAGCCTCGGAGGGCTTTCGGCCCCGCGTATGGCGGATTTCGGATACAGGGAACCGCCAGCTCCCCGCCTAGCATGGTGTAAATACATTATATATTCTGTCGGGCCAGCTTTCAAGTGCTCATCAATTGTTTAATCTGGAGAAGTCGTAACCGAGCTGGATTATCGCGTCGTTCCAATAACTTCTCTTCGTACCCGGGAGAATGATCTTCGAGACTCCTCCCCCGATCAGCTTATCGATGAGACTATCGTCAAGATCCTGATTGGAGGCGAACGTGGAACTTTTGAGATCGTATTTTGAAAGATCCAGTTCGTTCAACTCTTTGAAGCTGAGCCCGCCCTTCAGAAGGAGACTCTCTCCATCTCTGAAAACGGAGACGTTATTGGCGCGGTTAACGCGAGAGCAGAAAAGCGCGAGTTTCTCGTCAAGCGGAAGGTCGAGAGCCGGCATTTTGAAGGACTCCTCCTTGACGAAGTAATTCCCGAAACCGGAATAAGCTTCCTTCGACAGAGAGACGGCCTCTCTCTCCGGTATGGTGAGTATCATCACGTCGTTTTTTCTCGCGGTCCTTATGGCGTCCCGATCGAAGACTCCTCCGAAGGCCTCCACGCCGCGTTCGCGAAGGGCGATCATCAGCTCGTCACTTATCGCGTAGGTCGAGGCGAACATAGTGTCGGGTCCACCGAAGTCTAGCTCGCCGGGCACCATCGCGGACGATACCTTCGTGATCTTACCCTTGTCCAGAAAGACCGATATATTGTCTGTGTAGTAATAGAGCTCCATGAAGACGTTTATGTTTCTCAATTGCGACTTCTTCAATCCGACCGAAGGGTTGCCGATCTGGACCTCGTCGAGCAGCCCCGGCTCGATGGAAAGTTTCAGAAGATTGGCCTTCTGTGAAGGGTTGTCCCCATAAAGCAGAGGCATTATATACTCCATTATCGTATAGTCGTACTTCTCGGAGGCGAATATCTGCGAAAGCGCCTTATGAATCGAAGATACGTAAAGCATCACCGAATAAATAGCCTTGAGCGCGTATCTGCGTCTCTTCAAAAGCAAAACGTCACCGCAGAACTCGAGGCTCTCTATTATCTCGTCATAATCACCATGATCGGAGATCGCCACCACGTCCCTGTGGTTCTTCGCAGCCGCCATAAGCAAGGCCGGACCACTGACATCGATCTCTTTGGTAAGGTTCGACTCCTCGGGCGATTCTTCGACGGCGAGATCGAAGGGTTTCAGGTTAACCACGACCATATCGAAGGGAAGAATCCCGTTGCTCTCCATCTCTCTCTGGTGTATCTTCGAATCCTGTATCGCCAGGACTCCGCCGATCACTTTAGGATGCAAAGACTTCAATCTACCGTCGAAAATAGGCGGGAAGCCTGTGTAATCACCAACTTTGGACACTTTAATCCCGAAAGAATCCAGGTACTCCGCCGTGTGATCTGTCGCGACTATCTCCACACCATTCTTTGCCAGATACCGGCCGAGCTTCTCTATGTCAGTCTTGTCATAAACGCTTATGAATGCGCGCTTTATGTTCACTCATTGACACCTCCATCAAAATTTTCCAGATGAGACAAGTCTACATCATTTTTCCCGCAAAACTTTCATGTTCGCTTATTTCGGTGTTAGCCTAATACTACTATACTGAAGTATCTTATACCCAACGGGCCGGGTATATAAGGGGGGAACTATGACTGTTGAGAAATTGATTCAGGAGGTAAAATCGGGAGAAATCAAATTCGTAAGGCTTCAGATAACCGATATAAACGGTATGCTGAAGAATGTGGAAGTCCCATCGAAAATGCTCCCGCAGATTCTGGAAAAGGGCGCGATGTTCGACGGCTCATCGATTGACGGATTCGTCCGGATCGAAGAGTCGGACATGTACCTCAAACCCGACGTAAACACTTACGCAACGCTGCCCTGGGACGGAAACCAGGGAAAGACCATAAGATTGATCTGCGACGTCTTCAAGCCCGACGGGTCGCCCTTCGAAGGCGATCCCAGGTACGTTCTCAAAAAGGTAATCGAAAGGGCTTCGAAACTCGGCTATGAGGCCTTCGCCGGTCCCGAGCCCGAGTTTTTCATCATCAAAAGAGAAAAAGATTGTGTCGGATCCAACGGCAGATTTCTGGACATGGGGAGTTACTTCGATCTCCTTCCGGTCGATGGCGGAGAGGAAGTGAGGAAAAAGATAGTTCTCTCCCTGCAGGAGATGGGCTTCGAAGTCGAGGCCGCCCACCACGAAGTGGCGCCCTCCCAGCACGAGATCGATTTCAGATACACCGATATACTGAAGACGGCCGACAACATACAGACTTTCAAATGGGTAGTGAAGACGATATCAATAGTCAACGGCCTGCACGCGACCTTCATGCCCAAACCCTTTGAGGGTGTAGCCGGCTCGGGGATGCACGTTCACCTCAGCCTTTTCTCGAAAGGAAAAAACGCCTTCCACGACCCCGAAAACGAACACGGGTTGAGCGAGGTGGCCCTGAACTTCATCGGTGGAATAATAGCACACGCAAAAGAGATCACCGCGATCACCAACCCGACAATCAACAGCTATAAGCGACTTCTCCCAGGCTTTGAGGCGCCCGTAAACATATCCTGGGCCCTCGGAAACAGGAGCGCGATGATCAGAATACCCAGCGCCAGAGAAGAGGCCACAAGGCTAGAGTTCAGGAGCCCCGACCCAACCTGCAACCCCTATCTGGCCCTGGCGTTGACTCTGGCGGCCGGTCTGGACGGAATAGAGAACCATATCACACCTCCCAACCCGGTCGATGAAAACATATTCGACATGAAAGGCTCCAGAAAGAAACAGCTCATGATAGACAACCTTCCCCAGAACCTCTGGCAAGCTCTCGAATACACAAGAGCCAGCGAATTCGTGAAAGATGTTCTCGGCCAGCACATCTTGAGCACCTTCATAAGGGCCAAAGAGAGCGACTGGAACGAATTCGGCGCTGCCGTAACCAACTGGGAAGTGAAAAAATACATGGACCTTTACTGAGGTTGGCCCTTCAGAAAAAATACTGATCGGCCACACAGATTCTCTAGTAGAAAAGATGCCGGCCAATTGCCGGCATCTTTTAATTGCTTTTCGGGCAATATATGTTGCTGCGCTCTCTCAATGGCCGCAGCTGGAACAGCTCCCGCCAGAGCAGGAGCCACAGCTCTCCGATCCGCCGGAACAGCCGTAGCTGGATATATTGGTTATCTGTTTCACCAGCGTCCCACCACAACTGCTACACGCAGGAACCGGCGCGCTCATTTTCAGCAAGAGACTTTCCTCTCTTCCACATTTATTACAGACGAATCTGTACAACGGCAAAGAAAACACCTCCAGATCTATTCGGAAGCGACATCCATCTCCGATACCACAACGGAGGGAGAACTCACCCTGAAGATAGAGGGCATCGCATCGCTTCCGATGGCTACGATACTATTATAGACCTTCAAAATGCTGGAGGAAATAGTGAACTGCTCGACGGGATTGACGATCGAGCCGTTCTTCACGTAAAAGCCGCTCGCACCTAACGAGAACTCACCGGATATGGGGTTGGCTCCCGAATGGAGGCCCGTGAGCTCGGTCACCACTATTCCTTCGTCCATTTCACTGACCAGTGTGTTGAAACTCTTTTCCCCGGGTTGAATGACGGTATTTATCATGGAGATCGAGGGTTTCGCCCTATAGCTCGACTTGATAGCGTTGCCTGTGGATTTGGTTCCGGCTTTGGCAGCCGTCTTAAGATCGTAAAGGAAGGTCTTCAGAACGCCATTCTCAACCAGCGTCTTCTTCACCGTCGGCACGCCTTCGTCGTCGAAAGGCCGGCTGTTCGGACTGATCGGCAGGAGAGGATCGTCGTAAACGGTGAGCAGTTCCGAAGCGATCTTCGTCCCCTCTTTGCCGGCTATTATGGAGAGTCCTTTTTGAACGTTCTCGGCCGAATACATGCTCGTGAAAGTCGCGAAGAGCTGGCCGAACATATCGTTCCTGAAAAGCACCCTGTATTTGCCACTTTTGACCCTCCCGGCTCCGAGCTGGTCTATCGCCCTTTTCGAGGCCTCTTTGCCCAGCGCCGAAACATCTATATCTCCAGGCTCTCTGGCGATTTTGAAGGTGAAGCCGGTTTTTTTCGAATCACCCTCGCCGGCGAGAGCAACGACGACAGCGACCCCGCCATCGGACGAGTAATGCCTGTCTAGCCCCAGCGTATTGACGATAAAAACCTCCGACCGGCTGTCTCCCAGCCGGCACGTGGGCACCATGATAATCCTTTTGTCGTACTCGAGAGCGCTTCGCTCCAGCGCGATCACCCTTTCTATCTTCTCAACGACCGGCTGCGCGGAAAAGGCGCCGCTGAAGCCTTCAAACTGCGGATACTCTCCGGAACCGTCGTGGAGAAAGTAAACGTCGTTGCCGCTCGCTATCGAGTAATTCTCGAAGGCCTCGTCCACCAACATGGAGGCGGTCTCATCGGTCAGTTCCTCGGCGAAGGACGCGCCGATCTTCCCGGACTTCAGACCCCTGAAATAGACTCCCAGAGAGGTGGCGTCGTTATAGCTGTCTATCTCGCCTCTCAGAGAGCTGAGCTGGAATTCGCTTCCACTGGAGTAGTAGATTTCGGCCTCGTCGAAACCCTTCTTTTTGGCCAGCGCAAATACCGTATCCTTGAATTTCTTCCACTCCATCAGCTTCGCCCCCCAACGATCAATTCAGATACCCTTAGCGTCGGCTGCCCGACATCGGCCGGAATAGAGCCCGAGATCGAGCCGCACATCCCCTGACCCCTGGCCAGATCGTTTCCCACCATATCGATCTTCATGAGCACCTCGTTACCCTTTCCGATAAGAGTAGCGCCGCGAACGGGTTTGGTTATCCTGCCCTTCTCGATCAGGTAACCTTCGTTCACAGCGAAGTTGAACTCGCCCGTTGCCGGCATCACCGAACCGCCGCCCATGGATTTGGCGTATAGTCCGTAATCCGTTGCGGCGATTATCTCCTCCGGGTAATGGTCGCCCGGCAATATGAAAGTGTTGCTCATCCTTGAAGTCGGAGCGAAAGTGTAGTTCTGCCTTCGAGAGCTTCCAGTGGGTCCCATTTTCATCTTCAGGCCGCCCAGCCTATCGATCATGTAACTCCTGAGAACGCCCTTCTCGATCAGGAGGTTTCTCCTGGTGGGCGTTCCCTCGTCATCAACATTGGCCGAACCCCAGGCGTTGGGAATCGTCGGGTCATCGACGGCCGAGACGCATTCACACGCTATCTTCTCTCCGAGTTTCCCCGCGAATACGGAGGCTCCCTTGGCGACGCTGGTGGCTTCCAGTGCGTGGCCACAGGCTTCGTGGAAAATAACGCCACCGAACTCATTGGAGATTATCACAGGCATCTTGCCTGCCGGAGCGTATTCTGCCCGGATCATACGATCGGCTATTCGCGCCGCCCTCTCTCCGGCCGCACGGGGATCTATCCTGTTGAAAAGCTCGAAACCCTGCGCCGCACCCGGACCGTAGAAACCGACTTCCTTATCCCCGTTCACGCTTGCCACGGCAGAAACCATGAGCCTCGTTCTTACACGGCTGTCGCTGGCCTTGACGCCTTCGGAATTGTATATCCAGACGTTCTGGGAGTAATCGAAGTAATTCACGACGACTTGAGATATTCTGTCAGAAAAACCCGACGCCCCCTCGTGCGCCAGTCGCATAACCGCTGCCTTGTCTTTCTTGGAGATGATCTGCGGAGCGAAGAGAACCGGGCAGATGTCTTTGTATTCGCCGGCCCTGAAATCGAGAACCAGATCCCTTTCTATCTCCTGTCCCACCACCGACTTCAACCTGCCGGCCACATCCATTAGTCCCTCGAAACTCACGTCGTTGGTGTAGGCATAAATGCTCCTGGTACCTTTGAAAGCCCTCAATCCAGCTCCGAGAAGCTTTCCCGAGCTGCTGTCCTCGATCTCTCCCTGAATCATACTGATGTTGTTAGTGTATCTCTCCTCTACGAACACCTCGGCGAAATCGGCTCCGCCAGAGAGAATACGGTTTATTATCTTCGAATAGGCTTCGTCTGAAAGCATTCAGCACCTCCTTTTGTTTGTTATTCTTACTATTCTACAACATTAAAGCGGCTCAACGGAGAACAAAAGAAGATACTATTTCTCGATATTGAAAAACCGGCTTTCGGCTTTTCCCCTCGACCCGCACCTGCCTCCAATAGCCCGGTCCACAATCATGGCAGAGGGGCCATGTAATTGTGTTTGGCTATCGCCACGTGCCACAGTGGGACATCACACTCGTCGCCATCCAGGACCACCTCCCAGCTCTGCCCGCCGTTGACCGTTCGCAGTATCTTGCCGAACTGCGGGTATCCGGCAGAACCTCCCGCTATGAGTGCGTGATTTCTGTCCAGCGCGGCTATCCCGAGTAAAAAAGAGTTACTCATTCCGGCCGGTGGCTGCTCCTCCCAGCTTATGCCGCTGTCTCTGGTGAATATTATCGTGTCGAAGTCGCAGGCCGCCCAGTAAGTCCTCTCATCGAGCATCACCAGAGAGTTGAGATCCTTCCAGAAGAGTGGCCCGCCCGCAACCCATTGTTTCCCACCGTTGGCGGTCACCGCGTAGTGTCCCTTTCCGCCGAAAATTATCACGTGGTTTTCATCGGTCGCCTTCACTCCTATCCAGCCGTTTTCGTTGTAGTCATTCGGAAGAACTATCCTGTCCCAGGTAAGACCGCTGTCTTCGGTGCGCAGAACGATGCCGTTCTCGGCGCCCGCGGATTTGTTTCCCACGGCGTAGACGAGATTGTGATTTATCGCGTGTATTCCCTGAAGAAGATACTCCTGAGAGCCTTCGGGCAGATCGGCAACGGTCCAGCCTTTTCCTCCGTCTTTCGAAAACACTACCAGTCCCTTGTCCCCGCTAAGCCAGATATCACTATCGAATATCGAAATGTGCGCGAAATCGACAGCTTTCAATTCATCCGGCAAATCGACGACTTTCCAGTTTTTTCCACCATTCGTCGTCTTGATCAACAGGCCTCCGCTTCCGACGGCCCAGACCTCGTACATACTCACAGCGTACACGTCCGACAGGTAATCCCCTTCGGGGAGAACATCCGTACCCTGGCGGCTCCAGCTCCCGCCTGAATCGTCCGAATACAGTATCATAGCCTTGCCGTCCTTAGCAGCGTCCCCGACGACCCATGCGGAATAGCCGTACAGCTTTTCGAGCGGTATGCAACCGCTGTTCAAAAGAGCAATAACTAGAGCGAAAACTACCCCTATCACGCATAGCTTCTTCATTGAAAACCCTCCCTTTGCGACGAATTTCCCACGGAGAAATTCTACTCTATAGAAGAGCGGAAAGAGATGTCCTTGGAGAGAGCGAAAGAGCGGTTCCGGCGCGTTGCGCCCAAGTTCCTCGTTCTTAGTTAAGGAGCGCGAGAAGAGCGAAAAGAGCCGTCCTTGGTCCTTCGTCCAGGAGCGTGGACCCGTCCTTGGAAAGAACGAGAAGAGCGAGAGAACGAGATCTCGTATAGGAGCATTACGGGATGACAGTCACTTCCGTCATGCCGGATCTGATCCGGCATCTCCGCTCCTTCGAAAGAGCAAGAACGAGATCCCGTATAGGAACATTACGGGATGACAGGATGGGGGCGGTTAACGGAATGACAGCCCCTTTGGGTCATCCTGACGTGCTCCTAGTCAGGATCCCGGTCTTTCCTCCTTCCCGTCATTCTGAGCTTGACTCAGAATCTGCTCTTTGTTCTAAGGAGGGGATCCCGGGTCGGAGCCCGGGATGACAGTCACTTCCGTCATGCCGGACCTGATCCGGCATCTCCGCTCCTCGAAAGAGTGAGAGCGAGATCCCGTATAGGAACATTACGGGATGACAGGATGGGGGCGGTTAACGGAATGACAGCCCCTTCACGTCATCCTGGCGTGCTCCCAGCCAGGATCCCGTTCTTTGCGAAAAACGGGACAGACGTCAGGATCCCGTCAGTCCCGGTTTTTCGCGGTCTTTCCTCCTTCCCGTCATTCTGAGCTTGACTCAGAATCTGCTCTTTATTCTAAGGAGGGGATCCCGGGTCGGAGCCCGGGATGACAGTCACTTCCGTCATGCCGGACCCGATCCGGCATCTCCGTTCCTTCTCGTGAGCGAAGCGAACTCTCAATGCTCTTTGGCTCTTACCAAGAACTAACAACTCACCACGAACAACCGACAACCATGCCTGGAGGAAGAAAGCAAACGACTGTACACGGTTCTATTTATTTAAAATAACTACTGCTATAATTTATTCGAAGGGACGTATGGCATGAATTTGCTAATCCAAGCTATACGGAGCTTGGTCGGCGATTTCGGCCGGAGGCGAATAGATGAAAAGAAAAAAGGGAATAATACTCGGCATCACCCTGATGATGTTTCTCGTGATAGCCATTCTGGGAACCTCTATAATGGCCATTGTCATGAGCAAAGCCAAACAGGCCAACGATCTTGAAAAGCGCACGCAGGCTTACTTCTTCGCAAGATCCGGCGTCGAGATCGCCAGGCAATACTCTTCCATGGCTGATTTGGCAGACAAGATACACGTTCTATACGGTAACCTTCCGGGGGCAAACGAAAACGCCGACTTTTCCTACTCAATACAGGACAACACGGGCGAATGGAAAACCGGTATTCGCGAAAAACTGGAAGCCTTCAGAAAACAAAACGGTCTGGCCGACAAAGAGATCGTAGTGGCCGTCTGGAAAGAAGGTCAGACAACGAAAATCCTCTCGCTGGGCACGGCAGCCGATGCCACGAGAGTGGTTTCTTTCGAAGGAACCAGCGCAACTTCCGCCGAACAGGTAATAAACATGGCCCTTTATTCATCGAGTCTGATATCCATAGGTAGTTCTGCCGGTTATTCAATTATCGGGACAGTTGGAACAGGAGATAGTAAAATCACTGGTGATATCAATAAAATCACAGGCGGTGTAGTCTATAATCTTGATATCGAATATGAACTTCCACAATTCCCGCCATTTCCAAACCTGACCAGCAGAGGGTCGTTTGTTTTTGAGAATAAAGAGAATCAAAAAACGATCAGTACTGACGGTTATTACTCGAGTTTGACAGTAGGGAATGGTAAAACTCTTTACATTGACACAGGAGGCAAAGACACGGTAAGAAAAATAGTGGTAGACACTCTGGCTTTGAGCAGTGGGAGTATAGTGCTTACTGGAGAGGGAGAACTCGAGTTGTATGTTAGAGATTTAAAAGAGAAGAATAGTTCCGCTATATCTGGAAAGATCAACGAAGGCGGCAGTCCCGGAAGAGTGACGCTGTACGCTTCGGTCGATTCTTTAGATTTGACATCACTAGATATGGCCGGAACCGTTTATATCGAAAACCCTACCGGAGAGGTCAATATTGGATCTGGAAATGAAGGTACAGTAATCCAAGGTCTAATAATAGTGGGCGGTGTAGACGACCCCGAAAACAATAAAGACATAATTAAAACTGCTGGTAATGCTAGTAGTGGTTACATAGAAGAACCTTTACAGACTGTTTTGTATGCGCCGCACCGTATTGTAGAGATGAAAGGAGATTCATCTTTCTACGGTGCGATAGTTGCCAAGGAGCTCACTACTTCCGGTGGTGGAAGTTCCGGAGGAATCGTATACATGATCGATGGCCTCGGCGACACTCTCGACCCGATCGTGGAAGTCAACTCCAGCGAACTGTGGGGCGAGTGAGGATGATGATTCGTCGTTTGAGTCAGGCACATGCCCTTCCCGGTCGAGGTGGAGGCTTCTCGTTCGTGGAGGTCCTCATAGCCCTGCTCATAATTATCATCTCGGTGGTGGCGCTGCTCAATTTCCTGACCGCGTCTTTGAGGGTGAACGACACCTCCTCCAAAATCGCGGGAGATCTACTCGTCAGCTCCGGAGAGCTTGAAACCGGGGATATTGAAGGAGTTACCGCGACGATCACCGTGAACGGCGTCAGCATCTCCGGCAAGTTGCGAGAATCGCCCTACGGCTCAAGCAAGAAACTCGTAGAGTTCGTGAGGTCTTCCGGTGATTGAACGCAAAGGAAAGCCCGGCCTGACCCTTATGGAAGTCCTGATAGCCATGGCGATAATAGTGGCAGTTCTCATAATCTCTTTCAACATCTACAACCTCTGGTGGAAGGCTTATACCATGGCCTCAAATAAGGCCGTTATCGAGAGAGGTTTGACCTCGGCGATCGAGATAATTATCAAAGAGCTGAGAGTGGCAAAGAGCGTGGCCCTCGTCGGAGATTTCGATTCGCTCTCCCCGACTCCGTCTTCAACGAACCTGTTCATCGGGCTGGATCAGAACGAGAAAAGGGTGAAGATCTGGTCGGGAAACAAGAACAACATTTCCAATCTGATCGATGAAGACATCGATTTACTGGCCTTCAGCGTCGATAGCGTCGACAAAGATCTGCTGAACATAAGGATTGGAAACACCGAAAAGAGCGTCGAGCTGTCTTCCAGCGTCAAGATACTCAACAAAAAACTCGATGAATCTTACACGGAGACCTCGATCGTCGGTTTCGAAAAGTCAGTGAAACTCTTCGAGTAAACACCTCTTCTTGTGATCCATTGTTATGAAACTGCCGGGGGATTCTTAACCGGAGAATCCATCGGGCATCTTCTCGCGAATGCCCCTTACGCTTAGCCTGATTATCTCTTCCGACCGTTGGGGGTATTTCTTGAGCAGTTCATCGGTGGTTCCGGCTTCGAAGCAGGAGCCGGTGAATCCCGGCGCCATCGTGCAGCCGAAAAGCGAGTAACGTCCGCCCGGAACCATATAACCGGCCTGCCAGACTCCGGCCGGAACGACGAATTGAACGAGCTGTCCTTTGACGAAGTCGTTTCCCATCGTTATATCTTCGCTCGAGCCGTCGGGATAAAGTAGAACCAGTTTCAAGGGATCGCCTCCGTAGAAATGCCACACCTCATCGGCAGTTAAACGGTGGAACAGCGAAAGGCTCTCCGGACTGTCCGAATAAAGACCGATCATAGCCGTCGAGAGCGGCCCGCCCTCGAGGGTTTTAACACCGGAGCGATAGGTGCTGACATACAGAGTGCTCTCGACCGGCAAACGCTGGAACTGGTAATGCTCTATTATCGCTTTCGTATCCGGGTGAATCTCCTTCGCTTTTCTATCCTGTGATCGAGCCCTATCTTCCTTCATCTAGCCTCCTCGAACGCATCTGTTTTAACTCATCTGGGGTTCAGCTCTACCTTCGTCCATCTGCCTTTTACGGCGCTTTCATAAATGGCCGAGCAGACGGCGGTGTTTCTGTAACCATCTTCGAAAGTGGGGTATGAAGCTTTAACGGAGGGCCGGCCTCTTTCGATATCGGTATAGACCTCCCTGAAGCATTCCTTGAAAGTGTCGACAAAACCTCCGCAGAAAGCGTCGGAACTGGTGAGAACACCGCCGGATTTACGGCTTCTGTTGAGCTCGCAGGGGCTTTCCGAATCCCACCATACCGATTCGTTCCGTCCGGTTACCTCTATCTCCAGCCTGTTTCCCCTTCCGTGAGAAACCTCCGACAGTATAACGTTCCCGATAGCCCCGCTGTCGAACTTCAAAAGGATCGCCGCGGCATCTTCGGAATTGACTGTTATCCTCTCCGAACCCTCTCTGTATTCGGGGTACATATCGTCCCCCGAGAGATATCTTTGCCTGGTGAACACGCCAAAATCGGCCGATACTTCGGTCACTTCAAGGCCGGTAAGGTATCTGGCGAGATCGATCCAGTGGGAACCGATTTCGGTGACTGCGCGCATATGTCCGGCCAGTTCGGGTTTATAGCGCCAGGAATAACGATCCGGAAGGGCATGGAATTCCTGGAGATATGCACCGTGAATCAAACAGACGCCACCAAACTCGCTTGCGGCCACGAGCTTTCTGGCTTCATGGCACTTCCCGTGGAACCTTACGTTGAAATTGACGGCCGCGACCAGCCCCTTTTCCTTCGAGAGAGCCAGAAGTTTTTCGGCTTCCGCTGTATCCAGACAGAGAGGCTTCTCGCATATAACGTGCTTCCCCGATTCCATAGCCCGTTTCGCCATCACATAATGAAGGGCCGGAGGCGTGCAGATGTGTACACAGTCGATATCTTCTTGCAGCGCGATTTCGAAATCGACTCCATGACGTTCTATTTTCCACTTCTCCGCGAAGGCCGATGATCGTGATAGGTTCGATCCGACCACCGCGGCCACCTCGAATCCGAGCTCTCTTAGCGCGCGGGTGTGGATCTCCGCCGCGAATCCCGTTCCTACAATTGCCGCACGTATCTTTTCCATATCTCCCCCGAAAAATGTATTAAGCTCTCTCATACACGTCAAGCGTAACCGATTGATATTCGCCGTTCATCTCTATTTTGCCACACAATTGGAAAAGTTGACACGGCAAGAGGCCAGTAACGTGCGAAGGCCGGCCTCTTTTCCAGGAAAGTTTGTTGGTGGGTTGTACATGACAGAACTATGCTTGCGATATCAGTCGATTCCATTCGCCCACGAAGCGATACTCTCCCAGTTGCGGAAATCGCCGATCTCGGCCCCGTTTTTTTTGATTATCATTTTTTCGAAGGGATTCATCTTGCCGCTCTCTATTCTTCCTCCGAAGCAAGTTATTTCAACGGGTTTTACTTGCTCTATCACCGGTCTCAGAGATTCCGGAAAGCGCCAGTCACCCAGCAGCTCCAGCGGATCTCCCGCGCCGGTAGGACCGCTAAGAAAGATCCGCAGGGGCATCTTTGCAAGCTCGTCCGCAAAGGTTTTAAGGAACTTGACGGCCTCCCTCCTCCACAGCCCTATATAAACGGCCGTTCCGAGTATCGCTGTTTTGTACGGCGAGAGATCGGCGACTTTCCGGGTAGGCAGCACATCCACCTGCATCTGTCTTTTCCTGAGGACCTCTCCGATCTTTTCGGCGATCTCCGCGGTCGATCCACGCTTGGTGGCATAAGCTACCAAAACTCTCTCTTTCATGAGGCAAGCCTCCCGTTCGTTTCAGCGTCGCGGATCATTCCCGATAGAAAAGCAAGAATCATGAGTATAAACCCCCCTGCCAGCGATGAAAGCATAACCAGAGTGATCGTGTCCGGGTTTTTTACGAACGGGACGAGTCCGAAGACAGCGATTTCCAGCGCAAATAGAATTGCAACGGAAGAGGCCACCAAAAAAATCAGCCAAAAACGGGCCGATTTTTTTCGAAGGCCACCGGTCTTTTCGTTCTTTGAAGGCTTCAAACGCTTGTGAATGAAAGTCGAGAAGACCCATATAATTGAGAAGAACACCACCTGCCCGATTCCCCCGCCAACCAGGAACAGCAAAACAAAGAGCAGCAGCAACACAGTCGGACCGTTCCTTCTGTGAAGGAAACCGACCGACCAGACTATAATGGCTATTCCCACGGCCATGGAAGCGATCCCAGTGATCAGGAAATTGGGAATAACTGTGAAGGCCGGCTCGTTGCCGTATTCCCACATCTTGTCGGCCTCCCCGATCGCGTGGATCACCAATCCGTTCGTCGGGGTGAACCCCTGCAACGCCTCGAAGAAACCGTGGCCTATACCGCCAACACCGAAGATTATCGCCATAGTCGCTACGACAACCAGTATTGTGCGATTGACAATCTTCGAACCTGTCTTTGAAATACCCGCTTGTTTCATTCCTTTGCCTCCTTATCATATCTGGCCAGAACCAGATCTACCATTTGATTTATCTTTCGCCTTCGCTGCTTCTCATCGAAAAAGTCCGCGCCGAGATACTTACCGTAAAGATCGGGATCGACGACTATATGATGAAACGGAAGCATCAGCTGGAGGGCGATCACGTTCAGATCGGGAAGAGTGTAACCCTTGAAGATCTCCTGCAAAAGCGGTAAAACCATCTGACAGGAGTTCCTGCAGCCCTCTTTCAACTCGCCGGCTATGGCAATCCTGCTCACGTTGTAAAATTTGAAAGCCGCATCGGCAGTGGTAAGTAATATCTCTCTCAACCTGGTTTCCGGATCGTTTTCGATTGCATCGCTTCGCCGCAGCTGTCCGATGATCTCTCCCATCATCGTTCCCACGACCTGACCTATGAGATTTTCCTTCGACTGGAAATGGTAGTTGACCAGCGAAGGATTCACCCCGGCCCTATCTCCTATTTGCCTAGTAGTGAGTCTGTTTGCGTCTTTTCCCTCTTTAATCAATTCGAGCGTGGCTTTGAAGATTCTTTCTCTGGTGTTGATTTCTTCGGCTGTCAATCGGTTCGCCTCCCCTGTATTTGAACATAATTAAAATACATTTTGAACGTGTTCAAATATATTATATTCATCCATATAGGTTTGTCAAGGGGGCTGGTTTTATCGAAACTGAAGGAGCCACAGATTTTGTTGAAAACCAGAACATATTTTGCTTCAAGATTGGCCTTGATAAGCAATCAATGGCCTTACTTAGTGCGGCCGGCTCTTTTTGGGACGACTATTTTTTTCTGCTTATGCTGCTTCTATTGAGTCATGGTCTCAGTTCAGCACAATGCAGCTGGAAAAACCGACAGTGTTACAAAGTCGTTTGACTTACACCGTATGAATCTCTTTTCTCACCCAACATCAATGTCCGACGCTGTGAATTATTGGCCCAGCTTTCGCCTTCCGGGTGCGCCTCCATACAGCGATCAAATAGATTTAAAGTCTCGCCTTTCGATTTCGGCGAGCTCTTCTTTTTAATTTCCATTCCGGGGGACAAGTTGTCTTTCGTGCTTTCAATTGCTTTGAAAACTCATTCCGTTGATCATCTTTCATAAGCTTACCCCCATTTGAAGTTCAGTTTCAGTACACCGCACGGTCGGCCCGATCGTCTTTATTGTTGTGACGGCTTCTATGGTTCGTTGCTAAAATCGCTCTATTTGGCGGCTCATTCGGGTGCCGTTACTCCGACTATTTAACATTATGCATGCAGTCTGTAATTCGATTGGCTTTCAGTCTTTTTGTCACTGTATAATTTACTATACTAAAATTCTCTTGGGGAAGTGACGGATTTGCGAGGAAGAAGACTGCCGGGCGACAGATTCATATGGAGGGCACTGAGGCCTATTCTGAGGCGCCCATTCATGAAACGCTACAATCTTCACGCGGTGAACGCCGAAAAGATTCCCGATCCGCCCTTCCTTCTGGTCGGAAACCACGCTTATTTCATAGACGCCGCTCTAATCGAGGCTTTCGTGAGCTATCCCATCGTGTGGGCCGTCGCAGCCGGCAATTTCAGGCTTCCCCTGGCAGCCTCTATTTTGAAGGCCGCCGACGCGATCGAAAAGCGGAAGGGAGTCCCGGATGTTGCCGCGATGAGAAAGATTCTCAGGGTGTTGAAGGACGGGGGCATAATCGGTCTGATGCCCGAGGGCTCCGTGACCTGGGACGGCGAGTTCGGCGAGGTGCCGCCCGGAACTGAAAAGTTTCTCGACAGGGTCGATGTTCCCGTGGTGGCGGCTAGGATGAACGGGGGTTATCTGACCAGGCCGAGGTGGGCCGACCACCACCGCTGGGGAAGGATCGAGATCGCTTTCGAGGTCTTTCGCGGAAGCGAGGCGCTGGATTTTCTTTCACATTCCTCCGACTGGGAATGGCAGAGAGAAAAGAAGATCGTTTTCAAAGGGCGAAAAAGGGCTTCCGGTATAGAGAGAATCGCATGGTTCTGCGAGAGATGCGGGGGCTTTCGCACAATTTCAGCCAGAGGCGACGAGGCGGTCTGCGCCGAATGCGGCGCCGCGTTGACAGTCGATGAGTACGGATATGTATCAGGTAGGAGCGTGCCGGAGGTTTTGAAGGTCCAGAGAGAGCTTCTGGCGGCATACCTCGCGAGAGAGGGTTCCCTCAAGGTCGGCCCGGGGGAGGCCGTGATCTTGAACACCCTTACAGAGGGGACAGAGAAAGTCAGAGGGGAGGTCTCGATCGACGGCCTCGAGCTGAGGGTAGGAGAGAGGAGCTATCGGCTTGAAAACGTCAGGGGCTTCTCCACTTATCTTAAGCGTTTGAACGAGTTCAACTACGACCGTGATGTGGTAAGACTTAAAACGGAACACTCCTCTTATCTTCTCTACTGCGCCCACCGCATCCTCGCCGGCCCGGAGGCCTCTACACTATAACCGAGAAGCTCTGCTCCTCCTTCCTGTATCGAGACGCGACCGTTGCGATGGCCCTAGAGAGTCTTTCTATGCCCGTTTCTATTTCTTCTTCCGGTACTCCTAGAGGGTTCAATCTCAAGTAGTTCTTACCGGAGGAATCGAAAGTGAAGAGACTTCCCGGCGATACCGCAACGCCCTCTTTCAGGGATTCTTCGGCAACTTTCCAGCAATCCATGGAATCGGGGAGCTCAAGCCAGAAGAAGTTACCGCCCTGCGCTTCGTTCACCTTCACGTATGACGGCAGGAAACGGTAGCAGGCCATCCGGGTCTTTTCGCATTTTCTGAGCGATAGCTTGATATATCGCTCCAGGTAAGCGTCGTATTCACCCGAGGAGAGAAGCTTCGCGGCGACCAGCTGGCTCAGGTTTGGCACGCCCAGCGAGATCATCCTCATCGGCTCGATCAGCTTTTCTATGAGAGCCTCGTCGGCCACGATCCAGCCGATTCTCAAGCCCGGCGCGTATGACTTTGAGATGCCGCCGACCTCTATAACGCAGTTGTGAGTGTCGTAGTATTTCAAGGTTCTGGGCATCGGGCTCTGGTACTGGATTTCCGAAAAGACCGTGTCGTCGATTATCGGCACGGAATACTTTTCGGCCAATCTGACGAGCAATTCCTTTTTCCGCTCGGGCATGTTCGCCCCGGTCGGGTTGTGGGAACAGCTCATGGTGTATATGTACTTCACGGAGCCCCTCTGGAGAGTGTTTTCCAGCGTGGCCATGTCGAAGCCCTCGCTGAACCTGTTTACGGGCAGGACCCGGTGCTGGAACATCCTGGAGATTTTGATAACGTTCAAATATGTGGGATTTTCGATTATGACGGCCTCTCCCGGTCTGGCCAGCGCGGAAAACAAAAGATAGATCGCCTCCTCGGTTCCGATCGTTACTAGAAGGTTTTTCGCGGAGACTTTAATACCCGAGCCGTTCAGCCTTATGGATAGATACTTGAGTAACTCGGGGTTGCCCCTGAGCGAAGGGTACTGGAGCGATTCGTCGAGTTCTTCCTGTGATAGACCTTCCAGTATCTTTTTCAGAAGAGTCATCTGGTCGGCCCTCACTTCGGGAACGCCTGTGTCGAGCCTGATGCAGTCGTCCGGCCGACCCTTTGCGAGCGATGACCAGCGGGCCTCCCCAAAGGAGGATGTGGCCCAGGCGCTGAGCTGGTCGCTCCAACTTATCATTCCGAATTCCTTCTTGAGCTGTGTCACCGCGGCCACATAAGTGCCGCTGCCGGACTTTGAGTCGAGGAGACCGTCAAGTTTAAGCTCGTTGTAGGCTTTGATCACCACACTCCTGTTAAGTTTAAGCAACTTGGCCATCTCCCGCTCGGAGGGCAGTCTCGTTCCCTCCGGTATGTCGCGTCTCAAAATGGCAGCCCTCAACTGCTCGGTAAGCTGTTTGAAAAGAGGTACTTCCGTATTTCTCTCGATCGATACTTTCATACCTATCACCGACCTCACCCCCTACGAAACGATTATATCTTTTCCAGTCCAGTCAACCATACCACTAATAAGATAGTGGAGCGTACCGCTTGACGATAATGACTGCAAAGTTTTATTATAAGGGACTTTCGGAAATTAACTCCGAATAGAATTACAGATGAAATGGATCGCTCCAATCTATTGCCAGCGGAAAGGCGGCCGTTCCTGAGCGGTGATATATTCGAAGCGAAGGGAGGGATCGTAGATGATACACAACCACTATCCGACAATAGAAGATCTCAGGACCGGGGAGATCGAAATCGAGAGGGAACTGGAAAGTCTGCGAAATGAAAGGATCTGGAGGAAAATCAGAAGGAGCGTCAGAGATGCGAAAAAAGGACGTTAAGGTTGTCAGGAGTCACGGCGGAGTCTTCAGGGTCGGCTGAGCGGCCGCTTCATCTGGAGGTGGAATGAGAGCAAGTCAGGCCAACCTTGTCGTTTATTCTCTCCCTGTTGTCCACGACCCATTCCAGGATCGATTCGGCGAAGGCGGCCTCCTCGGGATAGCCGCGGACAAGAAAGAAGTGAACCTGATTCAGTAGAACTGCACCCAGAAGGTACACGATGCTCTCCCTTTCTTCGGTCGTCAACGTGTTGTTGAGGCAGTATCCCTCCAGAAGATGAGGGATCAGATAGAGCGCCAGCGAGGGAGAGCCCATTTTCTTGAACTCCGTCAAAACGCTGGATATTAGATAGGAGAGATCGAAAACCTTGACCTCCCTGCAGGAGTACTCGAAATCTATGACTCCGGAAACCCTGCCGGAATTGACGATTATATTGCCCGGGTGGTAATCTCCGTGTATCGCCTGAACCGGAAGCCGGTAGTAGAGCGAGAAGAACTCGCCGAAAAACTCTTCGATCCTCTCGCAATCTAAATACGGCAGATGGCCTCTCTGGCAAGTGAGAAATCGCAGCGAAGTCGATAGCGTCATGAAGAGATTCCTTCTCTGGATGGCATTATCTTTCAGTGTAGCGAGCGCCGAATGCAACCGTCCGGTGAAGAGGCCGATTTCGCGGGCCATTTCCGGAGTGGCGCAAGATATGTCCATGTCTGCCTTCTTTCCCTCTATGTACGTGAAGAGAGAGTAAACGAACCCTCCGATCCTGACTTCGAGGAGTCCGGCAGGATTCTTGACGGGGAGCGAGACGTTTATCCCATTATGAAACAGAGAGGAAAGAAAATCCCGCTGCATTGTAAAACCCGCAACGCCGGTAGGCCGCCTCTTGAGAATGTACAAAGATCGGCCCGAACTGACTATATATGCACGACCATTGAGCCCGGAAACGAGCTTTATTTTGTCTTTGAACCCCCAGAACCTGGAAATCCGGGCATAGGGAATCTTTGGCATCTTATCACCCCGGAATACAACAGAAGAATTATACTACAGATTCGTGAAAAAATAACTCAGACCTGCCCACTCACACTCAAGCGTTTGATTCTTTTCCTTAGGCCGTACGCGATAACCACCGTGGAGACAAGCGAGAAGGTGATCACGCCCGACCAGACGAAGGCGCTCGCCCCTCCGTACCTGTCGGAGACGGTTCCGACGAAGAGATTGCCCAGCGGCGTCGAGCCTGCGAAGACGAGCGAGTAAACGCTCATGACCCTCCCCCTCAGCTCGTTGCTGGAGTTTATTTGCATCAGGCTGTTGGCCGACGTCGTGAAGAAGATATTGGCCAGGCCCATCAGGCATATAAGGAAGGCGGAGAGGAGATACGACCTGTTGAAGCCAATCAACAGAAAGAGCGCCGAGGTGATGAAGGGGACCACGAAGAGCCGTGCGCGACTGGGGCCTTTAGCGCTCTTTCCGGCGATAATCAGTGCACCTATAAGCGAGCCCACGCCGAGAGAGGCCATGAGCCAGCCGTACCCCTGAGAGTCCAGCCCGAGCTGGTTGCGCGCGAAGACAGGTATGAGAACGCTGTAATTCATGCCGAAGGTGCTGACTATCGCCAGCATCAGTGTCGTGGTGATGAGTATCGGGCTCTTCACGAGATACGCCAGCCCTTCCTTGATATCCGGCAGAACGGTTCCGCGCGGTCTTCTGTTTATGACCGGCCTCACGTCTATCTTGAAAATGCCGAGTATGACGGCTATGAAAGTTATCCCGTTTATGAGAAAACACCAGCCGGCTCCGACCATCGCCATCAATATCCCGGCGACCGCGGGACCGACTATCCTGGCGAGGTTGAAAACAGTTGAATTGAGGGCGATAGCGTTGAGGAGCACGTCTTTGCCTACCAGCTCGATCATGAAAGACTGCCTGGCCGGTATGTCCAGGGTCTTCACCATGCCCAGGCCGAACGAGAGGAGAAAGATGTGCCAGTATTGCACGGTATTCGTGAAAACCAGAACCGCGAGTGCCAGGGCAAGCAGCATGGAGACGGACTGAGTGATCAACAGAATGGATCTCTTCGGGAAGCGATCGACGAAGACGCCGGCCAGTAGTGAGAAGACCAGCACCGGCGTGAACTGGGCAACTCCCAGTAGTCCGAGAAGAAAGGGCGAGTCGGTAATGGTCAAAACGAGCCACGACTGGGCTGCGGTCTGCATCCACGTTCCCATGACCGAAATTAGTTGACCGATCCAGAAATACCGGTAATTCTTCACTTTGAAAGCCGGGAAGGCCTTGCCTATATGGCCGAGGAGTACACCCTGCAAACCGTTAGCCAAACGAATCATCTCCAACACAATTGTACTACAAATTTTGTTTTATAATCAGATGTACGCTCAGGAGGTTTTACATGACCGCATACATTCTAAGAAGGTTGCTCTCTGTTCCCCTGACAATGATAGGAGTCACCCTGATCGTATTCTGTGTTATATGGTCGCTCGGCCCGGACACTCTGTTGAGCGCTTATATGACCGGCGGCACCGGAAGGGCTCCAAACGCTGCGGAGAGGATCATAAAAAAGTATGGTCTCGACGAGCCGGCCATAATCAGGTACTTCATCTGGATTTCAAACACGCTCCGGGGAGATATGGGGTATTCCATGGCCGGAAGGATGGATGTTAGCAAGGCCATTCGCCAGATGTTGCCGAGCAGTCTGGAACTGATCTTTCTTTCGCTGATTCCCATAATTCTGATAGGCTCCCGCTTGGGCCTCAGGGCCGCAATGAATCCCGATGGTCCGGTGGATTCAGTCTTCGGCTTTTTTTCGACCGTCGGCTGGGCGACGCCCGACTTCATACTCGGGCTCTTAATCCTGACAGGGGGGTTCGTCTTTTTCAAATGGCTCCCGATCGGTGGCCTAAAACCGGTCATGGTCAAAGGCTGGAAGGATTATACTTATTCGACGCTGATCGACTCCATCCTGAACGGCCGTGTTAAGGTTTTTCTAGAACAATTGTTGTTTCTCCTCGAACCAGTAATGACTCTCTTTCTTGTGAATTCGGCCTACATATACCAGATCAGCAGGGCCGGCGCGCTCGAAGTCAAGCACAACGATTACATACGGACGGCCCGCTCGAAAGGCTTGAGCGAGAGAGAGATAATGCTCAAACACGTGAGAAAAAACGCTTTGATCCCCGTGCTCACGGCCGGGGGCGAGCTCTTCGCCTCCATGGTGGCAGGGGTCGTGTTCGTCGAAACGATATTCGCCAGAACTGGCATAGGAAGCTTGATTGCCGACGCCGCCCTCATGTTCGACGTCTTGACGCTGTCCGGTTGTGTCCTGGTGATCTCTATACTTATGATAACGGCGAACCTGCTGGTGGATATAGCCTACTCACTGGTGAACCCTAAAGTGACGCTCTGGAAGGAAATTCCCGGATAAGCTATTCGGAACATTTGAACATATATCGCCTACATCCGATCAAAAAAGTGTGGAATCTAAAGCGATCAACGATCGAAGTGCTCACAACCACCGGGCAAAGAAGGAGGCAATACGATGGAAAAACTCACTCCACATACTCTTCGAAAGGCTCAGATGGAAAAGGAACTTCAGAGACTTCTAGGCGTTGAAACAGAAATAAAATCCGATTCTTATCTTCTAAGTCTTTATTTCCCTCTGGAAAGCATCGGCAGAATCGAAGCCGAAAAACACGTGAGATCTTTGATTCTCGAAACGATGCGCTCGGACGAAAAACTGGCCGGACTTGGAAAACTCCACCAGAAGATCGCCGAAGCCATCGTGCAGAAAATCGGCAACACAGCCGACCTCGGTGTGGGTCTGGCCGTTTTCTTGCAGTTCAGCGCCGGTGAAAGCTCCAGAGAACAGAACGTTGGAGAAGTGAATTTGCTCGCTCTTTCGAGACGACCCGACAGGGAGATATACGTGGGCAAAACTTTCGACCTCGACCAGCTCATATGGCTCACCAATTCTACGGTCGAAGCGCTGGTTCTCAGCCTCAGGAGAGAAGAGGCGGCCCTGTATATGCTCGATAGAGAGAAGCTTTTCGAGATCGCCGTACTGAAAAACGAGTTCATCCAGGAGAGAGAAAAGGAGTACCTCGAAGGATACTCACCTTCGCCGTCGGCGGGTGTGGTTTACCACGGGAGCGACTCGGAGAAGGTCGAGAGACTGAAAAACGAGGAGAACCGCAGATTTCTCCAGCACGTCGCAAGCGTTTTTAAAGAGGAGGAGAGGACGCCACGCGACTCCGACTTCATAATCGTCTTCTATTCCTCATCTTTCGGCGAATTCGTAGAAAGGATCGAAGATGAAGTGAGACTCACGCTCCCCTCAGCGCACCGTGTCTTGGTCCAGAAAAACATCACCCAGGAGAAGCAAATACTTTCCGAGAGCGTGAAGATAGTTAGAGAAGAGAAACCCGAGATCGCGGTGGAGCTTTTGAAAAAGGCCAGAGAAAACTGCGATCGATACGCTCAAGACTGGAACGACGTCGCCAGAATGGCCAATGACAGAAGAATAGACACACTGTTCATAAACCCCCTCGTAAGGAAGAGAGGTTATATTCTCGATAAAGAGCTCGTCTATACGAAAGCCGTGAAAGACAGCAGGGAGGTCAGGAACATAGGCCCCTGGATAGTGCGGAGCGTAACTGCCAGCAACGGTAAAATAGTGGTCGTGAACGGGGAAGTCCTCGAGAGCGGTATCGCGGCCAGATTGAGATACTGAAGAACGAGAAGAACCGGAACGAGAAGAGGAGAGAGGGCGAGACACGAGCAGCGGGTCTCGGGTTTCGGGTCTAGGGTCTAGAACGCGAAAAACACGGTTTTTCGCGGTCTTTGCTCCTTTTCGTCATGCCGGACCTGATCCGGCATCTTTGCTCCTTCGAAAGAGCAAGAGCGAGATCCCGTATAGGAGCACTACGGGATGACGTGATGGGGGAGCATTTCAGAGCAGGCTCTCCCCTTTCGTCATCCTGGCGTGCTCCCAGCCAGGATCCCGTTCTTTGAGATCCCGTATAGGAGTCCTGAATTTGATCCCTGAATAAGATCATTTCAGGGCAGGCTCTTCAGGACAGGCTCCACGGGATGACAGTCTTACTCCCTTCCCGTCATTCTGAGCTTGACTCAGAATCACGGTTTTCTAAGGAGCGAGATCCCGGGTCGGAGCCCGGGATGACAGTGCGGGGGCGTTACGGGATGACAGTCCCCTCACGTCATGCCGGACACTGATCCGGCATCTTTGCTCCTTCGAAAGAGTAAGAGCGAGATCCCGTATAGGAGCACTACGGGATGACGTGATGGGGGAGCATTTCAGAGCAGGCTCTCCCCTTTCGTCATCCTGGCGTGCTCCCAGCCAGGATCCCGTTCTTTGAGATCCCGTATAGGAGCACTACGGGATGACAGTCTTACTCCCTTCCCGTCATTCTGAGCTTGACTCAGAATCACGGTTTTCTAAGGAGCGAGATCCCGGGTCGGAGCCCGGGATGACAGTGCGGGGGCGTTACGGGATGACAGCCCCTTCA
This sequence comes from Mesotoga infera, assembly GCF_900157305.1. Taxonomy (NCBI): domain Bacteria; kingdom Thermotogati; phylum Thermotogota; class Thermotogae; order Kosmotogales; family Kosmotogaceae; genus Mesotoga; species Mesotoga infera. The sequence goes on from NZ_LS974202.1 coordinate 659,216, forward strand.
CGTCATGCCGGACACTGATCCGGCATCCCGGTCCTTCTCGTGAGGGAAGCGAACACTCTACGCTCTTTTTGCGTTTGTGGAGAACGTTTTACTCAATATCAACAACTACAGTTTTGGAGGTGTTCAGGTGAAAAAAGCACTTTTACTGGCCCTGACTCTAATTTTGACCGGGGCGATCTTCGCGACGCAGTTTTCGGTGGGAATGGGTTTTGTTTTTAACCGGGATCGTCAGACTCAAGATTTCGACATCCAGTTCTTCGGGAGATTTCAGGCAGGCTGGCCGGTCTTCGGCGGGCCGATTCTCGGGGTTATAGCCGACATCCCGGCCTTCGGCGTGACGCTGAAGAATTTCGAATTTTATACTCTCGATCCCTCGCAGGTCAACTTCGGCCTTTACACCGAAATAAGACTTAAAGACTTCTCGCCCACTCTTCCATCGATTTTCCTCAAGGCGACTTTAATGACGGAATTACAGAGCGTCATGAATATGAAAATCGAGTACCTCCCGATCGTTTCACATATTGGGGCCGGTTACAGCATAGGAGATTTCAGCGTCGAAACCGGAAGCACGATCATAAACGTTGGATTCAACATGGGGGGCAGACTCGCAAGGCACACCACCTTTTTCCCCCACTTTCACCTAATCGGCAGATACGATTTTAGCTTCTAGCGGAGCGGGTTTAATACCCGCTCCGTTTCTATTTCGAACGACTGTGTTCAATGGATCTCTTTGGAGCGACTTGAGGTAGAATTCATAGAGGAACAGCATAAGGAGATGGTCCTATGAACAGAAGGATTGTGGCGGTTGTTTTTCTTCTCTTTCTCGCTCTCTCTTTGATGATGTCTTACAGCCTCTGGGAGAGTTACTTCCCCGAATATGTGAACGGTCCTCTTCCCTGGATGGCACCGGGCCTGAGGCTCAGTTACAGGGTGGATACCGCTGTTATGAAGCGTGGCGGCGGCCTGTCAGATACGGGGGGTTCCGGAACAGGCATCCAGCAAATGGATTTCGTGGCGGTCGAGCAGGATTCGACGGCGATCCTGAGTACTTACTTCATGACCATGAACGGAGGTTACTACCCGGGAGCTTCTTACGGCGCGCTCGAGAAACCGGGTATATCCGACTTCTGGCTGAATCCCGAGGTTTTTAAAGACCTATCCCGCTTCAACAGCGATAACACCACGGCGATGGCGATGCCGCTCCAGTTCGGAGGGCAGACCCTTCAGGTTGTGCGGGTCGAAACCACCGGAGTCGATACGAAACACGTTTACACCTACGATGCGGCATCGGGATTGCTTATCTATTTGCTGATGCAGATCCCCTCGGGAGAAAATATCCAGCAATCGTACATGGAGTTCATCTCGGCCAGATACATAGATCTCCCCTGGGCCAACTCTCCCAGGCCTTCCTGGAGCATGACCGACACGCTCTACGGAGGGACATACACGATTAATATACCCGGTTCCTACACGACTCCCCTTCAGATGCAGGTGAACGTCACTCCTCTAAAGTCCTCCCAGAGCTGGGATTTAATCAAGATGACAATATCGCAGTACGGTATCCTGCCCTCGGAGGTGACCACCGTCACGGGCATCGCCCAGATCAACGGTGCTTTCTGGCTCTGCCCTCAGGCTCTGAAATCGCTGAACAGAGTTCAGACGATAGACCGGGATCCCGTTACCGGCGTCGTCACCGAAGTGGTTTTCGCCGGAAAGCTTCAGGACGGCACGAACGCGATAATGCTTCAGCAAAGCAACGGCACCTATATGAACCAGTATCTTTACGATCAAAACACCGGCCGGCTTATCTATATCAAACTACAGTCGCCGAACAGCCTGAGCTACAACGTTACCGAGCTCTCGTTGATCAGATAATGCCGGATGATCAAAGCCCCAGGAATTTCAGCCGGAAGTAACCGAAGGTCAGACTCAGAAGGAGCGAAATGGTGCTGGATACCATGAAAATGATCAGGTATTTGCCGTTCTGCCCGCGTTCTTTCACGTAGATCCTGTAAGCGATCAGGTTGGCGAGCGAGGCGATTATCGTTCCGCTACCGCCGATGTTGACACCCAGAGTAAGGCCCTTATAGCTGTCGGTGAAAGAAGAGAAGAGTATGGCCGAGGGAACGTTGCTTATTATCTGCGAGAAGAGGGCCGAATTCACCATCGTCTGCATATCTCCATTGGCGACCGATCTCATCAGGCCGGATATGAACTCGGTCCTGGTCATGTTGTCTATGAATATGAAAAAGAAGGCGAAGGTTCCCAGCAGAAAGTAGTCGATCTTCTTGAAAAATCCCCTGTCCAGCACCATGGTAACGACAAAGGTCAGGACCAGACCTATCCTGTAGTCTATGACCCTGAAAACCGAAAGCATAACTACCAGGAAAGCCAGCGCGAATATCATCAGCTTTCTCGGCTCGCGTATCTTCGAAGGTTCGACAGTGAAGGAGGCTTTCTTTCTGCTGTTCAGGAGGTTCATCACCAGGGTCCAGCAGACGCCAAATATGGTGAAGGGCAAGAGAAAAGAAACGAACTCCCCGACCGGCACCTGGTACTTTTCAAAGAGAAAGAGGTTCTGCGGGTTGCCGATGGGAGTCAGCGCGCTTCCCACGTCTGCGGCCTGACTTTGAATCATCACCAGCCACATCGGGTCGAAGCCGGCCTTCAGGGCTATCAACATGGTGAGAGGGACGAGGGTGATCAGCGCGACGTCGTTTGTTATGAGAGAACTGACCGATGCCGTGAGCAGCACGATCATCACGCCTATACTACGCGGGCTTTTAAGGCTCTTCAGAGAGGAGCGGGCCATCCATTCGAGAACGCCGTACTCCTTGAAGGCCTGCACGACCAGCATAAGACTGAAGAGCTTGGCTATAACCTCCCAGTCAATACTCTCCAGTCTCGCACCCATGAAGATCGAAGACACGATCGATAGAGCCATGGATATCCAGAAAAGCATCTCTCTTACCAGGTGCCTCTTAACGAAAGCCGGATCGAAGATCGTTCTTTTCAAAAGTTCGTACATATTATGCAAGTTCTAATGCCCCCTCGTCTGCTGCCGAGAGAGATCATACCACCGAAAATTCATACTGGAAAGACTGGCAAAGAAAATTGCGAAAGACGGAGATATGTATCGCATCCGAATAAGAGGTTAAATAATGAAGGCGGCCCCCGAAATTGACTTCAGAAGACCGCCTTGAAAGACACAACCGGGCTTTCTACTTGAGCTGGAAACCGATGCTCACATTTATAGTTGCCAGTCTATTGTCGGTGAAACCGTCGGGGCTGTCCGAATTATTCGATACGCCTTTTGCCGTGCCGCCTATGAAGCGCAGATTCAGGTAAGCTTCAAGATAATTCGTAAGCTTCAATCCGCCGCGCAGAGAAGCGTCCAGCACCGAGCCTTCGAAATCGAAGTCGGCCCCGTTGAAAAACCTGCTCGAGGCGTAAAAGCCGTCAATATCCGTCGCGACGTAGAACCTGTCGTTGAACCAGAGCTCACCTTTGACCTTTATCACCGGCACCGGGCCGACGTTCTTGTTGGCCACGAACTTCGTCCCGTCGAGCGATTCGAAGTATATATCGGCGTTTCTTATTTGAAGAGAAAGCCCCAGCGCCAGATAGCTGTCGCCCTTTCTCAAAACGTCGTACGTGTAGCTCAAGCGATAGAAGGGAAAGCCGTAGTTCAAAACCATTCCGGTGCCGGCGGGAAAGAGCACGTCATCCACCAGCAGATCGCTCTTCAACTTGACCTTCGTTTGCACCGTCAGCGGTTGATAGAGAAAATGTACAGTGTGCCTGTCGATTCCCACGCTGGCGGTGAATCTCTCGAAGGGGAAGAGGACATCCTGCCCTCCATCTTTCACGTAATTGAATACTGTACCGCTCTGGCCGAATTGAATGGTGTGGAAGATCACACCGGTGAAGCCCGACTCGTAGTCAAGCTCAAGGCGAAGACGATTAGCCGGATCGCTCAACAATCCGGCGAACGAGAACACTGCCAGTACTATAAATGCCGCGATCAATACTCTGACTTTCAAAATAGTCACCTCCATTTACGATTATATGGTTTCCCCTTCATACAAACAGCATATCGGTGACTGTCCGGCAGTTCTGGCATCTCCTTTAATGATGAAAATTCCGGCAAAGATTCGTGGGAAAGCGAAAAGCCGTTTTAAGACAGACCGAGGGCTTTCAACGCCTCTTCTTCGCTCGCCACGAAGAAAGTCTGCTTTCCCCTGTTCGATTCGTAAATGAAGGCTTTAAGACTTTTACTCGTATAGCCGCTGAAATCGCCAACAATCGCCAGTTTTATATAATAGGTGGACATCTTTTGCAGTATGTCTCCGGCCAGGCCGGTCCGGAGATCGTAGAAACTCTCTGGGAAGTTCTCTTTGTAGAAAATGAACCTTTCACACCCTTCATAACACAGATCGGCTATCGCATCGAGAACATCCTGCGAACTCCTGAAAACCTCATCCCGTCTCTCCATAATGCCAACCTTGCCTTTGTCCGTTTCGATAAGCCCTATAATGCGACTCCCCCCTTTTTTCATTAGTCGATATATGATAGCAGAAAGCCACTGATCTAGAAACCGTCGTGACTTCCTGCGAAAAACCGGGACTCGGAAAGAGCAGTTCTTCGTTGCGGAGCTAGGAGCTTTGTTCTTCGTTCTTGGTTAGGAGCAAAAACCGCGAAAAATGGGTCGCGAAGACCGGGATCCTGACTGGGAGCACGTCAGGATGACGTGAGGGGAGAGCCTGCCCTGAAATGCTCCCCCATCACGTCATCCCGTAGTGCTCCTATACGGGATCTCGCTCTTGCTCTTTCAAAGGAGCGGAGATGCCGGATCAGGTCCGGCATGACGGGAAGGGACTGTCATCCCGTAGTGTCCCCATGGAGCCTGCCCTGAAATGCTCCCCCATCACGTCATCCCGTAGTGCTCCTATACGGGATCTCGCTCCTTACGATTGAAAGAGCAGATTCTGAGTCAAGCTCAGAATGACTTCAAGTGAGTCCGGCATGACGAAAAGGAGCAAAGACCGCGAAAAAACGCGTTTTTCGCGTTCTAGACCCTAGACCCGAAACCCGAGACCCGCTGCTCGTGTCTCGCCCTCTCTCCTCTTCTCGTTCCGACTCTTCTCGCTCTTCCACGCATCGCTCTCTACCAAGAACAAAGTTCCTAGCTCCGGAACGAGGAACTTGGGCGCAACGCGCCGGAACCGCTCTTCTGTTCTCCAAGGACGGGTCCACGCTCTTGGACGATGGACGGCTCTCACACTTCTCTAATTCTTATTCTGTTTTCGCTTACAATCATTATCTTTCCGGTTGCAGAGTTTTCTTTGAGGAGCGGAATTAGTTTTTCGAGCGTTTCAATAACGGCCTCTCTTGACTGGCTTTTGAGACGAAATATAATTATTCCCGGAATCTCGGTGCGACCAAGCAGAGTGATATCGGAGAAATCAAGATCCTGAGTCACGAGAACTCTATTCTCATTTCCGCAAACCGTAAGAATACACTCATCAGTTGCTCCAGCAAGTTGCTCTTCCGTCACGTTTACGGCATCGAAGTTGTTCTTGCGAAAGAGCGCAAGCGCGGCTTCGGGAAGATTTTCGTCGAGCTTGAACTTCTCTTTCAAGGCAGAATTTCAACTCGCTCTTTTGTCAGAAGAGAAGCATATTCGATGGCGGCAACAATGTCTTCACGAACCAGCGAAGGATATTGATCGATAATTTCCTCGAAACTATGTCCGGCTGCAAGCTCATCCAATATGAGAGAAACAGGAATCCTGGTTCCCTTTATACAGGCTTTGCCATGACATATATTCGGATCTAGAACAACTCTTTCAATACCTGCCATAAAGGCCTCCTTCATATGTTTGTATCAATTATAACATCGTGACAACAGTCGGCTATTAACCGTTCTTCCCGCTCTTTCAAAGGAGCAGAGATGCCGGATCAGGTCCGGCATGACGTGAAGGATGAAAGACCGCGAAAAACCGGGACTGACGGGCTCCTGATGTCTGTCCCGTTTTTCGCAAAGAACGTGCCCCACTCTTTAGAAAACCGTGATTCTGAGTCAAGCTCAGAATGACGTCAAGTGAGTCCGGCATGACGGGAAGGAGGAAAACCGTGATTCAGTCCCTGTTTTCCTTGTTTTTGCGGCATCTTATTAGAAGTCTCCGTTTCTTATTAACTCTGCAAGTACGCGATCAATGATCGAATACCTCCCGTACTCATTATTTACCCAGCTGGACCTCTCCAGTATTCGCAAAGCATCTGCAACTCTAGATTTAGAAGCGTAATCGCCGCTGGCCTGAAAGGATCGGAGTATTGCCGTGAAGTTTGTGGCACCGGATGCAATAAACTCTAGTGCCTTTCTGTATCTTGGACTCCGCTTCTCAAGCTCTTTGAGCTCATTGACAAAAAGTATCCTGGCTGTTCGGAAGGTTTCAGAAAGAGCTTCATCGTGGCTTCTTTTAAGTCGATTAAGACCGTACTGCACAAGATGTCCCGCTATTCCATCAAGATGGTTCTGAGCTTCAATAACCTCTTCAAGTGGGACTTGCATTTTGTTCTCGGCGAACGCCGCTTTCAAAAACTCTATAGAAGTATCTTTTGAGAAAGGCTTTAGAACTAACTCGTATATATATCTCCCGTGCAGCGGATTCTTATAATCATCAGTTCCAATGAAATCATGAATTAGGCCCACTTCCGAACCTGTGAGCAGAAACCTTATATTTGCGAGACTATCGTAAGACCATGCAATCAGGTTCTGTATACTCTTTCCGCCTCTGTTTCCGTAATATCTAAAATACTGAGCCTCGTCGAAGGCGATAATAAATGGCTTTGGATGATCGTTAAGCTTCTCCAGAATCGAACTTAGAGTAACATCGTTCCAATCGAAGGTTACAGAGTTTCCCATGAAAGAAACCCCCTTGACCTTGCTCAGCAGAGTCTTAATTCTCTCTTTTCTTAGTTTCTTCTCGAGCTCTCCCTGTATAGCATACGAAAGATCCGCCTTGCCAATTGAACCGGAAGAATCCGAATATATCCTTCTGACGTCGATCATTATTGAGTCTTGCTCCGTTTCTGCAATGGCAACCCTCATTAGAGAAGACTTCCCGACTCTCCTTATACCTGTGATCACTGTGATCGGATTGTCTCTCAACGAAGACAGGAGCTCTTTGAGTTCTTCGCCTCTTGAGAAGAGGTCGGCTCCTTTGCTCTTTGGTTTTGGGTCTAGCAACATACTATTACCACCTCCAGTTCTGATATCAGAACCAGTTCTGACCTCAGAACCATTCTAGCATACACTCTGATAATAGAAACGTCTTTGGAAGATCAGATATAAAAGACTTGAAGAGAAAAACGGTCCCTGTTTGTTGGAGCTGCAAGCAGACTGGCAGCGGAAAGTTTTTCCCCGACAAGAACCCTCTTCTCGGAGAAGGGCGGACATCTTTTTGCTCTTGTGAACGAAGAACAAAGTTTTTGGCTGTTTGTTAGAATAAGATAGGCAAGGGAGCGAAGACCGGGATCCTGGCTGGGAGCACGCCAGGATGACGTGAGAAAACTGTCATTCCGCAACACCCCACTCGTGTCATCCCGTAATACCCCACTAATGTCATCCCGTAATGGTTCTATACTGTCATCCCGGGCTCCGACCCGGGATCTCGCTCCTTAGTGCTCCTTCGCTGTCATCCCGTAATGGTTCTATACGGAATCTCGCTCCTTACGATTGAAAGAGCAGATTCTGAGTCAAGCTCAGAATGACGGGAAGGGAGTAAGACTGTCATCCCGGGCTCCGACCCGGGATCTCGCTCTTCTCGTTCGTCTCTAAACAGAGGTAAGAGGAGGAGAGGCCAGAGGTAAGAAGATCAAAATCCCGCTCTTCTCGCCTCTCACCTCTTTTTCAACGAAGTACTTCTATAGGTCTTGAATGATCAAATAGGTACTCTGGGCAGATGTCCAGTCCATTGGACCATTCTACTGTATCAAAGCTAATTCGAGCCGAGCAGAAGACTTTCGGGTCTCGTAGCTCCGAGAATTTTCCTTTGTTCAGTATTCCCTCCAGATCTATCGCTCTCTCTTCCCCGTTACTGAACTCAAGTATGAGTTGATAAGGTTTACAGCTCTTTATCGACTTTACTCCAATACTCATGTCAATACCTCCATTATTTTAGGGGCTCTATCTTGAAGGGAAGTTCACCGTTTGTCACAAGTTTCCAGTTAGCGATTAGCTCATCGGAATGAAGCTCAATCCATGCCTGAACCAATCGAAGCTTTTTTACAGAAATCTCGCCACTTAGAAGTTCTCCATCGGGAATTGAGATAGTAGAACTGTACTCTGATAGTAACTGTGTATATGAGGAGGGTTATGCTCATTAGGAGAGCAGTACATCCTCACAATTATTCCGTAGAACATGCTTATTGTTGGCATCGATTCCTCCTTCCATAGCATATTATACAAAAGAAACAGGCCATATTAGTATCGCGGGGATCGCGTCACTGGGGAGAAACCTAAAACGACAAGACTGTCACTATTGGGTCATCCCGTGGTGTCCCCGTACTGTCATCCCGTGTCATCCCGTGGAGCCTGCCCTGAAATGCTCCTATTCAGGGTCATCCCGTAATGCTCCTATACGGGATCTCGCTCTTCTCACTCTTTCGAAGGAGCGGAGATGCCGGATCAGGTCCGGCATGACGGGAAGGGAGTAAGACTGTCATCCCGGGCTCCGACCCGGGATCTCGCTCCTTAGTGCTCCTTCGCTGTCATCCCGTAATGGTTCTATACGGAATCTCGCTCCTTACGATTGAAAGAGCAGATTCTGAGTCAAGCTCAGAATGACATCAAGTGAGTCCGGCATGACGAAAAGGAGCAAAGACCGCGAAAAACCGCGTTTTTCGCGTTCTAGACCCTAGACCCGAAACCCGAGACCCGCTGCTCGTTTTTTGCCTAAAATGGAGTCTGTTTATCTGTCGCCTGTTTATCTATTCTTTTGAGGCATATGCCCGGTCTTCGATGGTATAATTTTTTCGAGCGCCTAGAACATTACTGAGAAACATGCTGATATCACGCAAACATCAGAGTTTGAACGGAGGCTGAATGTGAAAACTGAAATAATCTTTCTGATTGAAGAGGATCCTGTTTCGGGATTCTTCGCTCGGGCTCTGGGCCATTCCATAATTACTGAAGCCGAGACTTTACAGGAGCTGAAGGAAAACATTCGCGATGCTGTGAGATGCCATTTTGATGAGAGCGAGCTCCCTAGAATAATCAGGTTGCACTTCGTCAAGGAAGAGGTAATTGCGCTTTGAGACTCCCGAGAGACCTAAGCGGAGAAGAGCTTGTCAGGGCTCTCGCCAGGTTGGGTTACGAAGTCACTCGACAAAGCGGAAGCCACGTAAGACTAACCACAAACCAGAAAGGCGAACACCACATAACCATCCCCCTGCATAACTCGCTGAAGCCAGGCACATTTAACGTAATACTACTAGAAATCGCAGACCATTTTGGTATAACAAAAAAAGAGCTGGTTCGATTCCTTTTTGAGTAAGTTCATCGGCTCCTGAGGTCCGTTGTAGCCAATTTTCGCGAAGACCGGGATCCACTCCTTAGAAAACCGTGATTCTGAGTCAAGCTCAGAATGACGTCAAGTGGGTCCGGCATGACGTGAAGGATGAAAGACCGCGAAAAATCGCGTTTTTCGCGTTCTAGACCCTAGACCCGAAACCCGAGACCCGCTGCTCGTGTCTCGCCCTCTCTCCTCTTCTCGTTCCGACTCTTCTCGCTCTTCCACGCATCGCTCTCTACCCTCTCACCTCTGGTTCCGCTCTTTCAAAGGAGCGGAGATGCCGGATCAGGGTCCGGCATGACGGAAAGGAGGAAAGGACGGGTTTTCTCTCCTCTCTCTCTTCCTCTCGAGTCTTTTACCAAGAACCTGGACGCGCAGCGTCGGAACGAGGAACTGCTCTTCTGTTCTCCAAGGACGGCTCTTCTCGCTTTTGTCGGAACAGTCCGGAATTTGACGGACCTGTCGGCCAGGTCGGAGTGATATAATCGCTTTGGAGGTGTTGTTCTTGGACATAGGGAAGATAGTACAAGCACTGGTAGATAGGCCTCTTCAAAGTGAAGAAAATCACAGCCTTATCAACCGTCGTAAAGAGATTCGATCTCTCGAGCTTCTCATAAAATACCAGCCTTTCGGCATATTTGGCATTTCTGGAGAAACTGGAATAGGAAAGACTACCGTGCTGAATGTTCTTGATTCCGGAGATATAAAGAAGCTGAGTGTTTCGTTGATCCACAGGGATAATCGGGAAACGATTCTTTACGACCTGCTTTTCAGCCTGTCCAACCTCCTCAAAAAGGACTCTACCGGTAAAGTGAGCGCTATTGCGAAAGAAACCGAAGAATGGATCGTCGAGCAAGTCTCGATTATAAAGGGCGCATCGTTGGGATTCTCTCTCTTCGGAAGCGGCGGAGGCAGCATTGAGAAGCAAAAAATGCCGAGATTCAACGTTTTTGCCGCTCATGAAAAACTGCGAACTCTGCTCGAGACACTGGTAATGAACTACGGCAAGGTTCTACTGGTAATAGACGAACTCGATAAAGAAAGCAAGCAGGATGTTATTAATGTTCTCGATTCTTTGAAGCTTGAACTACAACAGGACAAACTGATGGTACTGTTTTCGTTGCCCTACGGTATTTACAGGGACTACAGGCAGGACAGGATGAAATGGAACGAATCGGGCAATCTTGAGAACGTGATAAAGGATGTAGTATTCCTGAGTGAGCTAACGGATTCGGATATAAGAGAGCTGCTTCTTAAGCGTCTTGGCAACCTCACCTCATGGTTCAGACCGGAATCGCTGGAACCGATCGTTAGTTTCGCTGACGGTAATCCGCGGGATGCGCTCTGGATAGCCCAGAAAGTGGTTTTCGATAATGCAGGTGCGAAATTCATATCTGTAAGCGATGCAAACGAATCGATAAAGAAGATAGTAAGAGAATACATGGGAGATCTGGCACTCACAGAAATTCAGAGAAAAACGCTGAAAGTGGCATCGGACTTCTCTGGAAATAAAGAAGAACTACTCGATCTATTGAAAAGCAATGCAATCAAAAGAACGACCTCCTATTCCACAATCGAAAGGCTTACTACATTAGGGCTGCTGATCGAAAGAAACGGAACATACAGAATATCTGGAAAAGCAAAAGTCTTTTTGAACACCTCCCAGCGAAAACTGTCGGAACAGTCCGGAATTTGACGGACCTGTCGGCCAGGTCGGAGTGATAAAATCTCTGCGAAAAACCGAGACTCGCGAAAGAGCAGTTCTTCTTTGCGGAGCTAGAAGCTTTGTTCTTCGTTCTTGGTTAGAAGCAAAGACCGCAAAAATTGGTCGCAAAGAACGGGATCCTGGCTGGGAGCACGCCAGGATGACGCGAGGGGACTATCATCCCGTAGTGTCCCCGCACTGTCATCCCGGGCTCCGACCCGGGATCTCGCTCCTTAGTGCTCCTCCGCTGTCATCCCGTAATGCTCCTATACGGGATCTCGCTTTTTTGCTCTTTCGAGGGAGCGGAGATGCCGGATCAGGGTCCGGCATGACGGGAAGAGGCTGTCACACCGTGAATGCCTCCACACTGTCATCCCGTAATGCTCCTATACGGGATCTCGCTCTTCCGTTAAATCTCTCCTGGTACTTAAGATCTTGGTGTATTATTCATTCATTAAAGAATTTCTATAATTTGAGGTGATGCTTTGAATTCAGGGTTTGTGTACATAATGACAAATCCTTATAGAACAGTGTTCTACATTGGAGTCACCAATAATCTCTTCCGAAGGGTCCAAGAACACAAAAATAAAACAGTAGAGGGCTTTACCAATAAGTACAACTGCACTATCGTTGTCTATTACGAATTCTTTGAAAGAATCTCGGATGCTATCAGAAGAGAAAAACAACTGAAGAGCTGGAAAAGAGAATGGAAGCTACAGCTAATTAAAGAAAGAAACCCGGATCTTCAAGACCTTTGGGAAGAAATTAAAAACGGTTACTGATAAAAAGAACAAGATACAGGACTTAACTTGATGAACCAGGCCAGGCCGGAGTGTTAAAATCTCTACGAAAAATCGGGACTCGGGAAAGAGCAGTTCTTCGTTGCGGAGCTAGAAGCTTTGTTCTTCGTTCTTGGTTAGAAGCAAAGACCGCAAAAATGGGTCGCGAAGACCGGGATCCTGGCTGGGAGCACGCCAGGATGACGGGAAGGGACTGTCATTCCGTAGTGTCCCCATGGAGCCTGCCCTGAAATGCTCTTATTCAGGGTCATCCCGTGTCCAATCCCGTAATACCCCGCTAATGTCATCCCGTAATGTTCTTATACGGGATCTCGCTCCTTACGGTTGAAAGAGCAGATTCTGAGTCAAGCTCAGAATGACATCAAGTGAGTCCGGCATGACGGGAAGGGACTGTCATCCCGTAGTGTCCCCGCACTGTCATCCCGGGCTCCGACCCGGGATCTCGCTCTTGCTCTTTCGAAGGAGCGGAGATGCTGAATCAGGTCCGGCATGACGGGAAGGGAGGAAAAACCGCGAAAATGGGGACTGACGGGCTCCTGACGTCTGTCCACGTTTTTCCGAAGACCGGGATCCTGACTGGGAGCACGTCAGGATGACCCGAAGGGAGGAAAACCGTGATTCTGAGTCAAGCTCAGAATGACATCAAGTGAGTCCGGCATGACGGAAAGGAGGAAAGGACTGGTTTTCTCTCCTCTCTCTCTTCCTCTCGAGTCTTTTACCAAGAACCTGGACGCGCAGCGTCGGAACGAAGAACTTGGGCGCAACACGCCGGAACCGCTCTTCCTGTTCTTGAAAAAATTGTGAGATCATATAAATTTTATGGCGTTTCTTCCAGAGTTCTTTGCCTCGTATAGAGCTCTGTCGGCAAGAGAAACTAGTTCCTCGAGGGAGCCTGTGTCCTCCCTTATGGTAGTGAGTCCGAAACTGAGCGATAACTCCTGTCCATTCAGCAAAGGTTCTTTGATCTTACCTACCACCACTCTTATTCTATCTAGCACCTCCAGCGCGGCTTTTGAATCGCAACCAGGAAAAAGTATTATGAATTCATCTCCCCCGAACCTGCCAAACACATCGGACTCTCTTATATTATCCCTGACGATGCTAGTGACCTCTTTGAGAACTAAATCACCCACTTCGTGGCCGAAGGAATCGTTTATCGCCTTTAAGTTATCAAGATCGCAGACCGCAAGAGAAAGACTTTTGTTTCCTCTGGAAGCTTTGAGAAACTCGGCTTTTGCCTTGTCGAAGAAGCCTCTCCTGTTGTAAATTCCTGTCAATGGATCAGTAAGGGAGATCGTTTTCAACTCTTCGAGGAGTTCGGCGTTGCTGAGCGATAAACCCAGAACGCTCCTGATATTTCCCAGTACGGGGAGATAGCGATCGGAATACTCTGGAAAGGCGATTTTCGAGATCTTCAACGCTCCGAGCAATTTATCGTCATGCCGGACTTTCATCCATAGGTCTCTTCCACATTCGAGCGAGAAGATATCTTCGGGATTTTCCGGGATCTGCAGAACCTCTTCGGTGATGGTAGAACCTCTTGCAGATGAGTAAATCTCTCTCCAGCCGTCCCGAAATTTCTCGAAGAAAAGGACTTCCTCTGGAGCGAAAAGCATTTCGGCGAGCGTGGATATTTTCTCTAGGACCTCGTTCTTAGAATTCAGACTGGCTATCTCCATGAGGACTTCGTTGATCATTGCATAATTGGCTATCTGCCTGTGGAGATCGAAATCGAACGCCTCTTCGAAAAGACCCATCTTCCGTGCTATTGTGTCGTAAACAGAGGCCAGAACAAAGTTTTTTACATAATCAAGCCCTATATCGATCACATCTGTCGGGAGCTTTACGGCTTTGGCAAAATCGGCGAGTTCACGTTCCGGGTTTTCGATTACCCCGGTTTTAAGGTGAACGATCAATGTGGAGAACTCACTCATGAAGCTAGAGTTCTTAGAAGGATCGAAACCCCAGTTTCTCAAATGCTCTCTCCATTGAGAAAGCCAGCCATCTGTTACCAAATAGGAATTCCTTTTTATCTGCTGTTGTAAAATAACTTTGGGAGCTAAGAGCTCCTGGCAAAAATCGTAGGCAATATGCGTTATTTCAGGTCTTTCGCGCAGGTGTTCTAAGATCGGACAGGACCTAGGAGCGAAAAGGAAGTGAAGCTTCTCGCCCGAAGAGCTCAAAACATCGTTAAGAATTTCGCGCATGCCTGACCGGGGTGAAACTTCGCACAAAGCCGGATAAAAGTAAAAACTCAGCGCTTGAAACTCTTCGCGGGTGCTAATCTCAAGCATCTCCTGCTGGAAATTGGAGCAGGCAACCACCACTATCTTCTTCATCGAATATCTCCATTCGAGATCGGGTACTCACCCCATTTGTGCACGGCCTCGGAAATCGCCTTCAAAATCTCGTCGGAAACTTGAAAAGGGATTTCGCCATGGTTGTCCGACAAAATAAACCCCCCGCCATTTGCCCCCTGCTCGATCACTCCTCTGACAGTCTCTTCGGCTTTTTCTCGATCCCAAGATGTCATCTCAACACCGTTCAAATTGCCTATAAGCGAGAGTTTCAGTCTCGAAGCCTTCTCCTTCAGTTTCGGTATATTCTCCAGAGCGCTGAAGCCAATCGCAACGGTTCCGGTTGCCGGCAGCAAATCTAGAATATCCATACAAAGACCTGACGCGAAATGCATCGCCACGGGTGCCTTTATTCTGGAGATAACTTCCTTCGCAATAGGGTATCCAGTAGCTTTGAAAGTTTCCACGTCCGTTATGCTGGGCGAAGAAAGAGGATCGAAATAAACGATCGCGGTCGCTCCGGCCTCCACCTGAGCGTTTGCCCACCTCACGCTGAACTCCTTGTTGAATCTCATCAGTCTGTCGAAAAAGTCCCTATCATCGTAAAGGATATCCAGGTATCTCTCGAAGCCCATCTGCATCACCGGCAACGAAAAAGGCGAAATGACAACACCTAAGACTGGAACACCACCCCTTCCCTCCTCCTTGAGAGCATTTATCGCCTTCAACACACTCTGTAGAGGGCGGACCGTTCTCGGATCAGGCATCGCCAATCCTTCAATATCTTCGACTTTCTTTATGATCGGCTCCCCTGCATTTGGAGGTCCATCCTCGCTGTAAACTATATCGCCGCCAAACGCCTCTATCTCTCTAGCAGCGTAGAAGAAGGGAAAATAACAATCGTTGTCGTACTTTCTTCGCAGCAAGATCTGACCCCTGACAACATTCTCTGCGCTGGAAAAATACTCACGTATAGTCATGCCAAGTTCCTTCGCGCCATGCATAGTCAGAAGCAAGAAGAGCGGTACCCTGTCTGGTTCCTGAAAGCTAAGGGATTTTAAGACCCTCTCCATGGAAGTTATTTCGCTCATCTCGAATCACCCGTAATCTCGTTTAATATATTGATAGCCTCGGCTGCCGTCTTTCCGTATCTATCGGCTTTAACTCTTCTCCAGAGTGTTTCGTCGGCATTGAAAGGTGCACCCCCGACGACGACCTTTGTTTGGAAGCCGCTTTCTTTGAGCTCTGTGATGAAGCTCTCGATTTTCAAGGCAGAATGCAGCATCAAAACAGAGATGAGAAGAATCTCCACATCGTATTTCTTGACTACACCGAGCAGCTCTTCGTTGCTTGAAAGCGATCCCAGATCCATTACTTCATAGCCTGAAGACCTCAGGAAACTCCTCACTATCCTCTTCCCGAGAGTGTGTCGATCGTACAGCGTCACAATCGCAATACGTGCACCGTCTTTCTTCTCATGCTCTATATCTCGGGTGAACTCATCCAAAAGACGTTCAGAGATCTTACCTGCAATATATACCTGTGAAAGCGAGGCTCTTCCTTCTGCCCAGGACCGGCCTATTCTCTCCAGCGCATCTATCAGGTAACTGTCAACAGCCATCTGCAACCCTTGTTCTGACACGATCAGCCCGAACTGTTTACTGACTCTGGAATAACTTGCTGAAAGAAGCGCTAATTCCAGATCACTCGAAGTTATATCCACCTCAACCACTCCTGTGAAAAGAGAACTATCTCGTTTATTCTCTATTTTACACAAAGAGTATGCAAAGCAGTGCCACTGACTCTACAATTCTGGACAGTTGACCGAGTAATGCATCAAAATAGAATCTATTCAGTTATCAGGTCTATGCTCATAGGTCATCGCTATTACCTTCCTGGATGCAAGATGTTCTAGCCCAAATGGGCCTCGTAGGCTTTAACGCAGGACGATGGACGGCTCTTCCCGCTCTTCCGCTCTTCACACCTCTCCCCTGTCTCGTCCTCTCTCCACATCTCGTGCTCTCTGAATACAAAATATGTTATATTATCAGTATATAAATATGTTTACTCGGTGGTGATATATCTTGAAGACGCAGATCGTGCGAATTTCATCCGAAACTCACTCCAGACTTAAGGCCATGGCTTTGGCCAGCGGCGAAACGATAGGGGAGATTCTGGCTAAAGCGGTAGATGCATACAGACGGGAAATGCTTCTAAACGACGCCAACAGAGCCTTTGCAAAACTAAAAGAAAGGGAAGAACTCTGGAAGGATGAACAGAAAGAGAGAGAAGAGTGGGAAACGGCGCTCGCAGATGGACTGAAGAAAGATGAATAACCTACCTTCCAGAGGTGAAATCTGGCTGGCGAACCTGAACCCGGTCAGAGGTAGAGAACAGGCCGGTTTTCGACCATGCCTGGTAATTTCCGTTGACCAGTTCAACCACGGACCGGCAGAACTCGTGATCGTAGTTCCAATTACATCAAAAAACAAATCCATCCCCCTTCATGTTGAGATATCCGGCAAAGAAACCGGGCTTGATCTCACAAGCTACATCAAGAGCGAAGACATAAGATCCATATCTAGAGACAGACTGGAAAAGAGAATTGGCAGAGTCTCGGAAGAAGTAATGTGCCAGGTCCTCGAACTCATAAAAATACTTCTCGATATAACATAATAGGTGATCGAGGATAGATCTTACATCTGACGAAAATGTGCACTGACGGGCTCCTGACGTCTGTCCCGTTTTTCGCAAAGAACGGGATCCTGGCTGGGAGCACGCCAGGATGACGTGAGGGGAGAGCCTGCCCTGAAATGCTCCTATTCAGGGTCATCCCGTGTCATCCCGTAATACCCCGCTATTGTCATCCCGGGCTTCGACCCGGGATCTCGCTCTTTAGTGCCCCCGTACTGTCATCCCGTAATAGCCTGTCCTGATATGATCGAATTCAGGACTCCTATACGGGATCCCGTTCTCCCGCTCTTTCGAAGGAGCGGAGATGCCGGATCAGGTCCGGCATGACGGGAAGGGACTGTCATCCCGTAATGTTCTTATACGGGATCTCGTTCCTTAGTACTCCTCCGCCGTCATCCCGTAATAGCCTGTCCTGATATGATCGAATTCAGGACTCCTATACGGGATCTCGCTCTTGCTCTTTCGAAGGAGCGGAGATGCCGGATCGGGGTCCGGCATGACGGCAAGGGACTGTCATCCCGTAATGTTCTTATACGGGATCTCGCTCTTCCCGCTCTTGCTCTTTCAAAGGAGCGGAGATGCCGGATCAGGTCCGGCATGACGAAAAGGAGCAAAGACCGCGAAAAACCGCGTTTTTCGCGTTCTAGACCCTAGACCCGCTGCTCGTGTCTCGCCCTCTCACCTCTGGTTCCGCTCTTCCCAAGGACGGGTCCGCGCTCCGGGACGAAGGACGATGGACGGCTCTTCTGCGTGAGAACCATAGTGGTATGTTAGGAACCGTGGTGGGTTGTGCGTTGTAGGTTGTTGGAAAGAACACTTATACGAATCTCGTTCTTACCAGACCCTATACCCCAAACCCCACACACGGTTCTTTCCGCTCTTTTCGCTCTTTCGAACCAAGAACAAAGCTCCTAGCTCTGCAACAAACAACCGCTCTTACTAAAAATGGAGTCGCTATTTTCTTATTTCACTTGACATTGATCACCTAAAAATATAAAATATATTTACTATATGCCAATAGATGTCAACTAACAGAGAGGGGATCAAGTGAGATTAGAACTGTTTTTTGAAGAATCACCGGTCTTCACGACTCATGAACTAAAAGAATTCCTGAAGAAGAATAAATCTAAGAGTCTTGAGAACTACAGCGTTCTTCTGAATTATCACGTTAAGAGAGGCCGGATCCTCAAAATCTGTCGTGGTCTCTACGCAGTAGTACCTCTAAACCAAAAGGCAGAACAATTCAACCCTGATTCATTTCTCGTTGCAGCAAAGAGAACAGAGGATGCGATTCTTGCCTATCATACGGCTCAGGAATTCAATGGGAATACCTACTCGCTTTTCAACACCAGAACATTCTTGACAATGAAGAGTGTGCGTCCTTTAGTATTCAGGGAAATCGAATACATTCCGACTCACCCCTCTCAGAAACTGCTTCGCTCAGACAACTACTTCCTACTCACGGAACAAGTGGATATAAAAGGCATAAACGTTTTTATAACCAGTAGAGAAAGAACCTTTGTAGATATGCTCGATCGACCCAATCTATGTGGCGGAATTGAAGAGGTCTGGCGTTCTCTCAAAATGACCGAGTATCTAAACACCGAAAACCTGCTGAAGTATCTGAAGGCACTTGGCAACTCTACCACGAGCGCCAAAGTTGGCTTCTTCTTACAAAGACATCCGAGCATCATAAAAAATGACCAAACTCTATTGAGAGAACTAAAAAAAATGATCCCCGTTTCGCTGCATTACTTTGATCGATCACGAGTTGAAAGGGCCAAGTTGGTAAAGGAATGGAATCTCGTAATTCCTGAAAACATATTGAATGAAAGGTGGGAAGAGCGATAAGGATATCCAGAGAGACCCTGTCCAGATTATCCGGTCAGACGGGTTATCGGCAGGAGATTATTGAGAAAGTCTCGCTACTGCTTTCGTGGCTTGACCGCGCATCAAATATCGATCGTCTTGTAGGAAGTTTCGCTCTAAAAGGGGGGACGGCAATAAATCTGTTCTTCCTGGAAATTCCAAGATTATCGGTAGATATAGATATCAACTATATTGGATCCCCCACTCGAGAAGAACTCGACCGTGACAGAAGCGGTTTTGAGAAAATCATAGAATCAGTCTGCCTCGAAGAAAGCCTGTCCATAAGAAACAAAAGGGATTCAGAAGCAGCTACCTCTTATTCATTGAGGTACGTGAGCTCCCTATCTTCTGGAGGAAACCTATCTATTGATATAAACTACATGATGAGAATTCCACTGTTTGAAATTGAGACAATGGATTCAAGGCAGCTAGGTAGTCAAATAGCCCGCAGAGTCCCATTAGTAAACAAGCTGGAAGTTTTCGCCTCGAAAATTGCGGCCTGCTTTTCGCGAGAAACAAGCAGAGACCTTTATGATGTATATCTACTTGAGAAGCAAATAAGCACCCTTGACCTTGAAAAACTCCGGCTTGCCTTTACGGTTTTCGGGGGAATGAATCGAGAAAACTGGCTCGAAATAGATGAAAAAACACTTCGAGTAAACGAAAATGACCTGAAAAAGCGATTGCTGCCACTTCTAAGGGGTACACTTGACAAAGAAAAGCTCGAAACTCTTGCCAGTGATATCGAAAATTCTTGCCAGAAAGTAGTCTCCTACTTGCTACCTCTGAACGACAATGAAAGAGAATTCTTAAGAATCCTAAACGAAAAAGGGGAGATCAAACCAGAAATCATTACCGACGACAAAGAACTGGCAGATAGAATCAAGAAACAGCCTATGCTCAAGTGGAAAGCACTAAACATCAGACAAACCTTTCAAGGCTGATCAAAGAAGACTCGTCAACTGTAACGCCCTTCTACTGTCATCCCGTGTCATCCCGTAATGCTCACCCTTATGTCATCCCGTAATGGTTCTATACCGTCATCCCGGGCTCCGACCCGGGATCTCGCTCCTTAGTGTTACTCCGCTGTCATCCCGTGGAGCCTGTCCTGAAATGCTCTTATTCAGGACTCCTATACGGGATCTCGCTCTTCCGTTAAATCTCTCCTGGTACTTAAGATCTTGGTGTATTATTCATTCATTAAAGAATTTCTATAATTTGAGGTGATGCTTTGAATTCAGGGTTTGTGTACATAATGACAAATCCTTATAGAACAGTGTTCTACATTGGAGTCACCAATAATCTCTTCCGAAGGGTCCAAGAACACAAAAATAAAACAGTAGAGGGCTTTACCAATACTCAACTTATGCACTTTGACTTAACCTAAAGAAGGAAATAGAACAGGGTCATTGAAAAAGGCATGAAATCATCGTATATTCGTGGTGATCAGACCATACGAAAGGATGATTTCATGCCCACAACGAATATATCACAGATTATCTCGGATGTCATCGGTTCAGTTCGCTTCCTACGTATAGAGCAGAGAAGGTTTGTTGAAGGGTATTCCTGTGCCCTCTTCCTGTCCGCTCATAAGAACACCAGCAGACTGGCCCCCTTCTGTTCTTCTTCTCAGTCATCCATCTCGAGAATGTTGAGCTCTCAGTCACTCTCCACAAGAGACCTTTCATACGCGAGAGTAGATTACATCTCTAGATTCCTCCAGGAGTATTCTCTCGAGTTCAAGTACATCATTCTGGACGAGACTGTCATGAAGAGGAGAGGAAAGAGAATCGAGAATCTCGGGAAGTTCTACTCAACCATAGAGAATAAAATCGTGAGCGGTGTCTCTCTCTTGAGCGCTATCGGCTGGGTGAAAGATAAACTCTACTTCCCTCTCTTCTCCTCTTTGAGAGACGAAGAGAATCTCACAGACCAGTTCATTCGAATGCTAGAGAGGATACCTTTCAAAGATACTATCCTCATGATGGATGGAGGAATACTCTGCTCGGAGATATTTCTGAAGGCTATGGAAATGGGGTTCACAGTAATCGGAAGACTCAACCCTGTGATGAATGTTATCTTTCAGGGGCGCAAGCTCCATCTGTCCAAACTGAGAAACAAGACTCGCGGTCTCTCTTCTATCATTGTGAAGATACCCAAATACAACAATGCCACTGTCAAGCTTGTCTTCCATAACACAGACCAAGAGAACAGAATCATCCTCTCAAGCGATACTTCTCTGACCGATTGGGAGATCCTTGAGCATTATAGGAAGAGAAACTACATCGAGACCTACTTCAAAGCAGTCAAGCAGAACTTCGGTCTCAAGGCCCAGGTCTTCTCCTCTACCAGTTTTCAGAAGCATGTCGAACTTGTCCAGCTTGCCTTCACTACATGGATGATCGCCAACTTCTATCGTTCTGTCAAAGACCAGGTCTCTCTCAGGGATTTCCTTGAACTGATCAAATTCGATTACTTCTTCCAATTAGCTCGAAGCTCTTCCGCTAGCGATTCTTCTATCCACTTCCTTCTTCCTCGCTTTGTTAACTCGAAGTGCATAAGTTGAGAATAAGTACAACTGCACTATCGTTGTCTATTACGAATTCTTTGAAAGAATCTCGGATGCTATCAGAAGAGAAAAACAACTGAAGAGCTGGAAAAGAGAATGGAAGCTACAGCTAATTAAAGAAAGAAACCCGGATCTTCAAGACCTTTGGGAAGAAATTAAAAACGGTTACTGATAAAAAGAACAAGATACAGGACTTAACTTGATGAACCAGGCCAGGCCGGAGTGTTAAAATCTCTGCGAAAAACCGGGACTCGCGAAAGAGCAGTTCTTCTTTGCGGAGCTAGAAGCTTTGTTCTTCGTTCTTGGTTAGAAGCAAAGACCGCAAAAATGGGTCGCGAAGAGCGAGATCCTGGCTGGGAGCACGCCAGGATGACGCGAGGGGACTATCATCCCGTAGTGTCCCCATGGAGCCTGCCCTGAAATGCTCCTATTCAGGGTCATCCCGTGTCCAATCTCGTAATACCCCACTAATGTCATCCCGGGCTCCGACCCGGGATCTCGCTCTTACTCTTTCGAAGGAGCAAAGACCGCGAAAAACCGCGTTTTTCGCGTTCTAGACCCTAGACCCGAAACCCGAGACCCGCTGCTCGTGTCTCGCCCTCTCTCCTCTGGTTCCGCTCTTTCCAAGGACGGGTCCACGCTCCGGGACGAAGGACGAAGGACGGCTCTTCTGCGTGAGAACCATAGTGGTATGTTAGGAACCGTGGTGGGTTGTGCGTTGTAGGTTGTTGGAAAGAGCACTTATACGAATCTCGTTCTTACCAGACCCTATACCCCAAACCCCACACACGGTTCTTCCCGCTCTTCCTGCTCTTTCGAAGGACGGTCTCCTAACATATTTTTCTATTTCTCAAGTATTGACTTTAATGCACACAAACGATACAATTATATGCGTAAATGATATTCGCTTTTGTAGGAGGTGATATATGTCCTATATCAACAAGATTCTAGACGTCGCGCGTAAAAACAACGGTATAGTAACATCGAGACAAATCACAGATGCGGGGATAAACCGTCAGTATTTGAGAATTCTTGTAGAAAGGGGCCTTCTCGAAAGATCAGCACGCGGTGTTTATATTATTCCTACGATTCTTGACGATGAGATGTTCAACCTCCAAAACCGCTACAGGCGGGGGATCTTTTCTCACGGAACAGCACTATTCTTGCTTGGTTTGACAGATCGAACCCCGATCAAGTATTCAATGACATTTCCGATCGGCTATAATACCTCAAATCTAAAAGAAGAAAATGTTGAATACTATCGCGTCAAAGACGGGTTATACGAACTTGGTATAACCACGACAAAAACTCCTAATGGCAACGAGGTAAGGGTCTATAATGCAGAGAGAACACTGTGCGACACTCTAAAGGGACGAAGTCATACAGATATACAGATCATCAGCGAAGCATTCAAGAGATACGTAAAACTGCTCAATAGAGATATTCCATTGATTTCAGAATACGCAAAGCTCATGAGGGTAGAAAAGAAGCTTCGGGCTTATTTAGAGGTGTTACTTTGAAGAATTCGATGCAGCTGAAAGCGATCGTTAAGAACATGGCTAAAAGCAAGAAAATCTCCGCTCAGATTGTCCTGCAGAACTATATGCTGGAGCGTTTGCTGGAAAGAATTTCATTATCACGCTACCAATCGAACTTCATCTTGAAAGGTGGATTTCTTATCGCGTCAATAGTAGGCCTTGATACAAGAGCGACCATGGATATAGACGCGACCATTAAAGGGCTAAAGATTAATGCAGAAAGCATACAGAACATGCTGAACGAGATTTGTGCGATAGAAATTAATGATGAAGTCATTTTCTCGCTCAGAAGGATTGAAGAGATACGTGAGAGTGCAGATTATCATGGATTCCGCGTAGCCCTGGAAGCGGTGTACCCTCCGATAAAAGTACCTCTGAAAGTTGATATCACCACAGGAGACATCATCACGCCAAAAGAAATCAACTACGAATTTAGACTGCTCTTCGATTCCCGGAGCATCAGAATACTTGCATATAACCTGGAGACGATAATGGCCGAGAAACTAGAAACAACGATAGCAAGAGGAAATCAAAATACTCGTCCCAGGGATTATTACGACATCTATATAATTCGCAAACTGCAGTGGCAAAACATTGATCCGCGTACTCTGAAGGAAGCTTTGCTCAATACCTGCCAAAGCAGAGGAACTATAAACATAATTAAGCGCTATGACGAAATACTAAAAACGGTCCAGACCAGCGATGCAATGAGTGAGTTCTGGAAAGATTATCAGAATCAGTTCGATTATGCCAGAGATATCGGATTCGATCATATCTGTCATACAATAAGAGAAATACTTAACGATATTCTAGAATAGAAACAAATCTACTCGAACTATAACCTTTCGTGAAAAAATGGAGTCCCCTATTTTTCATACTGTCATTCCGGCTTCGAACTCTGCTTCGTGTCATCCCGTGGAGCCTGTCCTGATAAGCCTGCCCTGAAATGTTCCTATTCAGGGTCATCCCGTAATGCTCACCCTTATGTCATCCCGTTGTGCTCTTAAACGGGATCCCGCTCCTTACGGTTGAAAGAGCAGATTCTGAGTCAAGCTCAGAATGACATCAAGTGAGTCCGGCATGACGCGAGGGGTCTGTCATCCCGTAACGCCCCCGCACTGTCATCCCGTAGTGCTTCTATACGGGATCTCGCTCTTGCTCTTTCAAAGGAGCGGAGATGCCGGATCAGGTCCGGCATGACGGGAAGGGACTGTCATCCCGTAATGTTCTTATACGGGATCTCGTTCCTTAGTACTCCTCCGCCGTCATCCCGTAATGCTCCTATACGGGATCTCGCTCTTGCTCTTTCGAAGGAGCGGAGATGCCGGATCGGGGTCCGGCATGACGGCAAGGGACTGTCATCCCGTAATGCTCCTATACGGGATCTCGCTCCTTACGGTTGAAAGAGCAGATTCTGAGTCAAGCTCAGAATGACATCAAGTGAGTCCGGCATGACGTGAAGGAGCAAAGACCGCGAAAAACCACGTTTTTCGCGTTCTAGACCCTAGACCCGAAACCCGAGACCCGCTGCTCGTGTCTCGCCCTCTCTCCTCTGGTTCCGCTCTTCCAAAGGACGGGTCCACGCTCCGGGACGAAGGACGAAGGACGGCTCTTCGCTCTTCCCACCTCTAACCTCTCGCCTCTCACCTCCCACGATCTCTTAAAATTTTACATTTCTCCTAATCTCCTTATCTTGACTGGCATACGAAAACTTAATATAATTAGAAGCATAAACCCACAAATGGGCCTGGACGGTTATAGACGTACATGAAATGCATTTGAAATAAGGTTATTTATGTTAACAAGATGAAGCAAATCGACGTTATCGATGAAGCAAATCGACGTTATCGCCGAACATCGAATTAAGCGCATGTTATCTTTTTCGCCTTGCAAGTACATTAGGTCAAACGAACACGCACTTTATTATGAAACAATCGATTAAACTAAGGAAGTGAGGCGGGGCAGTATGCTCAGAAGACTTGCTGGCTTCAAATACATGATAGCAACTCTCCTTTATGCCTCCCTGTTTTTCACTCAGTCGCTTACCCTAACCTGGACCGTCGGTTACATCTTTCAAGCTCTCATACTTAACACGGCCATAATGCTCGGCATATACGCCTTCAGGGGCTTCGACAACTCTATGACCTCATCTATGAACTCGTGCTTTGTCTCTTACCTTTCGGGAACCATTCTGGGAACGCTCTTCTCCATGATCCCGATACTCTTCTTTAGCGCGAGACTACCCAGATTTACCATGGCAGTCACTGCCGTTATCTCCATCTTCATATTCCCGTTTATTGGTTGCATGTTGATGAGATACACCATAAAACACCTGCCCCCGAAGAGATACCTCGTGATAGGAAAGGAAGAAGAGCTCTCGCCCATACTGGAAGAAGTTAGAAAGGCCTCGATGAACAAGATACAGATCTACTCCTACCTCAACCCCTCCCCTGTCACCCTCATTGCGGCCATGGAGATAGAAGCGACCCGGCCCTACGACGCCATACTTATCGGGGATCCAAAGCTGGCTAGAGACGTCGAATCTGTCCTCAATGACGCGATGACTAAGAACGTAGAAATCGAATACCTGCCTACGATAGTCGAAAACGTCCTCCATAGAATCCCCGTCGAGATGATCACCATTTTCAGAGACTACTACCAGGTAGTCTTCTCTCAGGCGAGATTCTCAAGGCGAATAAGAGTATTGGACATCGTCTTCTCCTCTGCGCTGCTCGTCATGTTCTCCCCCTTTATACTCTTTTGCATAATATATATACTTATCCGGGACGGCAGGCCGGTCTTTTACAGCCAGCCCAGACACGGTATAAACGCAAAAATCTTCAAAGTCTATAAATTCCGCACCATGGACGACCCGAAAGAAGGCGAAGGCAGTCCAACCCTCACAAAGAGCGGCAAACTGCTCAGAATGACCAGACTGAACGAAATCCCGCAGCTCCTGAGCGTCTTCATAGGCAATATGAGCATAGTCGGCCCAAGACCGGACATACCCTCGACCTACGAGTACTGCACGAAGGTGATCCCCTTCTACAGATACAGAACTAAGATAATGCCCGGAATCACCGGACACGCGCAGGTGCTCTATCGGTACGTGGACAAACTTGAATACGATACCTTCGCCAGAAGGCTTTCATACGATCTTTATTATGTCAAGAACATGGATTTCAGGCTGTATCTGGCTACAATGCTCCGCACGGCCGAAACCATGATCTTTAGAAGGGGAGCTAAATAATGAGTGAAGTCCTTATATCGAACGTAGAGAAATGGCTGACGCCTCACCTCGAAAGAGCCTTCAAAATAAGATATACCGAGCAATTGAAACACTCGCACTTCACGGCCTTTGATCCCGAGAATCCTTACATAATAGGCTTTGAGTATATCGGGGAATTCACGGATATCGGCTCGCTCGGGGACGTCTTACATATGGCCGCCCAGATGGGAAGGCTCAAGACGTTAATCTATCTCTCATCTTATGGAGTGTACAGCCCTAAGAAGAAGCTCTTCAGCGAAGACGACATCGTCTGCCCAAAGAACTTCGTCGGCACGAGATCGGCAATGCTCGAGGACATCCTCGTCTATCTGGCGAATCGCTACTCGCTCGACCTCACTGTCCTCAGACTCTTCAACCCCTACGGCCCGTACCAGCTCTCGCCCTATGTCGTCCCGACAGTCCTCGAAAAGATAGCGACCGAAGGCACCGTAAACATAGGAGACTCGGAGAAAGTCCGCGACTTCTTCTACATATCCGACCTCATAGACCTCGTAAAACTCGTCCTCGAAAAAGACCCGAAGGGAATAAACGTCTTTAACGTCGGCTCTGGCGTGCCGACCTCTATAAGCCAGCTAATAGTCAAAGCCCAGGAAGTCACGGGCGGGAGCTGCGACGTAATCTTCGACGCGACCAAGCTCCGCGAGGAGTACGACTACGCCGTGGCAGATATAACAAGAATAAAAAAAGAGCTCGGCTGGGAGCCGAAAGTCAGCCTCGAAGAAGGCCTGGCCCTGACCTACCAGTGGATACTGGGCAGGAGTGGCAAATAATGTTCAAATTCGGCTTCATCATGGCCGGAGGACAGGGCAAGAGACTCAGGCCCCTGACCTCGGCTATTCCCAAACCGCTGCTCCCGGTGGGAGACAAACCGATCATCCAGTTCATAATAGAGCACATGAGAGACTCGGGCATCACTGAGATCTTCGTCTCGGTCAACTACAAAAAAGAGATAGTCAAATCCTTCCTGCGCGACGGCTCCAGATACGGCGTCAGGATAACCTACATAGAAGAAGTCGAAATCACAGGCACGGCCGGCTCGCTCGCACTCCTCCCGGAGGACTTCGACGACAAGATCCTCGTCTCCAACGGCGACCTAATCTGCGACGTCGATTACCGGACGATAAATGAAATGCTCTCCCGGTACGACCTCGTCCTCACGGGAATAGAAAAACAGATCCCGGTCGATTTCGGCGTGCTCCAGATGAACGGCTCCTCCGAACTGATAGGCTGGGAAGAGAAACCGAAGCTCAAATACATAATAAACGGCGGCATCTACGGCGTCTCGAAAAAAGTGATAGGCTATATAAAGAACAACATTCCCCGCAACCAGCACATAGACATGCCGACCCTGTGGGGTATAATGAAGGACAACGGAATGAAACTGGCCGTCCACATCCACAGGGGAAGGTGGCACGACGTGGGGAGGATGGAAGACTACATGGCACTGACGGAAAGGGGAGAGGAGATCACTTGAAAGCTCTCGTGACCGGAGCCGGAGGCTTCATAGGCTCGCATCTAGCAGAATATCTTGTCCAGAAGGGCTTCCAGGTTAAAGCCTTCGTCCGCTACAACTCCAAAAACAACTGGGGCTGGCTCGAAGAATCGCCTTACAGAGATAAAATAGAAGTCTACACAGGAGATATAAGAGACTTCGACTCAGTCAAAGACGCGATGAAAAATATAGACGTCGTCTTTCACCTGGCTGCGCTGATCGGAATCCCCTACTCGTACGTCTCGCCTCTGGCATATATAAAAACGAACGTAGAGGGAACATACAACGTATTGCAGGCGGCAAGAGAGCTCAGCACACAGAAAGTCATCCACACGTCCACTAGCGAAATATACGGCACGGCCCAGTACGTCCCGATAGACGAGAAACACCCCGTCAACCCGCAGTCCCCCTACGCGGCGACGAAATCGGGAGCCGACCAGCTTGCGCTGACCTTTTACCGCTCCTTCGGCCTGCCCGTATCCGTAATAAGGCCGTTCAATACATTCGGCCCGAGACAGTCGGCCAGGGCCGTGATCCCTACGATCATCTCTCAGTTATTGACGGGAAAGAAGAGCATAAAGCTCGGCAACCTCGAGGCCACCAGAGACATGAACTACGTGCTCAACACCTGCGAGGGCTTCTGGCACGTCGGTCTTCACGAGGCAAGCACGGGAGAGGTGATAAACCTCGGCTCTAACAGAGAAATATCCATAAAAGACCTCGCGCAACTTATCGCGAGCCTCATGAACAGAGAGCTCAAAATAGAGATAGACGACCAAAGGATAAGGCCCGAAAAGAGCGAGGTCGAAAGGCTCCTCTGCGACAGCTCCAAAGCAAAAGAGCTGACCGGCTGGGAGCCCAGACACACTCTCGAGGAGGGCCTCAAAGAAACGATAGCCTGGCTGGAAAACCACATGGAACACTATAAACCCGACATATATAACGTGTAGGTGATAAAGATGGATACGATATTCCTCGATGCACCAAACCTCGGAGAACTCGAAAAGCAATACCTGCTCAAATGCGTCGACTCTACGTTTGTCTCGACGGCCGGACCGTTCATCCCCGAATTCGAAGCCAGATTCGCCCGGTACGTCGGCACAAAACGGGCCGTCTCTACCCAGAGCGGCACGGCGGCCATCCACCTCGCCCTTCACGAGCTGGGCATAGGCCCGGGAGACGAAGTGATCGTTCCACTCATCACCTTCATCGCCTCGGTCAACCCGGTGACCTACGTGGGAGCCACACCGGTATTTGTGGATATAGATCCCTCCAGCTGGAACATGATACCTGAGCTGGTGGAGAGGGCGATAACGAAAAAGACGAAGGCCATACTCCCCGTCCACATATACGGCAATCCCTGCGATATGGACGCGATAACGGAGATCTCTCAAAGACACGGAATTCCCATAATAGAAGACGCGACCGAAAGCCTCGGAGCCTCCGTCCACGGAAGAAGGACCGGCACCTTCGGCTCTATGGCCTGCTTCTCCTTCAACGGAAACAAAGTCATCACCACAGGCGGTGGCGGAATGATAACCACCAACGACGAAAAACTGGCCGACCACATGAAATTCCTTGTCAACCAAGCCAGGGACGAAAGCAAGGGCTACTACCACCCCGAGATCGGCTTCAACTACCGCATGACCAACCTCGAAGCCTCTCTCGGCCTTGCCCAGTTCGAAAGACTGCCCGACTTCCTCCAGAAAAAGAGAAGATACATGGAAATATACAGAGAGATACTCACAGGCGTAAAGGGAATAGAGTTCCAAGAGGAATATCCAGATTCTATAAGCTCCTGGTGGCTATCGTCTATCAAGATAAACCACCCGACAAAAGACCTCCCCCAGATCCAGAAGGAGCTAAAAGAAAAGGGAATACCCACCAGAAGGATATTCGTCCCGATAACTGAATTCCCGCCATACGAGAAATACAAAAAAGAAGAATACCCCAACTCATACGAACTGTACGAAAAAGGCCTGAATCTGCCAAGCTCCACACTCAACAGCGAAGAGCAGGCGGAGTTTGTGGCAAGGAGCATCGTTGATGTCATTGAAGCCTGACATCATTCTTGTCGGCGGCGGAGGTCACTGCAAAGTAGTGATCTCCATAATAAAAAAGCTTGATACATTCAACATCGCAGGTATCTCTGATCTGAAAGAAAACCTCGGTAAAGAAGTACTGGGAATAGAGACCAGATACACGGATGACCAACTGGAAGAGTTACATGATAAAGGTATAAAATACGCCTTCGTAACTCTTGGAAGCGTGGGTAATCCAGATAACAGGATAAGACTCTTTGAAATGCTCAAACAGACAGGATTCGAGATCCCGGTAATTATCTCTAAAGACGCAATAGTTGACGAATCGGTTGAAATAGAAGAAGGCACGGTAATAATGCCGGGGGCGATAATAAACCCTGGAACAAAGATCGGCAAAAACTGTATCATAAACACCGGGGCAGTCATAGACCACGATTGCATGATTGGAGACCATGTTCATATAGCTCCGGGGGTTACCTTGAGCGGCTCAGTCAAAATAGGTTCTAGTTCTCATATAGGAACTGGAGCGTCCGTGATACACGGAATAGAAATAGGATCTAGGGTCATCGTCGGCGCAGGCAGTGTTGTAGTTAATACAATACAAGACAATAAAAAAGTAATGGGAGTACCGGCGAGAGATTTGAGTTGAGATTTATTAGGAGGAAAAATGCATATACTATATATACACCAATATTTTGCAACTCTTTCAAACTCTAGTGGAACGAGGTCGTATGAATTTGCAAGAAGGCTTGTACAATCTGGTCATGAAGTGACTATGCTTACTTCAAATTCTAATCTTCAACTCCTTTTCAGAGAAGGTGAAGATGAAATAAGAGAAACAAGTGTTGATGGAATAAGAGTCCTGGTTATCAATGAATCAGTTAACAATAGAACATCTTTTGGAAAGAGATTGACTTCCTTCTCTTCTTTTGCAAGAAAAGCAACACGGTTGGGAATGAAAGTGAGCTGCGACTGTGTGTTCGCAACTAGCACCCCGCTTACAGTAGCTTATCCAGCATTAAGGATATCCAAGACAAAGAAGATCCCCATGATTTTTGAAGTAAGAGATATTTGGCCAGATGTACCTATTGAATTAGGGATTATTAAGAATCCGATATTGAAATGGCTCTCAAGAAGGCTGGAAATGAAAGCTTACAAATTCGCGAAAAGGATAATTGCTCTTTCTTTTGATATGAAGAACAACATAGTTGGTAAAGGAATACCTGCAGACAAGATTGTGGTAATTCCAAATGCTTCGGATAATGAGATTTTTGATAGTGTAAGCAGCGTAGAATTAGAGAAGTTTCAAGAGGAATATCCTATTTTCAGAGAAAGAAAAGTTGTACTTTATGCTGGTACAATCGGCATGGTAAATGGCCTGAAATATATGGTCGAACTAGCCGCAGAAGCAATAAAACATAGTCAAAAAGTTGCATTTGTTATCATTGGTGATGGCCGAGAGAGAGAAGAAGTAATAGGATACGCGAAGTCTTTGAAAGTGTTTGACAGAAATCTGTTTGTATTCCCTCCTATGCCCAAAAATAGAGTTATTTGTGCTATGAAAGCAGCAACAATTCACACTTCTTTTGTTATCAATAAGGAAGTCTTATGGGCTAACTCAGCAAATAAATTCTTTGATGCACTCGCTGCTTCAAAACCCATTGTGATAAACTATGGAGGTTGGCAATCCGAAGTTCTTATGGAGAATGATGCAGGTATTCTCCTACCTCCCGATTCTCCGGTCGAAGGAGCAAGAAGAATTCTTGAACTAATAAATAATTGGACAAAGTATCATAATATGTGTGAAAACGCAAA
The DNA here is from genome assembly GCF_900157305.1 of Mesotoga infera. Classification (NCBI taxonomy): domain Bacteria; kingdom Thermotogati; phylum Thermotogota; class Thermotogae; order Kosmotogales; family Kosmotogaceae; genus Mesotoga; species Mesotoga infera. The sequence continues at coordinate 690,903 of NZ_LS974202.1, forward strand.
AAGGATAGCGGTAACCCTATATGACAGGAACACTCTATTTAAGCGACTTGATAACGTAATTACGGAGAGCAGTAATAGCTAGAAGAAATCTAGAAGCTACTGGATCACTACTCAGTAATGGCTTGCTAATAGCTCTCTGAGATTAGTTTGGAAAAAGGAGGTTGCCTTTTGTTCAAAAACAAAACCCTTTTAGTCACCGGTGGTACCGGCTCTTTTGGAAACGCAGTTGTCAGGCGTTTCCTTCAGACAGAGATAAGCGAGATCCGCATATTCAGTCGTGACGAAAAGAAGCAGGACGATATGCGGAAACTCTACAACAACGACAAGCTCAAGTTCTATATAGGAGATGTGCGCGATTACAACAGCATCGAATCTGCTCTCAGAGGAGTGGATTTCGTTTTCAGCGCCGCGGCGCTGAAACAAGTTCCCTCCTGCGAGTTCTTTCCGCTCGAGGCTGTTAAAACAAACATCCTCGGAACCGAAAACACCCTAAACGCCGCGATAGCCAACGGCGTGAAGAAAGTAATCGTTCTCAGCACGGATAAGGCAGTCTATCCAATAAACGCCATGGGCATGACCAAAGCCCTCATGGAGAAGGTTATGGTCGCCAAATCCAGAACGATCTCGGAGAACAAGACAGTGCTCTGCGGCACGAGATACGGCAACGTCATGGCCTCCAGGGGTTCGGTTATCCCTCTATTTATCGAACAGATCAAAGCCGGAAAACCTCTTACGATCACCAACCCGAACATGACACGCTTCATGATGAGCCTTGACGATGCGGTTGATCTGGTTCTCTACGCTTTCAAGAATGGCAACCAGGGAGATATCTTCGTCCAGAAAGCCCCGGCTGCAACGATAAAGACTCTCGCCGAAGCCCTAATAGATATCTTCGAAGCAGACAACAAGATCCAGATAATCGGCACACGCCACGGGGAGAAGATATACGAAAGCCTCCTGACTTCCGAAGAGAAAGTCGTGGCAGAAGACCTCGGAGGCTATTACAGAGTCCCGGCAGACACGAGAGATCTGAATTACTCGAAGTACTTCGAAAAGGGTCAACTCATGGTTGATAACATTGAACCCTACACATCTCATAACACAGAACGATTAAGCCTAGAAGAACTGAAGAAGCTCCTGCTATCATTGGAAGAGGTCCAGATCGAATTGGAAAAATGGCGTTCTACTAGAGATAAAATAAGGTAAGGTAAAAGGAGACTAAGATGAGGTTTCTCGTACTTGGAGCAGCCGGAATGGCCGGGCATACAATATCGACCTACCTATTTGAAAGGGGACACGATGTTATTGGATTCGATCGTGTAAAGGGGCAGCATTGCGAATTTGTCATTGGAGATGCAAGAAACATCGAATTTATTCGTGGCATACTGAATCAAGGTCGATTCGATTCAGTCATTAACTGCATCGGCATTTTGAATCAATTTGCGGATCAGAATAGAGAGCTCGCAGTATTTTTGAACTCATATCTTCCCCACTTCCTTGCGGAAGTAACTAAGAACATGAGTACACAGATCATACACATGAGCACGGACTGCGTTTTCTCTGGAAAGAAAGGTGGTTATACAGAATCGGATCTAAGAGACGGAGAGACTTTCTACGATCGAACCAAAGCTCTAGGGGAACTAGAAGACGAGAAGAACATCACTCTTAGAAACTCGATTGTCGGACCGGATATGAACGAAAATGGAATAGGTCTTTTCAACTGGTTCATGAAACAGAAGGGGACAATAATGGGCTATACGAAAGCGATGTGGACAGGACTTACAACTCTTGAACTTGCCAAAGCGATGGAACAGGCAGCCAAGAAAAGAGCGAGCGGTTTGTACAATATGGTTTACAGCGAACCAATAAGTAAATATGACTTGCTCAAGCTATTCAACAAATATATGAGAAACAACGAACTAAATATCGAGCCTTTCGATGGATTCGTTGCAGATAAATCACTGAAGAGAACGAGATTTAACTTTGAATATACTATTCCCGACTATGAGACAATGATATCAGAGATGGCAGAATGGATAAGAAATCACAAAGACTATTACCCTCACTACAACCTATAGAGCTCTGGAGAGTACGATGACCAAAACAAAGGTAATGACAATTGTTGGAACCAGGCCTGAGATTATCAGGTTGGCCGAGATCATAAAAAAGTTCGATAAATACTTCGATCACATTCTCGTTCATACAGGTCAGAACTGGGATTATACGTTGAACGAGATCTTCTTTCAGGAGCTCGAGATAAGAAAGCCGGATTATTTTCTCAACGTCCCGGGAAAGCATCTTGGCGAGACGATGGGGAATATTATCAGCGCCGCTTATGAAGTCCTTCTGAAAGAGAAGCCAGAAGCGCTTCTCATTCTTGGAGATACCAATAGCGCTCTTAGCGCTATTCCCGCGAAGAGACTGAAGATCCCTATATTCCACATGGAAGCGGGAAATAGATGCTTCGATCAGAATGTTCCCGAAGAGATAAATAGAAAGATAGTCGATCATATAAGCGATATAAATCTTCCATACACAGAGCACAGCAGGAGATATCTCCTCTCCGAAGGCTTCAGAAAGGAGCATATCTTCGTCACCGGCTCTCCAATGCCTGAAGTGTTATATCACTACATGGATAAAATAGACAACAGCGATGCTCTTGAAAGACTGAACCTTGAAGAGGGAAAGTATATCCTTGTAAGCGCCCACAGAGAAGAGAACCTGGATATAGAGAAGAACTTCAACGAAGTAGCGAACACGCTGAACACAGTAGCCGAAGAGTTCAAACTACCGTTGATCTACTCGACCCATCCCAGGAGCTGGAAGAAGATAGAAGAGAAGGGAGTCAAATTCAATCCACTCATAACCAATCTAAAACCCTTCGGCTTCTTCGACTACAACAAGCTCCAGAAGAAAGCCTATTGCGTTCTCTCAGACAGTGGAACTCTCAGCGAAGAATCATCTATTCTTGGATTCCCCGCAGTCCTCTTCAGAACGAGCACAGAGAGACCGGAAGTGCTTGACAAAGGCTCGATAGTTATTGGTGGAATAAAAGCCAGAGGAGTAGTAAACGCAATAAGAATCGCAAAAGAAAGCTTCGACAACGAAGAAAGAGCTCCTTTGTCGCCGGATTATCTGGATAGGAATGTGTCACTAAAAGTTTTGAAGATAATTCAAAGCTTCTTTGAGATCATCTGTCAATTAACTTATAAACAGTACTAGAAGAAAAAGAGAAGGGATAGGTGAATACAACTGAGCAGAGTAGAAGTTTTGCTTTCATGTATGAATCAAAAGGATATGTCAATTATTCAAAGAACCAATATAAACACTGATGCCCTATTAATAAACCAAACAGACAGCAATAGCGAACTGGAAGTTACTAATAACGGGAATGTGGTGAGACTAATAAACACTACAGAAAAAGGCTTATCAAGAAGTAGGAATAAGGCAATAATGAGTGCCCATGGTGAAATATGCTTGCTTTGCGATGACGATGAGATTTTGGTTGATAATTATGAGGCAATCATAACGAATGCGTTTGATTCGATTCGCGAAGCTGACATTATTGCTTTTAAGATAGCTAGAAAAGGAAAGAAATATTGGAACAGGATCAAATCAGTCAATAGATTCAGTTCGCTAAGAATTAGCTCCGTTCAGATAGCTTTCAAGCGGGACTCAATAGTCAGAAAGGGAGTGAAGTTCAACGAACAGTTTGGAGCTGGGAGCAATTATCCATTCGGTGAAGAGAACCTTTTCTTGATTGAATGCTTGAAAAATGGCTTGAAGATATTTTTCTTTCCCAGTGAAATTGGCACTGTTAAGCAAGAATCATCAAGCTGGTTCAAAGGCTATGATGAATGCTATTTTTATCATAGAGGTATTGTCACTGCTGTATGTCTTGGAAGAATAACTGCTGTGTGCTACGGCGTATATTTCATGTTAAGCAAAAGAAGAAAATTTGAGAATTCGATTGGTCTCACGAAAGGTTTACTTTGTTTAATGAGGGGGGTTTTTGATAGCAGAAGAATCAGTAAGGGAATGCTTAAATGACACTTTGGATGTGATGAAACCCATGGAGAAAAGAGACAATTATCGTACACTGATTATCAGTCATAACAGTCTTTCTTCAGGTAGTTCAAATGGTAGAACGCTAGAGGGTTTTTTTTGGTGCTGGAGGAAAGATTCTTTAGCTCAGATTTTCTTCGCATCAGAAATTCCTGACACTGATGTATGCTCAAAATTCTTTAGAGTCACTGATATGGAAGTATTAAAGGCCACTATATTTTCTGAAGATGCCGGTAAAGAGATCGAATGTTCAAGCGGATCTCAGACAAGAAAGTCCAGTAGCAGTCGAATTGAAAAAGTTTTGCACACCTTTGGTAAGAAAAAAACTTCAATCGGATATATAGCAAGAAATCTAATATGGAGACTTGGATCAAAAAGGCTTTCCCTGCTAAATAGATGGATTGATTTATTCGATCCCGAGGTCGTACTCTATCAGGCAGGAGATTATGTGTTCTCGCTGAAGATTGCACTTGATGTTTCGAGAAGAAAAGGTATACCGCTAATAATATACAACAGTGAAGATTATTTCCTGAAAAAGAGGTTTTCTTTGAACCCCTGCTACTGGATGAATAGGAAGGCTTTTGTGAGAGTTTTTCGTGAAGCGATCGAAAACGCTTCATATGTAATATATAGTTGTGAACTCTTAAAGGAGGATTTCGATGATTTCTTTGAAACTCCTTCTGAAGTTATCTATACCTCCAGTCGAATAGAGCCGACGTTTAGAAAAAAAGACAACACGCATTTCAGGATTTCTTTCATAGGTAATTTGGGAAACAGAAGGCATGTGCCTCTGATAGACTTTTGTGAAGAACTGGTTAAGATCGATCCTAGGCTTTATGTTGATGTGTATAGCAAAACAAGCATAGATCTGAACCGCTTTGATTCTAAGGGATTGAAATTTCATGGATCGATAGGATACCAGCAAGTTCAAGAAGTGATAGCGCAAAGCGATTTTCTGCTTCATGTGGAAGACTTCTCAAAAACGACCAAGCGAGACCTGAGACACGCTTTTTCTACAAAAATTGCTGATTATCTTTCCAGCGGAAAATGCGTCATAGCTTATGGGCCCGTGCAAATTGCTTCAATTGAGTATCTTCTGAGAAACAGGGCCGCTTTAGTAATAACCGAGAAGAACGAAATCGAACCATCGCTCAAATCATTGTTAAGAGATGTTACCTTACAAAGATTCCTGTCATTTAATGCACTTAATTTGGCAAAGAAGAATCATAATCCACTAGCAAATTGTGACAGATTCAAGAGTATTGTAGACACTGTAATAAAGTCTGACTCCAGAAAAGTACTTTCAACAAGAAGCAAAAACCTCTGGCGCGAATGAGGAGAGTTAATGGCAGTATACTATGTTTTAATCGCCTCTTTAACATTCTTTACGATTTTTGATTTGGTATCCAGCAGATTATCAAAAAAGTACTTGGTAATACTCGTACTGATTGCTTTTGTACTAATCCAAGCGTTTAGAAGTGTAGAAGTTGGTATAGATACGAGATCGTACATCAAGATATTCACTATAGCCAAGTTTGGTAACTTGTCTACGCTAAGTGCAATTACTAACTTCGAGAGCGGTTTCCTGCTGTTTATCAAGATAATTTCTCTGTTCACAGAAAACACGCAAGTATTTCTGGGAGTTCTTTCAGTCTGTATATTAGCTACTATTATCTATATCATCTATAAATACTCCAAAATGCCTATGTTGTCACTATTTCTCTTTTTCGCAATGGGTTTCTATGGTTTCACATTTTCTGGAATTCGTCAGTCTTTAGCAATTGCTTTGTGTTTTGCTTCATACGGCTTCATAAGAAGCAGGCGCCCAGTGTTATTTGTACTTCTAATGATCCTTGCTGCTTCAATCCACTATTCCGCACTTGTTTTCTTGATCGCGTATCCTCTTAGTCGGCTGGGCATCAAGAAGCGTCATTTCCTGCTAGTAATCACAGTTTTTCTTATTATATTTCTTGGAAGAGGATTCGTTTTCTCGGTAATCCAAATGACGATTACACGTAGATATACATCTGCAATTTACTATGAAGCATCTGATTCATACAGTTTGTTGCTTGTTATGCTTTTGCTTTTCATGTTTACTATGTTTATCGGGAGGAGCAGTACTGAGAATCTGGAAAGTAATACTTTAAGAAATTTTCTGCTTATAGCAGTCTTCATACAGTTGTTTGCATCTCTATCTCCAGTAGCAATGAGAGCAGGATATTACTTCTGGTGGTTCAGTGTTCTTCTCATTCCGGAAGTAATAGTCAATCAACCTACAAGAAGAGAAAGGCACATCCTTTTAGTGGTAATTCTGATTTTCGGATTTATGTATTTTCAATTCCTTTATTCTTCTGGAATGCTTAACACCTCGCCTTATAAAGCTTTCTGGTAGGCAGAATTGGAGGGTAACGCCTATGCGTGTTCTGCAACTGAATGTTGTATATAGAAGAGGAAGTACTGGAATGATAGTCCATTGGATTCATGACGGACTAAAGAGATACGGCCATGACTCTATTGTATGTTACGGAAGGAAGAGAGTCTCAAAGGAAGAAAACGTATTCAAGATATCTTCTGAATTTGAGGCGAAATTTCACGCACTGTTGACTAGACTAACTGGAAGAATGTATTTGTACTCGTTTTTCTCAACCAGAAAAGCCATTAGCCTAATTAAGTTTCTTAAGCCTGACATTGTTCATGTGCATTGCCTAAATGGATGGTTTATTAACATTCATAAGCTCTTTGATTTCTTGAAAGAAGGCAATATCAGAACCGTTCTGACACTTCATGCAGAATTCATGTTTACAGGAAACTGTGGACATTCTTATGATTGCGACAAGTGGAGGACAGGCTGTGGAAAATGCCCAAATCTCAAAGAAGCCACTACCTCATTAATTCTAGACAGGACAGCTGAGGAATGGCAGAGAATGAAGCAGTCACTATCAGGCTTTGAAAAGCTTGCCATTATTGCGGTGTCAGAATGGCTAGCGAAAAGAGCAAGGTTGTCGCCAATTTTTGAGGAATTGCCAGTCACTGTTATTTGGAATGGGGTAGATACCGATGTATTTCGTCCCGTGGCGACAGAAAGATTAAAGAAACTGCACAAAATTGATGATCAGAAAGTTATCCTGCATGTTACGCCAGCATTTTCAAATCCTTCAAAAGGAGGCCAATATGTATTAGAATTAGCCAGGAGGCTTGATAGTAAACTGTACAAGTTCATAATAGTCGGATACAATCTAAGAAAAGGTAATTTACCAGCCAACGTCATACCAGTAATGCACACTTCGAACCTGTTGGAGCTCAGTGAATACTATTCGCTTGCTGATCTAACTCTATTAACGAGCAAGCGTGAAACGTTTTCTTTAGTCACTGCTGAATCTTTGTGTTGCGGTACGCCCGTTGTAGGTTTCAGGGCTGGTGGCCCCGAAGAGATCGCTATGAAAGACTATAGTGAATTTGTAAATTACGATGATATAGATAGTTTAGAAGTCGTGATAAAAACTTGGTCGAGAAGATCTAGTTATAGAAGCGATATTTCGCATAGTGCGTCGGCTCTTTATTCTAAGAGAAGAATGGTAGACAAATATCTAGAAACCTACAGAAGACTACTCGAATCTTCTCTTTGAATCAGCAAGTATAGGAAACATGCTTGTATTTGAGTTTCGATATTTGCAAAAGCTTTCATCTGGGAGGAGCCCATGGCTAGGATTGGGATAATCACTTTCCATTACTCGAATAACTACGGTGGGGTTCTACAAGCGGTCGCATTGCAGAAGACCCTTGAACAACTAGGATTTGAAGCCGAAATAATAGACTTTGTACCTCTAAACTATGCTGCAACAGGAATTTTCAAGAGACTTGGGATAAGCAAAAGAACGCTACTGAACTCCATAAGAAGATTCGAGTTTGCTTCAATTCTCAGGAAAATGAAAATAGCGAGAACACATAGCAAAGAAATAACTGCAAAGGTGAACAGTTTTAGAGAGAGGGAAACTAGACTCAGCAAACGTGTTGATGAAAACTCTCTTAGTTCAATTCTAAGAGATTATGACGCAATTGTTGTCGGCAGTGACCAGGTTTGGAATCCCAGCCAAAGGAAGAAACCATACTACTTTCTGGATTTTGGAAAAGACTTTGAGGGTAGGAAGATTAGCTATGCTGCAGATTCTACGACAAGTGAAGTAAGTAATGAAGAACTGGAAACCATAAAGAGAGCTTTAGATGACTTCTATGCGATCTCGGTTAGAAACGAACATAGCAAGGAATTTGTGAGGAAAGTAACCGGTTCAGAGGCCGAAATCGTGGCTGATCCCACAGTTCTATTTGATTTTTCCTATCTCTTGAAAACTCATAAGAATCCTGAGAAGTATATTTTAACTTATGTTCTTGGAAAGGAAATATCTGGATCTCACATTAAGGTGATCGAAGAAATCAGAAGTGTATACGGGAAGCTACCAGTATACTCAATAAAGATTCCTACAATGAATTTCGAGTTTTCAGATTTCGCAGACAAGACATTCTATAATCTTGATCCCGTTCAGTGGCTGGAGATGCTTAAAAATGCGGCCTTTGTTTATACTGATTCTTTTCATGGAACATTATTCTCTCTCAAGTTTCATAAACCCTTTCTTGCGTATTACTCTGAGAAAATGAGATCAACCCGACTTCTCGATCTAGGACACAGACTTGGGATACAGGACTTTGTTGTTAACAGTGTTAGCGAAATGCACGAGAAGCGCAGCATTCATCTCAAACCAGATTTCAGTAGAATAGAACAGCTGTTTGAGACGCAGAAAATTACTTCGATAGACTTTCTAGAAAAAGCTTTGGAAGGACTAAAGTGAATAGTAATTACAGAACGCTAGGCAAAAATACCATGATTTTCGCTCTAGGAACATTCGGTTCGAAAGCAATTGTTTTCCTAATGCTCCCCGTCTTTACTCGTGTTCTGACACAGGCAGATTATGGAAAAATTGACATCATAACAACCTCAATCTCTCTTTTGCTTCCTCTTGTTACTCTCAATATCGTCGAGGCAGTATTTCGCTTCACTCTGGACAAGGGAACTATGGAACAAAAGCAGGCTATTTTTAGTTCGGCATTGACTATCGGAACAGCAGGATTTCTGTTTCTCCTTCTTTTCATTCCTGTCTTCATTCATTTCGGAGTTTCCGGTTCTCTTCTAGCTGCCTTCCTGATTTTGTTCTATCTTGATATAATCCACGGAGTGACAAAGGTTCTTGTCAGGGCAGAACAGAAACTTAAACTATTTGCCATGAGCGATATTATCCACACGGCAGTGTTCGCTTCAATGGGTATACTTCTTGTAGCTATTCTCAGGTTGGGAGTAATTGGGTATTTGCTTTCTCAAATAATCGCGGTGACTGTATCTACGGTAGTTCTTTTTTTGTTTGGATCGGTTGGCAAGTATGTGATAGTGTCCGCCGTAAGGGTTATGCAAATTAAGGAGATGGCAAGATACTCGCTCCCTCTTGTACCGAATGCTCTTGCATGGTGGATAATGAGTGCATCTGATAGATACATGCTGGCTTTCTTCTTAGGTTTCTCTTCTACGGGGATATACGCAGTTGCTCACAAGTTTCCTATGCTTCTGTCGATACTAAATACGGTGTTTTACCAGGCATGGCAAATCTCTTCTATAGATCAGTACAATAGCCCCGAGAGACAAACGTTCTATTCGAATACCTTCAGGATACTCTACACATTCATGTTCCTCGGGACTATCCTTTTCTCTATAGTCCTCAAACCCTTTGTTACTCTCATGACTGGAACGGGCTTTCAAGAATCCTGGAGATTCGTTCCTTTTCTAATTCTCGGTACTGTTTTTCATTCTTTCTCTCAGTTCTTTGGTGTAGGTTATCTTGCCGCAAAAAAGACAGGTGGAGCTTTCAGGACATCGGGTATCGGAGCTGCAGCGAATATCGGTGTCAATCTTCTCTTGATTCCGATAATTGGTATTCAAGCTGCCTCAATTTCAACTGCAATAGCGTTTTTTGTAATGTGGATTGCTCGGTTGATTGAGACAAGAAAATACTTCACAGTTACGATAAACTGGACGAGATTGTCTCTAGGTATTACTCTAGTAGTTGTGTCTCTTATGATGGCGTATTTCGGCATTACAGGTACTGTTATTCAGTCGATTTGTCTGCTTTCATTTTTGATACTGGAAAAGAGAACACTGAAAGCAATGCTGAAAAAACTACTGACAGTTCTTACAGGAAAACGCAGGAGGAAGGACTTGAGGTGATTTTATGAACACGTGTTCTTACAGGGATCTTAGAGAAAAGGTCATAAACGGTGGATATTGCATAGGTTGTGGCGCTTGCGTTAGTCAATCAAATTCGGTGGGAAGTAACGTATTGAACGCCAGAGGAATGTATGAGCCCGATTTCGCGTCATCAGAAAGCGAGATTAACAACGTCTGTCCTTTCTTCAGTGATCGCAGTGAGACAGAGATCGCGAAGACCATATTTGCAGCAACCAAGGGTATCAGAGAAAATGAATTTATCGGCTTCTATTTGTCCACTTACGCAGGTTATGTTGCTGAGGATTCCTTTAGAGAAGGAGGGAGTTCCGGCGGCTTTGGAACATGGGTACTTTCTAGGTTTCTGAGCGAGAATCTGGTTGACGGCGTAATCCATGTCAAACCTTCTTCTGGAAAGGGTGTTCTGTTTGAATACGGCATTTCGAATAGTATTGAAGACCTGAAGAAAGGAGCCAAGTCACGATATTACCCTGTTGAGTTCTCTGGAGTTCTCAGGGAAGTAAGAAAAAGTCAGAAGAAGTATGCTTTCGTTGGGGTTCCGTGCTTTGTGAAAGCAGCGCGTCTTCTTTGTGAGAATGATGATGAAATTGCAGACAGAATACTATTCTTTGTTGGTTTGGTTTGTGGCCATTTGAAATCGAAACGATTTGCGGATATGCTAGCATGGCAAAAAGGTATAAAGCCTGATGAACTTCGCGCTATAGATTTCAGACAGAAATTTTCATCGGGTCCTGCCAGCAATTACGGTATAGAGATTAGAGGAGAAAAGGACAGAAAAGCCGAAATTTTGGCTGAAAGAGCGAGCAGCTTCTATGGATATAATTGGGGCTATGGTTTCTTCAAGCCCAGAGCATGCGATTTCTGTGATGATGTAGTGAGCGAAACAGCGGACGTTTCAATAGGTGATGCTTGGCTTCCTGAATATGTAGACGACAGCAAGGGCACAAATGTTGTTGTAGTACGAAATCCGGTTATTCAAGAGCTAGTTGACTCCGGTATTAAGAGTGGAGCGCTCAGGCTCGATTCGATACCGCCAGAGAAGATAATTGAATCACAAGAGGGAGGCTTCAGGCATAGAAGGGATCTTTTGGCTTATAGACTCGTTTTAGCTGAGGAACAAGGCGAGTGGTATCCAAGAAAGCGAGTAGAACCGAAGAAGGATGGTATTGATGAAAGATATAAGAAGATAACTGTTCTCAGAATGCAATTGGCAGAGAAATCGCATTCTGCATTCGAAAAGGCATTGAAAGCGGATGATTTCGAAGTATTCAAAACCGAGATGAAACCGCTACTTCTGGAATATGACAGACTATACAGAAAATCATTTGCTTCAAGAGTACTCTCAAAAGCGAAGCGTGTTTTGAAGAAACGAAAAATTAGAAAAATTAGGGACAGACTCCATTTTTTGGTATAATCTGAGTTGAATTAGAGCGAGATCCCATATAAAACCATTACGGGATGACGGGGACGGAGCCGATGCGAAAAACGGTGGCGAAAAACGGTACAGACGTTAGGGGAATCGTCAGTCCCTATTTTCGCCTCCGAGGAGCCCGTCGGTTCCTATTTTCGCTGTTTTCGTCAGTTTTTCGTTTGTGAGGTGATCGGATGCCCAGGAGAGCAAGGGTTGTCTTTGAGGGTGTGGTTCATCATATCACCCAGAGAGGCAATTACAGGCAGAATGTCTTTGAAGATGATTCCGATAAAAGGAAGTATGTCGAGTTCATAAGGGAGTATTCAGAGAAGTACGGAATGAAGATCTACGCTTATTGCCTTATGAGCAATCATGTTCACTTCATAGCCGCTCCCGTTAAGGAAGATTCGCTCGCGATGACTTTCAAATACGCTAATATGAGGTATTCTAGCTACTTCAACAGGAAGAACAGGAGATCGGGTCATCTATGGCAGGGAAGGTTTTATTCATGCCCTTTGCATTTTGAACATGCCCTGGAGGCTTTGAGGTATGTTGAGAGGAATCCAGTGAGGGCTAGGATGGTAGAGCTTCCCTGGGAGTATGAATGGTCGAGCGCTAGGGAGCATGTGAGATTTAATGCGGAGATAGAAACTGCCACTAAAGGCGAGGGAAATGATTTATCTTCTCAGACTTCAGTTACTTCTTATAGGAGCATTCAGCTTTGCTCGCTGAAGGATCTGGATCTTAACTGGAATGTGGAAGGCTGGAGAGAGTATCTCGGTTTCCCCGATGAAGATGATTTTCTCATCAGAATCAGGGGAAATACGTTTTCTGGAAAGCCGTTGTTTGCCGAGGAACTTGTGGCCGGTCTTGAGAAGGAGCTCGGGGTTCCACTTAGCAGGAAGCCGAGGGGGAGACCGAGGAAGGAGTAGCTTTAGGAGCCGTCCATCGTCCGGCGTCCCGGAGCGTGAACCCGTCCTTGGAGAACCTGAGGCCAGAGGACAGAGGTGAGAGGTGTGAAGAACGGGACCTTGATCTTCTTACCTCTGACCTCATTCCTCTTACCTCTGTTTAGAGACGAACGAGAAGAACGAGATCCCGTATAGAAGCATTACGGGATGACACGCAAGGTCTTTCCGTTTCTATTCGCCTGGTCGGTCTCTCGCTCTGTGTGTCATTTTGCAGCCCTCACTTCGCCAATACTTTCATTGCGCTTTTCCAGAATCCCTTTTTGAGGAACATGACCACTACGTCTATCGAGATATCCAGGATGAAGTCGAAGAATTCCGGGTCGATCTTCCATTGTTCCTCGGGCAGCGCGTCTTTTATCATCTGTTTCACTTGCTCTTTCTTGGCCGGGCCGTCTCCCGGGTGTTCGACGTAGCTGGCGAAGAGAGCGATGAGATTCAGCAGTTCTTCGAGCCAATTCACGGGGTTACCTCCTTTCTGTATTCGAGTTTTATAGAGGTGAGAGGTTAGAGGTTAGAGGTGTGAAGATCAAGAGCTATAATAGAGCATCACAGTCATTCTCATAGGAGGTTAAGATGTTTGGCAATTTCAGGAATCTTGCGTTGTGGAAATCTTCGATGAATCTGACCACAGAAATCTATAAACTCACAAAACTCTTTCCCGATCATGAGCGTTTCGGTCTTGTTTCGCAAATGCAGAGAGCTGCCGTTTCTATTCCTTCAAATATCGCTGAAGGCTTTGGAAGAGAGTCCACGAAAGATTTGATAAGGTTTCTTTACACTTCTAGAGGTTCTCTTATGGAGCTTTCCACACAGCTTGAAATCAGTATCAATCTGGGTTATATCTCGAGCGATTCCAGCAAGCCGATTATTGATAATGCCAATGAAGTCAACAGGCTCCTGAATGGATTGATTTATTCTCTGAAATCTCAGCTAAAAAAATCTTCCAAATCTAAGTAAGGGGGGCGGGGAGGTGAACCCCGCCCTTTCTTACCTCATACCTCTTGCCTCACACCTCACAAGAGGTTGAAGAGTTCGTTTTTCTGGGTGTCCACCACGGCGGCGTAATCTACGGCGTGAGTGGCGGGTATGACTTTGAGGGTTATGAGGTTGTTCATAACGCTCTGTACGGTCTCCGTGGTGAGCCCCTCTTTCGGTTCTTTGAGGTTGAAGCCCTTCGATTTGCCTGTTTCAGCGCTCGCGTTGTACCATCTCATGTTCAAGACTCTCATCTTGCGTGCCTCCTTTCGTGAGAGGTTAGTGGCCGGAGGCGAGAGGCGAGAAGGTTCTCAGATCTTGATCTTCTTACCTCTTACCTCTTACCTCTTACCTCTTACCTCTCGTCCATTCTCAGTCGATGGGTGAGAGTATTTCCTGCGTGACCAGGTAGATGTTGCTTATGGTGTAGTCTGTGAGGCTGGCTATGTTGTAGGCGGCGTCGTACGCCTCCTGCGGCGTGATGGCCGAATCGACCTTCAGGGTCTGCCTCGACAGCACGGGTTTGTCTCCCTCCAGCACACCGGTGTCCCACACGATCACCAGGGATTTCTCGGTTCCTATCACGTTTGCCGTTGCTCCAAGTCCCATATCGGACCTCCTTTTTTTAGAGGTTAGAGGAGAAGGGTTAGAGGTTAGAAAGATCAGGATCTGAAGATCTTCTTACCTCATGCCTCTGGCCTCTTGCCTCTTCTCTCGGCGCGCGCCTGTCATAAGCCTATTACGGCCGGCCAGTATTTTCCAAGCGCACAAGCGGCGTTTGTGTCGGTTTCATTCCAGAATATATACGTATAATCTTGTATTGTTAAGATAAAGGTCATATAGAAAAGAATTTAGCTTTTAATCGCATTTAATCGTCCACAATCGTAAATGGCGCACCTTGACGCAAAATGCACGTGTAATCGGCTCTGTGAGCTATTGACAGACAGCAAGCATATGATATAATCTTTGTGTGACGATATTGATCGTGTTAACCACGAATATGAAGGAGGTGAGTCGAAGCATGCGCGAATATGGTTACGGGAAAGCCACGGGACCGTCCTGCGATTCTTTCTCCGCCGGTAATTTGTGTGTCTTCTTTCCACGTTCGTTCTTCAACGATTGCGGTTGAATCGGGAAAAGGAAGTGATCGATGGATCTATTTCTGGATGAGAGGTTGAGAAACCGTTTCACTCAGAAGCAGCTGGCAGACGCGATAGGAAAGACGCAGCAGTACATTTCTGCCATCGAGAAAGGGAAGATAGTCCCGCCGTTCAGGGAGGCGGACAGATTGGCCAGGTACATGGGAGTCCCGGTGGAGAGGATCTTCAACTGTTATGTGAGAGTTTCGAAGCTGCCGACTTTCAGGGATCTCATGTATCTGTACAGCGAAGGGTACGATATAGGAGCCTATGAGGTGGAGGAAGTGTGAAGAGCCGTCCTTCGTCCGGCGTCCCGGAGCGTGAACCCGTCCTTGGGAAGAGCCGAGAGCACGCGCGGAGTACATCAATCCGTCATTCTGAGCTTGACTCAGAATCACGTTCTTCCATCGTTCCCGTCATGCCGGACTCACTTGATGTCATTCTGAGCTTGACTCAGAATCTGCTCTTTCAACCGTAAGGAGCGAGATCCCGTATAGGAGCATTACGGGATGACCCTGAATAGGAGCATTTCAGGGCAGGCTCCACGGGGACACCACGGAATGACTTTGTAGGAAAGGCAGAAGGCGTGAAAGAGAAGATGTAAAAGAGAGAAGGTGATGTTTTGATTGGGCCTGTTAGAAATGAGAACGGGTCTCCCGCCAGAGACCCGCTCAGTAACACAAGAAATTTATCGCACAATTATTTTATCATTCCATTTGACAAAGTGTATGACAAAACTGTCAAAAACTATCACTATCGTGATAGGTCTATACCCTTCAGTGGCGCCGGCGGTGTCTGTCCGGGGCGATCTTCGAGAAACAGCCGGATAACAGGGATCGGGAACAGCTCACACGAGGAGTGGCGGGACGACCGCCGCTCCCCCGCCTTGAACGTTTTTCTCGCTTTTGGAAGGAATGAGAGAGATGAAGAGCCTTGACGGAGAAGGCATCGACCGTTATGACGACGGATGCGACGGTGAAGACCTCGAAAGGATAGTGATAACTGACAGGGAGGCCGTCTTCGATTTCATCACCCATCTCGAAAATCCCCTGAAGTACATCTCTTTCAGGAATCTCAAGGAGCTCGTGGAAATGGAGCTGCCTCAAATGTTCTACGAGAGAAGGCACAGGACCAGAAGAGCGGAAGAGCGAGAAGAACCGTCCTTCGTCCGGCGTCCCGGAGCGTGAACCCGTCCTTGGAGAACAGAAGAGCGGTTCCGGCGCGTTGCGCCCAAGTTCCTCGTTCCGACGCTGCGCGTCCAGGTTCTTGGTTTGTAAGAGCGGAAAGACGTCCCTCGTCCTTCGTCCAAGAGCATGGACCCGTCCTTGGGAAGATCAGAAGAACGAGATCCCGTATAGGAGCACTACGGGATGACAGCCCTTCTTCCTTCCCGTCATGCCGGACCTGATCCGGCATCTCCGCTCCTTTGAAAGAGCAAGAGCGGGATCCCGTTTAAGAGCACAACGGGATGACAGTCCCTTCCCGTCATTCTGAGCTTGACTCAGAATAACGTTTTTTCCTCCCCTCACGTCATGCCGGACTCACTTGACGTCATTCTGAGCTTGACTCAGAATCACGGTTTTCTAAGGAGTGGATCCCGGGTCGGAGCCCGGGATGACAGTCTTACTCCCTTCCCGTCATGCCGGACACTGATCCGGCATCTCCGCTCCTTCAAAAGAGCGGGAGAGCGAGAAGAGCGGTTCCGGCGCGTTGCGCCCAGGTTCTTGGTTTAGGATCGAGGCCATAAGAGCGGGATAAAGATCCATTACTTGAAGAACGATGTCCTGTATAGAATTAATTCGGGATGAAACGGGATAATCGAATGGGGCATTAGAATCTCATTTCTTTGTCAACAACCAAATGTTCTTGTGGACCGTCGATTCCTTGTTTGCGAAGAAGACGAATTTTCTGTGAGTTCTTGGTGATCTTTACGTTACCAGATGCAACCCAGAAGAACTTCCGGTTCTCAGTGATGACTCTTATCTGATTATCCATGATCCATTGCTTCATCCATTGCGCCTTTTTGATCACCGCATCGACTTCGGATTCATTTGCCGGATGAATCTCTATGAAAGCTGTTTTCAGAACAGCATCAATCTCGATGAAAACAGCATAGTCCCATCTATTCTCATTGGGATAATCTTCTTTAAGGCATCTATCTATATCAACGCTCTTTGCATTGGTTCTCTTTTCTTGAAGTCTGACTTTGTCAGGGTTGCCAATTGCTTGAAGTCCGTTTTTTATACAGGGGCCAAGAGATGAATTCATTATGGGCTGCATTTGATCCATTTTCTACCTCCAGAGCTGTGCTACGATTTCGTTTGTCTTGGAAGTGAATTCTACGAGGCCGCCCCATTCCGACACTGACTTCTTATCGCTCCCGGGATCGAGTGAAGAAATATCTTCAGTAACCACGCCAGCCTCGGTTGGTCTGAAGTAGTTGACAACGAGCTTCTTGTTCTCTAAATCCTTTATTAGTTTGTTCGTATTTGCCGTTGCTTTTAGTTCGAAAAGGTCGAGGAGAAGCTTCCTCTTTTTGTCCGCAGTTGCTTCAGGATGATATACAATCTCATTTATGGCCCACACCAGTTCGATTATTCCTGATGAGTGAGTTGAGAGCAAGACTTTATAATTCCTGCTCAACAGCTCAACTATAGTAAGAAAGACATCCCTAATTGCAAGCGGGTGAAGGCTTGCCTCTGGCTCTTCAACAATGACCCAGTTCACACCTTGCTTTTTCGAGACTTTTGCCGAAGGCAGCAGCCAGAACAATCCAAGTAGTAACGGGGCAAATTCCCTTTGACCTGCAGACCAGGTCATGATGGGCATTGATACTCCAGCAACCTCCAGCATGATTCTCTTCCTAAGGCCTACATCTAGTTTCAATTTGCCTTCTCTCATTATGGATTTCTGCAGCGCGTCCCTTATCTCTTTCTTGAAGTATCCGTCTCTCGGAAAGATAGGGATGCCGCCCTTCCCAAGGCCGGAATCCATTATGCGCCTGATCTTCTCGCTGAAGTCCTTAACAACGAAAGGGTACGTAGCATCGAAAGAGGTGAAAGGAAGTGGCCACCCGGCAGAGATAATCAGAACTCGTTGAGCGGGTATATAAAACACCTTTGGCCCTTTGCCATTTCCACCTGATCTCTTCACGTGAGTTTCGATCTGAAACTTTCTTCCGTTAAGTCCAATGCAGCTCTGAGAATTCCATATCGCCTGCATCCCTTCGCCAAAATAGACTGGCAAGAAACTCTCGAGCTCATTCTTCCAATCAAAGCCAAACTTCTTCAATTCTCTGACTATGCCAGCGTGATCAACGCAGAACTTGAACAACTGAAGAAAGATGCTTTTACCCGTTGCTTGTGGCCCGACGAGAACGGTCAGGTCACCGGCCGAAATGTCTGCTTTTTTTATCGGCCCGATATTCTCAAGAACGACTCTCACGGAGAACCCTCCCTTCTTCCTGTGCTGCTTAGGCTATACAAGACAATTATATCAATTTCCGCATGAGTTCCTGAATCTTCAACCAAACCACACAAAGTAAGGCCTTTCCTTCAATAAAATAGGGACTCTATTATTTTCATTTCGGAAACGTTGTTCTACGTTCCAGTGTGCCAAGAAGGCGAAGAAGGGAACTTCAAGCCATGCTTAATTGAAGATGAGGGAGGGCCCCTCGAAGCCGTCATGCAGGTGGAGGCTTCAAACCGCCGTAAGCTGCTGTGGTAAAGAGCCATGGTAGTGGAAAGACAAAATAGGGACTCCATTTTCTCAAGAGCGGTTCCTCCTTCCTACGCTTCGCGTCCACGTTCTCTTTCCTAGAACCGGGTCTAGGGTCTGGAAAGGGCGAGATCCCGTGCAGTTGCATCACGGGATGACATAATGAGGGGGTTCGAAGGTATATAGGGACTCCATTTTTGCGAACAAGAGCAGTTCCTCGTTCCGACTCATTGCTTCCATGTTCTTGGTTCTTACGCCGCGGAGAGGAACTGGTATTTACGATTGTGTAGGTAATTATGTAGGTCTTATTGTACAATATGCTTGTACAGGAGGTGGTTTTATGAAGTACATAGCGACTCGAGACCTGAGAAGCAATCCCTCAGCGGTCTGGGAAACGCTTGATGAGGGATCGGAGGTTATCGTTACGGTTAACGGGAAGCCTAAAGCAATAATGATAAGGGCAGACGAGGATCTCGAGTTTCTCATAAAGGCTATTTCCCGAGCAAAAGCTGAACTCGCGGTCGAAAGAATGCGGCTCCAGTCTTTGAATAGCGGTCTTGATAGTCTTTCTTCAGAGGAAATTGAGAGAGAGATATCTGAAAGCAGAAAAGCTGACAGATGAAGATAGTAGTAGATACAAACGTCCTTGTCGCGGCTCTATTGAATCCTTACGGAAGTCCCGCAGGTGTTCTCAATTGTATTCTCTCAAATCGTGTTCTTCCCTGTTTCGATGCAAGAATCATCGATGTATACGAGAGGGTTCTTCGAAGACCGAGATTTGGATTCAGGAGCGATGATATAAGGGGGCTTCTGGATTTCTTTGTCAGGGTCGGCTTTCTTGTGGCTCCCGAACCTGTCTCTTTGGAGCTTCCAGATCTATCGGATTTACCTTTTGTTGAAGTCTCTAGAGCCACTAACAGTCCGATCGTTACGGGGAATCCTAAACACTTTCCCGCTGATTTCGTAACTGTCCTGAGTCCTGCAGCGTTGCTTGAGATAATTCACAGAAGGGCGGGTAAATAGGGACCACGGTAAATAGCGATAAATAGGGACCTTATCATATAAAGGGTAAATAGGTAAGGTAAATAGGGACAGACTCCGTTTTCTCCGGCTCATTGCGCCCAGGTTTTTCGTTCCAGAGCTAGGAGCTTTGTTCTTGGTGGAGAACGATGCGCGGAAGAGCGGGAAGAGCCGGAACGAGAAGAGGAGAGAGGGCGAGACACGAGCAGCGGGTCTCGGGTTTCGGGTCTAGGGTCTAGAACGCGAAAAACGCGGTTTTTCGCGGTCTTTGCTCCTTTTCGTCATGCCGGACCTGATCCGGCATCTCCGCTCCTTCGAAAGAGTAAGAGCGAGATCCCGTATAGGAGCACTACGGGATGACATGAGGGGGAGCGTTTCAGGGCAGGCTCTCCTTTAACGTCATCCTGACGTGCTCCCAGTCAGGATCCCGGTCTTCCTCCCTCACGTCATGCCCGGTCTTCGCGAAAAACGGGGACAGACGTCAGGAGCCCGTCAGTCCCCATTTTCGCGGTCCTTCCTCCTTCCCGTCATGCCGGACTCACTTGAAGTCATTCTGAGCTTGACTCAGAATCACGGTTTTCTAAGGAGTGGATCCCGGGTCGGAGCCCGGGATGACAGGATAGAGGCGTTCTGGATGCTTAATGTCGAGGAACTGCTCCCAATGCTCTCACGAAGGACGGGTCCATGATCTTGGACGAACAACGAAGGACGTCTCTTCTAGGCGAGATCCCGTAAGAATACCAGTTGAATGCTTCCTGCTTCTCTCCGTACAACCTCGCATGGGTTACGACCCTTTCGTATCTCTCGTCCAGTATCGTTACTGTGAAAGCCTCTGCCTTCAACCACAACTCCCTCAAGGATAGTTCCGGTGCTGTCGAGTAGCTGTTCTTCTCAAAGGTGACTATCCCGTATTTGTTTGCCTTTACACTAAGCAGTTTCGAGATGAGAACGGTGTGGCAGGTAGTTCGTTCATCCTATCCCGCTCTTCTTCAAAGAGTTTCGAGATGAGAACATCTTTCTTGTAGTGGTTCCTCCTCCTGTCTTCGTCCGAGACTCTCAAGAGCTCTCTCTGGTGGCCAGCATTCAGATCGCAAAGAACAATCTCGTCAGCATAGGCGACTGGATAGAGGTTCCGAAATTTCAGGCCGACGGAGACGTTATAGACATTACACTTACGACGATCAGGATCCAAAACTGGGACAAGACAATAAGCCCAATTCCCTTCTACGCCTTAATCTCGGAATCCTTCAAGAACTGGAAGGGGATGTTTCAGGCCGGGAGAAGGCGGATCAAGAGATCGGTATTCATAGACAGCTCCTCGATTCGCTTTTTGGATGACGAGTTGTACGATAGACTCTACAGAGTCGAGATTCTCAGGCCTTATCTCGAAAGCAGGAAGAAAGAGATAGAGTAATTCAACAGGAAGAACGAGATAGATGTGAGCGAACCGGTCAATGGCAGAAGGATGACGAATATCGGGACCTTCAGGGCATATCTGACCGCATTTCTACGGGACCATCCCGGAACCAACAAAGACACGATAATCATGGTAAACTATGAATCATTACAGTCTGACATCTTCGATCATTTTTTTTGCCTCCATGCCCCACTTCGGGCTAAGGCTCTTCCAGAACCCGTCGGGGAGAGACGTGAGGGCACTCGGCGATCTCTTTGTGAGCGGCAAGATTTCCGTTCCGCGTCCTTCAATCGGCGGCTCCTCCACAATCAACAATTACGAGGATGGACCGCTTGATCATCAGCAGTAGCTGGTCCGGCAATCTTCTTACTCCGAGGAAAAGCTCTTCTCTATATTCCCCAGCAGCGAATCGGCCGAAAAGGCAAGAAGAGCGGCAGGAATTGCTCCTTCCAGTATGAAGGCGGGATTCTCCGACACAAGCCCCGCCGTTATGGGCGATCCAAGTCCGCCGGCTCCTATAGTGGCTCCGACGGTCGCCGTCCCGATATTTATAACAACAGATATCCTTACTCCCGACATAATTACCTTTAGCGCTAGAGGAAGCTCGATCTTGAAGAGAACCTGCCAGGAAGACATACCCATACCGTAAGCCGCTTCGCGAACTTCGGAGGGGATATTCTCTATGCCGGTTATCGTGTTCCTTAGGATAGGCAGAAGTCCATATAGGAGCAGAGCGGCAACCGTGGGCTTGAACCCGAATCCAAGAAGAGGAACAGCAAGGGCAAGCACCGCAACGGGCGGAAAGGTCTGTCCGAGAGAGCTGAGATTGGAGACGAGTGGCAGATACTGCCTTCCTAGCGGCCTCGTAACCAGAACGCCGATCGAAATACCTATTACAGTTGCAAGTCCGCTTGAGACAATCACCATCCACAGGTGTTCGCCAACCAGTTCCAGCAGGGTACCTCTGGGGTGAAGAACCTCCCTCTCTTCCGGAAAGAGCCATCTTAGAAAGCTCTCCCAGAGAGCCATGTTGGATATTAGCAGAATGAATGCCAAAAGGAATATCCCAAGGATTATCCAGGATATGACTCTACTCTTCTTCTCTGACACTCTTAGTCAACTCCTGAATTTTCGATAGACTTATCTGGCCTAGAAAACGGCCCGATCTCTCAACAACCGGCAGAGCCATAGTTCCGCTTTCAAGCATTCTCGAGAGCGCTTCCTTCATTGTGCTGTCGGGGCTCAAAATCTCTTCCTCCAGCATCTCAGTCAGAGCTTCTCTGAGCGGAAGCTCTCTACTGGAATGAGAAACATCTACCCATCCGATGAGTTTCTTACTATCGTCCAGTGCCCAGACGAATTCCTCTTTTGTGACACCCAGCTGCTCCCAGCCGCCGTTAATGTCTATCGTTTCGCTTTTCTCTATGTACTCAAGAACGGGAATTCTCGAGAGCCTCTTCAGAGCCCTGTCGGAGCCCATGAAATCATGAACGAACTTCTCTACCGGCCTTGCGAGAATCTCTTCGGGCGTGTCGAACTGGAGAATTCTTCCCCCTTTCATAACGGCAATTTTATCTGCCAGTCTTATCGCCTCGTCTATATCGTGAGTCACGAAGACAATTGTTTTGTGCAGTTCCTCCTGAATTCTGGCAAATTCATCCTGAAGCCTGACTCTCGTAAGAGGGTCGACTGCCCCGAAAGGTTCGTCCATGAGAATTATCGGCGGATCGGCGGCAAGGGCTCTCGCAACTCCCACTCTCTGGGCTTCGCCGCCCGACAACTCTTTGGGAAGCTTATTTGCGTAGGACTTCGGCTCCAGTCCGACCAGCTGCAGCAATTCTTCCACCCGAACGTCGATCTTCGATCTCTCCCACTTCAGTAGTTTGGGCACGGTGGCGATGTTGTCCTTAACCGTCATGTGGGGAAAGAGTCCCACATTCTGGATGACGTAGCCTATTCCTCTCCTGAGCTGCCTGATATCCATCTCAGTTACATCGCTGCCGTCTATCAGAATCCTTCCGGCAGTAGGTCTGATTATTCGGTTTATCATCTTGAGTGTCGTTGTCTTCCCGCATCCAGACGGCCCGATAAGAACGGTAAGTTCTCTCGAAGGAATCTCGAACGTAATATCCTTTACGGCTACGGTCTCTTCATCGTATTCCTTTGTAACTTTCTCGAATCTAATCATCGGCTCCCTCCGAAACAAGACCTCTGGGCGTAAGAACAGCTATCAGCAACTGCATAAGAGAATCGACTATCAGCGCTAGAGCCACGATCGGCAACGCGCCTAGCAGTACTAGATCCATTGCGGCCTGACCAAGCCCCTGAAAGACGAAAACACCAAGACCCCCCGCACCAATGAGAGCTGCCATCGTTGTGTTGCCCACCGCCTGAACGGCCGCCGTTCTCACGCCTGCCAGAACTATCGGAAGTGAGATCGGAATCTCGACCTTCCCGAGAACCTGAAATCTGCTCATTCCCATGGCCCTTGCAGCCTCAACCGTATCGACCGGAATTACCTTCAGACTCGAATAAGTATTCCTGACTATCGGAAGCAACGAATAAAGAATCAAAGCTATCATTGCTGGAGCCCAACCCACACCCGTTATTCCTATCTCCCTCAGAAACGGCAGACTGCGAGAAAAATACGAAAGGGGAGCGATCAGCAGCCCAAAGAGAGCTATGCTGGGAATCGTCTGAATGAAATTCACCACCCCGAAAACCGGCTTCTCTATCTTGGGAGACCTGTTAGCCACTATTCCAAGAGGCACTCCGATTATCACTCCGGAGACTACGGCTCCACCGGCTATCATAAGATGCCTCACCGTCTCCTCTAGAAATCTATCGCTCCTGTTTGCGTACTCCTTCATGATCGCAAGCTCCTTGAGATGTCCTGAGACAAGCATTATGAGAAAGGAGGCAATAGGAATCAATACAAGAAACGCGGAGAGTACCTTCTTATCTTTAAGCCTTCTTCTGGCGGCGAACACGACTATGTAGCCGGCCAGAAGCAGAAGCCAAAGTCCTGTATAGGGTGAGACTCTGGCGAACGGACCTGTTGCCGAAGCGATGGAGAGTGCATAGCTCCCGGCAAGGAAAAAACCGAAAACAGGTACAAGCCCTGCCACAATGCCCATAAGAAAAGCGTATTTGCTGTAAGAAAGGAAGAAGATGGCAACCGAGGCGGCTGCAAGAGATACCAGCCCGACTATCGAGAAGCTTCCCAGGCTTACCGGCAGGGCTTCGGAAATCCTTGTCTCCTTAACCGAAAGAAAACCCGGAATTACGAGCGAAAACAACATGATGGCCATTCCCAGAATGGCCATCACATCTCTTCGTCTGCCAATAAACTTCATGGATCCTAATCAATCAAGGACTTCGATCTCAGGAACTGCTCAGCAACATAACCCGCATCCAGACCTTCGATAGCTATCGAAGCGTTGAGAGACTGCAAACTCTCTAGGTCCAGTGATTCGAAGACGGGTTTCAGGAGTCCTTCGATCTCGGGATACATGTCGTAGACCTCTTTCCTCACTATGGGAGCGGGTTCGTAGATGGGCTGTACGCCTTTGGTGTCCTCAAGAACGACAAGTCTGAGGGCCGAGAGCGCCCCGTCCGTACCGTATGCCATAGCGAGATTGACCCCGTCTATATTCTGTGCGGCAGCCCTGATCGTCTGAGCGGTGTTTCCTCCGGAGAAGGCCAGAATTTGATCGTTGGAAAGTTCAAAACCATATGCCTCCTGGAAGGCAGGCATCGCATCGGGCCTCGTCAGAAACTCTTCGGAAGCGGCCAGCTTGATGAATCCTCCACCGTTAATGTATGTCGCAAGGTCTTCGAGGGTCTTGATTCCCTCACTCTCGGAAAGATCCTTTCTGATCGCCAGAGCCCAGGTATTGTTCGCAGGAGCTGGAGTAAGCCAGACGAGACCGTTACTTGCCAGATCAAGGGCCTTCACAGTCTCGTATCCCGACTTCGCGTTCTTCCATACCATGGGATCTGTGTTATCAAAGAAGAAGCCTCCGTTTCCGGTGTACTCGGGGTAGATATCGATCTCACCAGCGATGATCGCCTTTCTGATGACACTCGTCGTGCCGAATTCTGTCTTGTCATTCACCTTGAAACCGTTCTTTTCAAGGACGATGACAATCATCTGACCGAGCAGAGCTCCTTCTGTATCAATCTTCGATGCCACCGTAATCGGCCCCTTCAGTGCCAAACCAATTACAGTTATCAATAATAGCGCTATTAACATTATTCTCTTCACAACAACCAACCTCCATAGTTTGTATTGCCGATAATTATACTCAACTTAATTGTACACTATCACCGGAGATTTTCAATGCATTGCTACCTCTGTAGATTCGTCTGACTTTTGTAGCGAGCTAAGACGCATTCGCGGAATCTCCTGTTTTTTCATTTTAGAAAAGCTCAAGAAAGAATCCCGGCGAGTATTCTCCTTACCGCTCAGCTATCCAGTGTCATGAAGAGATTGTTCAGTGATTCCACGAGCGTCGGGTGAGCGAAGATGCCGTCTCTCAACGTGGTGTAAGGAAGACCGCCCATCATTGCTATCTGAATTGCAGACATGATTTCTCCTCCCTCGACACCCAGAATCGCGGCTCCAATTATCTGATCTGTTTTTGAATCGACAAGAGCCTTCATCACTCCCCTGGTCTCGTCCATTTCTATCGCCCGTGCCACCCTATTAAAAGGCAGCTTTGCCACACGAAAGTCACGTCCCTGACTCGATGCTTCTTTCTCGGAGAGACCGATTCTTCCAAGCTGGGGATCTATGAATACGACATACGGGACAAACCTCTCTTCTATCGTCGAGCTTCCTCCGTTCAAGAGGTTCTGCTTCAATACTCTGAAGTCGTCGTAAGAAATATGTGTGAAGGCCGGTCCGCCTTTGACATCTCCTATCGCATAGATGCCCTTCGACGTTGTCTCAAGCCTACTGTCAACCCTAACGAATCCCCGCCCGTCAACCTGAATCCCGGCCTTCTCGAGATTCAAGTCGGGAGTATTGGGCAATCTGCCGGTCGCGAGCAGCAGATGGCTACCCGCCAACGTCGTTTCCTTCTCAGAAGACCTCACTGTCAGGCTGATCCTGTTGCCCCCGGCGCTCCTGATTTGGAGCGGTTCGCTGTCTAGAAGGACATCTATGCCTTCGTCCTTCATGATTTCCAAAACCATGTCGGCGATGTCTTCATCTTCGCGAGAGAGCAGCTGTTTATTCCTTTGAATGATGGTTACTTCACTTCCAAAACGTCTGAACATCTGCCCGAACTCGAGACCTACGTAGCCGCCGCCAACGATTATAAGATGTTCCGGAAGCTCATCGAGCTCCATTATTGAAGTCGAGTCATAAGCCACTGAATCATACAGACCTCTAATCTCAGGTCTCGCAGGACTCGTTCCGGTGTTTATCACTATGATGTCTGCTTCCAGGAACTCCGTTCGCCCGTCTTGAAGGCTGACTTCGAGCTGTCTTTCCCTGACGAAACGAGCGCTGCCTTCTATCAATGAAAGGTTTTGCGAGTCTAGAATCCTTTTCTTGCTACCTTCTCTGAAGCTCTTGACAACCTGCCTTTTCCGCTGGACAACTCTTTCCAGATCGAGTGAGATCTCCCCCGCATGAACTCCGAAATCTCCTGCGCGCCGAACCAAATGCGCTATTCTTGCGCTGGCTATCATGGTCTTTGTCGGGGTGCAGCCTTCGTTGACGCAAGTACCTCCAACTGCTTTCCTCTCGACAAGGGCTACCTTCCATCCGGCCTCTGCAAGCGAAAGCGCCAGAGGAGTTCCCCCCTGCCCGGAACCGATAACAATCGCATCAAACTTTCTTCTGCCATCCTTCATTTCATCACCATCCCGTTGTCCAACCATGGTCATCTCAAGCTTCTCAATCAATTGTCGTATTCTATATGGAAAGCAAAGAGGTGCGGTTCCGCTTCTCTGCTTCAGTGAGATCAATGTACGAAAGATCTAGGAGAGAAAACTGACATGTTCTGATTGTTTAACTGAAGCAACGAGCGGACGACAGTACGTCCAAAAACCAAGACTGTGACCGTTTTATTGAGAAAGGGAATACCCAGAGCACGTGCGAGTATAGCATATAGCATCGGGCAAATCAAAACAACTGAAGGGGAGAGTCTGGAACCGAAGTTGATGGACCATTCGAAGCCAGCATCATGTTTCGCCTTTCTCTACTACCCCGTCAGTGGTGGAGGATGCCTCAACCCACGCCTAGTATAATTGTAAGATCCAATATAGGTCGGTGGTGAATGAAATGGACAGATACGATGAGCGCGACACGATATTTGCCCGGATGAACTACGAAGTCGACTCACCGGAGTATTGTGACTACTACTCCAGGCATCCCGAGTTGAAAGAGGTCGATGATGAACTGCGCAGCAAACCGGATCTGTGCGACGCAAGCTCCCCCTCTTATGATCCGATTGAAGCTTCAGAAATCCGTTCGAATTTCTCCCTTATAGAAGACCTTCGGCCTCTATGCGAGGGCAAACCATCATCCGGCAAACTCCATGTTGAACCATCGGACATTACGGATCAAATTAAACTTATGGCCCTCGATTATGGGGCAGATCTCGTAGGTGTTGCAAGGATGAAACCGGAATTTTATTATAGCCACAGGGGCAGGCATCGAGAGCACTACGGAGATGAAATAGGCGATCTGCTTCCATACGGAATCGTTTTCGCGGTTGAGATAAAGAAAGAAATGATCGACACCGCGCCAGCGATGACGGCAATGGTCGAGAGTTCCAGAACCTATCTGAAGGCTGCAACGATAGGACTGAGTCTATCCTATTTCATTCGCAGTCTGGGATACTCGGCCAGAAACCATATGGACGGCAATTATCTCTCAGTTCTCCCCCTGGTGGCGTCAGCCGCAGGAATTGGAGTCTTCGGGAGACACGGCCTTCTCATCTCTGACAGGTTCGGCCCGAGAATAAAACTCGGACTGGTAACCACGGATATGCCTTTGACCGGCAGCCGATCAGTAAATGTCGACCTTGAAAGATTCTGCAGCAATTGCGGGGCTTGCTCCAGAGAGTGCCCTGCCTCTGCAATATCAGGTAATGGACAGGAGATCGTCAACGGCACCAGTAGATGGAGAATCGATCATGAGCTCTGTTACTCGTATTGGAGATCGAACGGAACCGACTGTGGTATCTGCATGAAGGTTTGTCCTTTTTCGAGAGGGATCGGCTTTTCCCAATTCATAAATAATAGGGACAAAATAATAGGGACAGACTCCGTTTTCCTAAGAGTGGTTTCTCGTTCCGACGCTTCGCAGAAAGAACCGTCCTCCGAGAAGAGCGGGAGAGCCGTCCAGCGTCGGAGCGTGGACCCGTCCTTGGGAAGAGCGAAACCAGAGGTGAGAGGGTAAAGGTATGAGGCGAGAAGAGCGGGATTTTGATCTTCTTACCTCTTACCTCTCCTCCTCTTACCTCTGTTTAGAGACGAACGAGAAGAGCGAGATCCCGTATAGGAGCACTACGGGATGACACGAGTGGGGCATTACGGGTCTTCGGAAAAACGGGGACAGACGTCAGGAGCCCATCAGTCCCCATTTTCGCGTTCTTTCCTTTCTTCCCGTCATTCTGAGCTTGACTCAGAATCACGTTCTTCCTCCCCTCACGTCATCCTGACGTGCTCCTAGTAAGGATCCCGGTCTTCGGAAAAACGGGGACAGACGTCAGGAGCCCGTCAGTCCCCATTTTCGGGGTCGGAGCCCGGGATGACAGTCCCTTCCCGTCATGCCGGACTCACTTGACGTCATTCTGAGCTTGACTCAGAATCACGTTCTTCCTCCCCTCACGTCATCCTGACGTGCTCCTAGTAAGGATCCCGGTCTTCGCGAAAAACGGGGACAGACGTCAGGAGCCCGTCAGTCCCCATTTTCGCGGTATTTGATCCCTTCCCGTCATGCCGGACCCCGATCCGGCATCTCCGCTCCTTCGAAAGAGCAAGAGCGAGATCCCGTATAGGAGCACTACGGGATGACACGGAATGACAGCCCCTTCCCGTCATGCCGGACCCGATCCGGCATCCTGGTCCTTCGAAAGAGTGAGAAGAGCGAGAAGAGCGGTTCCAAGAGCGGTTCCGGCGCGTTGCGCCCAGGTTCTTGGTTAAAGACTCGAGATGAGGAGAGAGGAAGAGACTGGGGAGAGATTTCTCATCCGCTCGTGAGCGGAGCGAACTCTCGACGATGCTCTTTCTCGGCTCTTACCGACAACCCACAACGCACAACCCACCACGGTTCTTCGTTCCAGAGCTAGGAGTTTTGTTGTTCGTTCCGACGCTGCGCGTCCAAGTTCTTGGCAAAAACTCGAGGCCTGAGGTCAGAGGCGAGAGGTATGAAGAGCGCGATCTTGATCTGTTGAGTGGCCCGGGGGGATTACACCCCCAGGCTCTCCCAGAACCGGAAATGAACCTCTCGATTCATCCGGCTCCTATTATCCAGGCGCATAGTGTATCTCCATAGTCCATTGAACAAAGAGCTTGGTAGGCAAAAGCTGCTTTGTAGCGGGGCGAATGCCTTCAAAATTGACACGACTGACTAAGCCGTGTCATGAATTCCTATGGAATTGTTTCGAACCACTTCGTGGTTGTTGATAAGGTAGCTAAGCTGAAAACCGAGTTGCACGCTAACGCATGAGGGAACCTTGAAGAACAGGGATAGTTATCAAAGGTGTTCTTTCCTTTGTTATTTTTGTTGGTTTATAAGGTAGATGCCCAGCGCCATGTGTTGAAATCCCAAATACTTTCTTCTTGATTTTTCATTATGATTGGTCTGGTAAAAGAATCCAGCTTTTTAACCAATTCCTGGTATGAGATATCCGTAAGTTGTCCGTGTCTTGAAATGAAGGCTTTCCACCGTATTTCCATACCAGAATCGTCTTTGATCATTTCGGGAAAGAAAGTTTCTTCTGGAAGAGGAGTTCCTCGATTCATGAAGGTTGACTTTATTGAGTTGGAGAGGACATCGAGAGAAAAATTGGTTGTTTTAGCAAGGTAGTATATGTCATAGAAATCTTTCAACCTGCTATTTGCCGTGCTTCTTTTGACAATTGTCTCAAGCTTTTCAGCTATAACTGTTTCTTTGGAATAAGCCATAACCTTAGGAGCTTCAAAATCAAGAAGTACGGGATATTCCATTTCAATCGGACTTGGAACAATGCTGTCTCCCACGGGAATATCCAAATGAAGTCGGGTCCTTACTTTAGTATCGGCAAGCTGAGCCACAAAAAAGACCCGAATTCCTGTATAATCTTGATCTTCTGTTATTTGCTCAACCCGAATGCTGTTTGCATCAAATAGCACCCCATCATTCGAGTCTGCGGAATTAAGTATCTCCTCAATAATTGGTTTTACCTTGTCCGCTTTTATTGGAAGCCCCTTTGCAAGAAAATCTAGGTCTTTTGTAGGCCTTGATCTATTTAGAGAATCGTAGGATATCAACAGCATTCCGCCTTTGAGTATCAGTCTATTTCTGTATTTTGATTTTCCTAATCTGTAGAGAAAACGCTCATAAAAGTATTGTATGAGCAAGTACTCATTGGATCTTCCTGTCTTTCTTGAAATGTTCAACAGTTTCGTTCTTACCGAAGCCCCAATATTTCGCATACAATCACTCCATAGCGGATTTTATAATGGGTATAAGATAAGGTGTTATCACCGTTTTGATTCTAAGCATTGATGCGTATTCCATTAGCTTTGAGATATTTGAATCCTTGCGTTTTACATAATTTATTAATGATTCAACGGCAATGTCTTCTCCAAGTTCCTTCCTGAATCTGAAAGCATCGCAGATGGTTCTTTCGAGGTCATATATTCTTATAATCCCGGAATCCGTTTTTATTCTTGTAATACCGATTTTGTATGTGCTTTTGTCAAAGTAATAGAGTTTAACGGGGGGATATTCAAACTTGAGATGACTTACGTTATTAGGGACACCAATGGTAATTTTAGGAGAGATGTATGTGGTCAGGTTATAAAACTGGAGTGCTGAAGCTAGACATATAACGGTATACTTACTTGCTTTAGTAATTGCCACAAGATCAGTTTCAAGACCATTGTATGCATCTGCCAGCATATATAGACCATGTTTTATCCTGATAATCCATCCATTTTCCAGAGCCGTCTTTATTTCTCTTGGATGTATTCCCATTTTTAGAAACTGCGATGTTCGCTGGAAATAACTATTATATTTGAAGCAGGACTTTATTTTTTTCTCAATATCGGTTTTTTTGCTCATTAAAAGGGCCTCCAGCGATTACTTGGATAGAACACTATGTAATTATAAATTTTTGCCTAGTGTTCTATCCAAATTATTCTACCATAATGCCTAAGAAACACGACACGAACCGCTTTGCGGTTGCCATGGAAAAACAGGGACTCCACATTTTCTCAAGAGCGGTTTCTCCGGGTTCCTCCGGCGCGTTGCGCCCAGGTTCTTGGTTAAAGACTCGAGATGAGGAGAGAGGACGAGACACGAGCAGCGGGTCTCGGGTTTCGGGTCTAGGGTCTAGAACGCGAAAAACGCGGTTTTTCACGGTCTTTGCTCCTTTTCGTCATGCCGGACCTGATCCGGCATCCCTGTCCTTAGAGAGAGCGAAACCAGAGGTGAGAGGGTAGAGGTATGAGGCGAGAAGAGCGGGATTTTGATCTTCTTACCTCTTACCTCATTCCTCTTACCTCTGTTTAGAGACGAACGAGAAGAGCGAGATCCCGTATAGGAGCACTACGGGATGACAGGATGGGGGCGTTGCCGAATGACAGTCCCTTGCCGTCATGCCGGACTCACTTGACGTCATTCTGAGCTTGACTCAGAATCACGTTCTTCCTCCCCTCACGTCATCCTGACGTGCTCCAAGTCAGGATCCCGGTCTTTGCGAAAAACGGGACAGACGTTAGGAGCCCGTCAGTCCCCATTTTCGCGGTCTTTCCTCCCTTCCCGTCATGCCGGACTCACTTGACGTCATTCTGAGCTTGACTCAGAATCACGGTTTTCTAAGGAGTGGATCCCGGGTCGGAGCCCGGGATGACAGTCCTCTCACGTCATCCTGGCGTGCTCCAAGTCAGGATCCCGGTCTTTGCGAAAAACGGGACAGACGTTAAGAGCCCGTCAGTCCCCATTTTCGCGGTATTTGATCCCTTCCCGTCATGCCGGACCCCGATACGGCATCTCCGCTCCTTCGAAAGAGCAAGAGCGAGATCCCGTATAGGAGCACTACGGGATGACACGGGATGACGGTCCTTCTTCCTTCCCGTCATTCTGAGCTTGACTCAGAATCACGGTTTTCTAAGGAGTGGATCCCGGGTCGGAGCCCGGGATGACAGTCCCTCCCCGTCATGCCGGACCTGATCCGGCATCCCTGTCCTTAGAGAGAGCGAAACCAGAGGTGAGAGGGTAGAGGTATGAGGCGAGAAGAGCGGGATTTTGATCTTCTTACCTCTTACCTCTCCTCCTCTTACCTCTGTTTAGAGACGTACGAGAAGAGCGAGATCCCGTATAAAAGCACTACGGGATGACACGGGATGATGGTCCTTCTTCCTTCCCGTCATTCTGAGCTTGACTCAGAATCCCGCTCTTTCCTCCCTTCGGGTCATCCTGACATGCTCCTAGAACTAGTCCTTCTTGATATGCAGGTCGATCTGACTGAAGGGAATCTCTATACCGTTTTCGTCGAATTTTGTCTTTATTATCTTCGCCAGATCCGTGCTGGAATTGACAAAGTTACTCCTTTCAACCCAGAAACGGACAACGAAATCTATCGAAGAGCTGCCGTATCCTGTGAACTGGATAACCGGTTTGTGACTTTCGTCTTTGTAGAGCTTCTCATACGAGTTGACCGATTCCTCAAGTACCCTCATGACCTTGTTCAAATCGCTGGAGTACGAAACGCCTACGTTCAAATCGTTTCGCCTTATATTCTCCGGCCAGAAGTGGATTATGGTCGCCGTCCAGACCGATCGGCTGGGCATGGTTATCATCTTCCCATCCCACGTTTTCAGAAGCACGTGATTCAACTTGATTTCGACGATCGAACCTGATTGGCCTGAGATTTCCACGGCCTCTCCCTCCAATATGAGTTTGTTGAGCATAATGAGAATACCGCAGATGAAGTTTTCCAGGGGTTCCTTGACCGCCAGGCCTATTATGATGCTTGAAACGCCGAGTCCGGTCAAAACGGGGGTTAGGTTTTTGAAGAGAACCGACACGATTATGAAAATGGCCAGCGCATAGAAAGCGATATTGAACAATGTCTTCAGGGTTCTCTGGTATTGCACGTTCACTATCCCCGTTTTCTTGGACAGTTTCATGAAGCCGTTGTAGAAGATCTTCGACAACCACCGGGCTATTATGAAAATGAGTATGCTTACCCCTATCCTGATGGCCCAATCGATGATTATGGACACTGTATCGCTCAAACGACTCACTCCTTCCTGATTGAGAGACTATACTCTATTCTTACATATTTCGGCCGGGATAAAAAGTCTGGAATCGATGTCGAGAGCACAGCCCGACTCTTGCGGGCAAAAACCTTTCACCTTTATGGCAAAAAAAGAATCACTAAAAAGCGAATCTTCTTCTTATCAGTCTTTAGCTAAGAACGCTATACATTTTGATTATGATTATATTTATTAATTTATAGTGCTTTTTAGATGAGACTTTTGGTGGTATATAATTAATAAAAATTCTTGTTGACAGTGCCCGGACTCTTACCTATAATATAAATGTAGAAGCGTTGAGCTGAGCAAGGAGGGGAACAGGATGGCAAATAAAGAATATACGGTAGGAATCGATCTGGGCACGACCAATTCGGTTATAGCGTGGGTCAAGCAGGATGGCAGCGTTGAGGTGATACCCAACGCCGAAGGAAACAGGACCACACCTTCGATAGTCTCCTTCAGCAAGACCGGGGAGATAGTCGTAGGTGAGCCGGCGAAGAGACAGGCTATATTGAACGCCGATAGAACCGTCAGATCTATCAAAAGGAAAATGGGTTCGGACTACACGATAAAGATAGATGAGAAAGAATACACTCCGCAAGAGATAAGCGCATACATACTCAAAAAGATGAAGGCCGATGCCGAGGCTTATCTAGGCGGAAAAGTTACGAAGGCGGTTATCACCTGCCCCGCGTACTTCAACGATGCGCAGAGACAGGCCACCAAGGAAGCGGGTATCATAGCCGGCATGGAAGTTCTGAGAATAATTAACGAACCGACGGCGGCGGCAGTTGCATACGGTATCGATAAGAAGCAGGGAGACAGGAAGATCATCGTTTACGACCTGGGAGGCGGAACTTTCGATGTGTCGCTGCTGGACATAGGAGACGGAGTGGTTGAAGTTCTTTCGACCTCGGGCAATAACCACCTCGGTGGAGACGATTTCGACCAGTTGCTCATCGACTACATAGCCGAGGACTTCAGGAAGAAGAACAACGTCGATCTCAGAAAGGACAAGCAGGCTTTCCAGAGGCTTAAGGACGCCGCAGAAAGGGCCAAGATTGAACTCTCGGCGAAGTACGAAACGGAGGTCTCTCTCCCCTTCATAACCGCGACGGCCGACGGACCGCTCCATCTGGAGATGAAGATCACCAGATCGACCTTCGAGTCTTTGATCAAAGATCTGGTCGAGGGAACCAGAGAACAGATAGAGAGGGCAATGAGCGACGCCAAGGTCTCTCCAAAAGAAGTGGACGAGATACTTCTGGTCGGTGGTTCCACTAGAATTCCCATGGTCCAGAGTTTCATCAAGTCGATATTCGGCAAGGAACCCAACAAGAACATCAACCCGGACGAGGCCGTTGCGATCGGTGCGGCTCTCCAGAGCGGTATCCTCGCCGGAAGCGTGGAAAGCGATCTCGTTCTGGTGGACGTAACGCCCCTCACTCTAGGAGTTGAAGTAATGGGTGGCCTGCTGGAACCGATAATCGAGAGAAACTCGACGGTGCCTGTCAAGAGGTCCAAGGTCTTCACGACGGCGGCCGACGGTCAGACAGAAGTGGAAGTTGCCGTTTACCAGGGCGAAAGATCGATGGCCAAAGACAACATGGCACTGGGAAGTTTCAAGCTCACCGGTATAGCGCCGGCCCCGAGGGGAATTCCTCAGATAGAGGTAACGTTCGATATAGACAGCGACGGAATAGTTCATGTGTCGGCGAAGGATCTTGGAACCAACAGAGAGCAGTCGATGGTCGTCAGTGGAAGACAGAAGATGTCCGAAGAAGAAATCAAGAGAATCGTCGAAGACGCCAAAAAGTACGAAGAACAGGACAAAAAGAAGAAGCAGGAAGTCGAACTGAAAAACCAGGCCGATCAACTCGCCTACAGCATAGAAAAGCTCCTGAAGGATAGCGGCGACAAGATCTCTTCCGAGGACAGGGGAAAGCTGGAAGGCCTTGTGAAAGATCTGAGAGACGCGATAAACCAGGACAATATGCAGAGAGTGAAGTTGCTCTTCGATCAGCTCCAGAAGGAGAGCATGAGGGTCGGGCAGAGCGTTTACCAGAAGACTCAGGTAAAGACCGACCAGGGTCCCGAAAATGGCGGCGAAGTTAATGACGGCGGCGCCGAGTACATACCGCCGGAAGACAATCAGTGAAAATAATATAAAAACGGAGGTGTTCAAAATGTTGGCTATCAGAAGAAGTGATGTTTTCAGACCGTTCGAAGAGATCCAGAAGGAAATGGACAGACTTTTCAACGAAGCCTTCAGAGGGTTTAACAACCAGCCCAGAGAGACCTCTATGATCAGTCCGGAAGTCGATATCTACGAAAAAGACAACTCGGTTTTCATCGAAATGGATGTACCCGGAATAAAGAAAGACGAACTGGAGATAAAAGTAGAGGAAGACGTACTCTCGATCAAGGGCGAGAAAAAGCTTGAAAGAGATGACAAGGGAAGGGATTACCACCGCTACGAGCGCTTCTGCGGTGCCTTCCAGAGGATC
This sequence comes from Mesotoga infera, assembly GCF_900157305.1. Taxonomy (NCBI): domain Bacteria; kingdom Thermotogati; phylum Thermotogota; class Thermotogae; order Kosmotogales; family Kosmotogaceae; genus Mesotoga; species Mesotoga infera. Next base: position 726,897 of record NZ_LS974202.1, read on the forward strand.
TTCAGACTGCCCGACTATGTTAAGTCCGAAGAGATAAAGGCCAAGTACGAGGACGGTGTTCTGAAGATCGAGCTTCCAAAGAAAGAGGAAGTCAAGAAAGAAGCCATTCAGGTCAAGATCGACTGAAGGTGCTAGAAGATGAAAAGGGGCGCTTGAAGGCGCCCCTTTTTTGGAGGTCAAGATGATAAACTACGATGAATATACGGAAAAGGCCAAAAAGATACTGATGGATGTTCAGGATATACTCACGCGTTACAGACAAAACCAGCTGGCCTCAGAACACATCCTTTTGTCGATGCTCGAGGATGACGACAATATCGCCGTGGATATTCTTAAGGAGAAAAACGGAAAGACAGAGTCTCTGAGGAGGGACGTAGAAGAGGTGATTGGCCGCTACGGCAGTTCTGGCCAATCTACCAACCAGATCTTCATAACTCCCGAGGCCCGGCACATACTGGAAAACGCCAGGAGCGAGTCGAGAAGGATGCAGGATTCCAAGGTCGGAACGGAACACATACTCCTGGCTATGGTAAGGGAGACTTCGGCGGTCGCCAGCAGACTCCTTCAGAAGTACGGCATCAATATAGACAATATCTACTCTCTCATTTTGAAAAGGAGAAACGTGGCCGAATCGGAAGAGAGCGAAAACGTGAACTCCCTGAAGAAATACACGATAGACCTGACGCAACTGGCCAGAGAAGGCAAATTGATGCCCGTGATCGGAAGAGAGGACGAGATTCGCAGGGTTATTCAAATCATAGGAAGAAAAACGAAGAACAACCCTGCGCTGGTCGGCGAGCCGGGCGTGGGGAAGACGGCCATTGTGGAGGGTCTCTCCCAGAGAATAGTCAGCGGGGACGTTCCGCATTATCTGAGGGACAAGAGAGTCCTCGCCCTCGATATGGGCAGACTGGTAGCCGGGACGAAGTTTCGTGGAGAGTTCGAAGAGAGGATGAAGGATATAATCGACTCGGTGAAGAAGCTCTCCGGTGACGTGATTCTTTTCATCGACGAGATCCACAGCGTAGTTGGTGCCGGCTCGGCCGAAGGCTCTATGGACGCGGCGAACCTAATGAAGCCGGCCCTGGCGAGGGGAGAGCTCCAGTGCGTGGGTGCCACAACCCTTGACGAATACAGGAAATACATAGAGAAAGACAGGGCGCTCGAGAGAAGGTTCCAGCCGGTGCTGGTCGATGAGCCGACCACAGAAGAGGCCTATGAAATAATGAGAGGCCTGAAAGAGACCTACGAGAAACACCACGAGATAAAGATAACCGATGAAGCGCTGAAGACGGCCGTGGATCTGAGCGTAAAATACATTCCCGACAGATATCTCCCCGACAAGGCCATCGACCTCATAGACGAGGCGGCGTCCTTCGTCAGGCTAAAGGCCGGTTATATGCCCGACAACCTGAGATCCATGGACAGGGAATTGAAGGAACTGGACGCACAGATAACCGCTCTGGCCGAAAAGGGCGATTACAAAGCCGCCGCCGAATTGAAAACCAGGGCTGAACAGCTCAAGAAAGAGTATCTGGCCGAAAAGGCCAGGTGGGAAGCGAACGAATCGACCAGCAGTGCGGTCACACCGGACATAGTGGCCTCTGTCGTGGAGCAATGGACGGGAATACCGGCCGGCAAGATGCTCCAGTCCGAGCGCGACAGGCTGAAGAACCTGGAATCACTTATACACGAGAGGTTCATGGACCAAAACGAAGCCGTCGATGTGGTGTCCCAGACGATACGCCGCGCCAGGGCGGGCTTGAAAGATCCCGGCAAACCCTGGGGCTCCTTCCTCTTCATGGGACCGACCGGGGTGGGAAAGACCGAGCTGGCCAAAACGCTTGCCTTCCTCCTCTTCGGAAGCGAAGAGGCCATGGTGAGGCTGGATATGTCGGAATACATGGAGAAACACACAGTATCCAGGCTGATCGGTGCGCCCCCGGGCTATGTGGGTTACGACGAGGGCGGGCAGTTGACTGAGGCCGTTAGAAGAAGGCCTTACTCGGTGGTCCTGCTGGACGAAATCGAAAAGGCCCATCCCGACGTTCACAACGTGCTTCTGCAAACCATGGACGACGGGAGGTTAACCGATGGCAAGGGGAAGACCGTCTCCTTCGCAAACACGATCATAATAATGACCAGCAACATCGCCTCGGAAGAGCTGGCAGACATACGGGAGAACCCTGGGGCCAAAGAAATCGCCGGTGAAAAACTGCGCAGAGCGTTCAGGCCGGAGTTCCTTAACAGGCTGGATGCCATAGTTCTCTTCGAACCGCTCGATCCTTCGGCGATGAAGGGCATAGTCAAACTGCAACTCTCGGAGATAGAAGAGCGATTACGCGAGCAGAACATAGGCATAGACGTCACCGACGCGGCCGTCGAATATCTGGCCGAGAACGGATACGATAAACTTTACGGGGCAAGGCCGGTGAGGCGCCTAATAGAAAGAACCATAGAAGGACCCGTGGCCGACATGATAATCGACGGCAAACTCCAGGAAGGAGCCACGGTGTCGGTCGATACGGATGAACTTGGAATAAAGCTGGATATCCGGTAGCCTTTCAAGACCGGAGGGGTGTCTCCCTCCGGTCTTTTTCTTTAAATACAAGATGATATCATTATTAAAGGAGGTGCCTGAATGGACAAAATTTTCTATACTTACAGAATCCCCGATGAAGGTATGCTTCTTCTCAAGAACTACGAAATCTCCGGAAACAACGAGGACCGTTTTCTAAGTAAGGAGGAGATAATCAAAGGGGCCCGCGACGCCTCTGCGCTCATTTCACTGCTCTCGGACAGGATAGATTCCGAAGTTATTTCGTCGCTGCCGAAGCTGAAAGTGATAGCCAACTACGCGGTTGGGTACAACAACATAGACATAGAAGAGGCCAAAAGGAGAAAAATAAGGGTGACCAACACTCCGGGAGCCCTGACCGACGCAACTGCAGATCTCACCATGGCACTGCTTCTGGCAACGAGTAGGAAGATAGTCGAAGGCGACAGGCTCGTGAGAGAGCACAAATTCGAAGGCTGGAAGCCCGGCCTGCTCAAGGGCCCAGCGCTCAAGGGCAAGATCCTGGGAATAATAGGAATGGGCAGGATAGGAAAGGCCGTGGCGAGCAGGGCGAAGGCCTTCGGCATGAACATACTCTATCACAACAGAAAGCCTCTCCTGCAATCGGAGGAAGAAGAGCTCTGTGTAAAACACGTGAGCCTCGAAGAACTACTCAAAAGCTCGGACTTCATTTCTTTGCATGTGCCGCTCATGGGCGAGACCTACCATCTGCTCAACGAAAAGAGACTCTCTCTCCTGAAGCCGGAGGCGATAATCATCAACACCTCTCGCGGAGCCGTCATAGATGAAAAAGCTTTGATCAAAGCCCTGAAAGATGGAAAGATAGCCGGAGCAGGGCTAGACGTCTATGAAGAGGAGCCGTTCGTGCCGCAGGAGCTGATAGATCTTCCAAACGTCGTCCTTTTGCCCCACCTCGGATCGGCAACCAACGAGGCCAGAAGGGAAATGGCCATAATGGTCGGACGAAACGTGGCGGCCGTTCTCGAAGGCAAAGAGCCACCCAATCCCGTTATTTGAGACGTTTTACCCGGTTACCTGGTCACGAAGTACCAGACGGGTCCGGAATAACGTCTGCCGTTTCTGTCCACCGCCACTATCTGCCAGTAATAGGTCATATTTGGAGACAGTCTGTCTATAATGACCCTGTTCGACGCCGTGCTGGTGTAAACTTGAGGGGTGGGGGTGGTTCCAAGATAAACGTTATAGCTCACGATTTCTATATACGGAGCGGATTTTATCCCTATACTGCCGCCGGAGTTTCTGCTCGAGAACCAGATATCTATGTTGTTCAAAACCAACGAGCTGCCGCGGATAGTGACGTCCCAGCCGAGCACCACGCTTCCTCCATAAACATAGGCTCCATCCTGGAGATGGCTGAAAAAAGTGGCTTCAGTATAAGGTGTCAGCGATGCGGCGAGCGCCACCACAAAGATCGTAAGGAGCACTGTGAAAAAAACTCGTTCCATTCTTACACCTCCGTTTATAGTTTGACTGATGGAAACAACGGATGGTTTTACGGCCGAAAGGAGTTGAGAAAGTGAAAGTCAAAAAAGTTGGAGAGGTTTATCGCTGCGAAATCTGCGGAAACGTCGTGGAAGTGAAGGAAGTCGGCGGCGGCGAGCTTGTCTGCTGCGGAGAGCCGATGAAACTGGTCAAGAAATGAAAAAAGCCCCGAAGTCCGGGGCTTTTTCTTAATGGGTAAGGCATATCGATCCAACCGCTTCGAGGTCGATAGTGGCTACAATTTTATCTGCCCGGTCTCACGCGAATCAATGCGACTATAAAGAGTTGCTTTGAGTTATGTACCATTTATTGCCGATCTTTACGACGGTCCAGCTGTAGTTGTTTTCGACGAACGTGCCGTCCATATAACCGATTCTCGCCAAAAAAGTCACGTCGGCCTCATTCAAACCGGTTTTGAAAGATATATTCTTATCGGAGAGGAATTGAAAGTAACTCACATCCTTAATGAGAAATATCAAGCCGTAAAGACTCGCAATCTGGTCCCTCGTGTAACTGGTTCCGCCTACAAAGGCCGGCTCGGTGTAGAGAGCTCCCAGCGCGACATAGCTCTCCTGTTCCCAGTACTTCTCGAAATCGTTGATCAGATTACTGACGCCGACCATCGGCGTGATGATGAAACAACCGCTCAGCAGAAAAACCACCAGCAGACCGGCAATCGAAAGCGCAAATGTTGATCTCTTCACCTAAACCCCTCCCCTTGAAAGTTTTGAAGACGCCTCAATTATACGCCTTGCGCCTTACTTTGGAGCTTTTCAGTTTGTGTTGAACATAAAAAAGCGGCCATCGAAGGCCGCTTTTCACCTTCTAGAACCCCCTATATTCTAAAAAGTGGGAACAATGGAGCCTTCGAACTTGTCCCAGATGAACTGCCTCACCTCATCACGCGTGATAATCTGCTTTAGAGTGGCGAGCCACTGGCTGTTGAGGTTTTCTTCGCGAACGACTATGAAATTGGCGTACGGCGAATTGCTATCCTCAACGAAAGTGGCGTCCTTCTGTGAATTCAATCCGATCGACAGGGCATAATTGGCGTTCAGAACCGCCCCCACGACGGTATCGTCTTCTTTGAACACCCTCGGCACAAAGCCCGCCTCCATCTCCACCAGTACCAGCCCCTTCGGGTTGTCCTGTATATCTCTTACCGTCAAATCGGCCTTAGAAGGATCCTTCAGCGTTATCAGGCCGTTGTTGTGAAGCAGAAGCAGCGCCCTCGTCTCGTTGGTCGGGTCGTTCATCAGGGCTATTTTATCCCCCTTCTTCAGCTCCTCGAGTGGCTTTTTCATATAAAAGCCCATAGGAGCTATGAGAACATTGACGGCGGGCACCAATCCTTTGATCCCTCTTTGTGCGGTGAAGGACTTCAAATACTGCGCGTGCTGAAAAAAGTTGGCGTCCAGTTCCTTCGAAGAAAGCGCAAGATTTGGAAGAACATAGTCGCTGAAAACGACTATCTCCAGCTCAATGCCGGCCTCTTCCAGCTGAGGCCTGATAAACTCGAGAATATCCACGAACGGGATCGGCGTAACTCCGATCTTCACCTTAGTAGCCCCACAAACGATGATCGCCATAACGACTACCAGAACCAGTAAAACCTTTTTCATACAACACCTCCTGAAGAAAATAAAAAAACGGGGTGTCTCGCGACACCCCGCATTTCTAACAGCGACAGAGACCCTGTCAGAGCAACGGGGCTTCCCTGCACATCACCATGCCAATAAATATGAACCCACGCAAAATCGACAAAATAAATCCCTCCGAGTTATTGGAAGGATTATACAAAAAAAGTGATTTCGAACAAATCAAATGATTGTGAATTGTGTGACGCACGATCCCACGCCGGAGGGTTATGGATAAAAAAGAGCGTCGAGAGTTCTCCTCGCTCTTTCGAAAGAGCGGAGATGCCGGATCAAGTCCGGCATGACAGGAAGGAGGGAAGGACGCGAAAATGGGGACTGACGGGCTCCTGACGTCTGTCCCGTTTTTCGCGAAGACGGAGATCCTGACTAGGAGCACGTCAGGATGACCCGAAGGGACTGTCATCCCGTAATGCCCCACTCGTGTCATCCCGTAATGCTCCTATACGGGATCTCGCTCTTTAGTGCCCCCATCCTGCCATCCCGTAATAGCCTGTCCTGAAGAGCCTGCCCTGAAATGCTCCTATTCAGGGTCATCCCGTAATGCTCCTATACGGGATCTCGCTCTTGCTCTTTCGAAGGAGCGGAGATGCCGGATCAAGTCCGGCATGACAGGAAGGAGGGAAGGACGCGAAAATGGGGACTGACGGGCTCCTGACGTCTGTCCCGTTTTTCGCGAAGACGGAGATCCTGACTAGGAGCACGTCAGGATGACCCGAAGGGACTGTCATCCCGGGCTCCGACCCGGGATCCACTCCATAGAAAACCGTGATTCTGAGTCAAGCTCAGAATGACGGGAAGGGAGTAAGACTGTCATCCCGTAGTGCACCAATCCCGTCATCCCGTAATGCTCCTATACGGGATCTCGCTCCTTACGGTTGAAAGAGCAGATTCTGAGTCAAGCTCAGAATGACATCAAGTGAGTCCGGCATGACGGGAAGGAGCAAAGACCGCGAAAAACCGCGTTTTTCGCGTTCTAGACCCTAGACCCGAAACCCGAGACCCGCTGCTCGTGTCTCGTCCTCTCTCCTCCTCTCGAATCTTTTACCAATAACCTGGGCGCAACGCGCCGGAACCGCTCTTCTCGGAGGACGGTTCTTTCTGCACAGCATCGGAACGAGGAACTGCTCTTGATAAAACGGAGTCTGCCCTCCCTATGTCTCCCTTCATATGTTCCCACAGTAAAATATATTAAACTCAAATCGCTAGAATGGTATAATGTAATAAACTAAATGGAGGTGCGATATGGTAGACCTTCAACCCTTTTTTGAGATTCAGGAGAGGCTTCTCAGTTCTGTTCCTACAGAGTTCAAGCGTTATGCGTATGAGCTCATTGATTGGAACGATCCGCTTCTGGGAATCGTTGGAGCCAGAGGCTGCGGAAAGACGACTTTGCTTCTGCAGAAGATCCTTGAGAAAGGACAGAAGGGTTTTCTATACATCTCCGGAGACAATCCCTTAGTTCTCAGAGAGGGAATATACGCCATAGGAGACACATTCTTCAAGCTTGGCGGAAAGACGCTAGTGGTAGATGAAGCTCATAGACAGCCGGGATGGGCAAATGACATCAAAGCCTTGCATGACTCGCATCCGGGAAAGCGGATTCAATTCTCGGGCAGCTCGAGGTACTCCGTAATGAAAGGGACCGCAGACCTCTCAAGGCGAGCGGTATTGAGTGAACTGAGGCATCTCTCATTCAGAGAATTCGTCAATCTGGAGAAAGGCGAGAATTTTCCCGCATTAAGTATCAGTGAGCTTCTCGAGAATCATATAAATATCGGCAGAAAGCTTCAGAAGCTACAGCCGCTGGAGCTGTTCAGGGAGTACTTGAGAACCGGCTCATACCCTTTCCGTCTTTCGTACGGCTCTTACTACGAGAGAATACTAAACACTCTAGACAAAGCGATTTATCAGGATGTTGTCGAACAAGATTCGCTGAGAGGTGAGGCGGCAACAATCATTAAGAAGATCATCGCCTTTGTGGCAACCAGTGTTGTTCCTTCAATCTCTCCCGAGTCGCTATGTAAGGAGTTAGGAATAACCAAAGTTACCTTATACTCCTATCTAGATTCTCTCGAGAGGGCGGGAATTCTGAAAAGACTCCTTCCATGCGGAAGAGGAATAAAAGGAATGCGCAGCGGTTCAAAAGTCTTTCTCGGCGAAACCAATCTCTATTATGCTCTCGGCCTTTCGCAATGGAATCTTGAAGCAAACATGGGAACGATACGCGAAGCCTTCTTCGTTTCGCAAGTCGGTCATCTGGGAATTTGCGTACCGGCCAGCAGCGACTTTACCCTGAGAGAAAAAAACAAGGAGATTACTTTCGAAGTCGGTGGTCCAGACAAAGGAAGACGCCAGCTCAAGGATTTCTCAAATGGATTCGTACTGCGTGACGGCATCGAAATCGGGTTCGAGAACGTTATCCCGCTGTTCCTCTTCGGGTTTCTCTATTAGGAGAGGCATCATTTCGGATTCTGTACCTCCGAACCTGGACGCGTAACGTCGGAACGAATAACTGCTCTTTCGCTCTCTCTCAGGACAATCGAGTAGGAGAGGGGCGGAGCCCCTCGTCCTCTCACAGAACCGTGCGTACGGGCCTCGTACACGGCTCATGGATCGAGTATCGGATACTTCGACAGGGGATGATAGTACGATGTCATATCGAATAAGTTTATCTCTTCAAAGAACCTGTTGGGAATGGCGTAATTGACTGCTTTTGTGTGAGAAGAGCGCCATTTGTTCATTCTCAAATTGACTTTCTCTTCCCATCCAGCCCTTCTAAGGACTCTGTTCAGTTTCTTTGTGCTCTTCCACTGGTGTAGTATGATGGCTCTAAGCCTTCTCCTTATCCAGCTCAAAAGCCCTCTCAAGGTAGATTGTAAGTCTACTATCCTGAAATAGCTGGCAAATCCTCTCAACAGTGGATTTAGCTCTTTCACTATTTCCTTTACCGGTGTGCTCTGGTTCCTTCTTGTAAGTCCCTTGACCTTTCCCTTGAACCTTTTCAATCTGGATTTCTCTATCCCAACTCTCTCGCCTTTTATTTCGAAGCCAAGAAAGTGAAAGCCCTCCTCCAGTGTTGTGATTCTCGTCTTGTTTCTGTTGACCTTGAGCTTCATGTCAATCTCCAGTATGTTGATCGCGATTGCCAGAAACTCTCGGGCTTCTTCCTGGGTTTTCGAGAAGATTAATATGTCGTCTGCATATCTGACTATCCTTATTCCTCTGGCTTTCATCTTCTGGTCGAACTCGTCCAGGTAGATGTTCGCCAGCAGGGGACTTATTACACTACCCTGTGGACTGCCAGTTTCTGTTGCCTTCCAGACTCCATCTTCCATTACTCCGCTCTTCAGCATTGCGCGTATGAGTTTGAGTATCTTTCCATCACTCACTCTCTCTGTGTCGACATCAACAGTAAAATAAGAAAAACGCCGGTAGAAAATGTGAAAAAGCATCGGGAGAAATTGTGGACTAACATTTGAATATTCTCAGGCAAAAAGGGGGTATTCAGATGTTGGGAGAGAAGCAGGTCATTGAAATAAGAATACTTAGCAAGAGGGGAATTACAAACAGAGAGATAGCCAGAGAAATGGGCTGCCATGAAAACACAGTCAGCAAGTATTTGAAGGAGGATTGGAAGAAGATGAAGGGTATTTCAAAACTGGATCCTTACAAAGAGCACATAATCAAAAGGCTAGAAGAGTATCCGTCAATAAAAGCCACAGTGTTGTTCAAAGAGATAAAGGCTCAAGGTTACACCGGAGGAATGACGATAGTTCGGATGTATGTGCACTCCATACGTCCGGAGGATGAAATTGAGAGCACAAGATTTGAGACAGCTCCGGGCAGGCAATTCCAGGCCGATTGGGGAGAGGGTGAGACCAGGATAGGTGGAAAGTCGGTGGTGATAAAGTTCTTCACCATGGTCCTAGGATACTCGCGAATGTTGTATGTCCAGATAGTCAATGACGAGAAGCTTGAGACACTTCTTCAAGCTCATAACAAGGCATTCGAATACTTCGGAGGTTATCCACATGAAGGGCTGTACGACAACATGAAAGCCGTGGTCAAGTCTCTTGAGAGGAAGAAAGAATACAATGCCAAGTTCACAGATTTCGCAGACTTCTATGGCTTCAGGATAATAACTCATCGTCCATACAACCCGAAGGCCAAAGGGAAGGTTGAGAGGATGGTTCCGTATGTGAGAAACAACATACTGTATGCTCAAAGCTACTCAAGCCTCTCTGAATTAGAGAACACTCTTCTCGATTGGTTGGTCATTGCCAACCAGAGATTACATTCTTATCTAAAAGAAACCCCTCTCGAGAGGTTCGAGAGGGAAAAGGAACATCTGAATAAACTAACTAGATTCTATCCCTTGAGGAGATTAAACACAAGGCTGGTAAGAGAGTCCGGACAGGTCATTTACAAAGAAAGAGCTTACAGGGTACCTGAGAAATACACCGGCAAGAAAGTCAACCTGCAAACGGAAGGTCAGATGCTGAAGATTTATTGTGAAGATGATCTGATCAACAGCCAGCCACTCAAAGACCAGGTTGAAGTAAGGTCCTTGAAGGAATACCAGAAACTGGTGGGGGCATGAAATGGCATACGAAAAAGTGAGAGAGTTAATGGAATCGCTCAAGCTTACCGGAATGATGAACTCGCTGGATTTCTCTCTACACAATTGGGGCAAAGGAGAGAAAGATGTAACCGAGCTCTTGGAAGAATTACTGCTGGCTGAAGTAAAGGAGAAGAGTGAAAGAAGATATCTCACAGCTCTCAAATACAGTGGACTTCCATTTCACAAAACACTCGAAGAATTCGACTTCTCCTTTCAGCCTTCAATAGACAGGAAACAGATAATGGAACTGAAGAGCTTGAGATTCCTGTACGAAAAAGAGAATGTCGTTCTGCTTGGACCTCCCGGGGTTGGAAAAACACATCTGGCAGTAGCCCTGGGAATGGAAGCGCTCAGAGAAGGGAAGAAAGTTTACTTTGTGAATGCAATATCGCTTGTGGACAAACTGAAGAAGGCCTTTTCTGAAAGACGGTTTGAAAAGACGATAGGTTACTTCAAATCGATTGAGCTACTCATTGTAGACGAGTTGGGGTATCTCCCACTTGAAAATGAAGGTGCAAAGCTCTTCTTTGAACTGGTGAGTGAGAAATACGAAAAGGGAAGCATAATTCTTACTTCAAACAGAGGCTTTGCAGAATGGAACAGAATCTTTGAAGACGAGATACTCGCAACAGCCGTTCTTGACAGACTATTGCATCACTGTACCATTGTCAACATACGAGGAAAGAGTTACAGGCTTAGAGAGAAACAGAAAACCGGTCTTATTGGTACACAATTGATTAGTTCGCCTGGTCATTGATTTCACAAAAATCGTTGATGTTTTTCCACATTTCCGATCGATGTTTTTTCACATTTCCGATTGATGTTGACAACACCACTTTCATCCGAATCCTGCCATCCGAACCTTTACAGCTGGAGTCAGGGCTTTCCCTTATCTCGCAGGGTTACCCTCTGTAACGGCCATCTCTGGTTCACTTTCGTTCAGTTCCGGACTTTGCCTCGGGCTTCCTTCAGATTCACCGTTACCAGTGACACCCTTGCCTCTGGCTAATGCTTCTTTGACTCCCCACATTCGGGTCTTTCACCCTATAGTTGTGTACCATGCCGGGCGCACGAGATTCTGAGTCAAGCTTAGAATGATGGGAAGGAAGAAGGACCGTCATCCCGTAATGATCCTATACGGGATCTCGCTCAGAAGAGCCGTCCTTCGTTGTTCGTCCCAGATCATGGACCCGTCCTTCGTGCAGTTCCTCGTTCCGACGCTGCGAGTCCAGGCTCCTCGTTCCTGGTTCAAGACAGAGGAAAGAGCGATCGAGTAGGAGAGGGGCGGAGCCCCTCGTCCTCTCACAGAACCGTGCGTACGGGCCTCGTACACGGCTCATGGATCGAGTATCGGATACTTCGACAGGGGATGATAGTACGATGTCATATCGAATAAGTTCATCTCTTCAAAGAACCTGTTGGGAATGGCGTAATTGACTGCTTTTGTGTGAGAAGAGCGCCATTTGTTCATTCTCAAATTGACTTTCTCTTCCCATCCAGCCCTTCTAAGGACTCTGTTCAGTTTCTTTGTGCTCTTCCACTGGTGTAGTATGATGGCTCTAAGCCTTCTCCTTATCCAGCTCAAAAGCCCTCTCAAGGTAGATTGTAAGTCTACTATCCTGAAATAGCTGGCAAATCCTCTCAACAGTGGATTTAGCTCTTTCACTATTTCCTTTACCGGTGTGCTCTGGTTCCTTCTTGTAAGTCCCTTGACCTTTCCCTTGAACCTTTTCAATCTGGATTTCTCTATCCCAACTCTCTCGCCTTTTATTTCGAAGCCAAGAAAGTGAAAGCCCTCCTCCAGTGTTGTGATTCTCGTCTTGTTTCTGTTGACCTTGAGCTTCATGTCAATCTCCAGTATGTTGATCGCGATTGCCAGAAACTCTCGGGCTTCTTCCTGGGTTTTCGAGAAGATTAATATGTCGTCTGCATATCTGACTATCCTTATTCCTCTGGCTTTCATCTTCTGGTCGAACTCGTCCAGGTAGATGTTCGCCAGCAGGGGACTTATTACACTACCCTGTGGACTGCCAGTTTCTGTTGCCTTCCAGACTCCATCTTCCATTACTCCGCTCTTCAGCATTGCGCGTATGAGTTTGAGTATCTTTCCATCACTCACTCTCTCTGTGTCGACATCAACAGTAAAATAAGAAAAACGCCGGTAGAAAATGTGAAAAAGCATCGGGAGAAATTGTGGACTAACATTTGAATATTCTCAGGCAAAAAGGGGGTATTCAGATGTTGGGAGAGAAGCAGGTCATTGAAATAAGAATACTTAGCAAGAGGGGAATTACAAACAGAGAGATAGCCAGAGAAATGGGCTGCCATGAAAACACAGTCAGCAAGTATTTGAAGGAGGATTGGAAGAAGATGAAGGGTATTTCAAAACTGGATCCTTACAAAGAGCACATAATCAAAAGGCTAGAAGAGTATCCGTCAATAAAAGCCACAGTGTTGTTCAAAGAGATAAAGGCTCAAGGTTACACCGGAGGAATGACGATAGTTCGGATGTATGTGCACTCCATACGTCCGGAGGATGAAATTGAGAGCACAAGATTTGAGACAGCTCCGGGCAGGCAATTCCAGGCCGATTGGGGAGAGGGTGAGACCAGGATAGGTGGAAAGTCGGTGGTGATAAAGTTCTTCACCATGGTCCTAGGATACTCGCGAATGTTGTATGTCCAGATAGTCAATGACGAGAAGCTTGAGACACTTCTTCAAGCTCACAACAAGGCATTCGAATACTTCGGAGGTTATCCACATGAAGGGCTGTACGACAACATGAAAGCCGTGGTCAAGTCTCTTGAGAGGAAGAAAGAATACAATGCCAAGTTCACAGATTTCGCAGACTTCTATGGCTTCAGGATAATAACTCATCGTCCATACAACCCGAAGGCCAAAGGGAAGGTTGAGAGGATGGTTCCGTATGTGAGAAACAACATACTGTATGCTCAAAGCTACTCAAGCCTCTCTGAATTAGAGAACACTCTTCTCGATTGGTTGGTCATTGCCAACCAGAGATTACATTCTTATCTAAAAGAAACCCCTCTCGAGAGGTTCGAGAGGGAAAAGGAACATCTGAATAAACTAACTAGATTCTATCCCTTGAGGAGATTAAACACAAGGCTGGTAAGAGAGTCCGGACAGGTCATTTACAAAGAAAGAGCTTACAGGGTACCTGAGAAATACACCGGCAAGAAAGTCAACCTGCAAACGGAAGGTCAGATGCTGAAGATTTATTGTGAAGATGATCTGATCAACAGCCAGCCACTCAAAGACCAGGTTGAAGTAAGGTCCTTGAAGGAATACCAGAAACTGGTGGGGGCATGAAATGGCATACGAAAAAGTGAGAGAGTTAATGGAATCGCTCAAGCTTACCGGAATGATGAACTCGCTGGATTTCTCTCTACACAATTGGGGCAAAGGAGAGAAAGATGTAACCGAGCTCTTGGAAGAATTACTGCTGGCTGAAGTAAAGGAGAAGAGTGAAAGAAGATATCTCACAGCTCTCAAATACAGTGGACTTCCATTTCACAAAACACTCGAAGAATTCGACTTCTCCTTTCAGCCTTCAATAGACAGGAAACAGATAATGGAACTGAAGAGCTTGAGATTCCTGTACGAAAAAGAGAATGTCGTTCTGCTTGGACCTCCCGGGGTTGGAAAAACACATCTGGCAGTAGCCCTGGGAATGGAAGCGCTCAGAGAAGGGAAGAAAGTTTACTTTGTGAATGCAATATCGCTTGTGGACAAACTGAAGAAGGCCTTTTCTGAAAGACGGTTTGAAAAGACGATAGGTTACTTCAAATCGATTGAGCTACTCATTGTAGACGAGTTGGGGTATCTCCCACTTGAAAATGAAGGTGCAAAGCTCTTCTTTGAACTGGTGAGTGAGAAATACGAAAAGGGAAGCATAATTCTTACTTCAAACAGAGGCTTTGCAGAATGGAACAGAATCTTTGAAGACGAGATACTCGCAACAGCCGTTCTTGACAGACTATTGCATCACTGTACCATTGTCAACATACGAGGAAAGAGTTACAGGCTTAGAGAGAAACAGAAAACCGGTCTTATTGGTACACAATTGATTAGTTCGCCTGGTCATTGATTTCACAAAAATCGTTGATGTTTTTCCACATTTCCGATCGATGTTTTTTCA